>NZ_CP011026.1:0-600000 GCF_000238395.3 Pseudoalteromonas arctica A 37-1-2
TATTTAACCACCTTTAAACTTCTTTATTTATACTAAGCAATATTAAAGGTGTAAAAATATTTTTAGATGTCTTGTTTTTAAAATGCATGTCGTCTTAAATAGTTGTTTACAGCTATTTGAATGGACATTATACTAACTGCCTAACTTTGAGGAAGAAAGTATGTCTATCAACAATAACGCATTAAGTACCTATCGGCTTTTGAAAGCCACAGCTGAAGTTGCTGAAAAATCATTAGAAGGACGTATTCAGCACTACCGTGCCCATCTTAAATCAGAAGAAAAAGAATTAAGAACGTATACGCAAAAAGCAGCTGCTGATTTATTAGGTTGTAATAATCGTACTTTAAAAAGACGTCATGATAATGGCGACTTCGATGATTTAAACATAAAACGCGGTGCTAACGGTCACTATGCTTACACATTAGTAAATATTTTTGCTATGGCCGATATTATGGACATTAAACCAGACCATCGTACTGGTGATGACAAACTGCAAGTTATTGTAATTAATTCTCTCAAAGGCGGCTGCGGTAAAACTACCAGTATGGTTAATATAGCGGCAGCGCTTGCAACTACAAATATTAAACGTTATCGCATTGGTATTATAGATTTAGACCCACAAGGCTCTTCTTCAAGCTTTTTTCCTTCAAGTGAGCACGATCCGATTACTGTTGGTGATTTAATGCGTGATTGCATAGATTTAGACGAGGGTGAAACATGGCCTGAATTTGTGTCTAACTCATTTTTACCAACGCATATCCCAAATATTCGTGTATTACCATCGGGTATGGATGACTTTTACTTTGAGCATGAAACGGCAACATTGCTCAAAGATACCTCAAATTATGAGCAAACTCGCCATTACCACAAGTTACTTGAGAAAGTAATTGATCCGGTTAAAGACGAGTTTGATATTATTTTAATTGATACAGCACCTACCCTTAACTTTATGTTTTATAATGCATTAATGGCCTCTACTGCGATGCTTATTCCTGTTCATCCGGAAGCTGTAGATTTTGATGCTAATAACAAATATTTAAAACGACTAGGTGAGATTTACCATACAGTTGCAGCACTTGGCCATGAGGGCTGGGACTTTATGCAATTTTTAGTGACCAACTATGTGAAAGGTAATCACTCACAGCGCGATATCGTTAAAGATGTTCGTAGTGCATTTGGTCGCCAAGTAATGAGCTACCCAATCAATCACAGCTCCGCGATTACCGCTAGTTCATCGTCTTTCAACACTATTTTTGATCAAAAAGCATCAGACAGCTTAGCAAGTCGTGAGTCATTAATGCGCGCTCAAGAAAATATTAAAGATGTGGTCGATGAGCTAGAAATGCTTATTCGTTCAAATTGGCAGTCAACTCAATCAACACTCAATACCCCTAAGTAAGGATGTTAAATAAAAATGGCTAAAAAACGTAAAAATGACACCCGCTTAGATCCATTTGCAACTGCTGTAGGCAGCAGTAGTCTTGATGCATTACTAGAACAAGCGAATGCTGGCGATGTAATTAGAATGCCTGCACCGAGTGACCCTGCTCGTCAAATTACGCTTGTTTGTAAAGTGATCGCACATGCTGATATTGAATCTACCACTGGTGTATATGGCAAAAATCGTCGTGTACAAGCACTTCTAAACGAAAAGTCAGTATCAGACATTCTTCCTGCAATTCGTGAGGATGGCCGAAATCAACATCCTGCCCTACTTTGGGATCAAGGTGACAAAAGTTTGGTTCTGGCAGGTTCACGTCGTCGTATGGCCTGTATTTTAGGTAACGCAGATTATTTAGTACTTAGTTCAAGCGATTTTACTGATCAAGATGCAAAAATTTTAGCGGTATCTTCAGATCAATACATTGCTCCGAGTTTATGGGAGCTTGGCCAAGCATACCAACAAACTAAAAATGAACTTATTGAGCAAGGTAAAAAAGGATCTTATAGAGAGATTGCCGCGATAGAAGGTGTATCGCATACTGCAATTGCAGATGCAATTAAAGCTTATGAGCAAATTCCTGCTGATGTCATTGCACTTTACCCGACTGCTAATCACGTAGGTCGCGAAGTCGCTAAAAAGCTTGTTAGCGCAAAGGAGCGAGACGAAGAGGCGTTTAATCAACTTGTTAGTGCCCTTGCTAGTGATGAAGAGTTAAATGCGATTACAAGCGACGACAAGCGTGCAATGGCGATCACTAAATGCCTAACTTCAGAGCCACAAGTAGCTGTTAAGCGCGAAGCTGTACTAGAAAATAACTTCATATCGGTACAACGCAATTTAAAAAGCGGTGATGTCTCTATCAAAATTGATAATAAAGTAATGACAGACAAGCGCTTAGAGCAATTAACTAAGTTATTAAGTGCCTTTAATTAGTTAGTTAAATAATGATCTGTCAGGCATATTTACTTAGTTAAATAGTGATCTGGCAGATTGTTTTGTTAGTAAAAATCTGATCTTTACTAGCCTATTTCCTCTTCAAATAATCATATTCCTTCTTCAAGATCACTTTTTTACTAACTAATCTCCTCTTTTTAGCTACATTCCTTCATTTATTATTATTGTTAGTAAAATCGTGATCTGTAATGCTTACTTTTATGTTTCTAACTATATGTAACTTCTACCATTGCAGTTGTTTTAAATATTATTTTGTAAAATTGGATGCTTATTTTTACTTACAAACCGATTTTTTACTAAGTTATCAGCTCCAACCAGTTTATATCTTGTTAATAGTGCTTTAGCTCAGAGCACATAAGGCATATACTGGCAGGATTATTTTTAAAATTTAATGCTTAGAGTGACATGTCTGCTAACTTATCAAAAAATGATTTAATGGCTATTTTTGAAGAAATTAAAAATGAGCAGGCTACCCAGTTTCCTCTGTCTGAACGCTTTATTAAAAAACTTTTCCGTGAAAATGTTTTAGATAAAGGCAAAGAATATTACAAGAAAGGTCAAATTACTTGGCTAGAACACACCCCTAATTTTTCTGTAGTCGACTCTACTGTACAAGTGGATAATGGATCATCGTTTAATCAACGTATTGAGATCAGTAAAGTACCAACTGGTTATTCTGTTGATACGCATTGTACGTGTAATGCAAAAACTAAATGCCGACACTTAGCTGCTATTTTATTTAAGCTCAAAATAGAGCACTCTGGTGAATATGGCGAAGATTACTTTATTAATGACTGGTTTAGCGAATTAAGCGCACTTAAAAGTGGTGATCAAAATACGCCATCGCAAGTATTATTATTTGTATTAGATATTGAAAATAACAAAGTATTCTTAACACCTAAAATAGCGAATGTTGAGACTAAAAAGAATTACACGCTAGGTCGAAACCTGACCGAGCAGCAGTTAAATAGTTTTGTAACGCCGAGTGACTTACTCGAAAGTGATTTTAGATTATTTAGTTGGATACGCTCACAAAATGCAGTTGGGAGTATTGAGCTAAAAGGCCAGTGGGGTTTTAGTGCCTTACAACAGTTGATAGCTACAGAACGCCTGTTTTTCCAGCGTTCTCGAGTACCAATTAAAGCGCAATCTGGCCAAGCATTAAGTTTTAGTTGGGAGCAAGATAAAGATCTCTCACAATTAGTTATTAAGCTTGAGCAAACACAAAACTGGGCTTTATTAAAAACAACACCACCTACTTACCTCGATTTAGATCATTTAAAAGCGGGCCGTCTTCGCACCCCATTGAGTGCAGACGAAATAGCACATTTACAAACTATGCCTGCTTTGCATGACGCTAATTTTGATAGAATATACAAGCAGCTTGCCGATAACTTTGGTGCAGGTGTAATACCCCACCCTACTAATTTACAGCCAACATTGCCTAAAATCTCTAGTAATGCTGTTTTAAAAGTAACTATGGGCGATCAAGGTTTATCTCTTTCGTTGTTATTTAAGTATAAAAATAAAAACTATTTAGCAGGTGCTGCACCTGCAAGTACGATTAATAGTGCATTTGAAAATACTGTAACTAACGAGCTAATTAACTTAGGATTTGAATTTTGTAAAGGGGGTTTACAAAGTGAACTGGTATTTACAAAGCAGTCTTCAATCCATTTGCATTGGCTAATATACGAAGTATTCCCTGGCTTTAAGCAACGCGGTTGGCAAGTAAGTGTAAGTAAAGTAACGAGTCCTAATCCGCAGTGTGAAGTTAGTTTACATGTACACCGCGCAGCAGGGCATCAAATGCACTGCAAAGTATTGCTATGTGATGCTAAGGCATCGCTGTTGTTTACTAATACTGACCCGCTATATCAGTCATTAAATCGCCAAAGTGAACTATTTTACTACTATCCGCTTGGTCGTGAATTTGGGGTTATCAATAAGTCAGCAATTAACTTATTAAATGAATTTAAAGAGCGTTTTGAATTTGTAAAAACACGAGACGAATTTAATATTCCGCTTTCGTATTTACCTGAATTAGTAAAGCACACTGCTATAAACGTAGAGCTTCACGACGACTCATTAGAGCTATACTTACAAGAGCTAAATAGTCCCGATAAAGCAATTACTAAGGTTTCATTACATGGCTTAAATGACTCAGTAACACTTCGTGAGTACCAACAGCAAGGTGTTGACTGGCTTAGCTTTTTAAAACGTCACCAATTAGGTGGTATTTTAGCTGATGACATGGGCCTGGGTAAAACCTTGCAAGTTATTGCATTTTTAGCCAGTACATTTAACCGCCCGCAAGCGGGCCCTACACTTATAGTGTGTCCAACTAGTTTGGTGAGTAACTGGAAAAACGAAATTATTAAGTTTGCTAAAAGCTTAAAAGTCACCACTATTTTTGGTTCAAATCGTAACGATCCTTTACAGCACTTAGCGCAAGCGCAGTGTATACTTACTACATATCCACTTTTAAAGCGTGATATTGCATATTATTCGCCATTATATTTTGAAAATATAATCCTCGACGAAGCACAATACATTAAAAACGATACCGCACAGGTTTCGCGATTAGTTAAACGCTTAAATGCCGACTTTAAACTTTGTTTAAGTGGTACTCCAATCGAGAATAATTTACTTGAGCTTAAATCGTTACTCGATTTTGCTATGCCATCGTTACTTGGGTCTCAAGCCCACTTTAAGCAGCACTTTCAAACGCCTATTGAGCGTGAAGCTGATATGGAGAGAGCTGAGCAGTTAAAAGCGTTAATTATGCCTTTTATAATGCGCCGCACTAAAGCACAAGTAGCGCAAGAGCTGCCTGAAAAAACAGAGCTAACTAAAGAGTTTGAGTTTGAGCCTAAGCAAAAAGAAATGTATCAAGGTATTACACGTTCATTAGAAGAGAAGCTAATAGACTTATTTGCCGAACAAGGCGCACAAAAAAGTAAACTTGCATTTTTAGAGGCACTTTTAAAGTTAAGGCAAATTTGTTGCCACCCTAAATTAATAGATCCAGACACTCAAGCAGGCTCTGCTAAGCTTGAATGGTTAACAACACACTTACCGCTTATGTTAAGTCTCGGTCGTAAAATTATTATATTTAGTCAGTTCACATCGGCACTTGATTTAATAGCCCAACGCCTCGAAGAAATAAACATTAACTTTAGTATGCTTACGGGCCAAACGCGCCACCGAGATAAAGTAATCGACGAGTTTACCAGTGGTAAAACATCAGTGTTTTTAATTAGCTTAAAAGCTGGCGGTACAGGCCTTAACCTTACACAAGCCGATACAGTTATTCACTTTGATCCATGGTGGAACCCTGCTGTAGAAAAACAAGCGACTGATAGAGCTTACCGTATTGGCCAAACTAACCCTGTATTTGTGTATAAGCTCATAATGAGTAATTCAATAGAGCAAAAAGTATTTAAAATGCAACAAGACAAACAAGCCCTTGTAGATGCGTTATTTACTGATAAATCAATGAGCTTTACAAAGTTTGATGAACAACAAATGTTATCGCTAATTAAAAACTAAATTGATTTAAAAAGTTTTGATCTTTTTATGAACTTAATTAAAAAGCGGACGTCTACTATTATGCTTGTTGGTTAATTGCAGTTAGCACAAGCATCATGTTGATTCCCCATTTAGTTACTAATTTTAGTAATGATTAAGCCAGCCCATTTTGAGTTGGCTTTTTTTATGCCTAAAATTTAGCGTTCGGCACTTATTTTAAAAGTTTTTACTTTTTTATGAACTTAATTAAAAAACGGACGTCTACTATTATGCTTGTTGATTAATTGCAGTTAATACAAGTTTTCATGTTGATTCCCCCCATTTAGTTACTAATTTTAGTAATGATTGAGCCAGCCCATTTTGAGTTGGCTTTTTTTATGTCCAAAATTTAGTGTGCAGTACTTATTTTAAAAGTTTTTATTTTTTTATGAACTTAATTAAAAAAGTGGCGTCTATTATTATGCTTGTTGATTAATTGCAGTTAATACAAGTTTTCATGTTGATTCCCCCCATTTAGTTACTAATTTTAGTAATGATTGAGCCAGCCCATTTTGAGTTGGCTTTTTTTATGTCCAAAATTTAGCATTCAATTTTTATTTTAAAAGTTTTGATCTTTTTATGAACTTAATTCAAAGAGCGGCGTCTACTATTATGCTTGTTGATTAATTGCAGTTAATACAGGTTTTATGTTGATTTCCCCCTATTTGATTACTAATTTTAGTAATGATTAAGCCAGTTCATTTTGAACTGGCTTTTTTTATGCCTATAATTTGATTTGTTTAAATCAACCCGAATAAAAATAAATGATCTTTCGTAAATTAATTTGAATTAATTATTTTGTTTTCCGGTCTACTCTAATGCCTGTTGTTATATAGCCTCACCCAGTAATATTAGTTATTTTGGTGATTATGTATTTAAGTTGCAGCTTACTCGGGCACATGTTGATTTTCCCTTTGATTACTTAATTTAGTAATACTTGACCAGCTTATTTTGAGCTGGTTTTTTTATGTCTGTAATTTCTTTGCTCCCCTACTTCTATTGCTTGTTATTGGTTATGATGGCATGTCTCTAAATTTTATAAGTTTATTTTATGCTCACTCAAGTACTCACTAATATTGATTGGCTAAGCGCCGGTGCTGGTGTTGCGTTAGGCGTTGTATTTTACGGCGTTGTATCAACACAGCTTCGCAAAAAGCTACATCTACAAATAAGCGAACAGCAGCAACAGCTTTCCCTATTACAAAATCAATTTGATAATAAAGAGCTGCAATATAGTGCCTTGCAAGAAGATCACGAACTGCTAGAACATACTCACCAAGAACAGCGCGATGAAGCCCAGCATTTTAAAACGCGTTTTAGCGAACAAGAAAAACAAAGCATTCAATACAATCACTTTTGGCGTAAAGCCGAAGGCGAGCTTGCAGCGCTTCGTGAGCAATATAATCAACGCGATGTTGAATATAATAATATGCGCACCACCCTCGAGCAAAAACAACAAAGCTTTACCGAGCAACTCGCGCAAATTGAGCAAAGTAAAAATATGCTCAAAAAAGAATTTGAAAACCTAGCCAATAAGATTCTAGAAGAAAAATCACAAAGCTTTAAAACCTTAAATCAAGAAAGCATTGAACAATTATTAAAACCGGTTCAAGGCGAGCTAAAAGGCTTTAGAGAAAAAATGGAATCAATACATGTTGAAGACATAAAACAACGAACCGCGCTTAAAACCGAGCTATTGCATTTGCAAGCTAAAAGCCAAGCTATAACAGATCAAGCCGACAAGCTCAGCAACGCGTTACAAGGGCAAAAGAAAACCCAAGGTAATTGGGGCGAACTCATGCTCGAAAACGTCTTAGATAGCGCTGGCTTACGTGCTGGCGTTGATTATAAGCGCGAAGTGTCGTTTAACACTGAAGATGGCCGCTTACGCCCTGATGTAGTTGTTTACTTACCACAAGGCCGCCACTTAGTCATTGATGCTAAAACATCATTAAATGCTTATACACGCTATGTGAACGCTGAAAATGAGCTAGATGCTAATCAAGCAATTAAAGAGCATGTAAACGCCGTTACAGCACGTATTAATGAGCTTGCGAGTAAATCGTACGACCGTTTACCAGGGCTTAATTCGCCTGAAGTTGTGGTTATGTTTGTACCAATAGAATCAGCTTTTGTAGAAGCACTTAAATATCAAAGTGATATTTACCAACAAGCAATCGAAAAAAATATACTGGTAGCTACACCTACTACCCTGCTTACTAGTTTAAATATTGTTAAACAGCTTTGGCGTTTTGAAGAGCAAACCAAATACTCAAAAGAGCTGGCAAATCGGGCTGAGCGTTTTTATAACAAGCTCAATGGTTTTTTATTAAGTATGGAAGGCGTAGGTAAGCAGCTTGATAAAGCGAAAGAAAGTTACGACAAAGCGTTCTCGCAATTATACCGCGGTAAAGGTAATTTAATTAAACAAGCATCAGAGTTTAAAGAGCTTGGTGTATCGGTACAAAAAGAGTTACCTAGTGAGAGCGTTGAACGTGCGCAGCTAGAGCTTGATTAGATTTATTAAGTGTTTTCAATTAAGTATGTTAAATAATGTACGTTAGAAACCAGAGGTGTTTATGAATAATAAGATTATAGGTATCGCTTTAATTATGTGGGGATATGACGTTTATGATGCGGCGGCTTCGCAGTTAAGCCGCGCATTTAGTGGTGATACACCAATAGAAGCATGGGCGGGTATTATTGGCGGTGCCATCTGTGTGTTAATTGGCATTAAAAAGCTTAAGTAACATAAATAAAATACAGCTTACTGGGGCTTGTTGACCTCTCAGGATAAAATTTGTTCAATCTAGGGGCTATTTAATCGCGGCGCGAGGTTTGTAATTTAGTGGGCTCGATAACTGCTCCTGCGTTATTCTAATGGCTTACATCCATGTAATAATAAGTAAAAACCGAGCTACAAAGAGTAAATTGCCCCTAGGCAGAACCCTTAGGGCAGCACATGTTTGGCATTTATACTACGTTATCGTCTGTTTATGGGGAATAACCACACTACATAGACTCTGCCTTGCCTAAATACCAAACATACTGCTGCAAATTTAACCTCAAAAGATAAACAGGCCCTGAATAAGCTGTATTAGTTTATTTGTAATCCATCACTTCTAGTAATTCATTTAATTTACTTTCTGGCAGGCATTCGCCTTTATCCCAATAAGAGTTTAGTAACGCAGTTAAACTGCCAATACGCTGTGACTTTTTCTGCATTTGCTCAATCAAAATGTCAGCTTCTTTTTGTTTTTTTTCTAAACGTTCGATTATTACTGTGTGGTTTAGCTCGCCGTTTTCGTTACGTAATAAAGGTATTTCGTTGAGTGAAAACCCCAAGCTTTGTGAAAATTTAATTAATTGCAGTTTTTCTAAGTTTTGTTGGGTGTAAAGCCTATAACCATTAGCACTGCGAGTGGTTGGTGCTAATAACCCTTTGCTTTCGTAAAAACGAATAGTGCTGGCAGGTATGTTGGTAAGTTTTGCAAGTTCGCCTATTTTCATAACTAATAATAACTCCACTTTACATAAACTTAGTAGGTTGACCTTCAAGCTAACTTTAAGGTTATAGTTGTTTTAATGTCAATTTAATTAGCCAATAATTATGCGCAACCCTGTGTTTACCTCCTTTACCTTGCCAAGTGGTTTAGTATTAAAAAATCGTATTGCCAAAGCCGCTATGGAAGAAAACCTAGCACAAGAGGACCAAACGCCCTCCCAAGCACTTAAAAATGTTTATAGCGCATGGGCTAAAGGCGGTACAGGGCTAATTATTACTGGCAATGTAATGGTTGATCATTTAGCGATGACAGGCCCAGGTGGCCTAGTGCTTGAGCAAAGTACCGATATTACTGCCTTTGCAGAGCTTGCTCGTTTATCAAAGCAAAATAATTGCAAAGTGGTGATGCAAATTAATCACCCTGGTAGGCAAGTATTTAAAAAAATGGGTGGAAAGGCTATATCAGCGTCAAGTGTTGCACTTAATATGGGTGAGCACTCGCACTTATTTGGCGTACCAAAGGCAATGACGCAAACCGACATTGACGATGTTATTACCCGCTTTACGCAAACTGCACTACAAGCTGAAAAAGCAGGTTTTAATGGCGTACAAATACATGCAGCGCATGGCTATTTACTTGCCCAGTTTTTATCGCCACTTACCAATAAGCGCGACGATAAATGGGGGGGAAGTTTACAAAATAGAGCCCGTTTACTTCTCGAAATAACCCGCAGTATTAAAGCAGCTTGCTCCCCCACCCTTTCGGTTTCGGTAAAGTTAAACTCTGCTGATTTTCAGCGAGGTGGGTTTGAACCCAGTGACGCGCAAGTTGTAGTGGATTTATTGAATGAACTCAATGTTGATTTTGTGGAGTTATCGGGTGGTAGCTACGAAGCCCCTGCCATGCAAGGTAAAACAGGTGACGAACGCACACTTGCCCGCGAAGCATACTTTTTAGAGTTTGCTAAAGCGATTAGCCACCGCTCATCAATCCCAATAATGACCACCGGCGGCATTAGTCGCTTATCTATTGCCAACAACGTGATTGAAAGTGGAGTGGCCCTCGTGGGTATTGCCACTGCGCTTGCATACCAACCAAATTTACCAAACAAATGGCAAAATGAGCCACTGCAACTAGCCGTATTACCCAGTGTTACTTGGCAAGATAAAACCCTTGCAGGGCTTGCCACTATGGCACTGGTAAAAAGGCAAATACGCCGTTTAGGCCAAGGCAAACCTGTAAAAACAAACGCTTCACCAATATTTACTTTAATTAGCAACCAGCTACGCTCGGTTAAATTAACTAAGCGTTACCGCAATCGCTTTGCTAGAGAGATTAACTAAGCTTTGGTATTCACTCTTTTTATGTATTCCGGTTTTGTTTACTAATTTTTACACTTGAATAAATGTAACCATTTTTATGTTGTGTAAATGAGTATTAAGGCGTGCACCAATTTGGAAGTTTGCTTTTTTATCAAGCTATTATAGTGCACTATTTTGTGCATATTAAAGTACTGTACGAGTAAAGAAAATAATCATTCTAAAATGTTAATTAAAGTGCGCGTTCAGCGTTTGTTAATTTAGTCATCTTATTGAAAGTATTGATATTTATTGTTTTTCTCCCGCTTGAGTTTGGTTGGTATTTATACTAGTTTATAGCGTAGATATTTAACCTTACTCAAGGAGAATAGTTACATGGTATCTCGCAGAAATTTTATTAAAGCAGGCGCTGCTTTAAGTTTAGGCTCTATTTTTAGTGCTTCAGCTTTGGCTGAACAATTAAAAGTAAAAATGTCTAACGGCAGTGTTATGCAAACTAAAGGAGCAATAGATAAAAGCGCTGCTCTGCCCACAAACGATGTTACTAACGCTAAGCATTACCGGCCTGAATCAAGAATGGGCTTAGGCGGTCTTGCCGCTGGGAATGGCTTTAATACTATATCAAGCGATGCAGAAATTTTAACAATGCTAAATGCAGCATGGGATTCTGGTATTCGTCATTTTGATACGTCACCTTTTTACGGCTTGAGTTTAAGTGAAAGGCGCTTCGGTGATTTACTTCGAAACAAAAAGCGTGAAGATTATGTTTTATCCTCAAAAGTAGGTCGCCTTCTTACCCCTTCAGCAGAGCCTCTAGAAAATAGTTGGCATTGGGCTGATCACTCACCTTTTCATTATAAATATGATTACTCTGCATCAGGTACGCGCCGTTCAATAGAAGACACGTTGCATCGTATTGGTGTTGCCTCACTTGATATTGTTTATATTCACGATTTATCACCGCAAAATAGTGATATGGGAGATGATTGGCTTAAGTATTTTGATCAGGCAGCAAAAGGGGCTATTCCTGAGTTAACTAAAATGCGTGATGAAGGAATAATTAAAGGCTGGGGTTTTGGAGTAAATACACCTCATGCTATTTATAAAGCGCTTGATATGTCAGACCCTGATATTTGCTTACTAGCGCTGCAATATTCAATTTTAGATCATAAGCAGGCACTTGATAAAACCTTTCCTATGCTTGATAAACGAGGTGTTTCAGCAGTCATTGGTGCTCCGCTCAATGGTGGTTTTTTAGCCGGGCGTAATCGCTTTAATTATTCACCTAAAATTCCTGGGCCTATGCAGCAGAAATTTAATGCAATAAGCGACATTGCATCTAAACATGGGATTGATATTAAAACAGCTGCACTGCAATTCGCAGAGGCGCCTTCAACGGTATCCTCAATTATTCCTGGCGCACGCACGGCAGATCAAATTAAAGCTAATGTAGCCTCAATGAAAGTTACCATACCAAGCGAATTTTGGAGTGAATTGAAATCTAAACAGCTTATTGCAGAAAACGCCCCCATACCTGCATAACAAAATAGGTGTGCCATTTGCTTGGCACACCTAGTTATAGTCAGTGTGGTTGATTTTTAAGCAGCGCTTAGTAGTAAGTATATCGATTGTTGGGCATTTATATAAGCGCAGCTTGCTGGCGTTTAAAAACGAAGTTTTTAAACTTAGCTTTTAAAATTAGTTATTAGGTGTCAAAAGCTCGGTTTCTCGCGTGAGCAAGCTCTACATGCTGCACTTCATCCTAGTGCTGAGAGCGTGTGGAACATTTTGAAAGAGCTAAATATATAAAGTAAAAAGTTACTGTAAACCCCCATTACAGTTAGCCGGTAAATTGTACAAATAGTAAATTAGCACTACTTAGTCAATTGAGCAGTGCTAATTGGTTTAATTAAAAACCACGTTTACCGTTATTTATTGCCATTGCGCTTTTGCCAAAACGATCTCAATACCCCACAACTTTGCTTTTATAAACTTAAAAATATCAAGCACATTGCGATTTATTAACCCATTTTTTGTAAGGTTGGTACTTATCGTACAACACATTAAAAATATACGTGTATATGAGTATAAACACTAAAAAGCCAGCTTCTAATGCTGTAGCGGCTAGCCATGTAATATTTAAATACCAAGCAAGTATTGGCAGCGTTATAACCACCATACCCAGCTCAAAGCCACATGCATGCGTAATGCGGGTTACTAAACCTCGCTCGATTCGGTTATGCCCAACTATTTTATCAAACACTATGTTGTAAATGTAATTCCAAAGCATGGCGAAGATTGATAAACCAATACCTACTATTGCCATTTTTCCTGTTGCAAACCCACCAAAATAAGATGATGCAGGTACAACAAAAGATAATGCTATCATCTCAAATATTAGTGCCTGAAAAATACGTTCTGCTGTGTTCATATATAAATAACTTCTTAAGTTGATGACGATGGCTGTATTTTCATTCATTATACAGATATGTGTTAGTTACTTAGTATCGGGAAAAGCGATATGTTTAGTATTGAACAGCTTCAAGCATTTGTGGCTACCGTTGAAGCTGGATCGTTTTCAGCTGCTGCGCGCGGTTTAAGTAAAGCGCAGTCGGTAATAAGCCAGCATATTATTAATTTAGAAATAGACTGTAATGCGACATTATTTGAGCGCACAGGGCGCTATCCACAATTAACCGAAGCCGGTAAACAGTTACTACCCCAGGCTAAGGCCGTGCTCAATCAACACCAGCGATTAACAAACTCTGCATTAGCACTAAACGAAAAAACACCAACCGAAATCACTATCGCACTTGACGAAGGGATCCCGTTTAAAACTATCGCGAGTATTATTAGCAAGCTGCAAAGTAAGTATCCTTACGTATCGCTTGAGTTTTTAAGTGCATCCAGCCATGACATAATTGACATGCTAAACAGCGAAAAGCCTATAACGGGTATTATTTTTAGTGAATTAAATATACCGAGTTACTTAGACTATGAATGTATTGGATCAGTAAAATTTGATTTATATGTTGCTAAATCGCACCCTTTAGCGGGGATCAGATGTGAAAATATGGATGGCCTTCGGCTACATCGACAACTTCTTCTTCGTTCGCGCAATACGCAAACAAGTAGCTTTCAGCTAAAAATTAGCCCAGAGATTTGGTATGCCGATAATTACTTTGTATTACTCGAGCTAGCAATACAAGGTAACGGGTGGTGCTTATTACCAAACCATGTAGCTGTAGATGCAGTACAAAGTGGTGAGCTGGTTAAACTTCCTCTTGAGTTTGAAGAAATGGGTTGGTTGGCTAATGTTGATGTATTACAGCATCAGCAACACAGTAATCAAGAGGTGTTTAAAGTACTAAGAAATTTACTACGGAATTTTTTAAAAATTTAGCTTTTTATATAATGCCTGTTAGGCGGTTTACTTTTTATTACGCTAAATCCCAGTAAGGTGTATCGCCATAATAGCCACTTGCAAAATCAACAAACGCACGTACTTTACTGGGTAAAAACTGTCTGTTTGCATACACCATGTAAAGCCCCATTGGCTCGGGTTCATAGTCTTTTAAAATGCGCACTACTTTGCCTTGAGCCAGCGCTTCGCCAGCAATAAATGTGGGCTGCATAGCAATACCACCTCCAGCAATGGCTGTATTTAGTAGCAAATCACCATTGTTAGCCACAAAGTTACTTTCAAGCTTTAGCTCGCTTTTTAACTCATTAACCCCAAATAATCGTTTTGTGGGCTCGCTGTGGGAATAGCGTAAATAATTATGTGATTGTAAATCTAGCAGTGTTTGTGGCGTGCCATGGCGTTTTAAATAATCGGGTGACGCAAACACCGCTAGGTTTATAGGTGCAATTTTTTTAGCTATCAACGTTGAATTTTTTAATACGCCAATGCGCAGAGCAATATCAATACCCTGCTCTACTATATCTACATATTGGTCGGTGAGCCGTAAATCTAACTTTAAATTTGGATACTGCTTTTGAAAATCAACCAACAAACCTGCTAAATGCTTAGTACCAAACGACATAGGCGCACTAATACTAAGCACACCCGATACATTTTCGCTTAAGTTGTTTAGTGAGTTTTCCATGTCTTCAATATCAATAACCACCTGCTGACAACGCTGATAATACTGATTTCCAGCCTCTGTAACACTTACTTTTCGCGTTGTACGATGTAATAAACGCGTGCGTAGATTATCTTCCAATGCAGAAATATATTTGCTGACTAACTGCGGCGAAATATCGAGTTTATCGGCCGCTTTTGAAAACGAGCCTTCTTGCACAACGGCTAAAAAGGTCTTCATGGTGGTGAGCTTATCCATTTTTTAACAATGCTTTGTTGATAATGTATAAATAAGTATCATATTTATCGTCAAAATAGAAACTTATATAGTGTTTATAACGCATCTACTTGTTTAAGGTTTTAGTATGACTCAGCCTGCTTTATTTATATCTCACGGCTCGCCAATGATGGCTGTTCAGCAATCGGCTACGTCAGATTTTTTTGCATCATTAGGTCAAACGCTTAGTAAGCCTCGTGCTATTGTGGTGTTTTCTGCCCACTTTGATGAAGAGCACGATATAGTTATTACATCCGGAGATGCGCCGCATACTATTCACGACTTTTATAACTTCCCCAAGCCCCTGTATGAAATTCAATACCCAGCACCAGGAGACCCTAAGCTTGCTAATACTATTAGTGAGTACTTTTACAAAGCGGGGATTAAAACGGTGAAAAGTGCAGATCAAGGGTGGGATCATGGTGTGTGGATCCCGCTGCGCTTAATGTACCCAACAGCTAATATTCCCATTGTTCAGGTGTCTATTAACACGCGTTTAGGCGCTCAGGCGATGTATAAATACGGACAGTTACTTGCACCACTGCGCAGCGATAACGTATTAATTATTGGCTCCGGCGGTATTAGTCACAATCTACGTGAAATATTTAAAAGCCCTGCTACACCTAATCGTGTTCAAATGGTTAATGAGTTTACTCATTGGGTTGAGCAAAAATTAATAGCGCAAAACACCCAAGCGTTACTTAACTATTTAAATGAAGCACCCCATGCTTTATTTAATCACCCTACCCAGGAGCACTTTTTACCTCTTTTTGCAGCGCTTGGAAGTAGTGACGGTAAAGTTGAAAAAATACATGAAGATATAGAAATGGATATTTTAGCACTCGATGCTTATAAGTTTTATTAATTTGAGCGTTCGTTCAAATTAAGTTAAGCTGTAAGCAAGTACTCTAAAACCAACTTAATTTATTTTATTGCGGAGCAAACATGGCAACTACACTTGCATTTGACGTATACGGTACGCTAATAAACACTCAGGGCGTGCTGTCCTTACTCGACGACATGATTGGCGATAACGCCCAAGCATTTTCAAATACATGGCGCGAAAAGCAATTAGAGTATTCATTTAGACGTGGATTAATGCAAAATTATATTCCCTTTTCGCTATGTACAAAACACGCACTCGATTACGCCTGCTTAGCGCACAAAACCGAGCTAAGTGAAGATCAAAAGGGGCAACTGCTAGAGCTTTATAAAACGCTTCCTGCGTTCGATGATGTAAAAGCAGGCCTTGAGCAATTAAAAGCGAAGGATTACCGTTTGTTTGCATTTTCAAACGGAGCTGCCGACGCAGTTCATACCTTATTAGAAACCGCTGGCATTAGTGAGCTTTTTGAAGGGGTAGTAAGTGCCGACGACGTTAAAACCTTTAAACCAAACCCAGGGGTTTATAGCCACTTCTTACGCGAAACCAATTCAACAGGCGCAAACACGTGGCTTGTATCAAGTAACCCGTTTGATGTAACCGGTGCCATATCGCACGGCATGCGCGCGGCGTGGATTCAACGATCTAAAGACTCAATCTTCGATCCGTGGGAAATACAGCCAAATACTATTGCAACCGATTTACTCGATTTAAAAGCAAAATTAGAAAGCGTTAACTAATTTTCTATTCCCCCTTTTGCTTATGGTATTAAGTGCCGTGGGTGTAAAGGGGGTTTACGTTTTAACTATTTACTCCCGCCTTTATTAGCTCAATCACTGTATTCATACGTTTTGCCAACGGCCTATTTCGATGATGGCACACATAAATAGATTCACTAACCGGACATTCTAAATGATGCGTTTTAATAAGCGCGGGCTTATTGAATGCGCCAACAGCATGAGCAGGTAATACCGTAAAACCCAGCCCTAAGCTTACAGGTTCTAGTATCAAACTAATTTGGTTAGAAAATCCCGTACGTCTTATTTGGTCAATATGCTCAAACTCACTGTAGTTTTCGCTTAGTAGTAGCTGCGCATGATGGCTTGCATCGGGATGAGCAATAAACCCTAGCTCACACAGGGTTTGCCAATTAGGCATGTTTATACCTGCAGGCGTTACAAGTAGTAGTGGCTCTTGGCTTATTTTATGGCTGGTTAGTTCGCTAAATGTTGGAGCTTGAGTTAAAAACCCGATGTCGGCACTGTGGTTTGCTACAGCTTGTTCAACACTTACATTGGGCGCAAAGCGGTAATCAATAATCAGCTCTTTATGCTCAGATTGCAGTGCTAATAATTGATTATAAAACTTTAAACCACAACTGCCCGGTGATTGAATCTTTACCGCTCCGCTGTACGGCGAATCATCTTTTAATTGTTGTTCTAAAAACTGCCAATCTTTAAGAAGCAGGCTGCCCTGCTGATATAAGTTTTGACCCTGAGGGGTGAGCGAAAACTGCTTACCATGGCGCTCAAGCAAAGCGCAGTTAACTTGTTGCTCTAGCTTTTTAATGTGCTGACTTACACCAGATTGGGTCATATAAAGGCGCTCAGCGGTTTGGGTAAAATGATTTACCTCAACCAAAGTACAAAACGTATTTAACCATGTTGGATTTATCATTACAAAACGTACTCAAAATGATGATTAATGATAATTTTACTTAATGTTGGTCGATTCGTAAACTAACTCCATCAACTAGTCACAAGATAAGTCACAAGTTAAAGAGGAAGCATTATGAGTCATACATATCCACGTAGTTTTTCGCACATTGGTATTTCGGTTCCCGACGTTGAAAAAGCAGTCGAGTTTTACACTAAGGTTATGGGTTGGTACACCATAATGGAACCCACTTTAATTACCGAAGACAAAAGCCCAATTGGCGAAATGTGCACAGAAGTATTTGGCGAAAAGTGGGAAAAATTCAAAATAGCACACCTATCTACAGGGGATCGTATTGGTGTCGAAATATTCGAATTTAAAAACCAAGAAAACCCAAAAGACAATTTTGAATACTGGAAAACAGGCATCTTTCATTTTTGTGTTCAAGACCCTGATGTAGAAGGTTTAGCTGAGCGTATTGTAGAAGCTGGCGGTAAAAAACGTATGGAAGCCCCTCGTTATTACTACCCGGGTGAAAAGCCGTACCGCATGATCTACATGGAAGACCCGTTTGGTAACATCCTTGAGATTTACAGCCACAGCTACGAGCTTATTTACAGCGCAGGCGCTTACTAAATAGCACTTAGCTAAAAACAAAGACCGCAGTATTTATTACTGCGGCCTTTTTGTTTCAGTTATAGAGTTTTTAAATACACTTCACCGTCTTCTTATTCTCTATAACTTGTTTTTGCTTAGCTTGTGCAGCATGTTTTGCCCTGAGTTGAAAATATTATCAACCTCGAGAAAAACACTACCAATCGAACTGTGTCCTAGTGAATTTATGAACGACATAATGTATTTGTCAGGAGCTTTTGCTCTTATCCACAAACAGGCTACATGTCAGTACCGCTGAGATTAAAAAACAAAACATTACGCTTAATGTAAATAATATAAAGTTTTCATTTTTTGATATAGCTGCTCCTTTAAGGAGTATTTCACCGCTATTAAGTGCATCTACTCCTACATAGATCATCAACGGAATTACAAAAAATGCATTGCTGAGCTTAATAAGTAAGTCCTTTGATGAAAGACTTACTAATTGAGAAGCATTATGCTCTTCCTCGTCTCTATTTAATAGTTCGGCTTTTAATAGCTCAAAGCGTTCAGGGTACAAAGCCCTATCAATAGACGTGATAGCTTCTTGCAATTCAGTAATAGAATATTCTGAATAATTTGGTTCCATCTATTAAACCTTCTCCAGTGACTAGCGCCTGTGTAAGCGTTAGTCTTTGATACTTATTAGAAAAATGATTTTAAAGTGTAGCCACATTGAACTAACTCTTTTGCTACTTGGTTTTTCCATGCACCAGGATCATCAATAGTGACATATAAAACACCACTTATATCATTTGGAGTTTCAAGAGCCCCTTTAACTAAAGGGCAGACATTTTCTCGACCAAGCTTCGCAATAAGGTAACCATGTTCAAACACTACATTTTGTCGTGCTCTATTTTTTGGAGGGTTTGGCTCTGTTATAGCTCTCCCTAAATCACATGGAGTATATAAAACAAGAGCAAAATCAGCATCATTTGAATAATGTTCAATTTTTTCAATAATTGTCATTCCTGCGTTAGCTTGCTCATGCAGGATAATAGCTTCTAAACCAAGTTGCTCGACAAAGCGACTTACTTCTTGTTTTACTTCGTTGTTATGTCCATGAACAATAAACACTTTCCGTTTGTTACGAGGAACTTCTTTAGCTGGAGGCACTGGTGTATTTGTAGTAGTTGGCATTACTCCCTGAGTTGGTTCCCCGAACTCCAATTGATCTAATATTGGTGTGAACTCACCAGATAAATACGTACGTCTTTCGGCGTAACTACTAAATTTTGGCTGAATAAACCCCCAAAATGAATCTAAATTACGGTGCTGTCGTAACCACTGAGGAAGCATTGGTGCAAGATTAGAATTACTCAGCAATTCAGAGCGTAATGCTTCAAATTCACCTGAGTCAGATGCAAGTCCAGTTGCTCTTGCAGTGAGCAAATTCAAAAGGTAGCTAACCTTATCGAAATCCGTTTCTAAAAATTCAATACTCAATTAGATCTCCTATAATTCAATCTAGAACTTAAAAGCACAACAATTTTGCGTATATTCCTGCGGTTGTCACGCTCATTTTCTACTTTATACAGTTTTAACAAATTACCTAAGGCATTGCTATCAAAAGCTATTTAATATTTACAAGCAAAGTTAAGGCATATAAATGCGCGTTTCGCTCATTTCCTTGATTATGTAAGTAAGCAGCAGTTTGGCTGGCTTAATAGGTATTACAAGTATATGATATTGATAATTATTTGCATTAAAGGGTTTTAAAGGTGTGTATGAAAAAGTCTATGTTAACTCTGGCGTTAGTTATGGGTTTGAGTGGTTGTAGCACAACAGCCATGGTGCCTAATAAAAGCTCATCGCTTTATTACACTGCGCTTTATAATGCACAAGCAAAGCCTGTTAGCTCTGTATTATTAGAGCCCAAGTTATTAAATGCCGATGTGGTTTTAGTGGGTGAATTGCATACACATCCGGGCGTGCATTTATTTCAGACTGAGTTATTTGAGCAATTAAGCAAAAGTAATAAACGCACTGCGCTGTCGCTTGAGCAATTTAGCCGCGCGGATCAGCCTATTTTAAACCAGTATGTTAAAGGTGAAATTGGTGAGCAATACTTAATTGATAACACCCAAGCGTGGCCAAATTACAAAAGTGATTACCGTGCGCTGGTAGAGCTGGCAAAAACGAACAATAGCGATGTAATAGCTGCAAATGCCCCTAAAAATATAGTCACCTGTATTGGCAGGCAAGGCATAAGTTACCTAAGTAAACTTGATGAAACACAGCAGAGCTATATTGCAGCCACTATTGATACATCCCCCAGTGATTATAAACAACGTTTTATGACCTCAATGCACCATGGCACGCCAAGTCAAAACGAAAATTATTATGCTGCGCAAGTTACCTGGGATGAAACCATGGGGGAGTCTATCGTTAACTATTTAAATAATCATAAAGATGCGCAGGTAATGCATATAGCGGGCGATTTTCATGTGAAAAATGGCGAAGGTATAGCGCGCGTTATTAAGCGTTTAGCGCCAGAGCTAAATGTTGTGTGGATATCGCCGGTTACAAGTGTGCAAGCTAACCAAACAGGGTATCAGTTGCAAGTTAACCCTTTGCCACCCCGTTATGTACAAACACAGCATCAGCAAGCCGCTTTTAAAGCTTTAGCTAAACGAGGCGATCAAACAGTTTGCTTATAAAATGACGACATAGTTGGTGAATTTCTTAACCAGAGCTCAGGTTAACTATGTCGTCATGTATTTAGTTTAGTTATTGCGTGCTTGATTGGTTAGCGCAACCAGCGTTTTACGAACCTCTAACGGGCTGTTGCACTGGGTATTAAAGTTAATAAAGTAATTACGCTTTTGGCTTTGTATATAAAAACCAGTGGGTAATAAACCGCTCATTATTGGGGTGTTATCAGCTACGCTGTAGTGCTGCATTAATATGAGCGACATAGCATCTTGATGGTCGTCGTTCATGTGGCTTATCATGCTTTGCTGCTGGTTTTCATCCCAGTTTTTTGCCTCATCCTGCCATTCGTTTTGCTCAAGCCAAAATATTTTGCCAAAGCCACCAATGTAACGCACTCGAATTACGTCTAATTGCCATAATTGAAAGTCGTGCGCATTGCGATAGCTAGCAGCTTCGGGGTATAGGGCAATATAGTTATCAAGTAAAGTGTGTGCTTGCTCACTTGGCACAACAGAGCCATCACCTACGAGCGTTACGCGGCCGTGCTCGTTTTGATCGCCACTGTCGGCGGCATCAAATACGGTAAGGCTTATACGTGAGTCGTGCTTTAGATTTTTAGTGTGCTGGGCTATATCGCTAATAAAAAAGTAAACACGGCCTTGTTCGTCGCACATATAGGGGGTTACTGAGCCAAACGGGTAGCCGCGTAAATTATTCGAAATAGTCGACATGACACCCGCATTGGTTTTGTAAACCAAGGTGCGTGAATCGTTTAATGCTTGCTCTCTCATAAAAACTCCTGACGTTGAGAAAAAACCATGGGTGCATCGTTATAAGGATGAGGATTTACGTGCAGTTTCATGGCGTACATTTGTTGTAAGTTTTGTTCTGTTAATACGGTGTTTATAAGCCCACTTTGCAACACTTTTTTGTTGTGCAGTAAAATAGCATCGGTTGCATACAGGCTGGCTAAATTTAGATCGTGTATTGCAATAATGGCGCTGTTGCCTTGTTCTACAAAGGTTTTAACGCAGCTGAGCAAAGCATGTTGGTGGCGCATATCAAGTGCTGATGTAGGCTCGTCGAGTAGCATTAGTTTTGGCTCGGCCGATTGTGTAAAGGCATCGAGCTGCGCTAAAGTACGCGCCATATGCACTCGTTGTTGCTCTCCGCCCGAAAGCGCACTTACGCGGCGAGTTAAATACTGGTTTAAATCCATAATAGCGGCGTATTTATGTACTTTTTCGCTTTGCATTTTTAATGACTCTACATACGGATAGCGACCCATTGCAATAAGCTCAAATACATTAAAATCAAACCCTACGTGGTTAGCTTGCATCATAACTGCGCGCTGTGTGGCTAGGCGTTTTTTAGCGTGAGAGGCCAGCGGCTTAGCATTAAAAAGTACACTGCCTGTAAAGGCGTGCATACCTGCTAAGGTATGCAGCAAGGTAGATTTACCTGCGCCATTTTCACCAAGTAGTGCTACAAGTTGCCCTTGTTTAGCGCTGCCATTAATAGCGTTTAAAACGCTGTGATTATCAAAGCCAACGCTTAGGTTGTTAAACGTGATCATGACCAACCTCGCTTATTTTTCACTATTAAATAAATAAACAATGGCGCACCCAATAGCGCGGTAATAATGCCAATGGGCAGCTCTGATGGCATGATCACAATACGTGCTAGCCAGTCAGAAAGTAGCAATACCACTACGCCAATTAGCATACAAAGCGGCAGCATATTACGTAAATGCGGCCCCACCATTAAGCGGGCAATATGCGGGACTACCAAGCCAACAAACCCTATTAAACCGGTAAGCGCTACAACCGCACCTACCCCTAATGCAACGAGTATAATGACATACAATTTAAGCTTATTGGTGTCTACTCCTAAGTACTGAGCTTGTGACTCGCCAATAAGGAGTAAGTTCATGGGGTTTTTTAACCGCCACAGGCCAATTAGGCTGATAAACAGTAACGGCGCAGCTTGAATAATCGTGCTCCAGCTTGCTCCGCCTAATGAGCCCATGGTCCAATAATTTATTAATCGTAGTGCGCTATCGTCGGCAAAAAAACTCAGTAGCCCAATAACAGCGAATGCTAACGCGTTAATAGCGACTCCTACCAATATAAGTGTGGTGATATTAATTTGCCCCTGCTGCTTGGCAATAAAATATACCAGCGAGGTAACACCAAGCGCCCCTAAAAACGACGCATAAGGTAAATACAACTGAGCGTTAAAATTAAACTGCGCGCTAAGTGCAATAAACGCCACTGCAACCATTGCCGCACCTGCACTAATGCCAATAATAGATGGGTCTGCCAGCGGGTTACGGCAAAGCGCTTGGGTTGCCGCCCCTGTTTGGGCAAGTACCAACCCTACTAATACAGCAAGCACAAAACGCGGCAAACGTATTTGCATTACGACATTTATTTGCAGTGCATCAAACTGATTAAAGTACTCGGGCGCAAGCCAAGCAATAGCTAAACGCCAATCCCATCCTGCTGGGCCGTACCCAATGCTTAGTAGCGTCAAAGCAAAAATACAAACAGAGGCTAATAGCATCCATTTATGAGTTTGGCTAAGTGTTATAGGCACAAAGCGGCTCAATGTTAGGGTGTTCATAAGCGGGTTTTATACTCGTTAAGCTCATTAATTGCTGTGGCAATACGTGGCGACATGCCAAGCGAAAGCAGGCTATCCATAACAAGTAAGTTACAGCTTTGCGCAGCTTTTAATAAGCGTAGGTTCGGTTGCTTACAAAAAGCCTGCTTGCCGCCAATGCTTTGTACAACATGCTTTGGCGCAACTAAAAAGTCAGGCTGATTTACAGCAAGTACTTCGGTATTAATTACTTTAAAGCCTGAATGTGTAGCGCCTATATTAGTAATGCCCGCATAGCTAAATAATAAATTAGGGACGGTTTCTTGCCCTGCGGCAACAAGCCCGCGCTCATTAGCTGAGAGTAAAAATAGCGCATTGTGTGTCTGCGCTTTTGCTTTTTCAGGTAATGAGTCTGTAATGTGCGTAATAAGTGATTGCGCTTCTTGCTTGGCGTTTAAATCGGTACCAAGGCGTTTAATTAGCTCAAGTAGCTCATTAACTGAGGTGGGCTTTTTATAATGAATTAGTTTAACCCCAGTTGCCTCAATTTGTTTAAGTGCTTGGCTTCGCCCTGCGCCTTCAAGCGCTAATAAGGTGGTTGGGCGCATAGAAAGCACGCCTTCTGCCGCTAAATCGCGGTAATAACCCACTTGTGGTAATTGCGTAGCTTGCTGCGGGTACATACTAGATTGATCAACTGCTACAAGGGTACTTTGTTTGCCCAGTGCATAAATTATTTCTGTAAGGGTGCCGCCAGCACTAATAACGCGCTCCTGTGCAAGTGCAGGTTGAGCGACTAAAGCAAACAATATAAATAGGTATTTCATTACAAACTCCGGCTTTTATTTTTCGGCTATTATAACTAGTTAAATCTAAATGAAAATGATTATCATAATTAATTGATCTTAATTTGACTTAGTTGTAACATTCTCGCCATAAATAATAACTATTATCATTTGGAGTTAAAGTGAACCCCTCTACATTTAAATTTACTGCTATAGCAACCTTATTACTCGGATCGGGCACTGCATTTGCCGAAAACATAATTGACGATCATATTGTTGTGAGTGGCTCGCGCTTTGAACAAAAGCTTAAAGATGTAACAGGCTCAGTTACTGTTATTACCGAGCAAGATATAGAGCGCCAGCTAGCTGTAGATTTACAAACCATGTTTAAATACGATTCAAGCATTGCAACCACAGGCAGTGGCGCAGGCGCGCAAACACTCACCGTACGTGGTGTTGGTGGTAACCGTGTTGTATTTATAAAAGATGGCCGACGCACCAACGATGGTTATGCAGGCGGAGGGGGCTATTTAGTTGGCCGCAATTACTTTGATGTAGCAGGCGTAAAACAAGTAGAAGTAGCCAAAGGTGCTGCATCGTCTTTATATGGCTCTGACGCACTCGGTGGCATTGTGGTTATAACCACTAAAGATCCAAGCGATTATTTAAAAAATAACAGCAGCTATGTAAAAATGGCACTGGGGTATCAAGGTCAAAGTAACCAAATTGCTGCTGATATTACCGGTGCAAAAGACTTAGGCGACTTTGCAGTAAGCGCAGTTTATAGCCATCGCGACAGCGAAGAAGTACAAAACTACGACGAAAACTTACCCGGTTATGATGCAAAGTCGGACGCTTTAATAGTTAAATTTGAGCAACAGCTTGATGAAAAACGCACACTTAAATACACCCTTGATTATTTTAATCAAACGACTGAGCAAGTAATAACCCCCGCGGTTCAAGAAACCGATGAAGACGACACGAGTTGGTCACTGGCGCTAGATTACCATTCAGAGGTAGCTACAGCTGCGTTTGATAAATGGTACGGGCAAGTGTCTTATAGTAGTTACGAGCAACAAAGTGATGCAATTAGTGGCGCAAGCACCTACACCGATTATAACGACTATCGTTTTGAGCAAAATATTTTAGGTTTAAAAGCGGTATTTAATAAAGGATTTAACGCAGAGAGTGCCAATCACGAAGTGGTATACGGAGTTGATATCGATTTATACGACACCACCCGCCCTCGTTTTAAAACACGTATTTTAGCCGATGGCACCGTTGATTTTACCGATCAAAAACAAAAAGCATTTCCCGGAGCTGATACCTCTTTAATTGGCGCTTATGTGCAAGACAGTATTTCGTTTAATAACAGCGCGTGGTCGGTTATTGCAGGTGTGCGATACGATTACTACACCCTAGAGGCTAAAAGTGATGAGTTATACGCCGATGCACAGCTTGATGATATTACCGAGTCTGCCTTTTCGCCTAAGCTAGGTGTTATATACCAAGTGGATGATAACTTATCGTTGTACGGGCAATACGTACGAGGCTTTAAAATACCACCACACGACCAAGCCTATCAAAGCCACGGCGTTGAGCCGTTTTATCAAATATTACCAAACGCCGATTTAGACCCTGAAAGCAGTGATTCGTTTGAGCTTGGGCTAAGATACGCCAGCAGCGATATTAGCGTAAACTTAAGTGCTTTTTATGCAGCATTCGATGATTTTATTGAAACCGCCGTAGTGGGTGTTGAGCCAACGTACATTCCTGGCGTAAACAAAACTTTGTATCAATATCAAAATATTAGCGAAACACAAATAAGCGGTGTAGAAGTCGGAATTGCCATGTATGTCGCTGAAAATATACTACTTGAGGCAAACGTAGCCTACGTTGATGGTGAAAACAAAGAAACTGATCAGCCACTTACCAGCATTAGCCCGTTAAATGGCTCAATATTGTTAAGTACAGAGCTGGGTAATATTAACTGGACCGCTGCGTTGCGTTTAGCTAAATCGCAATCGGATGTAGTACTTGATGCAAACGATGATAAAACTACGCAAGGGCATGGCTACGGCGTTGTTGATTTATACGCAAACTACGAATGGCAAGCGTGGCAGCTAAATGTAGGGATACTTAACTTGTTCGATAAAGAATATGTACCTTTTGAGTTGATTGCAGGTCAATCGCAAAGTGCTGATTTTAGCCAATACACCCAACCTGGGCGTAACTTTTCAGCAAGGGTTAGCTATCAGTTTTAATTAGGGCTAAACAAATGGCAATAAACGCTGCATGGGTATGCAGCGTTTGCCTGCCACATATTTACTCAAGTCAAATTACTTAATGGTGAGTATATTCAGGTAAAGGGTTTTTAAATAGCTGGGGCGTTTTTAAAACATGCCGTTAGTTTACTTGCAAGCGTTGTATTTATTGCGCTGTCGCACTCTAATTCCCCGTTATACTTCCCCCTAGTAAGCGGCACTAAGCTTAACGATTACTTTGTATTTTATGAATTACCAAGCCTTGTTGCTGCGTTAGTTTTACTAATGAAAATGCATTTTTTGTGTTTTATTTGTCGTTAGCTTTTCAACATATAACGGATTTTAAAAGGTTAGTTTGGTAGTAAAACTGCTTTGGCATTAGCGTATTTACCAAATTTTGTGATTGACGATTTAGGGCTTACAAAAATAACTGTAAAGGGGGTTAACAGTCACTATAGCAAAGGCATAGCAATGATTTACAAGCCATCAAAAGCAGATGGCTGGCTTAATAAACTCATGCACTCTGTGTAAAGTATTTATCAATTTAAGGTAATACAGAGTATTACTTAACAAAGCTGTGGTTAGCTAATATCGGCCACTACGCATCGGTTACGACCATGCTCTTTAGCATGATATAGCGCCTTATCGGCACATTTATATACTTGGGCAATATCAGTACTATGCTCAGGCCAGGTTGCAATACCTATAGAAATAGTGATTGTTCCTATGGTGTTTATTTCTGTCGATTCTACTGTTTTACGTAAACGCTCTGCTATTTTATAGGCACTTTGGCTGTTTTCATTTGGTAGCACAAGAACAAATTCTTCACCGCCGATTCTTGATACTATGTCGTCTCTTCTTGATAGTTTTTTAATTATATTTGTTAGCGAGACTAAAGTTTCGTCGCCTTTATCATGTCCAAAAGTATCGTTAACACGTTTAAAAAAGTCGATATCAATTTCTAATATAGCGAATGGGGTTTGCTTTAGCATAAGCTGGTTAAGTAGGCCGTTTAAGCTTCTTCTGTTGTGCGTATCTGTTAAGGGATCTGTTTGTGAGTCATGGCGTAGCACACCTATTTGTGCTTGTAATAAAGTAACCTCTCTTAACATCGCTAACTTCAGTTTTTGACTTTCAAAATACCACGACTTCACGCTTTTAAGTTTTTCTAAGCTTTTTGGATCATCGAGTGTATTTGCGTTATCGGCTAATCGCTTTAGCGGCCTTGCTATAAAGTGTGCGAATAAACCAATAAAAATAAATGTGACTAATGCCATAGGTATTGTTTGTTCAATGACTTCAATAGTTAATGTATCTAGCGAAGAGAGCGTTGATTCTAATGGTCTTTGCGCCACTATTCCCCATTTAGATAAAGTAATGGGTGCGTAGCCTGCGAGCATCGGCTTATTTAAGCTATTAATAACCGTTGAAGTGCCTATTTCGCCACCTATAACAGCGTCAATCACAGCATTGTTAGCAATAACGTTGCCGATTCTGGCAGGTTCTGGGTGATATAAAATGCGCTTATTTGAGCTAACAACATAAAGGTACGAACCACCTTTGTAGTAATGTTGTTCTAAAAGCGCATTTAAAATATTTTTCTCTTTTAAATAAAGAGAGCCCCCAATATAACCTAAATACTTATCTTCAGAATCAAATAGCGGGTGCGATATAAAAACAATTAAATTATCAGCTGCCGATAAATAAGGCTCACTAATTAATGGGCGTTTTTCTTTTAGTGCTTCTATTGCTCCTGGAGACTGTATTTGTTGGCCTATTAAACTTTCAAAGTGAGGCGACGTCGCTGCAACTACACCATGTAAATTAATCACAACAGAGTTAAAGCTATCCGTTTGATGATTTAAACGAATGGCTTCATCGTTTAATAATTTGGAGTTATTTGGTGATTGCTCAATAATTTTAGCTGAGTATTCAAGCTGCTGAAGCGCAGACTTTAAAAAGTTATCAGTTGCGGAGGCTAATTTTTGTGCATAGGCTAAATTACTTTTTAGCGTATATGATGTTAACTGCTCTTTTTGAACCTGATAGGTAGAATAAAAACTCCCTACCAATGTGCTCAGTGCTGCAGAGAATGCGAGTAGCAATATAAGAAATCTTAAATTTAAAGCGGGTAGTAATTTATATAGCAAAGCTGCATTCCAAAGCACTCAAATTCAGCGCGTATTATACGAAGTTAGGTATTATACCCGTTTAAGTGTTTTTAATTAAGTTGGTTTGTTCAATTTAGCGACTATGCGTTAGGGTATGGCGTGATAAATAATAATTACAGCGTTGTAATTCTTGTTCTCCAGAAAGTAATAAATAAAAACCATTAGCTTCAAATGAAACTAATGGTTTTTATTTATAGTACGTATTTAATCTTACGAATTATTTTTTCTACGACGTACGAACAATAATGGCGTAAGCAAGGCCATTAACCAACCAAATGAACCACTACTACCTTTATTTTTTGTAATGTTTGCGGTTGCTACTGTCATGTCCGAATTTCCATTTCCATCATTTACTTCTAATTGGAAAGAGATTACTTCATCAGCAGATACTTTTGGTGCTTCAAAGGTGGCTGATGAACCAGTACCCGTTAAGCTAACAGTACTTCCTGATAACTGTTTCCAAGAGTAAGTTAATTCATCATTATTAGCATCGCTAGAGCCAGAAGCATCCATAGTTACAGTTGTGCCTTCTCTTGCACTTGATACATCCGATACAGAAGCTACAGGAGCAACTTGAATAACGCCAAAGTTATAAGTAGATTCAACTGCATTGCCGTCAATCGTATTAGTTAATACTAGCTCTTTATCAGTTCCCGATTGTCTAGGAATTAAATCAAAGCCCACAGACATTGTTTTCGTTGATTCACCCGCTACGCGAGTAATAGTCCACTCAACTATGTTGTCAGTAATAACACCATCGTTATCAGCATTTGCTATTTCTTGCCCTTCTGTAACCATTGCTTTTAATGTATAAACTTTATCTGAATTGGTAAAGTTTGGTTCAATATCAAAGCTAACAGCTTGAGCTATTCCAGGAGTCATAGTTTGGCTCGCTGTTTCTAAGTCAGAAGAAACCACTTCAGTTATTTCATCATCTGCGAACGATACTGTTAATGGGATTTGTACCTCTGTAGAGTCATCACCTGATTTTAGTGATAGTAATGAGCTGCTGCTTACGTTATCAGACCATTTAACTGTTAAGTCAAATGAACCATTACTCTCTGCAACGCTAGCGCTAACAGTGTCACTCATAGAGTCTTCATCTGTTAAGATTGATGATGCACTAATTACCACTTCATCCGTTGCACCTGGTGCTGATGCAGTATAACTGTCAGCTACAATATAGTAAGTATCAGCTGGCAAATTCAGGAAAGTAACTGACTCGTTTGAGTTAGGGCCACCACTGCTACCAATCTTTTTAAACTCGCCATCTAAAACTCGTAAGTCGATATCCGGCGCTGTTACTGATGAAGTGCTAAACACAACATTTGGTACAACTTCATTAAAAGTAAGTGTTATAAAGCCGAAACCTTCATCTTCAACTTCTACTGTTTGTGGTTCAACTAAGTCAGTGCTTTTATCAAATACACCAACTTTAATATTATTCAAACTTTTAGACATCAAATTAGTAAATGTGTAAGTACCGCTTGAACGAGATGCCGCTACAGATAATGCTTCTGGTAAGTTGCTTTCAGCTACTTGCACTAAAATAGGCAAATGAGCATCTGGTAAACCGGGTGAAGTTAGTTCAAGGCTACCAAAGTTCCATACATTTGCAGCAGATGCACTTACATCAGCAGTTACAGTTAGTGTCTGCGTTTCGCCCGCTTTAATATCAAAGCTAGTTGGTGAAACAGTTAACGCCATATTGTTAGATGTTGATACTGACGTTGCAGTCCAGTTAGCATCTTTAGTTGCAGTAAATGTACGAGTCCAAGTACACGTATCAATACATTGTGTATTTGTCATTGAAGGAATGTTTAATGATAAAGGAACGCCACCCGTAGCTGGGTTTGCCTTCATGTAGTTACCAAACGTTTCATCCATGATTAGACCGGTATTAGTTGCTAAATTAACGCGAATACTACCTGAGCCCATATCGAATACGTCAGCTGGCGTTGCACCATCTTCTTTACGTACATCAGTCGTTGCCGTCATCATTAATGCTGAACGAATGTTATCTGGTGTCCATGTAGGATGTGCAGATTTTAATACTGCACCAGCACCTGATGTATGAGGTGCTGACATTGATGTACCTTGTAAAAAGGCAAAATCAGCAGGAGAAGTTGCCGTTACGTCGTTACCAAAATCTTGGTCATTGTAAGCCGCATAAATCGATACACCTGGTGCAGTTACAGAAGGTGTCATTATATCTGCGGTAGTGCTGTTGGGACCGCGAGATGAGAAGTCAGCCATGTCGTCAGCTTGACCAACAACTAAAGTGATTGCAGGGTCAATAGAAATTGTAGTATCTGAAGTTGAAGCTAATTCAGCTAGTAAATCTTTACCAGAATTTTCAGAGATCGAAACAGATGGAATAGTTGTCGCTTCTAATCCTGACATAGTAAGGCGTACATCGCCATCCGTGTTGTTATAAACAATAACAGCAGTTGCACCCGCATCAGCAGCATTTGTTACTTTATCTGAGAATGCACATGCACCACGACTGATTACAGCAACAGCATCTTTAAACGAATCAGCAGCAAATGCATTACAGCCTTCAAAATTACTTGCATCAACAGACATTGCTGTAATAGGTAAAGCGGTTACAACTTCAGAAAATACAGGACCTGTGCCATTTGAAAATGCAAACGTTTCATCATTAAACTTAACAAAGCTATCTAAAGTTCTACCATGCGTAGAAGCACCTACTACAGTGTACCAAGGTGCATTTTTTGATGTGGTATAAGCTTCAGGACCGTCGTTACCAGCTGATACAGCAGAGAATATACCTGCTTCTTGCGCGGCTAAGAAACCAAGTTCTGTTGAACTCGCCCAAGGATTACCACCACCACTAATTGAATAGTTTAAAACATCAACGCCATCAGCAACTGCATCATCTAAAGCGGCAACAATAGCTGCGCCAGGACAACCAGTGTACTTATCACCCTTATTACCCGGGCTACAAATTTGATATGCAACAATATTGGCATGAGGTGCTACCCCCGAAATTTGCTCAAACGAAAATGCTTCGTTAACAATGCCATCACTTTCAAGCTTTCCAGAATCGCCAGTCACTAAAGGTACATTTTTTAAAATGTTACCACCTGCAGTACTTGCTGTGTGAGAGCCGTGACCGCCATAATCTTCACCATTTTTAGCTGGCGGTGTAGGACCAAATACGTCTAAATCATCGTAGTCATCAGTAACACTTGCGTATGAACGTACACCGATTAATTTGTCGTTACATAGTTCAACAAAATCAGCAGCACAGTCGCCTACATAATTACCTGCGCCCCAAGGATTAGTATGGTCGTAGCCATCACCACCAATATCTGCAAATGAGTCATGGTCTGTGTTTACACCACTATCGATTACACCAATAATAACGCCTTCACCCATGTTAGTGGCTGAATTCCCTTCGCCTTGCCATACTTCGGTCGCGCCAATATGGATAGGGCCAGTATCAGTATCCATTGTTTCCATACGTTCACGTTCAACATATTCAACGCCATCTAAAGTAGCTAATTTTACAGCTTGCTCTTGAGTTAAACGCATAGCAACACCGTTGAATGCATTTTTATATTTATATACAACGTTTGCTTGTTTACCTAATGAACGGCTAGCTTGAGAAAGGAAGCTTTGTTGTTTATCTTCAAGGTAGTTGGTGTATTGAACTGCATCAGTAGAGTTAACATCTAAGCGTAATTCATTACGTACTTGTTGCGAACTCATTTTGCTATTAGCTAACTTTGAAAAAAGTTCTTTTTTAGCTATTTTAGGGCTTGTAGCGGCAAAGCCAACAACACTACCATCGTAAGTTGCTAAAGGAAGATCTGCGAGGCGTACAATATAAGTATATTCGCCAGGCGCTAAACTAGGCTCAACCACAATTTTCTTTGCTAGTTTAGTTACACGGGTAGATGATGTTTTTGTTTTGTCTACTGCAGATTTTGAAAGTACTATTTGTTGATGGATGCTATTTCCACCGGCTACAGAACTTAGTGATACTGTTAATAATGCTGCTGAAACAGCTAATGCTACTTGGGTCTTCACTGAACACTCCTTGCGCTTTTGTGCGCATGTAATTATTGTTTTTGATGATTTATTTAAAAAATTAAAGTGGATTTAAATTAAAAATAAATAAAGCAGATTCAAAAGATAACATGTGTCATTTAAATGTAAATATAGTGTGTTTGGTTTTTGATGGCGATTTATAGTCAATGTAAATTTCGCAGCGAAAAAGTGAAGCGGTAAATAGGTTTAAAAAAAAGTTTAAAAAATAAGTATTACTTGCGGTTATGTTTTTATTTGTTGATTTATATGCATTTTTAACTGGTTTTTAGTTTTTTAAAATAAATAATCACGCAAAATTAATTGTTGGTACCATTGTTTTTATTGAATGAGTTTAGCTTTACATTCGTTTACATACATATTTTTAATATTTGATTTAATCTAATGCATGTAACAATTTACATAAATAAATTTGATATTTTATTCATGAAAACTGCATATGTTAATGCTGGGGTGATTCAACAGTGTCTACAAACATTTAGGGTTAAAGTATGTATAATGCTTGATGCACTTAAATAGTGAAGCGAGAACTATAATTTAGTTATCTCGATTACTGCTGCTAATACCTTGCACTATGTATTTGTTATGGGTAATAAGGAGTCAACCACTATAGAACAAGTCATTTTTAAAGCTTCTACTTTGCATTTATAAAAACCACTATAATTATGTATCTATAACTTATAATGCTCAGGTTTGATTGACTTGAAATTATGTGCTTATGTATAAATAAGTTACTAATAAATATAAATCTTAAGCACCTATTAAATTAGTAAAAACACTTAGCGTATGGCTTTGCAGTTGCACTGAAAAGTAGTTAAGCTGCATAAACTTATCTATTTTATTTAGCCTTGGAGTGTGTTTTGCTAAATAAGTGTATTGTACCGTCTATCGTTTTTTTATCTGGGTGTTTAATGCCATTACAATCCTCGCTTGCTAAACCCGTGCTTTCTCTTGAACAACAACTTGGGCAAAAGTTAATACTCGACTTTCGCTACTTTTGCCAGCAAGGAGCAAGTAATAAATGCCGAACTCCAATGACCGAGTTACCTAATGAGCTTGCTACCGCTATTGCTAAATACGATATTGGTGGGATTATTTTATTTTCTGAAAACACTCAATCAATAGAACAAACCATTACGCTTAATAGCCAATTGCAAACAGCTGCAAGTAAATCCAGTAGTAAGCTGCCTCTATTTATATCAATAGATCAAGAAGGCGGACGTGTAGCGCGTTTACCACGCGATGTTGCCACCTCATTTACCGGTAATATGTCGATTGGCGCTACCTACAAAAAACACGGTACGAGCTTTGCGACAAAAACAGCAACTGTTATAGCTAAAGAACTAAACTCGCTGGGTATCAATGTAAATTACGCGCCCACGGTTGATGTAAACATGAACCCCGATAACCCCGTTATTAACGTACGTTCGTTTGGTGAAAACCCAGCATTAGTGAGTAAATTAGGCGCCGCACAGGTTGCAGGATTTGAGAACAACGGCGTTATTACCTCGTTAAAGCACTTTCCAGGTCATGGTGATACAAACGTAGATAGCCATACAGGTTTACCTAAAGTAAACCATGCAAAAGAGGTTATTTACGAGCAAGACTTAGCACCGTTTAAGCACATTATCGCCAAGCAAAACCCAGGCATGATAATGACGGCGCATATTCAATATCCCGCGCTCGATAGCACAACATTTGTAAGTGTTAATGGCAAAACCATGATAAAACCAGCAACAATGTCGCGCGCAATCATTACTGACATTTTACGTGGTGAGCTTAATTACCAAGGTGTTGTAGTAACCGATGCGCTTGATATGGCTGGTATTAGTAACTTTTTCACACCAACTCAAGCAGTAATAAATACATTTGCAGCTGGGGCTGACATTGCCCTAATGCCCGTTGAAATTAGAACACCTGATGATTTAAACAAGCTCGATGACCTTATTAAAGAGCTTGTTGCAGCGGTTAAATCAAGCCAACTTGATGAGCAAGAAATAGCACAATCAGCGATGCGTATAATTACGCTTAAAAATAAATTTAGGTTAAGCACTAATTTTGACCCTATTACCGCGCTTACTGAAGCTAAGCAGGTTATTGGCAGTGCAGCACATCGTGAAATAGAAGCGCAGCTTGCTATAGAGGCAATAACGCAGGTTAAAAATAATAACAGTACTTTGCCGCTTAATTTAAAAGCAGGAAGTAATGTTCATATTATTATGCCCGACACGCGTAAATGTATGGCAATGCAGCAAGCGATTGAAGCTATCAGCCAGCAAAAACTAAACTATAGCTGTAGCAGCCTACAAGGGTTTAACCCTGCACAAGCTAAAACACAAATACACGCTGCTGATGTAGTTATAGCCGGCAATGCAACGCCTAATCAAAGTGCGGTAGAAATTGGCGGTATGGATGATTTAAAAGACGATCCTAATTTTGCACTTAATAATGCAGAGCAACCAAAAGCACTTGAGTCATTATTAAATATGGCAAAAGAGGAAAATAAAAGCACTGTTTTTATAAGCCTAAGAGCCCCTTACGACATTGCTAAATTTGGCGATTATGCAAATGCTGTACTTGCATCTTACGCATATAATATTGATGTAGATAAAAACGATATTGTGTCTGGTCCCGCTTTTACCGCACTTGCAAAAGTGTTACTAGGAGAAGCACCGGCTAACGGCGTATTACCTGTCACAATAAAACCGCAAAAGGCGCACTAATATGAAACTCAATTGTGATTTAGGCGAAAGCTTTGGCGCATGGAAAATGGGGCTAGACGATGACGTTATGCCACATATTGATATGGCTAATATTGCGTGTGGGTTCCATGCAGGCGATGCCGATGTAATGGCAAGCACGCTCACTCTTGCCAAACAACATAACGTACAAATTGGTGCTCACCCAAGCTACCCAGATAAGCAAGGCTTTGGTAGGCGCTCAATGGTACTTAGCGAAAAAGAGCTTACAAATTGCCTGCATTATCAAATAGCCGCTATTGAGGGCATGGCAAAAGTACAAGGTTTAACACTTAGCTATATTAAACCGCATGGCGCACTTTATAACGACATGATGGCTGATGAGCAAATATTACAAACCGTTATAAATGCAATTGCCAGCTACCCAACAGATTTAAAACTAATGGTTTTAGCGACTAAAAATGCCAATAAGCACATTAAAATAGCTAAAGATTCAGGAGTTGAGCTAATACTCGAGGCATTTGCCGACAGACAGTACACCGACGACGGGCATTTAGTGTCACGAACACTTGAGGGTAGTGTTCATAACAAAGCGGCATTACTAGAGCAAGTTACTCAGCTTTTATTTGATGGTAGCGTGACAACGCAAACAGGAAAAAAACTAACACTCAACGCACATAGCTTATGTGTACATGGCGACAACACCGATGGCATAGCGCTTATAAAAGATATAAAAACCCTGTGTAACTCAGCTAACTAAACTTTTACACAACCTCAAATAGAAGCTGTAAACCCCCTTTACAGCTTTAACTCATAGAGTTAAATAAGAGCTTCATCGCATCCTACTGTTAATTTAATAATCCCTAACATATAACTACTTAGCAAATTAAAAAAGTAACAACAGGGATTAAAATGAAAAAGCTTTTAACACTTAGCCTCGTTTTAGGTTGTAGCAATTTAGCCTACGCTGAAACAAATACTCTACAGCTGCAAGATGTGTTTAATTTAGAATATGCTAATCAGATAGATATAACCGAAGACGGTAAAACCGTTTACTTTGTGCGTAATCGTATGGATATAAAAACAGATCGCAAAGTAGGTAACATTTGGTCTGTTGATTACGAAACCAAACAAATGCAGCCATTAACCTCTGGCGTGCATATGGATTATTCGCCAGTACTCTCTCCTGATGGTCAACGCCTTGCGTTTATATCAACTCGCGATGGTAGCAGCCAAATATATATAAAGTGGCTTAAAACAGGTGCTATGGCAAAAATTAGTAACTTAACCGCTAGCCCACGAGCGATTACATGGAGCCCTGATTCTAACCAATTAATATTTAGCATGTTTGTTCCAAGCGCTACTTCAGCGCCAGTAAGCTTACCAGGCAAACCAAAAGGCGCAACTTGGGCAGAACCCGCTAAATTTATTGATGATGTTTATTATCGTTCAGATGGTGGCGGTTACACACAAAAAGGTTTTAGCCAATTATTTTCCATAGATGCTAACGGTGGTAATGCCAAACAACTCACTCATGATGAATTTGATAACGCAGGCGATGTAAGTTTTAGTAACGATGGTAAGTCGTTTTATTTTTCTGCAAACAGGCACACAAACAACCAGCTAAAACCCACGAACAGTGAAATCTATCAACTCGAGTTAGCCACACAAAATATAACTAAAGTTACTGACCGAAACGGACCTGACGAGCAGCCTAAAGTATCTCCAGATGGTCGTTACTTAGCGTACACAGGTTACGATGATAAACGCACTAACTACGAAAACGCTCAGCTTTATATTCGTGATTTAAAAACAGGTAACACAACTAGCTTAACGCCAGATTTTGATCGTAGCGTAGGTCAAATAAAATGGAGTGCAAACTCCAAAGGCATATACTTTAGCTATGCAGATAAAGGTCAAACTGCCCTCGCCTATCAACCACGCAGCGGCAAGCGTAAGATAATAACAACCAAAATTGGCAGTGTTGCCTTTGGTCGCCCTTATTCTGGTGGCGACTTTGATGTAAGCGAAGATGGCGAAGTAGCCTTTACTCTTGCCGATATTCAGCGCCCTGCTGATATAGCAACAATTAAACGCGGTAAAGCGCAGCGTTTAACTACCCTTAATGCAGATGCATTGGGCGACAAAGCTTTGGCTAAAGTGGAAGAAATTTGGATTAAATCAAGTCACGATGAGTTACCTATTCAAGGATGGATTGCTTACCCACCAGAATTTGACAGCAGCAAAAAATATCCGCTAATACTAGAAATACATGGCGGTCCAGTAGCTAATTACGGTCCACACTTTAGCGCTGAAATTCAGCTGTTTGCAGCCAAAGGAAATGTCGTTTTATACATGAACCCACGTGGTAGTGATTCATACGGTAAAGAGTTTGCACAAACTATTCATCATAATTATCCAAGTAACGATTTTGATGATTTAATGACTGGCGTTGATGCGCTAATAGCGAAAGGCTTTATTGACGAGTCTAAATTGTTTGTAACCGGTGGCTCTGGCGGTGGTGTATTAACAGCTTGGATTGTAGGTCATACCGATCGCTTTGCTGCGGCTGTAGTTGCTAAGCCTGTTATTAATTGGATCAGCTTTGTACTAACTGCCGATTTTTACCCGTTTTTTGCTGATTACTGGTTTCCGGGTAAACCGTGGGATCACATCGAGCATTACATGAAGCGCTCACCTATTAGCTATGTTGGTAACGTTAAAACCCCTACTATGTTGCTCACTGGCGAATCTGACTACCGTACACCAATATCAGAAACTGAGCAGTTTTATCAGGCATTAAAACTACAAGGCGTTGATACTGCAATGGTGCGCATTCCTAATGCATCGCATGGTATTACAGCTCGCCCATCAAACTTAATGACTAAAGTAGCTTATATTCAATGGTGGTTTGATAAACACACTAAATAAACTCTGGGTAATAAATTTATAGCTCAAATAAAAGCCACTTCAAATAAGTGGCTTTTGTATTTACCGCCTTAGTATTCAAACTGTAAACCCCCTTTACACTTCTGTGACAGTTAAATATCGGACTTAGCTAAAACTTCAGTTAGTAAAATTTCGGTTTATAGCATTTTTTGTAACTTGAGTTGGTAAAAAATCGGTTTGAGTCACTGTTTATAGCCTATCAGTTAGTAAAATTTTGTTTTATAGCACAGAGAAGTTAGTAAAAAATCGGTTTATAAATTCGCTAAGTTTGCCTATTAAAGCAAAAATCAGTCACTTACCTGCCTTTTAAAGTTGTTGTAAACGCTTTTTACAGCAAAATCACCCCAAATATGCCGTTTTATGAAAGGTTAGTTAAACTCTGATCTGTAAATCCACTCAGGTAGTTAAATAGTGATCCAACATGATTTGGCAAGGGCGTGTTGAACTTTGGTGGGTTAATTTGCAGCAGTATGTTTGGTTTTTAGGCAAGGCGGAGCTTATGTAGTGTGGTTATTCCCCATGAATAGGCGATAACGTAGCATAAATACCAAACATGCGCTGCCCTTTGGGTTCTTTCTAGGGGTGATAAACTCTTTGTTGCTCGGTTTTTACTTAGCCCACTAGGTTACAAACCTCGCGCCGCGATTTAATCGCCCCTAGATTGAACAAATTTCAATCCACAAAGATCAACACGCCCTAGTTAAAGTCTGATCTGTAATTATGCTTCAATGTTCTAACTTTACTTAAAGCAATAAAAAAGGGCCTATTGGCCCTTGAGTAACACTATCTAGTTAGGAATTAAAACTGGTTCATGGTGTTATCTTCACCACCGGCTTTTAGCGCGTTATCACCAGAGAAGTATTCTTTGTGCGTATCGCCCATGTTAGACCCTGCTAGGTCTTGGTGCTTAACAGAAGCTTGCTCACGGCGAATTTCTTGGCGTTGTACATCACGTACATAAGCCAGCATACCCATATCACCAAAGTAACCTTCTGATAAAATATCAGTGCTTAGCGCAGCTGTATGGTACGTAGGCAGAGTAATTAAGTGATGGAAAATACCTGCTTCACGTGCGCCATCGCGCTGGAAGTTTTGCACTAGTAAATCGGCTGCTTGTGCAAGTTCTGTTGCATCCATTTCTGGTGCCATAAGGCCTTTATTATCAGTAATACTTGGGTAAGCACTAAGGTCACGACCTGCTTCTTCCCACTCTTGATACACTTGCTCACGAAACTTAAGCGTCCAGTTAAACGAAGGCGAGTTGTTGTATACCAGTTTTGCATTTGGTACGTGTTCTTTTACACGATTTACCAGTTCTGCAATTTGCTTAACATGTGGTTTTTCTGTTTCAATCCACAGTAAATCAGCGCCCGACTGCAAGCTCGTAATACAATCTAGTACTACGCGGTCTTTTTCAGTGCCTTCGCGAAATTGAAATAAACCGTTATCTAGGCGAGTTGGTTTACATAACTGGCCATTAATTTTCATTGCTGTGTCGCCTTCATTCAAGTCATCAACACCGTTAATTGGCGTCGTTTCTAAAAATGCATTGTATTGGCTTGCTAAGTCACCTGGTGTTTGCGACACAGGTACTTTTTGAGTAAGGCTTGCACCTAATGAATCTGTACGTGCCACAATAATACCGTTATCAATACCAAGTTCTAAAAAGGCGTAACGTACTGCGTTAATCTTTGCTAAAAAGTCTTCGTGTGGAACGGTCACTTTACCCGCTTGGTGACCACATTGTTTAGCGTCAGATACTTGGTTTTCTATTTGAATGGCACACGCACCGGCTTCAATCATTTTTTTAGCCAGTAAGTAAGTTGCTTCTTCGTTACCAAAACCTGCGTCAATATCAGCAATAATTGGCACAACATGAGTTTCAAAGTTGTCTATTTTATCAATAACAGCTTGAACATCGCCGCCATTCGCTTTTGCTGCATCTAGGTCGTTAAACAAGTGGTCTAGTTCACGTGCATCAGCTTGCTTTAAAAATGTGTAAATTTCTTCAATTAGCGCAGGTACCGATGTTTTTTCGTGCATGCTTTGATCAGGCAGCGGACCAAATGCAGAGCGAAGTGCTGCAACCATCCAGCCACTTAAGTATACATAGCTGCGTTTAGTTGTTTTTTGATGGCGCTTAATAGCCATCATCATTTGTTGGGCAGTAAAGCCATGCCAGCACCCTAAAGATTGGGTGTACAGGCTTGTGTCAGCGTCATATGCAGCCATATCTTCACGCATAACGTCTGCTGTGTATTGCGCAATTTCAATCCCTGTACGAAAACGGTTTTGTAAACGCATACGGCTTGCGTATTCAGGGTTAATAGCTTTCCATGCGCTGCCTTGTGATTGGCAAAGAGTAGAGAGTGTGTCTGTTTCGCGTTGATATGTTGTCATAATAAAATCCTTCGAACGAGTGTGTAAATTATTTTAATGTTGTGAGAGTGGCTAGGAGTGTGTTCCGTAGCGCTTAATTCAACATTAGGCTCCTTTTCTAGATTTAGTAAATTTATAGTTGTTATTGTGGCTATACATTTTGTGAATGGCTAAAAAGCACTCAACATTGCCTTTTTGAGTTATTGTTGCCTTAACGCACAAGCACACAACAACATCGCGACCGTTTAAGGAAGGCAATTATGTCCCACACTCTCACACATTCAGGACTCAGCGTAGACACACAACTCGCTGATTTTGTTAAAAATCAATTACTACCAGGCACTCACTTAAGTAAGCATCAATTTTGGCAAAGCTTTGCACATATAGTTCAAGCACTTACTCCTATAAATAAGGCACTGCTTGAAAAGCGAGAATTGCTTCAACAGCAAATAGATGACTACCATCTTGCTAATAAAACGTGGGATAGCGTTAAGTACCATGCCTTTTTGCAAGATATTGACTATTTAGTTAAAGAGCCTACCAACTTTGAAATTGAAACCCAAAATGTAGAACCCGAAGTAGCCCTTACAGCTGGCCCTCAGTTGGTTGTGCCTGTAAGTAACGCACGCTTTGCACTTAATGCCGCTAACGCACGTTGGGGTTCGTTATACGACGCTTTATACGGTACAGATGTGTTAAGCGAAGACGATGGAGCCGAAAAAGCCAATACCTACAATCCTGTTCGTGGTTTTAAGGTAATGGCCTACGCTCGCCAGTTTTTAGATAAAGCATTGCCGCTCACTAATGGCTCGCATATAGAAAGCACTAATTATTCAGTAGTAGATGGCGCACTTTTAATTACGTTACGTGATAGCTCTCAAACCACATTAGCTAACCCATCTCAGCTTATTGGCTATCAAGGTGAAGCACAAAACCCAACCGTAGTGTTATTAAAAAACAATGATTTACACATAGAGCTACATATCGATCACCACCACATTATTGGCCAAGCAGATAAAGCAGGCTTAAAAGATGTAGTGTTAGAGGCCGCGCTTACAACCATTATGGATTGTGAAGATTCTGTAGCTGCGGTAGATGCAGAAGATAAAGTACAAGTTTATAAAAATTGGCTTGGTTTGATGCAAGGTAACCTAGTTGAATCGTTTAAAAAAGGCGATAAAACTGTAGAGCGCACTCTGCAAAGTGATAAAACATACACCGCACTCGATGGCGGCACCGTTACTTTAAAAGGCCGTAGCATGATGTTTGTTAGAAACGTTGGCCATTTAATGACGAACCCTGCTATTACCGATGTGTACAATCAACCGGTATTTGAAGGCATTATGGATGCGATGTTTACTGCCACCGCTGCCCTGCACGACCTAAATAAAAAAACAGGTATTAAAAATACCAGCGCGCAAAGTATTAATATAGTAAAACCAAAAATGCATGGCCCTGAAGAGGTAGCGTTTACTAACACTTTATTTAGCTTAGTAGAGGAAGCGCTAAGCTTACCTAAAAACACGCTTAAAATGGGTATTATGGATGAAGAACGCCGTACTTCTGTAAACCTAAAAGCCTGTATTTATGCAGCTAAAGAGCGTGTTGTATTTATAAATACTGGATTTTTAGACCGCACAGGCGATGAAATTCATACCTCTATGCAAGCGGGTGTTGTACTTCCAAAAGCACAGATTAAGCAGCAACCATGGATACAAGCTTATGAGGGTCGCAACGTCGATATTGGCCTTGCTTGTGGCTTAAGTCATAAAGCACAAATAGGTAAAGGCATGTGGCCAATGCCAGATAAAATGGCATTAATGATGGAGCAAAAACAAGCTCACCCTAAATCAGGCGCTAATACAGCATGGGTGCCCTCCCCTACAGCCGCTACCCTGCATGCAATGCATTATCACGATATAAACGTATTTACCGAGCAGCAAAGTATAGCTAAACGTGCTATTGCGAGCCTTAATGACCTGCTTACACCGCCGCTAATGACAGATGCTAAAACGCTTTCAAAAGAAGATATTCAAAGCGAGCTTGAAAACAACGCACAAGGCATTTTAGGTTACGTTGTACGTTGGATTGATCAAGGCGTTGGCTGCTCAAAAGTACCCGACATTAACCATATCGGGCTAATGGAAGACAGAGCAACACTGCGTATTTCAAGCCAGCATATGGCTAATTGGTTGCTAAATGGCGTGTGTTCACAGGCGCAAATAAAATCAACAATGGCTAAAATGGCCAAAGTAGTTGATGGTCAAAACGAGCACGACACTGCGTATACACCCATGGCAACAAACGAAGAAACCCTTAATAACAGCATAGCGTTCCAAGCTGCACTTGCACTGGTTTTGGAGGGTGTAACGCAACCTAGTGGTTACACTGAACCACTGCTACATAGCTACCGTATAAAATATAAAGCACAAAAAACGAATACGCTTTAACCGCTTAAGCAAAGTTCAGATTAAGTGCTAAACCAGCTTTTAAGCTGGTTTTTTATCGCCTAAAATTAGAATAACATCACTTTTAAGGCATTTTAAAGGTGTATAGATAATACACATGAATATCTAACATTTATTCAAACGTAAAAAAGCGTGTTTTGCATACACAAAACACGCTTTTTAAAGCTTTAGCTAATTAAATCTAATTTTTTACAATGGCATTGTGATAAATATTTTGTACATCGTCACAATCTTCAAGCATATTTATAAACTTATCAAAGTTAGCAATAACTTCTTCGTCTTCAATTTCAATATTAACTTGAGGAATAAACGTAATTTCGTCTACTTCAAAGTTAATGCCTTCAAATGCGTCTTCAAGGGCAGTTTTAGCTTTAAAGTATTCTGTTGGCGGTGCAAATACCGATATTTTACCGTCCTCGGCTTCAACATCGCTAACATCAACATCAGCCATCATTAATGCTTCTAATACGACTTCATCGTCATCACCCGCAAAGCCAAGTACCGCATAATGATCAAACATATGTGCTACGCAGCCAGGAGTACCAATTTTTGAGTCTGTTTTAGTAAACGGTAAGCGTACATCTTTAATTGTACGGTTCGGATTGTCAGTTAAACAGTCAACAATAACCATGCAATTACCTGGGCCATAGCCTTCGTAACGGGCAACAGAGTAATCTTCCCCTGCACCACCGGCTGCTTTTTCAATTGCTTTATCGATAACGTGCGCTGGTACTTGGTCTTTTTTAGCTTTTTCGATTAGACGGCGTAGTGTTTGATTTACTTCGGGATCGGGATCGCCACTTTTTGCTGCAACGTAAATCTCTTTACCATACTTTGAGTTTACTTTTGTTTTTGCATTGGCTGTTTTGATCATAGAACTTTGACGAACTACAAATGCTCTGCCCATTTTGTGCCCCTAATGAATACGTTACGTTTTGCGGTATTTTACCAACTCAAAACGTATTGGGCTAGGAACAAACGTTATTTTGTAATTTAAATAACATAGCACTTATTCTTAAATAAATTTAATAGTACCCTATTTAACATAACTCTATTTTTTCAGAATAACTCTCAACTAATGTCACTAATTCAACAAAGTCATGTAAAACGTAATCTGCCTGATCGGCATAAGCAGGCGTTGACTCTGGAGCGTATAAACACGCGCGCATATTTGCATTGTGCGCAGCTTGAATGTCGTAAAGGTAATCGCCTACATAAAGTAAATTTCTTGCGTTAATGTTCCAAAGTGTTGCAATGGCATTTAAAGCGCTGGGATCTGGCTTTGCTGGGGCATCGCTTCGCGTTAAAACTGTGCTGATAGGGAGTGGATTATTTTGTAATTTAATTGCCGCTGCTTTATCAAAATTGCGAGTAACAATCGCCATCGGAATATTTTTAGACTTTAAAGCATGAATAGCTTCACTCACACCAGGTAATATACTGGCATGTTGTGCATCTATTAATTCGTGTTGGTGAACTATATTCATTGCCTCTTCACGCATATACGGTGAGGGCAACTGAGCAATGTAATCAAGTAAGTCTTGCTCGCAAGGGCAACCTATTTGGGCCTTTATTAATGCAAAATCTAATTCTGATGAAACCAATGTTCCATCTAAATCAAAAATCACTCCAAAAATAGCCTCAACCTGAGTAGTCATATCATTCCCTGAATTTAGTTATTACTAAATGAAATTTAAACATAAAATTCTCTACTGCTTATGCCCTAGGCCGGTAAATACAAAGGGATAAATGAAACTAACTATATTTAAATATTAATACGCACCATTATCAATCTATTGATAACAAAGTAATTTAAGTGCTTGATATATCATGCGCAAAAAAAGGTAAATATACAAATTGAACTCACAAATTTTACGTAAATTTACAAATAACAGATCAAACATGAACGCAGTTTAAACGTATGAAGAAAACGCGCACATAAACTGCTGTGCGCGTCGGTTGGGGAAGTTTTAAATATTAATTTTGCTCAAAGCGGGCTTCGAGCCAAGTATCATCTTGAGCAAAGTTTAAAGTTTTAATCTTACCTTTGCCCTCAACGTTTACCATATTTACCTGAGATGGCCATAAATCACGAAGTGCGCCATTACTCATTTTAATTCCTTCAATGTTTTCAGGAATTGGTGCTTCTTGGTAAACCCAAAAAAACTTACCATCAACTTGTGCTCCCACAAAGTTAAGTGGTAAAGGTTCACCACTTAACGTTTGTAGAGCAACATGCGATTCAACATACTTAGCAAAACGTTGTTGGTCGGCTTTATTACTAATAATATCAATTTTGCCTTTAAACAATGTTCCTACGGCGTGTTCGGTATCATGTAAATAAAAGCGATGCATTAATTCAACATTATGCGTTCGTTTATTAAAAAGCACGGTTGTAACTGACGATTTTAGTTGATGCGCCATACTTGGCGCAGCAACTAAAAGGCAAACAATAATAAGCAAAAAGCGCATTATTGCTGCTCCTCACCGTCATCCTTTTCGTCTTTCTTCTCATCAGTTTTAAGCTCAGTTTTAATATCTTGCATGATATCGCGACTTACTTTAGCTTTACTCTTTTCCTTTTTAAACACTTCAATACGTGAAGGAATAATACGACGAGGGTAGTTATTGTTTTCAACATCTACGTCAGCTGTTTCCCAGCCTGGGTCAACAGTAACTGATACAAGCGGTTTGTTTTTATCGGTAACAATCAGCTTTTGAACGTTTTTATAATTACGACGCCAAATTTCAGCAGGAATATAGCGCTCTTCTTTAGTGCCATCTTCATATGTTAGCTCTAATAAAATAGGCATTACCAAACCACCAAGGTTTGAAAATTCCATAACGTAATAGTTTTTATCTTCTTCTAAAGCACGCTCAAGCGTTTTACGCTCCCACGGCTCTAAGCCTTTTAAAAACTTATTGTACGAGTTACGTTCTTTATTGGTTACAGTAAAACGGTCGTTTTCGTCATAAAAATCGGTAACATCAGAGTTTTTCTCAACCCATGTTTTTTTACCTTGTGCGCGGTTACGCTCAACAAATAATGAAGTAGGTTTGTCTGCTTCAATATCACGTAAACGGCTGTAATCAATATCAGGGTTTTTAGTGTCTAAACGTAGTTGATATACTTTATCTAAAGAGATATCTACATGGTCTGTGGTGTAAAACCAGCCACGCCAAAACCAATCTAAATCAACACCAGAGGCTTCTTCCATTGTACGGAAAAAATCAGCTGGAGTAGGGCGCTTGTATTTCCAGCGCTGAGCATACTCTTTAAATGCAAAGTCGAATAAGTCACGACCTAAAATTACTTCACGTAAAATATTAAGGGCTGCTGCAGGTTTAGTATAAGCATTAGGACCTAAGCGTAATACACTGTCTGACTGAGTCATAACAGGTACTTGGTTTTCAGACTTCATGTAGCTCACTATATCGCGAGGCTCAACACCCCAAGGAATAGTAGGATCCCATTCACGACCAGCAACGCCATCTAAAAAGCTATTTAAGCCTTCATCCATCCACGTCCATTGGCGCTCATCTGAGTTAACAATCATTGGAAAGTAAATATGACCCACTTCATGAATAACTACGCCAAGTAAAAAGCGCTTTTCAGCTTGAGAATAAGTACGTGTACCATCATCTTGTAACTTAGTACGCGGGCCGTTAAAGGTAATCATTGGGTATTCCATACCGCCAACAGGGCCATTTACCGATTGCGCAGTTGGGTATGGGTAGTCAAAAGAATACTTAGAGTACACTTCCATTGTGTGTACTACCGTTTCAGTTGAGTACTTCTCCCATAAGTCACCACCTTCTTTAGGGAAGAACGACATTGCCATAACTAAAGGTTGAACGTCACCACCTTGCTGATAACCCTTTGCATCCCACATAAACTTACGAGACGACGCCCAAGCAAAGTCACGTACGTTTTGCGCTTTAAAGTGCCACGTTTTAGTTTTGTCGGTGCCTTCTTTTTCGTTTTCTAGCGCTTCTTCTGCGTTAACAATAAACACAGGACGCTTAGATGTTTCGGCTTGCTTTAAACGTTTACGCTGAGTACTTGTAAGTACTTTGCTCGCGTTATCAAGTTTACCTGTTGCCGATACAATGTGATCTGCCGGAACAGTAATCTCAACATCGTAATCACCAAACTCAAGCGTAAACTCACCTGAGCCTAAAAACGGCTTGTTTGTCCATGCTTCGTAATCGGTATAAGCCGCTAAACGAGGAAACCACTGAGCAATTAAGAATATGTCGTTGCCGTCCTCTTCAAAGTGCTCGTAACCAGAACGTGCACCCACTGCATCTTCTTCAACAATGTTGAAGGCAAAGTTCATGCTAAACTCTACTTCTTTACCTGGTTTTAATGGCTCGTTTAAATCGATGCGCATTAAGGTATCAACTACGGTTACGCGTAGCTCTTTACCATCGTCATCTTTTACGCCACTGATTGTATAACCCAGTTCGTTGTCGCTCATAAATTGCTGACGACGTAATTCACCTAAACTTAATTTAGCGGGCTTTTGAGCTGGTAGGCTTTCTAAAGTGCTTTTAAACGTTTTAGTTGTTTCGGCAATAGAATCACTTTTAAAAATATTTTGATCTAACTGTAACCATAAATATTTAAGCGTATGTGGTGAGTTATTTTTATATTCAATGCTTTGGCTACCGGTAATGCGGTGCTTTTTTTCATCTAACTTCACATCAATATCGTAATTTACACGTTGCTGCCAGTATTTTTCACCTGGTTCGCCAGCGGCACTACGATAAACATTGGGTGTAGGAAGTGCTTCGTCTAATTGACGAAATTTATCAACAAAAGAACCTTTTGTTTGCTCAACCGAAGACGCCATAGCTGCACTCGATATTGCGAACGGCAATACAAAAGCACTTAGCGTAAGACCTATTTTTTTCATTGTTAGTCCTAATATAATTTTGTGAGCGTACTTTGACAAATATACCAGTTAGCTTCAATAAATTAGCGACCAAGTACCGTATTTTTAGGGTGATGTTCACTTAGTTTTTTAGATTGAAAAATACAATTATTTTGTAACAAAATACGAACAGATAAAAACTGTAAAGGGGGTTTACAAAATTGGGTTTTAACAATGGTTTTGATCGGTTAAATACAAAGTCCCAGAACTTAAAAAAATATCATTCACTTTATATATATTGCTAAAAAAGTATTGCTTTGGTATTACCAGGTAAACCATTAATCCTACGTATAAGTATTACTAATTCGAAACAAGTAAAATGGCCTAAAAGCCCTTTCTACTGAACAAAAACACAGTGAAAACGAGTAAATAATTGGCTCAAATATTGCCGAACTCCATTAATATTCGCTATTTGTACGATAAATGACAAATAGTGTAATTTTAGGTTGATCTTTAGTGCTGTTTATATTTAAAATCGCCAACCTTTTTATTTGAGGCAAATAAATTCGTCACATTTATCCTCAAATTAATATCGATTACTAGCAAGAAATGCGGTGGGCTTATGGATTTTTACATCCTAAAAAAACAACAAGAACTAATTGCGATTCCAGCAAGTGAGAATAACTGTAAGCAGTATCTCGATTCGGGTTATTTTTATATCGATAAAGTAGCAGCGTGCAACGAAACTAATGCACTAAAGGCGCTACACGCAAAACAAACTAAAACGTTAAAAATTCCATTATTAATGGCACTTTTAGCATTGCCGGTTGTTTTTTCAGCTTGGTACAGTTTAACCTAACGTAATACATACCTTTGGCTTGCATCTTTAACAGCCTTGGGTATATTGGCGCTCTTACGGTTTTATTAAGAGCGCGACATGAAAGTCCTCCACACCTCAGATTGGCACCTTGGCCAACAATTTTACGAACACGATCGCCGTGTTGAACATCAAGCTTTTTTTACATGGTTATTAGCCACTCTTGTTGAACAACAAATAGACTTACTTTTAGTTGCAGGCGATATTTATCATACAGCGACTCCAAGTGCTAGCGCCGAAAATCAGCTTTATCAATTTATTAAAGACGCCAAAAAAGCATGCCCACTATTACATGTAGTGATTATTGCGGGTAACCACGACTCTGCAAATCGTATTTTGGCAGCTCAGCCATTACTTGCACAGTTTGATACTCACGTAGTCGGGCGCTTTGATGTAGCAACACCCGATGAAACTGTTATTACCATAAATACCAATGGTAAACGCGCTGTAATCGTCGCTATGCCATTTTTACGCGCAAGCGATGTAAGTTTACTTAGCCAAACCGAAAGCGGCCCTAGTTATGCACAAGGCGTTTCAAAAGCTTATGAACTTGCACTAGAGCAAGCTACTAATATAAACGAGCAAAACTCACCATTAATAGTTATGGGGCATTTACACGCAAAGGGCGGGCACATTTCAAGTGATTCTGAGCGTAACTTAGTAATAGGTGGTGAAGAGTCTATTTCAGCCAATGTATTTGGTAAACAAGCCAACTACGTTGCTCTTGGGCACTTACACAAAGCGCAACAAGTCGCTAAAAGTGATGTTATTCGCTACAGCGGCACACCTATCCCTATGTCGTTTTCAGAACGTAACTACACGCACCAAGTAAATGTTGTTGAGTTTATTATTGATGAAAAACAACATATTAGTACAACTGTAAACCCCCTTTACATTCCGCGCTCTGCCGATGTAATTATTTTACCAAAAGGGGAGTGTGTACCATTAAGCGAACTATGCGAGCAAATTAAAGCGCTCGACACTGCACAAAATACAATAGCGCCTTATTTACGTGTAAAGCTTAAATCAAGCGATACCGACACCACCTTCAGAGAACAAATAGAACAAGCACTTGAAGGTAAGCATATTAAATTTTGTGGTATTGAACGTGTACGTGAGCAATCAGCGCAAAATGACGACAACACCGTATTTGAAGATTTAAGCGAAGTTGAAATGCTCAATCCACTAAACCTATTAGAACAAGCGTTCGCAAACGATAAAGACATGGCAGGGCAAAGCGTACCCGATGAGCTAAAAGCACTTTTAAGTGACGTGATAAACGAGCTTACGGAGCAAGAACAACTATGAAAATAACCGCAGTTCGTATTCATAATTTAGCCTCAATAGTTGACGCTGAAATAGATTTTACTAAAGCCCCATTAAAAGACGCAGGTCTATTTGCCATCACAGGCGATACTGGCGCTGGTAAAAGTACCTTTTTAGATGCCATTTGTTTAGCCCTTTATACAAAAACAGCGAGGCTGCGCGGTGATAAAGGTAACTTAATTGAGTTTAACGGCGACAGCATTAAGCTTAATGATGCGCGAAACTTGCTACGCAGAGGTACATGGGAAGGCTACGCCGAGGTCGACTTTTTAGGACAAGATAAACAGCTTTATCGTGCGCGCTATACAATTGCACGAACCCATAAAAAAGTAACAGGCAAACTTAAAGTAGCAGAGCACACTTTAGTAACCCTGCCAGACGAAACCCTTATAGCTGACAAAAGCCACACAATAAAAGAAGTCGAGAGTAAAATAGGGCTTAACTTTGAGCAGTTCTCCCGTGCCGTACTTTTAGCACAACATGAGTTTGCTGCGTTTTTAAAAGCCACTGGCGATGAGCGAGCGCAACTTTTAGAGTGCTTAACAGGTACCGATAAATTTAGCCGTATTGGCGTGCGTATTTTTGAGCGCCATAAAGAGCAAGTAGCAAAGCTTGAAGCGCTTAAAGCTGGTCTTGAAAGCTATACTTTGTTAACCCCAGAAGAACTTGAGCTACAACAAACCAAGTTAACCGATTTAAAAGCGCAAACCGAACACACTAAAAAAGAGCTATCCAAAACCGAAAAAGCACTTAACTGGTATCAGCAAGCTACAGTACTTGAGCAAAACTTACTGCAAGCACAGCAAACCCAGCAACAAGCAAGCTCAGCGCTTGAAAGTATCGTTGAGCAAAGCGAGCAGGCAAAACAAGCTAAACAATCGCTTGAAATAAAAGATAACCGCAGCCGTTTTAATTTGTTAACCGATCAAAATACGGCGTTGGATCAGCAAATAACATCGTTTAAAAGTGTTGATCATTTAGCGGTAATTAACGAGCGTAATACCGCGCTTGCTAAGCATACCGAGCTGCTTAATAACGCCAATGAGCAAAAACAAAATGCAGCGCCCGTTATAGCTAAAGCGAGAGAGCTCGACAGCAGCATTGCGTTGCAAACTCAAGCTGTAAAAGGTACTGAGTCGCAAATAACCAAAGAGCAATCTCAATTAGATGAGTTCACACAGCAGCTTAAACAAAGCAATAGCGAGCTTGAACTCGCTAATACCGAATCAACTAAAAGCCAGCAATGGCTTAATGAACATGCACAGCTGCATGTTTTAGCAAAAGACTGGAGCTACTATCAGCAAAGCTTTGATACTTACTTAAATGCACAGCAGCAATTAACCGCAAACCTTGCACAAAGCCAAACTCTTAATAGGGAGCTTGCAAGTCAGACTGAGCGTTTAAATACACAAAATAATAAAGTGCAGCAGTGCGAGGTGGCACTTAGTGGTGAGCAATCAACTTTACAGGCATTAAATACTCAGCTTAATGAGTTTAATGCAGAGCACTGCGACGCGCAGTTAAAAAGTATTGATTACTTAAAAGAGCAGCGAGAGCGCTACGGGCAATTTAACGCAGAACTAAAACAAAGTACTCAACGCCAACAAGTGCTTAATCAGCAGTTAAATGAAAGCCAGCAAGCCCATGCTTTACTTAATCAGCATTTAATAACCAGCGAGCAAGCGCTTAAAGGCAACGAGTACGCACTTAACCAAGCGCGCTTAAGAGCCAGCGAGAACGTAGAGCATTTACGCACTGAGCTTCGCCCTAATGAACCTTGTTTAGTGTGCGGTGCAACTGAGCACCCGTATGCGGTAAATCAAAATCAGCAATTAAATAACTTAATTACTGATTTTGAAAACGCTTTTAATGCCGCTAAAAAGCAATTTGACCATGCACAAAGCGAGCTGCATAAGCACCAAACTCAACATGCCGTATTAACTGCTGAACACGGGCAACTTGAGCAAGTAATACAAACGGCAAAAGCTAAACAGCTCGACATTAAAAATACCATGCAAGGCGCACGCACAGAGCTTAACGACTTAACGCCTGATCAGCTTGAAGTAACTTATAAGCAGTTAACGGAGCAAAAAGCGCAATACTTTGAGCAACAAAAACGTCAACGTACACTGCAAACTAAAGTAAATGAGCTACTAGCAGCACTTAAAGCAGAGCAGCAAGTACAGCAGCAACTTAGTAATAAACACCTTGAGCTTACACATCAGCAAAACCAAATAACGAGTAAGCATAGCGAACTAAGTGCGCAAATTAACGAGCTCGGTACAACGCTTAATAGCCAATTTGAAAACAGTGATTTTTGGCAGCAACTACAAGCCAATACGCTTGAGCTTACCCAGTTGCACGAGCAAGTTACGCAGTATCAGCAAACTCAAATGCAACTTGAGCAAAGCCAAAAACGTCAAGACACAGCTAATGAGCAAATAAAGCAGCTCACACCGCTTATAAGTAACAACGAGCAATCGTTAAAAGCACTTAATGAAGAGCTTGTAAAAGCTAAAAATTTACTAAGCACTGTACAAAGTGAGCGCTTAGCTTTATTTAATAACGAGCAAATAAGCGCAGACGACTACCAAGCAAAACTCACAAGTGCGCAAGAGCAACTGCAATCGCAGGTTCAAGCGAGTCAAAAAGCCTATGACGACGCGATAAAACAACGAGATGAGCACGCCATAACGCTTAAAAATGTAGAGCAACGCTTACTTGAAAACAGCCAAGAGCTAGCAACGCTTGAGGCACGTTATAACCAGTGGTTTACTGACTTTAAAGTGCAATATAGCAATGCAACGCACGAACAGGTCAAAATTTTACTAACGCTTAGTAGCGAGACTATTAAAGCGCATTTAACTCAGCACGAGCAGTTAATTCAAGCGCTAACAGATGCAAACGCCGCATTAAAACAGCAGCAACTTACGCTTGAAAAACACAACAGTAGCGATAAACCAACGCAAAGTGCAGAGGCTTTAAGTACGCAACTAAGCAGCTTAAACGAGCAACAAACGCAGCTGCAAAATTCATTACTAGCAACTAATACCGCTATTGAGCAACATAACCAAAATGCGAAAGCGCTTGAAGGTAAGCAGGCTGAGTTAACTACGCTTAAAACCGAGGTTGAACAATGGCACTTGCTTAATAAAGTATTGGGTGATGCAACGGGTAAAACCATGCGTAACTTAGCGCAAACACAAACGTTAAAAATATTACTGCACTATGCCAACAGCCATTTAAAAACACTCAACAAACGTTACGAATTAACCGCCATAGCGCAAACGCTCGACATTGCAATTATCGACCGCGACATGGCCGACGAGCAACGCTCTGTTAATACACTCTCAGGCGGGGAGTCATTTTTAGTATCGCTCGCACTTGCACTTGGTTTAGCATCGCTTTCGTCAAACAAAGTACAAATCAATTCTTTGTTTATTGACGAAGGGTTTGGTACGTTAGACAGCGAAACCCTAAGCATTGCAATGGACGCTTTGGATTCTTTGCAAGCACAAGGCAGAAAAGTAGGCGTTATATCGCACGTAACACAAATGAGCGAGCGTGTAGCCACTCAAGTGCATGTAGCCAAAAAGCCAGGTGGATATTCCACAGTTGAAGTTTTATAAGCAACATTACTGAAAACAAGGAGATACAATGCCAACGTTTACAGGCGAGCAAGCAACACAATACGATAGCCGTATAACCCGGTTAGTTCCTGGTTATGAATTATTACATCAGCTCACTAACGCACAGCTAAAAGCAACGCTAAGCGATAATGCGCATATTTTAGTAGTAGGGGCAGGCACAGGCAAAGAAGTGCTTGCACTGGCTGCATTAAACCCTACATGGCAATTTACCGCGCAAGATACATCAGCCGATATGCTTGCTATCGCGAAGCAGCAATTTGATGAGCAAGGCATAGCAAGCCGCGTCAATATTCACAACGGACCTGTTAATAAATTATCGGTTAAAGCCGATGCCGTTTTATGTTTATTGGTAATGCATTTTGTACAAGATAACGGCGATAAAAAAGAGTTATTAAAAGCGATTAAAGGAAGCCTTAAAAAAGACGCCAACCTTTATATTGCAGATTTAATGCGCCCTGAAACTTCATTTGAGCGCGAAGCCCAGCTTACAACGTGCGCGCAATTGGGTTTAACCGAAACAGGTAAAACACAAACAGGGCACGACTTAGAAAATGAGTTTTACCCGCTTGATAGAATGCGCTTTAGCGAATTGCTAAATGAGTGCAAATTTGGCATTCCGAAGCTGTATTTTAAAGCGCTAGGTTTTAGCGGATATGTAGTTTAAGTTTTACAAGCTAAACAAGCACCCGCTATTTAGCACCAATAAAAACACCGAGTGAACAAACTCGGTGTTTTTATATAAACCCCTCTACACCACGCTTTTATTTTATACGTAGGTCGGTTAAGCGATGCGCCACCCGCCGGGGGATTACAGAATCACGACATAGATAAATAAAAAGCTGATGAGGTAATAGAGCAATGCGATTCTGCATCAACTTTATTCATTTTCATATTTTCATCATACCTTGAAGTTTTTTATCATCCTTTACATAGGAACGCCAAAAAGCTGAAAACTCGTAATTATCACGAATCATTACTTCAATTCTCTCAACTGCATCTTGAATATCTCGATCGGTAGATTCCCTACTTACTATTGTAAGTCTATGATTAAGCAATTTAGTATAGTGTTTAAATAGTTTTTCCATTAAATTAGCACGAGTAATTCCACGCAGGGCTGTATTGTCCTCGTTAAAGCACCTACTTAATAATTCAACCGTGTTAATAACTTTAGGGTTATCTACAATAGCGGTTATACCTACATCATTATCCGGCATTATAGGGGGCATGTGTTTTATAGCATGTACTAAATTAATATCGTCAGAACAACAATCTACCAAGTTTTTATGCCGTGTGCCTTTTATGCTGTTGCAGCGAGCACATGAATAAAACAAATTATTCCAATCAAATTTCAATACTTCATTTTCCAGATGAGGTTCAAAGTGTTCTATCTCTGGCGCATCCAAGTCAGCTTGCTCGCACAGATAGCATTTTCCGTGAAACATTTTATTTAGCCGTTCAACAACTTCTGGTGAGTTATAAACTTTCCTTGCAAGGGAAGCAGGTGCCTCCCCTATTCTCTCAACTTTGAACACTGCTACAGCTCCTTTTCCGCAAGTATGTTTAGTCCTTTAAGAAAGAAGGCTTTTGATTTGCTATCTAATGAGTTTTCAACATTCTTAAGCTTACCTACAAGTAACTCTAAACGTTCATAATCAACTTTATTCATATTAATTATTGAAGCAACTTCATTAATATAGTTATCAAGATGAGTAGAAGTTGCTTTTGTTCCAAGCAGACCTTCCATGACTGCAGTATGAGAATAAAGAGATATATCTTCTTCGATTTGTTCATTATGTGTCAGATCAAATATAACGGTATCTGTAGCTGACATTAATACAAACGGTGAATGTGTAGTTACAATAAACTGGAGGTTTGGAAATGAGCGCGTAAAAAATGGCAATACTAAGCGCTGCAATGAAACATGTAAATGCGCATCAATTTCATCAATAAGAACTAATCCAGTTAACTCTTCTGCTGTTATCTCAAAATACTCAGTACGCATTAGCAAATCAGCATAAATATCAAAAATGGCTTGGTAGCCAGATGAAATTGACTGGAAGGTATATGCCGGTTTATTAGCTTGAATAATTGTAAATTTTAAGGTATCTGAATTAAAACTTAGTTTAGCCGTTTCGTCTTCGAGCAAATATTTAAGGCTCTCTTCAAATGCACTAAACCAATGTTCGATATTGCTAGCTAGTAGCTGATCATTATCTTCTGTAATGGCTAGAGAACGCCTATTTCTTAAGTTAACTAGGTGTTGTTCTAGATTGTTACCAATTTGATTTCTTCTAGTGTCATTTGGCGTGTTATTTAATATTGAAGTTCTTTCAATTTCAATACCTTTTGCTGTGTTAGCAGATGTTATATTAGACCTGCGATGTGCTTCAAAAAAGCTGAGCACAGCCGTTCCATTATCAAGTTTTGATGAAAAATCTAAATGATCTATAAAAGCTATATCTAAGCCGGAATTAATTTTTTCCAGTTGAGCTATCTGAGATTCTAAATTATTCTTTGCTCTATCATTTTTTGTAGTACCATTTTGACTACTATGTACATCTTCTTTAAACATCTGAACATATCTTTCAATTGTACTTTTATCAGCTAATTGTTTTTTTCCGATCAGTAAATCTACTTTTCTATCTAGTTCTTTCAATAAGCAAGTTTTACCTGATCCATTACTGCCAGTAATAATTAAATTTCGACCATTCAAAGCTATGTCTATTTCTTTATGGGTGTTTGGTACTACACCTTTAATTCTATCTATATGCCTTTTCATAAAATCCCTTAAATATGTATAAAACAATTAATTTTTATTTTAACCAATCTCTCCAAGTGCTTTAATTGCAGCTTGTGCTTTATCTGTTTGTACAAAAATATGATCGTGATAAAACGCAGCAACCACATTAGCGCTAATGCCATGCTCAGTTAGCTTTGCAGATACCGCAGCAGTTAGCCCAACGGCCTCTAAACTTGAATGTACGTTAAGAGTGATTAAATTATATTTACCCTCGTAAGTAATACCTGCTTTATCGGCGGTTTCAGCTTTTAAAATAAGGGTTAGCCCTTCCTCTTCAACATAAGTGGCAAGTGGCTCTAAATGAACATAATCGGCAAGTGAGCCTGCTAAGCAACAAAAAATATACTCGCCTTGCTTAAGCGCTGGCTGCATTGATTTTAATAATTCGTTTAACTCTAAAATTCCGGCCATGGTCGTTCCCTACAATGTGTTATTTAACCTGATGTAATGGTCTCCTCCCTATACGGCATCTATGTGCCATGATTAAAGTGGTTACAATAATCAAAGGGAGAAGACCAAAATGAAGATTACAACAATTGGTTTAGACATAGCAAAAAGATTTTTCCATGTGGTGTGCTGCAATGAACAAGGGCGCTTAGTTAAAAAGAAAATGTTAAAGCGTGCGCAAGTGTTATCTTTTTTCCAACAACACACTACGTGTTTAGTTGCTTTAGAGGCCTGTGCAACTTCTCATTTTTGGGCTCGAGAAATCAGAAAATGTGGTCATGAGATAAAGCTTATTCCACCTCAGCATGTAAAAGCCTTCTTAGTTGGCAATAAAAATGATTATAACGATGCTTTAGCAATTAGCGTTGCTTCAAAACAACATCATATTAAGAGTGTCTGTATAAAATCAGTTGAGCAACAAGATAACCAAGCACAGCACAAAGCGAGAGAGTTAGCGGTCAGACAAAGAACGGCACTATGCAATCAAATCCGAGGCTTAACTGCTGAATACGGAATTATTTTAAATCAGGGTGTAAACACAATACGCAAAAGTATCCCCCTAATTTTAGAAGATGAAAATACCGGATTATCAGGCGCATTTAAAGCGGTACTAAAGCAGTTAGAAACACAATTGAGTAACTTAGACAGCTGCATTGAAACTTACAGTACATTAATAGTTGAAACAGCAAAAAATAATGATATTTGCCAACGGATCCAAACAATACCTGGATTTGGTCCTATGGTATCAAGCGCCTATTTCAATGAAGTTGGAAATGGCAGTAACTATAAAAGAGGCCGCGATGTTTCAGCGTCTTTAGGTATCGTTCCGCGTCAACACAGTAGTGGCGGAAAAGATACTTTACTTGGGATAAGTAAGCGAGGAAATAGCTACTTAAGGTGCCTGTTGATCCAAGGAGCAAAAGCTGTTGTCTCAAGAGCAAAAACGAAGAATGATAAATTAAGTCAATGGATAAACCGACTGGTTCAAACTCGAGGGCATAATCGAGCATGTGTAGCTTATGCCAACAAGATGGCGAGAATGGCTTGGGCTATTAGCGCTTCAGGTGAGAGTTACTCACCCGTATAAATACTCTTCAAAGAATTGCGTAAGTGGCTAAAACGATGACATAACAGGTCAAACCTGCATATTGAAAACCTATAGAGTTCAGTGGTAGTAAATACCGATAACCTGATCAGGACAATATGCGCGGATTACATCAAGGTCAGAAGTAATAATCTTCACTAAAAGACCGTATATATGACAGCAAACCTGTCCCTGCTATCGTTGAATGACACCTTGCAATACTGGAGGAGACCATATATGAACCCTGGTTAAGATATTTACTAACATATTAAATTATTTTGATATTTAAATTTATTTTCTCTAGCCAGAGATTTTCAGTGAAAGCAAGGCGAATTTACGCGTCAATAGCTGGCCTATTGCAAGTAAATTCAACGCAGTTAGCGCTGAAAATAGCTGCTTGAGATAGATTTATTATCCAGAGTTCAGGTTATTTAGTGATTTTTAGCTGCGCGACTAGCTCGCTTAATCTCGCAATTTTTATATTACTTAGTTGCCTGTAATCAAAATATGGGCACACAATAATGTTGTTACTGGTGTCTATTGCAAACTCGTCGTCGAGCCAATCAAATTGTGCATGTAACTTACCTTGTTGTAATAAGTTTTTAGCGTGCGTACGACCGGCAATTATGTGCAACTGGTTTTTATTGCTAGTAGCTTTATTTGCACACGTAATAGTAGTGTTAGGCGCGCTAAATAGCAGGGCAGTTTTACTGTTTTTTTGCAGTAAATACTCATCGCGATATTGTTGCCAAGTAGAGGCTTGTTTAGCAAATGAATAATGCTCACTTGGCAGGGAAAATAGCACTTTTGCATACACGTTAAACACTTTGCGCCAACCATTACCACAGTGCTGGTTTATGGTATTTATTTGCTCATTTATAACAGGCTCAAGGCATTCGAGTGTTTCAAAAAACGGCATTGGCGGCGCTTTTGCTACGTATACCGCCACGCTAAATTGCGTATCACCTAAGCCAACTAATTGGGTATTCAAGTTAGTTAGCCTTGTTTTGCGCTAAAATACGGTCGAGGTTATTTGCAAAGTTTTGGCGATCGGTTTGGCTAAGTGGCGGTGGCCCACCACTCATTTCTACGCCACTTGAGCGCATGGTATCCATAAAGTCGCGCACGTTAAGTATTGAGCGGATATTCTCGGTGGTATAAAGCTCGCCACGCGGGTTGAGTGCTTGCCCGCCGTTATCAATTACTTCACTTGCTAGCGGAATATCGCCAGTAATAACTAAATCGCCTTTTTCAATACGTTTTACTATTTCGTCGTCGGCTACATCAAACCCCGACGATACTTGAACGCGGCTTATGTATTTTGACGGCGGAATACGCATTGCGTGATTAGCCACTAAAATAGTCTCGATTTTCATACGCTCTGCAGCTCTAAAAAGTATTTCTTTTATAACAACAGGACACGCGTCTGCATCTACCCAAATTTTCATGCTATGGTCATTTTTATTGCTTTAGAATTAATATGATCCTATAGCAAAATTTTTTAATCGGCTAGCAAACTTTATATCCATCTATATTTAGATAATACGTACTATTTATGTAATTTAAAAAGGAGCTTACATGAAGGCTATTAAATACGGTTTACTTATTACAGGGCTATTTTTTCTTAATGCTTGCACCAGCCCTCCTGAGGGAATAACACCCGTTAAAAACTTTGATATACAAAAATATAAAGGCAAATGGTTTGAAATAGCGCGGCTCAATCACTCATTCGAAGAAGGTATGGAGCAAGTTACCGCTACTTATTCAATTAACGACGACGGCACAGTAAAGGTCCTTAACAAAGGGTATTTAACGGATGATAAAAAATGGGATGAAGCCGAAGGCTTGGCCAAGTTTGTTGAGGGCACTGACACCGGGCATTTTAAAGTTTCGTTTTTTGGTCCATTTTATGGCGCTTACGTGATTTTTGAACTTGACCAACCCGATTATCAATATGCATTTATAACCAGTTACAACAAAGATTACTTGTGGTTTTTGTCGCGTACACCAACGGTTAGCAAAGAGCTTAAAGAACACTTTTTAACTAAAGCTAAAGAGTTGGGCTTTGCTACTGATGAAATAATTTGGGTTAAGCAATAAACAATGTAAAGCCCCTTTACAGTAGTAATAAAAGAGTCACCTAACTGTAAAGTAACTTAAATATATTATGGTTATATTGTGTGTACTTGCCGTGAGACAGCAAGTATTGGAAACACTGAATATCCCCTATTGTTGGCAAGCTATATAGCTTGCCATTTTTTTTTCCTAATCTATGGGAAAGTAACGGATCACGTTTTTACTAACTAAGGCTAGTTTAATGCTAAAAACAACCCACTTAGTACAACTAACACGCTATTTAAAACACTAAACCACTTTACGTAGCCTACTAAAAAATTATAAAAAACCATTATAATTAAGATACTTAGGCTCATAAAGCCGCAAAATAGTAATGTTCCATATCCACCTTGAGTAACTATACAAAGCACCAAGCTTAGTAAAATACTGATCCAAGCAGCTAATAGCAGCTTTTTACGTTGGGATTCTGTAGGGCGTTTTTTAAATACATCTTTAAAATGATTATACTTAGCCAGCGCAAAACAGTTAAAACTGAGCAGGCATAGGCTAAACCCAAGTAAATCAATCATGGTTTTTGCCTTTTAAGGTTATTAGATTGACTAGGGCTGATTATTTTTGAGTTGTTTTTAGCAGTACGTAATTTTTCGGTTTGTATAAAAAATAATATACTAAATAACAAAAACAGTGCATCAAAAGTAAATAAAGCCCACTGTTTGTGCATCAAATAGCTAACTATACTACCGTTAGTTGTAAGTGCATTAATAACCGGTACGCTTAAACATGCAACAGCATTTATAGCTGCCATCACCCGCCATTGCAGTGTGTCGCGCTTTATAAGTGCTAAAATAGCAACTGCTAGCCATGTTAAAAAGAACGCGAGTATCTCTTTATCGGCGCGCTCTGCGGTAGTTGGGCTAAGTAGTCTGTTAGCAATAAAAAATGCACACGTTGCCAGTGGAAGTCCCATAATAGTGGCTAGGTTTAACCCTTCAACTAATTTTAAACCAAACGAAGGTTTAACGTTATTTTTAGTTCGCTCGCGAATTCGCTTAGCCCACATAATACAGCCAGAGCCAATCATTACACAGCCTGCAATACCGCCTAATACGTATAACCAGCGCAACAACCACGTAGCTAAACGCCCCGTATGCATTGAATTAAGCGACTCGTAAAGCGCTTTGCTGCTAGTTAGTTCGTCATCAGTTTTAGCAACCATTTGCCCTGTAGCACCACTAAATATTAAGCGTGGTGCTTGGTCGCGCAGTGTTTTACCTGCGCTTACCAATACGGTAATTGTTGAAGCTGCCATATTTGGTTGGTTAACTTGTACGCGAGTAATATCTGCATGAGGCCACTTAGTATAAACCTGATCCAAAATGCTTTGAATCGGCACCATTGACGATTCGCCTTGGGCTTTATCGGTCATGGTGTTGCGAGGGGTTACATCGTTAAAAAAGCCACGCATGCCGTTATCGTAAGACGTTTGCGCAGGGTAGGGAAACAACATAAATATGAGCGTAATCATGCCCGTGTAAGTAATCATTAAATGAAAAGGCAGGGCAAGCACAGAGCTTAAATTGTGGGCATCTAACCACGTACGGCTACCTTTATTACGTCTAAAACTAAACATATCTTTAAAAATACGCTTATGAATAACCACACCCGATATAATGGCAATTAGCATAAAAAAGCTGGCAAAGCATACAATCCAGCGTGCTGTTATTGCATCCATATAATGTAAATCATAATGCAACCGATAAAAAAAGTTACCACCTTTAGTATCTACAAAGGGCTCAAGCTCTTTCATGGTATTAGGGTTTAACTGTGTGTTTTTAAACTGGCTGCGGCGCTGGCCTGGCTCTTTTGGCTTTGCATAACCATAAATTAAATAAGGAATACGCGGCTCAGGTAATGTAATACGCCAGCTTGATGAGTTAGCTCCATGGTTAGCTAAGTAATCGAACCCTGTAATTATTTGTTGTTTTTGCGCTTCTATACGCTGTGTTTGGGCTTGTACATTATGTATGGCAGGTTGATTCCACAGCGTTATTTCGTCTCTAAAAAAGCTAAGTGTTCCTGCAAAAAATATTAAATATAATAACCAACAAACGAGTAACCCTACCCAAGTGTGTAACCAAGTCATCGATCTGAAAAAGCTGCCTTTCATACCCAACCCTTTAGTAATGCAAGCAATCCGATAAACGCACCTGTACTTAGTAAAATACTGATCCACACTTTTCTTAATGATTTAACGCTAAAGGCATAAATAAATACTACGGCATAAATTAAAATGCTGATTGAAACACTAAACAGTACAGCGTCTTGCTTAGCTATTGGCAATACAAAACTTAATAACGCAGTACTTGCAGAGGTAAAGGCATAGCCACCAATTATGGCAATAAAAAAACGTAAAAATACCAAAACTCGATAACTGCTTACGCTTTTTACTATAAGCGCAATTACGTTAACCTTATCGAATGGCGCACTGTGCAAAGGTGCCTGCATAGTTAATTAATCCTTTATTTAGAGCTGAGGACAAAACAGAGGCGCTATTATATATGTTACAAATACAAAAGATAGCTATTCTCATTTGTAATGTTGATATCCAAGTGAATTATTTCACCTTACTTAGTAAAATACTGATCTGTTATTGTTTAATGATATTGCACAGACTGTATGTAAAGCTTAAGGTTAATAAACTGAGTAAAAATAAAGAGTGAAATAACGATGAGTGATCACGAAAAACTAAATTACGTTGAGTTTCCTGCATGTGACTTACCTGCTACTAAAGCTTTTTTTAGTCATGTATTTAATTGGCAGTTTACTGACTACGGCCCAGAATACACGGCGTTTAGCGGCCAAGGGCTTGATGGTGGCTTTTATAACGCACCGCTTAAATCGCTTACTCAAAACGGGGCTGCGCTCTTAGTTTTTTATAGTAATGATATTCACGATACCTACAAAAAAATAGAACTGCATGGCGGCACAATATTAAAGCCTATTTTTGAATTTCCGGGTGGTTGTCGGTTTCATTTTGCAGAGCCAAGCGGGAACGAGTTTGCTGTATGGGCAGACAAGCATTAGGTTTTATAAGGGCTGTAGCTCGATTTAGCTTAAAGATCACGATTTTACTAACTAACGCTCGTTTTAATTAAAATAAACCGATTTTTTACCAACTCATTTATCCTAAATGGCCATTTAGGATAAATGTTAAGCATTTAAGGCCAAATAAACATGAATAGTCACCAATTAATGGATCAAGTTAGTAAATGCGTGATCTGTGAACCTGATTTACCTTTGGGTGCTCGCCCAGTAATACAATTTAGCCCAAACGCACGTATTTTAATTGCGGGCCAAGCACCTAGTATAAAAGTTCACGAAACCGGAGTGCCATTTAACGATGCAAGCGGCAACCGGCTACGAGAATGGCTTGGGCTAACACGTGATGAGTTTTATAACGCCAATAATATAGCCATTTTGCCAATGGGCTTTTGCTACCCGGGTAGGGGTAAGTCGGGTGATTTACCACCGAGAAAAGAATGTGCCCCAGCATGGCGCGAGCAATTATTGGCTGCACTACCAAATATTGAGCTGACAATAGTATTAGGTAAATACGCGCAGGCGTATCATTTACCGGAGACTAAAAAAATGCCACTTACGGAGTTAGTAAAATCGTGGCGTGAGTATTGGCCAAATTATTTAGTGCTTCCACACCCCAGTCCGCGTAATAATATATGGCTTAAAAAGAATCCATGGTTTGCACAAGATGTACTTCCGGAACTGGGTAAACGCATTGCTACTATTTTAAATAAGTAATGCTTCTAGCATTAGGATTTATTGTAAAGGGGCGTTATACCAATCCGCAATAATACTTAATCATTTTGCGGGGCTAAACGTGTCGCTACCTGTGTTAAAAAATTCTCATTTAGAACAACTAAATAGCGAATTTTTTGCCTAGCTATCAACACGTTTTTCCATCCTCAAAATAGATCACTTAATTAAGCGAATTGGTATACAGTTAACTTAAAAATTAACACTCCAATTAAAAACAATAACAAACGAGGCTGTCTAATTTGAATGCATCTATATTAACCGAAGTAATACTTCCGCTCGCTCTTGCACTTATTATGTTTGGTATGGGTCTTGGGCTCACAACAAACGATTTTACTCGTCTATTTAAAAACCCGCTCGCCATTGTTATGGGTTTAATAGGTCAACTTGTAGCAATGCCTTTATTAGCATTAGGGCTGTGTTATTTATTTAACCTACCAACGCCTATCGCTATTGGTTTAATGATATTAGCTGCCTGCCCAGGCGGTACTATGTCAAATGTAGTAAGCCAGCTTGCTAAAGCTAATTTAGCGCTTTCGGTAAGTTTAACCGCTGCCTCTACCGCAATTAGTATAATAACCACACCGTTTATTATTGGCTTTGCTATGAGTCAGTTTGCCCCAGCAGACGATGCTACTTTTTCTATTTTAACTACTTCATTAGGGCTATTTTTTATTACCTTAGTGCCAGTTGCTATAGGCATTTGGTTACGTCACTTTAAAAGTGATTTTGCCATTAAAGCAGAGCCGTTTTTTAGACGCTTCTCGTTGTTTTTTATGCTTATGATGATTGCCGCACTAGTAATAAAAGAGCGCGATTTATTAGTTAGCTCATTTAACGATGTATTTTGGGCGTGCATAGCACTTAATATTGGTTCAATGGTTGTTGGTTGGTTAATTGCTAAGTGTTCAAAATTAAATTTAACTGATTCGCTGACGCTTTCAATTGAGGTTGGAATTCAAAATGCATCGTTAGCTATTTTAATTGCTATTAGCTTTTTGAATAAACCAGAATACGCGGTTACCGGTGGCGTGTATGGCCTTGCTATGTTTATAGGGCCACTGCTATTAATTGGCGGGTTAAAGCTTAAAAATAAACGTACCGCTAGGGCTGTTAACTAGGACTTTTAATTAGGGCATGTTGACCAAGTTAGCTTAATTTAAGGCTACGTATAACGTAGCCGTAAACTCCAGTCTAAAAATACCACCTGTTAAATGTATGCTCTGCACCCATCGCGTCAACAAGTTGTAGGCTTATAAAACACTCTCAAGCTTGAATATTGCACTAGGCGCAGAGCTTGTTTGCGCGAGAGTGAAGCTTCTAATTACTAGGGCGCATTTTAGGATGGGATAAGAGTGTAAGTAATATGGGGTAAAAAAGCAGTTAATTATTTGGTTACTAAAACTGCGCCTCAAATATGAGGCGCTACTTTAAAACTTACTATTTGGTTTGCATGTTTTTAGCGCGTTCTTCTGCATCTATTAATGCTTGTGATTTAGGGGCGCGTTTTTTCTCTTCTATTTTGGGCTTTTCAGCCGAGTCAGGATCCCAGCTTGAGTCTAACGATAAGTTAGCAAATGGATTGTTACTGACCGCTTTTTTAGGCTCAATTACTGGCTCATCAACTAGCGGTGTTGTTTGTGCTTGCTCAGGTATCGCGTCTTCTTTTTTAGGCATCGGCTTTTCACCAGGTAATGGTGCATCTGGGTTAAATGTACGCACCTCTGGTTCTTTAAAGTCTTGCTCGGTTGTATACGTAGTCGATTGAGCGTCAGATATTTGCTCTGGAGCGTGTAAATCTATAACCGGCTCACTCGCTGTTACTGGCTCAGGAGTAGTAATAACCGGCTCTACAGTGTTATGTTCGGCTTCTATTGGCGCAGATTCCGTTACTTGCGCTGTATAGTGCTTACGTTGTTTTTTTACTGGCTTTGCATCTGGGTCAAAGTCGCGTACCTCTGGCTCATTAAAGCTGCTGGCATTTTTAATGCGCTCTAAGGTTGTTTTAGCGGCGGCTTCAAACTCGGCGGTATTAGGTTCAGGTTTTTGTTTTACTTCGTTAAACGTAGCGGTACTTGTTTGCTCTAAAGTATCTGCTGGCTCCATTTGTGCAGACTCAATTTCACTTGTTTGCGATGGAGTAACTACGTTGTTTTGCTCATCTGAGATCTGCGCTGTGTTAGTAGGTTCCACTGACTCTTCATTTGTCGCTGCGCTGCTCTCAACTGCTTTATTATTTTGAGTTGCTTCGTTAATGACGACAGGCTCAATCTTTGGCTCTTTTGTTGTTTGTACTGGCTTTGTTTCTTTAATTTCAGGTTTAGCTGGCGTAGCAATTTTTTCTGATTTAACTTCAGGTGGAGCCGCTATAGTCGGTTCTGCCATCGTTTTACTTTGTTTTGCACGGCGCAGGCGCACGACTACTATAGCGCCAATAAGTACCACTATAACAAGTATTAAAGTGGGTAAAAGTAACGAGCTTGGGCTTTGTGCTACAGGTTGCGGCGCAATTACAGGCGCTGGTTTAGTTAACACCGGTGCTGGTTTTACAAGTACAGGATTTTCAGGCGTAGGTTGAACGCTTTGCTCTGGCGTCGCCGGTTTTACTTGCTCTATCACAGCTTCGTTTTTTTGCTCTATAACTACTTGCTCGGGTGCTGCTTTTGTTGGCTCTGCATCAATTACTATTTCGTTACTGTTGGTATTTAGCTGATCGTTTATTTGTTGTTTTTGATCATTAGTTAAATTAAGGGTTTGCTCGTTGATGCTTTCTTTAACAGCTTCTTCAGTAGGTTTAATTACAGGGGCAGGTTCAACAATTTTAGGTTGTGGCTGAGTAATAATAGTCGGCTCAGGCTCTATTATTTGGGGCTTAGGTTGTGCTTGAATTTCTTTTGGCTTATTACAGTTATTTTTGTAATCACGCGCAGCTTTACGATATTTTTGACTCGCTTTCTTATTACTATTTTGCTGCATTTCTTGTTTAATTAAAATGCACATAGCTTCGTTGTATGCAGCACTTTGCGCACTATAAAATAAGGCAAAGCAAAGGGTAAATCTAATTAGTTTTGATATCATGAAGTTATGCGCGCTTAAATATTAATAGTTTGATTTTAAGCGCAAAATTAAAAATTATCCAGAGTAATACAACTAATCAATAACCATAAGGCTGCGATATTCATCGTAAGCAAATTGGTCGGTCATACCGCTTATATAATCTTGGATTAATCTACAACGATAATAAAACTCGTATGCCGCAAAGTGATCGGGCTCTTCTTGCATCGCATCTATTGCGTGTTGGTAACTATTTAAGTGCTTTTTAGAGAGCTTTTTGACAAGTCGCGACTCTATTAATAAACGTAAATCGCCATTTAGTGCACGCTTAAAGTCATCCTTGTTTAGTAGCAGTAATGGTTTATAGCAATCGAGCAAACCATTAATTATGCGATACCCTTGTAGCTCTAATTTTTCGACTTCTTTGTTTGAAAATACATGCTCAAGCGCTACCTGCTTTAGTGTTTTAGTTACTGCATGTAGATGGCTTCTATCTTCTAAAAGCGCTTGGTTAAAATCGCCATGATAAATAGGTTCTATATTTTCGATAAAGCGTTTTGCGGCGTGATTTACTAGCGGATGTAGCAATGCAACCCGCAAGTATATAAAAAATTCACTATTAAAATTATAGGGTTGTGCTTGTGCACGCTCTAGTGCGTAGTCTACGGCTTTGTCTACAAAATTTTGATGTTGAGCGTCGTCGATTAACAGATTTATTAATACTTTTTTGTAACTACTTTTAAGTTTTTCGCACAGCAACTCAGTGCTTATTATGTCTTTTTCTACGGCGTCTTCTATGTCGGCTAGGCAATACGAAATGTCGTCGGCGGCTTCCATTATGTAACTTGCGGGATGGCGGCAGTAAGGCTCAATAGTGAGCTCTTTTTGCAATGCCTCAACAAAGGTTTTTTCGCTGTAGTAGTAACCTACTTTTTTCATTAAGTAGTTTTTATTTTGCGGTATGTCTTTTGTATCAAGCCCCGCAGGGCGAGTGTATTTTAAAATACCGGCGCTTTGGCTGTAGGTTAAATTAAGCGTTTGCAAAGAATGAATTATACGTATGCCTTGAGCGTTGCCTTCAAAGTTACAAATATCAAGTGCAAGGTGTTTAAAAACAACACCTATACCGGTGTTTGGCTCTTTACAGCGCTCGGGTGTTACGCTTGCTAGGTTGTTATTAAACCAGTGGTTAATAGCCGCTTCGCCAAAATGCCCAAACGGTGGGTTGCCTATGTCGTGCATTAAGCAGGCCATTTCTACTAGGCTTTCTAGCGGGCGCTCTAGCTCGGTTAAGCCGTAATCTTTTTGTTGCTCGTAGCTTAAATTAGCAAAAATACGTTGCACTATAAAACGACCAACTTGTTGAACTTCAAGCGAATGGGTAAGGCGAGATCGTACAGCTGCGTTGCGCTCAAGCGGAAACACTTGGGTTTTTTGCTGCAGCCTGCGAATAGCGGCACTGTTAATAATACGGCCACGGTCGCTTTCTAGCGCCATCTGTAAGTTAGAGGTTGTGCGGTACATTCGTGCTGGCGTTATTTTTTTACTAAAATCTATGGTCATCTTTATACTTGTCCTTTTTTACAATTGATGACTGGCATAGTTTTTAGCACATAGTCATTTGTCTTTAATATACAGGGTTTAATCTATCAGTTTGTATCATAAAGTAACAACTTGCTTTAAAATAATTTTTTGAGTAATTGTTGTGCATTTATAGGTGTTTATAATGAAACAGTGGATTTTAAAGGCAGTATCAATTTGCCTAATGTTAGGAATGAACAGCGCATTTGCTGCAAAAGAGCAAACTGTGGTGCTTGTATCAATTGATGGCCTGCGTTGGGATTATATTGAAAAACACGGCGCGCCAAATTTAAAAGCAATGGCCGAGCGCGGTGTTCGCGCACAAAAACTAATACCTGTTTATCCAACTAAAACGTTTCCTAATCATATTTCTATTATTACTGGCTTACTGCCAGTAAACCATGGCATTGTTGATAATAGCTTTTGTGATAAAGCGCGTAAAAACGACTGTTACAGCATGGGCAAAGCATTGGGCGATAGCACATGGGTAAAGGGTATTCCGCTTTGGAATTTAGCAAAAATGCAGGGGCTTAAATCGGCTACTTATTTTTGGCCTGAGTCAGATGCATTATTTAACGGCATGACACCAGATTACTTTTATCACTATTCTAAATACAGCGATTACCAAAGCCGTGTTGATCAAATTATTCAGTGGTTAAGTTTACCAAAAGCACAGCGCCCACGTTTTATTGCGAGTTACTTTTCGCTAGTTGATAGCATGGGCCATGAATTTGGGCCAGACGCACCACAAACGCGTGATGCAGTTAAACAGCTTGATGAATTAATGGGGCAATTACAAACTCGCTTAAGTAAATTAGAGCAAGAGGTAAACTTAGTTATTGTGTCGGATCATGGTATGACGAGTATAGATCCAGATAAAAGCATTGATGTAACCACACTGCCTCAAGATGAAAACTTTTTAGTTAAAAATACTGGCCCACGTTTACTTATTTATACCCAACCGGATGCTAAAAACGCTGATATTGAAGGTTACAAAGCACGTTTACGAGATGCGTCAAACGGTCGTTATGCAGTATTAACTGACGAACAATTAGCAGCGTATCATTACAATAAAGGCACTCGCGTAGGCGATATTGTGGTGCAAACTACAGCGCCAGCGGTATTTACCAATGGTAAAAAACCAACCTATTTAGGGACTCACGGTTATGCATATACCGAGGATATGGCAGCATCATTTATTGCTGTAGGCCCTGCATTTAAACAAGGTGTAAGCCTTAAAGAAGTAAATAACCTTGATATTTACCCAGTACTTGCAAAAGTGATGGGACTTAAATTGTTAAACAAAGTAGATGGCAATGGTAAAACATTAATGCCAGCAATTAAGCAAAAAATCGTTGTGCATTAGCTTAATCTAAAAGAGCGCGTAAGCGCTCTGCAGGGAAGAACATGTTAAAACTTTAAAGTGGGCTATTTAGCCCACTTTTTTATTGGGCAGCTTATTTAAAGTTAGCAATACTTGTTTTTGTAGCAGTAACTGTGCGAATTGCATGCGCTTGGTTTGTAATACCAAATGCAATACCGTTTACGCTCCAGCCAGGGTTAGAGAAGTAATCGTACTGAGTTGCGCTACCGTAAACGTGCGGGTAAGCCATTATACTTGCAAACTCGTTTTGTACGCCATGACCCATGCCATCTACATATACACCGCCAGACGTATCACCTTGTTTGCGTGAATGCGCTAAACCTTGGTTATGACCAAGTTCGTGTACAAATGTAGTTGCACCACAATCAATTGCAGTGATTGAGTACATACGGCTGCTCATTGAGCTGTATAGATTGCCATTAGTGCCTTGGCCAACCCATGCTAAACCACATGAAATAAGCCCATTGCCAGCACTTTGACCAGTACCTAATACGGCAATCATGTCGGCTTTCCAATCGCTGCGTAAACCATCTACGTAGCTGCTATTTGTAACCGAATCTAACCAATCCTCAGACGGCGTTACTGCATAGTCACCTAAGTTTTGTTTGCCAGCTAAGCGTAGTGTTATATCAACGCCATTTTGGCTATATACCTGATTACTAAAAGCAATTAGTTGATTTATTTTAGTGTCAATATTGCTAGTTGCAGCAGCTGATTGGTCGGTATATAAAATACCGATATCGATTGTTTCTGCTTGTGCAACACTTGCTGCACATAATGCCGCAGCCAGTGCGGTTGTTGTGATTACTTTTTTCATTATTGTATTTCCTTACTCTTGTTGTGGTTGGAACTTGTTTTTAACTTGGTTGAGCTCATAAAAAGCAGACACACTAAAGCTGCCTTATAGTGCGGCTTTAGTTGTTTTTTTATATTTTGATTATTGGTTAGCCATCAATTTTTGGTGCAAATATATCGATGCTTTTATCTGATTTGGGTTTTGGTGCGGTTACATCATGCTCTATGTGGCTTTTATATAAATCGCGTTTTGCTGCAATCCATCCGTACTTACCTTTACTTTCGAATACATAATTGCCAGAAGGCGCAGTAAATTGACCATACACGGCATCTTTACCTACCGTTAAAACGGTATTATGCATGCGGCCATCAACACCCACTATTTTGCCAAATATGCTCTTATCGCCATTTTCAGACTCAACCACATTAGTCACTTCTGCGGTGAATGTTTCGGCTGTTTGCGGAATAGCTAAATCAAAATTTTCGCCAGTTTCTAAAGCCTGTAAAGAATTTAAATCAAACTCAATGTAGGCTTCGTTATGTAAGTCGGTAGGTAAAACTTTTGCGTTTATAAGCACTTGCTTTGCTTTGTCGGATAGGCGATTTACGGCATCAAATTCTTCAAACGGTAAGCTGTTGTCAGGGGCAACAATAGGTTTAACGGTAATTGGATCTTTACTCATATCAATAGGTGCAGGGGGATGTGTATTGCGCGTTTTTTGTAAATCAATAGGAACAAAATCAATAGCAACAGGCGCGATAGGTTCGCCCGTTTCATCTGCATTAAAAAATAGCCCATAAACTGCAAATGCCGATAATGGTATAGCAATTAGTAAGACGACAGATCTCTTCATTTGTTTCTCTTTTAGTGTTTTTGGTTAACTGTTTGTTACGTTTTATATTATTAAATGGATTAGATCAAGATAATAAATGTAACCGAAAAGAATTAATTCTAAATTTCATAATTCCTTATAAAATATAAGGATATTTATTTTTGGTATGTTTTTCACTCTTTTTAGTATTGGTTTTTTGTAGGGTTTATGCGGCCTTTGGCGCGTTTGTGGGTACTTGTTTGTTTAGTTAAATACAATGGTTAAAAGTGACTTTTTGACGTTAATTACAATGAAAAATAAAAAGTGAATTTTTTTCACTCTTTGTAAACTAATCGCTAATTGCAATGCATTTATCGGGCACGTATGTTGTGTGCTGCATAAATGGCATTACGAGGGATTTATGAAGGTGTCTGATCAGTTGCTTAACCGAATTACAGCAGGGCTTGTGGCTGTAATTATTGGTTTTTCGAGTTCCATTGCATTGATTTATCAGGTGGTGATAACCCTTGGAGGCACGCCCGATTTAGTAGCTAGTTGGATTTTAATGCTTGGTTTAGTGATGGGCACAACGTCAATAGGTTTGTCGTACTATTACAAAGTGCCTGTTTTAATTGCGTGGTCTACCACGGGGGCTGCATTACTAATTTCAAGTGCACAAGGGTATAACTTAAACGAGGCTATTGGCGCGTTTATGCTCAGTGCATTGCTCGTTTTTTTGTCGGGGGTGACGGGCTGGTTTGAAAAAATAATGAACCGTATTCCAAGTGAGCTTGCGTGCGCCATGTTGGCCGGCGTACTTGTTACCTTTGGTATCGATGTGTTTAATTTTATGAACGACATGCCTTTAGTGATTGGCTTAATGGTTGTTATGTACTTTATTGGTAAACGCTTTTTTGCCCGTTTTGCTATGTTAAGTGTGCTTATTATAGGTGTACTACTCGCTTGGCAAATGGGCCATATTGATACCAGCGCACTGCACTGGAAAATGAGCGAATTTGCTTATATTGAACCCGTTTTTCACTTGCAAGCATGCATTAGCATAGGTTTACCACTTTATATAGTTACCATGACCTCGCAAAATTTACCGGGTATTGCTGTTTTAAAAGCGCATAAATATAAAGCGCCTATATCTGCATCTCTTAATGTGACTGGTTTTGTAAATATGCTTACCGCCCCGTTTGGAGCTTATTCTATTAATTTAGCCGCTATTACTGCTGCTATTTGTATGAGTGATGAAGCGGATGAAAATCATGATAAACGTTATTGGGCGAGTATAGCGGCGGGCGCATTTTATATTTTAATGGCGCTGTGCGCGGCTACATTAGTTGGGTTGGTAGCAAGTTTACCGCAGGCACTTATTTTAGCTTTGGCGGGCATTGCGCTATTTGGCACCATTGCTAATAGTTTGCAGCAAGCCCTTAGTAGTACTAAATATACGGAGGCCGCAATTGTTACTTTTTTAGTAACTGCATCTAACTTAACATTGCTCTCAGTGGGGTCTGCCTTTTGGGGGATTATAGCAGGTGTGCTTACGCTCCTTATCACCCAAAAAGACTAAAAGCTTTATTGTGTACAAAGAGCCGCTGGTGAGTATTTAAAACAAAATTATAGTTTATTTATATCATTAAAATAGCTTAACTAAGCTTATAAAAAAGGCTGCAATTGCAGCCTTTAGTTTTATAAAACAAGATTTACCTAATCAAAAGTATGATGGCGAGTTACACTAAACCGATTAAGTATATGGTGCATAATATACACAACGCACAAACTTAATATTATAGCCACCGATACCGAGCTAAACCGGTACATTGCACTATAAACAAGATCTTGGCCTGGCCCGAGTGAGTTCCCAAATAAAATACCAAACGTAGTCAACACACCAAAACCAATACCAGGTATGCCTCCGCCTAAAATATGAAAACGCGCAAAAAGAAACGAAAGTATCCATAAAATAGCCATCGGAAAAAGTAAAAAATCAGAGTGACTATACAAAAATAGTTGCGATAGTAACGCTGCATTACACCCTATAAGCGTTCCTATTGCTCGCTGCCAACCAGCCATACCTGCGGCTTTCCAGCACAATGAAAACAAAATAAGCACAGAAGCTGCCTGCGCAGATATTGAGTCTTGTAAATCAAGAACCTGAAAAACCACAAAAGAGAGCGTAGCCACGGTTGAGCATAGCAATACCTCATGGCGAATACTTTCTTTTGCTTTAGCAGGCATTACTCGCCCGGGCCTTGCGGTTACATCAGGAAATAGGCCATGCATTAATGCTCCAATAACAACGGTTAAAAATATAGCCAAACCATTAGTTAAAATTAACGGATAAATACTACTTCCTTCATCAACATAGCTCGAAAAATGTAGCTGAATAGAAAGGCTTATCACGCCTAAAGCGCCAAATAAAAAGGCACTACCGCTACTCATTTGGTAAAATAAAAAGCAAAAAACACCAAACACTAATAATGTCATAACGACTGGTAAGTGAGAAAACAATCCCTGCATTATCAGCACTATAAGCGCGCTAAATGCAGCAGATGCTATAAATTGATTTATAAGCCCACGACTTAACGTAGGTACCATGCCCAATATCAACATAGGATAAACGGTAAAAAATATACCATTAGGCCAGTTCATTAATTTACTAATAGTAAAGCCAAGGGTGCATCCACCTGCAATGCGTAGTGCTTGGCGAAGGCCATTAGAGTCTAATTGTGGGCCTTGGCTAACAATTTGAGTCATAAAGTCTCCATTAATAAATGTAGTGTAACCAGCTAATAAACCTAATTTGTGCAGAGCCAAACCATTGCCCAATTGTCGATTCTGGTAATAATTGTACTGTTGCACGTGACCCGCTCGGCATGTTTGCTATTAAGTCTTGATGATTTACGAGCTTTAAATGAATGCGTTGACGCTGTGCATCGCGTACCCAACGATTGCTGGTTTCTGTTGTACTTAGTAAACCATTTGCACTAAGTTGACCGTTGCTAACACCTGCTTCAAATGTTTCTAGTATTGCGTCGTAAACTTCACCTGGGCGGCTATCAAATACGACGCGCGCTAGAGTGCCTTGCTTCATATTTGAGAGTGACTTTTCTCTAAAGTCGGCAACTAAGTCGGCTTTTTTAGCGACAATAGCTAATAATGGGCTACCTGCAACTGCGTATGCGCCGTCTAATAATTGTAAGTTAGCAACTACGCCGTCACTTAGTGCACGTACTTGCGTGTAGGATAAATTTAACTCAGCCTGCGCTAACTGGTTAGCAGCATGACGCATAGCTAAGTTTTTATTACCTGAGTCACCTCTAGCTAAAACTGCTTCAGCTAACTGCGCTTCTAGAGCCGCAACATTTGCTTTACTGGCTTCAAAATTAGCACGAATGCTTTCAAGCTCTTGCTCCGATATAGACTTTTGAGTATAGAGTTTTTCGCCTCTGCTTTTTAATAGCTTTTGCTCATGCTGCTTAGCATTTGCGGCACTAATTTGTGCTTCAAGGGCTTTAACATTGGTATCAAGACGCTTATTTTGTAATTTGGCATCATCAAGCGCGAGTTGAGCTTGCTCTTTGGCTAAATTATATGGGCCTTCATCGATACTAAATAATATATCGCCCGCTTTAACTGATTGGTTATTATTAACTTGCACACTAGTGACTCGGCCACTAATTTGCGGTGATATTTGCACAACAGGGTGGTATACACGTGCCTGTGGTGTCACAGGCAAAACCATATCGGCCACTAAATAGTAAATAAATACTAAGATAAACCCTATGAGAGAAAACCTTACATAGCGTGCAAACTTTTGATCCGGTGTCATTTTTAGCCTTACTTATTAACTTGAATACATTTAAGGGCGTTTTGCTCTATTTTGATCAAACCAAATGCAATGGCATCTAGCTGCTCAACAGATAAACCGCTGTATAACTGATTTTTTATATCGGAAATGGTCTCTTGCAATGAATGTAAAATGGCATCACTTTGCTCAGTAAAATAGAGTCTTTTACTGCGCTTATCATGTTTGTCTACACGGCGAACGATTAACGATTGCTCCTCTAATTGCTTAAGCGTACGAGTCAGTGAAGGCATTTCTATCCCTAAGCTATTAGCAAGTTCAAGTTGTGTTAGTCCCTCACCACGCATATTTATATGCATTAGTGCAGTCCAGCGCGACTGAGTAAGCCCCAAAGGCTCAACAGCAATGGTTACTGCTTCGCGGCATAAGCGATGAACTCGGCCCATATTACCGATAACTGTTAAATCGAGCGTCTCGTGAAAAGGTTTTTGTGTAGGCATAGCCATCCCAACATAGTTAGCAAGCTAACTATTTTATCATTACTTAGCAAGCTAAGTAAATATGTGTAAGTGCGGGAAGTGGTAAAATATTTGCTAAACCTCACCTGTAAAAAAATGGTGAGGTTTAGGGAGTTTTAAAAGTTAAGTAAATTAGCTGGGGAGTATTGATCGGTAAGTACTTTTGTATCTGCAGGCCAATCTTGGCCGTCTTTAGTAAAGTGCATAAGTTGGCTAATCGCTTTTATATCTACACCGTATTTTACTAATTTAGGGGCGAGAGCATTTACACGCGTGTTAATTTGGGCTTCGCTCGGTATTGATTTAAGCCCCGCTAAAATAATACGGTTACTACGATTTTCGCGGCTTACATTTATAAAGTCGCCAAATACAGCGTGGTAAGTTGCCGACTCATGCTCATAAAGTTTACTACTTGAAAACGTATTTGCGGCAATAACGCCACCATCGGCCAATACGCTTTGCACTTCTTCAAAAAACTCTTTAGTGAGCAAATGCTCCGGAATATAGTCACCGTTAAACGCATCCAAAATAATCCAATCGTACTTTTGCTTTTTAATAGCGGCGCGCTTTATAAAAATACGGCCATCTTGCACGCTTGATGTCACTAAGTCGTTTTCTATAAAGTTAAAGTAATCGCGTGCAACTTTAGTTACTGCAGGATCTATTTCAACATTATGAATATTTGCAGTGGGGTATAGCTCATGAATAACGTTAGAAAGCGTACCGCCACCCAATCCTATAATAAGTACACTTTTAGGGTTGTCGGTTACTAAAAGGCTCGCAAACGTCAATTTTGTGTAATTAAAAACAAGTTTGTCGGGATTGCTTTTATACATGCAACTTTGGCTTGTTTGGCTACTTTTAGTATTAAATTTAAGGCAACGTAAGTCGCTCGTTTCTTCAACAATAATATTGCGATAAAGCGAGCGTTCTTCATGAATAACGTTACTAAACGCAGAACCTGACAACACAATTAATGGCAGTAGCAAATATTTAAGCATGAGCAAGCCCCTTATTATTAGCCAAGGTATTAATAGCAATCGCGACTAAACCCAGTGACCCAAGCGTTAAAGCAAAGGCGCTAATAATTGTATTCACGTCAAACGCGAGTACAAAGTAAAAAGAGGTAATTATAGTACCCAGGGCACTGCCAAGCGTACTTACAAAGTATAAACGCCCAGCCACTTGGCCGCTTTTATCGCTATCTGTTACCAGTAAGCGCACAGAGTAGGGCGAGATCATGCCTAAAATAACGGTAGGTATAAAAAATAAAGCAGTTGACGCTAAGAGCGAGCCGTAGCGGCTATCTTCAATATGGGTAAATATAAATTCCATTATAGGCTGCGAAAATAATGTAATAGGCACAACCATAATGCTGGCAATTAAAAATATTAAACCATATTTGGTAAGGGATGCATTTTTAGTGCTGAGTTTACCACCAAGTAAATACCCAAAAGATAAACTAAGCATAAACACAGTAATTATACTGCCCCAAATATGCACGCTACTGCCAAAAAAGGGGGCAAGAATTCTCCCACCTAAAAGCTCAATGCCCATTATGCAAAAGCCGCTGCAAAAAGCTAAAAAGTAAATTAACGCGTTTGTTTTTATGCTCATGTAATTATCGTTATGTAACTTAAGTAGAACACTATACTAACGTGATGCATACAAAGCTGCTAGGGCCTGTTGACCTTTCAGGATTAAAATTTGTTCTATCTAGGGGCGATTTAATCGCGGCGCGAGGTTTGTAACCTAGTGGGCTCGGTAACTGCTCCTGCGTTACCCTACTGGCTTACATCCATGTAAGAATAAGTAAAAACCGAGCAAAGCTTCCGCGTCCTGCTCACGCCCCTTACCTACATCCATGCAGGCAACAAAGAGTTAATCGTCCCTAGAAAGAACCCAGAGGGCATATTTATGCTGCGTTATCGCCCATTAATGGGGAATAACCACACTACATAGGCTCTGCCTTGCCTAAAAACCAAACATGCTGCTGCAAATTTAACCTCGAAAGATAAATAGGCCCTAGGATAATAATTAACCTAAGTTTAATTTAAAAAAGAAGTTTTGTTATAGCAATTTGTTAGTTAGTTGAATTTTGATCTATTTAGCTTGCCTAGGCCCTCGCGATTTAACACTTAAGACGCTTTTTCATTTAAATTAATTTTTTCTTAAGTTTTCTTTAAGTTTCACTCGTTAAGTTTAAACCCTGAAATATAAACAGGTTTAAATGAGCGAGCTTATGCAATTAGCCCACACTTCTACATCATTAGATTTAACACAAAATAACAGTCAGTTTATTAGTGCTCGTATTGATGATGTGCATCGAAAAAATCTCGAAAATACAGTGAAAGAAGGTTTTTTAGTTGCGTATAACGCTAAGCTTACTTCTTTTATGCCACTACTTTGCCAATACGTTACCGAGCAAGGAAAGTGCACGTTAGGGCTAAGGCAAGCAACTTCGCCATTGTTTATTGAGCAATATTTAGCATCACCCGTTGAAGATTTTTTAGATGAGAGCATTTCTCGCAATAAGATTTTTGAACTTGGTAATCTCTGCTCTACAAACCGAAGAGCAACACTTGCACATTTTATTATTGTTAACGAAGCTCTGCAAAGTGTGGGGGCAAAACATTTAGTGTTTTGTGCAACCAACAAAGTGCGTGCTTTATTGCGCTTACTTGGTGTTACGTGTACCGAAATTGCACTTGCGAGCAGTTTTGTAGTTGAGAACCCATTAAAGTGGGGCAGCTATTACGCCAACCAACCAACAGTATGCATTGTGAGCCTAGAGCAAGCTCACCAACAAGTATTAAATACCCCAATGCTTTATAGTTTGATGCAGCAAAACCACTCAAGTATTAATTCTTTGGTAAATGCATTGGTGAATGTATGAATTACTATAATACACATTCAATATCGCCATTAATTATTGCCCATAATAAAGAGCAAACACTTGAAATTAACGGTGGTGAGTTTAACCAGCAAATACAAAAAGTAGTAAAAATACTACAAAGCTTTAACGGCAAATGTGTCGCTTATAAGCTCGATAATACGCCAGCTTGGCTTGTTATTGATGCCGTTACTGCAGTTTCTAACAAAGTGGCTGTGCCAATTGCTCACTTTTTTAGTGAACAACAAACTCAATATGTACTAGCTCAATGCGGCGCTAATTTACTTATTTGCGACACGGCAAACCCTTTACTTGGGGAGCCGACTGCATCGATTACTATGTTTGAGTTTTACACGTTATATATTTACGAAATTGTTGTAGTTAAACCCGTCAGTTATTTTCCAGAAACTCAAAAAGTAACGTTTACATCAGGATCGACTGGGCAACCAAAAGGCGTGTGTTTATCTGCAAAGAGCCAAATGCAGGTAGCTCAATCTCTGTGCGATAAAATTAATATTAAAAAGCCTGTTCATTTATGTTTATTGCCGCTTGCTGTATTGCTTGAAAATATAGCCGGTGTGTATGCCCCCTTAAAAAGTGGCGGTACAGTGCATTTAATGCCGTTAAATGAATTAGGCTTTGTTGGAACTGTATTAAAACAACCCGCACAGCTTATAGCTGCTATTGATAAAGTTAAGCCAAATACGCTTATTTTAGTGCCTGAACTATTAGCATGCTTAGTTGCTTTTGCAGAAGATGGGTGGCAACCGCCTAGTTCGTTACAGTTTATTGCAGTAGGTGGTGCGCTTGTCAGCGAAATGCTATTAACCAAAGCGCGTAGCTTAAATTTACCGGTATACCAAGGTTATGGGCTTTCTGAGGCGGCATCTGTAGTTAGTTTAAATACGCCCATAAACGATAACCTTCACAGTGCAGGCTCTGTGTTATCTCATATTCAAACCAAAATTGAAAATGGCCAGCTTTTTATAAAAGGCGATTTGTTTTTAGGTTACTTAAATCATCAACCTCACGACAAAAACCAGTGGTATGCAACCGGTGATCTGGTCGATCAGCATCAAAATACCTTATTTATTAAAGGCCGCCTAAAAAACCTAATTATTACCAGCATGGGTCGCAACATCAGTGCCGAGTGGCCTGAATCACTATTACTAAGTCAAAGCGGTATTTTACAAGCGGTTGTGTTTGGTGAAGGTCGACCTTTTTTAACCGCCATTATTTATGCCGATTCAAAGCTATGTAACCCCGTGTTAGCTCAATACATTAACGCAATTAATAAACAACTACCCGACTATGCACGAATTCAAAAATGGCATCGTTTAACTGCCCCATTAAGTGTGCAACAAGGATTATTAACCACAAATAATCGCCCAAAACGAGATGCCATAAGTAAGCAGTACCATGCTGTGTTTGAGCAATTTTACCGACTTGGAGAAGTAATTAATGAGTGATTTTTTTAACACCCTTAAAGAGCAAACTAAACAAGAGCAAAACTACCTGCTTGCAGCGCCGATTATCCAGCGTGTTTTTAAAGGCGAAGCATCACTTGAAGAATACGCCTCGTTTTTAGCGCAAGCGTATCACCATGTTAAGCACACTGTGCCATTAATGATGTCGGTTGGTGCACGATTAACCGACGATCAAGAATGGCTGCGCGAAGCCGTCGCAGAATATATTGAAGAAGAGATTGGTCATCAAGAGTGGGTACTTAATGACATTGCAGCCTGTGGTTTTGACAAAGAAACAGTACGTCGTAGTCAGCCGCAATTTGCAACCGAAATAATGGTTTCGTATGCGTACGACTCCATTGCACGTAAAAATCCGTTGAGCTTTTTTGGCATGGTGCATGTGCTTGAGGGCACTTCTATAGCGCTTGCTGATGGCGCGGCTTCAAACATTGCAAATGCTGTGGGCTTACCTAAAAAAGCATTTAGTTATTTAACCTCTCACGGCGCACTTGATATAGAGCATGTAAAGTTTTTTGAAAACCTAATGAACCAAATAACAGATGAGGCGGATCAGCAAGCCATACTCCATGGTGCAAAGCGCTTTTATCGTTTATACGGCGATATATTTCGTGGGCTCGATGACGAACCGTTTTTTAAAGCACGTGCACAAGGCAAATTGGCATGAGTAGCACTTTATGTGTGCTCACTGGCGCAACAGGCGGAATAGGGCAAGCTATTGCTAAAGCTCTACATGCAAAAGGGTGGAAGTTACTACTTGTAGGGCGAAATACCCAAGCCCTTGAAGAGCTCAGTAGTGCATGCCCAGACAGTGAAATATTTGCTGGCGACTTAACCGACGATACAACACGCATTAACTTAGCAATAAAAGCCAAGCAACTCGGTGGCGTTAAGTTACTTATTAACAATGCCGGTATAAATACAATGCAAAGCTTAGAGCACACAAGTAATGAGCAAATAGACAATATGCTCGTTACTAATTTGTCGGTGCCTATTAAATTATGCCAGCTATTTTTAGGGCAGTTAGCGTATACCAAAGGCACCATTGTTAACGTGGGCTCATCGTTTGGCAGTATTGGCTACCCGTTTCAAACACTTTATTGCGCCAGTAAATTTGGTTTACGTGGTTTTACAGAAGCGTTATCACGTGAGTTGAATGGTTCAGGCGTTAAAGTGACCTATTTAGCGCCTAGAGCAACAGATACATCTATTAATAGCAGTAAAGCGCGGGCAATGAATAAAGAGCTCGGTAATAAAATGGACTCGCCAGAATTAGTTGCTCAAGAGTTATTAGCACTTATAAATTCGAATCAAACAAGGCATTTTATTGGTTTTCCTGAAAAATTATTTGCACGCATAAATGGCGCATTCCCAAGCGTTGTTGATAACGCTATTGCAAAACAACTTCCTAAAATTAAACGTTTTTTAAGTTAACAAACACACAAGGGCAAAATTATGTATAAATTTATACTCGCATTTTATTTAGTACTAACAACTGTATTTGCAACCGCAGTACATGCAGATGAAACACAAGACTTAACCTCTATTCAACAAAAGTGGGCAACTGCTAATTACGAACTTGAAGACGATGCGCAAATAGACGCGTTTACGCAACTGAGTGAGCAAAGCGCGTTGTTTGTTAAAAACTACCCAAACTCGGCGCAAACACATATTTGGAATGGGATTGTCTTAGCCAGCTTTGCAGGTGCAAAAGGGGGCTTGGGTGCACTTGGTTTAGCAAAAGAGGCAAAAACGTCACTCGAAAATGCACTCTCAATTGATGGCACTGCACTAAATGGCTCAGCTTACGCAAGCCTTGCAACGCTTTACAGTAAAGTACCTGGTTGGCCAATTGGATTTGGTGATGACAACAAAGCTGAAAAATTATTTAAACAAGCGCTCGCTTTTAATCTCGAAGGCATTGATACTAATTACTTATACGGTGAATACTTGTATGACGAAGGCGATTATAAACAAGCTAAAGCACGACTACTTGTAGCACAAGCCGCGGGCATTCGTGATACTCGTGCAAAAGCAGATAAATATCGCCAACAAGCAATAAGCCAGCTATTGGTAAAAGTAGATAAAAAACTAAAAAGATAAACACATAATGCATTTATTACTCGTTGAGGACGATCATTTAGTGGCGCAAGGACTTATTCGCTCTTTGCGTCAAGAGGGCTACAGCGTAGAGCATAGTGGCACAGTAAAACACGCCTTAGAGTGCCTTTCTAGTGGTGAAATTGAGCTTGTTATTCTCGATTTAGGATTACCTGACGGCGATGGCTCGCAAGTTTTAAAGCATATTAAAGCACAAAAAAAAGTTATTCCGGTGGTTATTTTAACTGCTCGCGGCAGTATTGACGACAAAGTCCAAGGGCTTGATATGGGCGCTGACGATTACCTTGCAAAGCCGTTTGACCCCGCTGAGCTATTTGCCCGTTTACGTGTAGCAAGCCGGCGCATTAACCAAACACAATCAAGCTTATTGCGCTGTGGTGATGTAGTAATAGATACATCTGCTCATACAGTTACACTAAGTGGGCAGTCACTTACACTACCGCGCAAAGAATACATGCTTTTAAAAGCGCTGATGGAAAATCAGGGAAGGGTGCAATCAAAACAACAACTCGAAAATAAACTTTACCAATGGGGTGAAGAAGTTGGCTCTAATGCCATAGAGGTCCATATTCATCATCTTCGTAAAAAATTCCCTAGCGATTTTATTAAAACCTTACGTGGCATTGGCTACGTGGTTGGTAAGCGTTAGGGTGTGTTTATCTTTCGAGGTTGAAAATGTCTATTCGTAAACGTCTGACCTTAATTTTACTTTCAATGATGGTGCTTACTTGCTTTTTAGCATTAGTAAAAGGCTATCAAAAAAGCATGCGCCACGGCGAAAACTTGCTTGATAATGAACTTAAAATAGTGGCTGGCGTTTTAATTGAGCAACCATTAGCACTAAGCACAAATGCAGTACAAGTAAGCAATAATAGTGCTCAGTTGTTGTATCAAATCTGGCAAAACAATAGTTTACTTAGCGGCTCATCGAGTTTAACGAATAACCAAATTAGTTTTAGCGAGGGCTTTCAAACTGCCAATGTAGCAGGGCAGCGTATGCGAGTGTTTGTGATGAGTAAAAACACCCGTAAAGTCATTGTTGCTGAACCTATGGCAAAGCGGTTTGAATTAGCTGAAGCAGTTATTTTATCTGCAATGTTACCTATGCTATGGGCAGTCCCTCTGCTTGCTATTTTTATTAGCTTTTTTGTTAAATACGCATTAGCCCCTCTTACTCGATTATCTAAGCAGCTGGCTACTCGCCAAGCAAACGACTTTACGCCAATTAACTGGCAGGTAACCGACGAAGAAATTAAACCGGTTATTAATCGTTTAAACGACTTATTTAAACGAGTAGAAACCGCTTACTTACGAGAGCGCTTTTTTGCCTCAGATGCAGCTCACGAATTACGTACCCCGCTTAGTAGTTTAAAAATTAATGTACATAATTTGGCTAATAAACAAAGCAACTCGCAAAACCATCAAGAGCTCCAAGCTATGTCGCAGGGCATTAATCGCTTAAGTAATATTGTTGAACAAATGCTAATTTTAGGGCGCACTCAGCCTGAACAATGGCAGAGGCAGTTTAGCGAACAATCATTGCTAACGATTACTCAACAAGTCGTATCGGAGCAATACGACAAAATAGACGAAAAAAACCAAACTATTAGTCTTGAAGGTGATGATTTTGTAATTAATGGTGATGAGTTTACATTAACCACACTCATCACTAATTTACTTAGCAATGCCATAAAATACACCCCCAATAATGGTCAAATAATAATTAAATTAGCATCAAGTAATAACAGCTATAGTTGGCAAATTGATGATTCTGGTGCGGGCATGACTGAAGATCAAAAAGAGCGAATATTTAATCGCTTTTATCGCGTAGGTGGCGATCAACATCCATCAGGCGAGCAAGGTGCGGGTTTAGGTATGGCGATTGTTCAACACATAATTGCTATTTATGGCGCAAGTATTTATTTAGCGAATAGCTCTTTAGGCGGACTAACCGTTAAGGTTACTTTTACAGGAGTAAAAAGTGACTAAACGTTTATTCAATCAATGTCTTTGTTGTTTGTTATTTTTGTCGTTTAACGCGGTGAGTAAAGAGTACCTTATTATTTTAAAAGATCATTTGTTTTATCCCTCGCAAATAATTATTCCCGCAAATAAAAAAGTAAAACTATTGATAGAAAACCAAGACAGCACACCAGAAGAGTTTGATAGCTTTGATCTAAACAGAGAAAAAGTACTCTACCCAAATCGTAAAAGTATTATTTATATAGGACCGCTAAGTAAAGGGCATTACGAGTTTTTTGGTGAGTTTTCGCCAAATACAGCAAGGGGCGTTGTTATAGTTAGCGATGAAGGGGCGCAGCATGCTAATAACTAGTTTAGTCATGAGCCTTAATCAATTACTACCAGTGGCTATTTTATTAGTGCTACTACAAGTAGTTAAAAAACAAAGCTCTTTAAAAATAGGCTCTGCTTTAGTAATAGGCGCGGTAATGTCGTTTTTGTACATGCAAAGTGCGTCGTGGGTGAGCCAGTGGTTTGAACATCAAGGGTTAGAGTACTCACAAATAGGGCTATGTATCACTATATTTATTGCTGTATTGGTTTTTGCACTAAAGCAAAAGTCAGCGGCATTTTATATCGCAGTTATGAGCACAATAACGCTGTATTTAAGCCATTATATTATTTACCTCACCAGTTTTTGGCAAAATAATGATGCAGGGCAAAGCTTATTTATTGGCACTTTATTAGGTGTGGGAATTTGTTTAAGTTTTAGCGTATTGCTGTACTTTTTAATGAATGCAATTAAGCACCGTTTTGGTATGTATCCGCTTTTTACTTTGCTTGCTTTTAACAGCGCGGCTAAGTTACTAGTTGCACTGGATTTGGCAAGCCAAATAGATTTAATTACAAACACCTCAACAGTGTGGGATTTACGTAATTTGTTAAGCGAAAACTCTGAGCTAGGCCGCGTATTGCGTGCTCTTGTTGGTTACGAGGCCACTCCCGATTTAATGAGTGTACTTATATATAGTACAAGCAGCGTGTTATTTTTATTACTTTGTTATGTTATTTCGGCTTCAATAACTAAGGAACGTGTATGAAAGCACTCAACCTATATTCAGCGCTTAGTTTTACCGCTCTTTGTTTGTTGGTATTCTCAATCCAAGCAAAGGCCGATGGTATTGTTGTTGATAAGGTATATCACCCCTATGTTTTGCCTTTTGAGCGTGAGTTTGAGTGGCGATTAGTGTCGCACCAAACAGATAGTGGCAACATACTAGCGCAGCGTTTGGGTGGCGGTGGTGCTATTAACGATACAATGGCACTGGAAGGCTATTTAGTTGGTGAGCGCGATGATAACGGCGATTTTGGTTTAGAAGCTTATGAGCTTGAGCTACGTTGGCAATTAATTGAGCAAGGTAAATTATGGGCTGATTGGGGCGCGTTATTTGAGCTTGAAAAAAAACATAACGAAGATGTGTATGAGGCAACTTCGGGTTTTGTGATTGAAAAAGAATTTGGAAAAACAAGCCTTACGCTAAACGCTTTTTTGGTTTATGAGTGGGGGCAAGACATTAAAAATGAATGGGAAAGTGAGTTTAGAGCACAATATCGCTATCGATATCGCTCTGCTTTCCAGCCTTCTATAGAGGTTTACGTAGGAGAAGACTTTATTGGTATAGGGCCTGGCTTTATAGGTTTACAGCGCTTTGATGGGCAAAAGCAATTAAAATGGGAAGCGGGTTTCATCACTGAGATAAGCCAATCAGAAAAAAACCATAGTTTTAGGCTCGCATTAGAATTTGAATTTTAATAACAACTAAAAGTAGTTTTGGTTGTTTATTATTCTGATTATAGATAGGTACTTGACATATTATTTAAACTCTATATAGTGGGCCGCAGCTAGAAAGAAAGCATGTAAGCTATAAATCTCCATTTCGATATAAGTAATACTTGTAGTACCGTCCTGAAGTTTTTAAAGTACCATCTCATTTTTTGCTACACCCGCTCTTATGAGCATATTTTTATTTTTATTTCAGGATATTACAATGTCTAACATCGTATCAGGTACAGTTAAGTGGTTTAACGAGTCTAAAGGTTTTGGTTTCATCGAGCAAGAAAATGGCCCAGACGTTTTCGCACATTTCTCAGCAATCAAAAGCGAAGGTTTCAAAACTTTAGCTGAAGGCCAACGTGTAGAGTTTACTCTTTCACAAGGTCAAAAAGGTCCACAAGCTGATAACATCACAGCTGTATAATTTTACTTTTTAAGTAAAATGAAAAAAAGCGCTTAAGGCGCTTTTTTTGTGTCTGAAATTTGACTCAAACCAAGCAACGCCCATTATCACTGTAAATTAACTAAATGATATTGCTATTATTAAGCCCCTCCTAATATTTGTTTTTCTATTCTTCTAAGTCATTGCGCTAATGCAAGTGAGTTTAAGCTTGTAATTTATACCGAACATTTCTCCCTTATAATTTCAAAACAACAAATTCAAAGCGACAAAGACCAACTTGTTAGTAGTACTTTCGATATTGTAAAAGATATTTGCACAGCTATTGATATAACCTGCGAGTTTAAATTGCTTCCTTGGAAGCGTGCTTATAACTTAGTTTAAAAGCCCCTTACTTTGGCATTGTTTCAATAATTAAAAACATCGAACGTGACCCACCATTTTATTAGGCTGGGCCGCTGGCGCGAGTCAAACTTTCTTTTATAAGCTCAAAGCTGATAAGTAAGTTATACCAATTCCATTAAGTATGCGGTCTAAATTTTACGCCGAAAAAACAATTCAGCTCTAGGCGTATATAAAATTGGTTTTAAAGCGGGCGAAAACTTACTAATGTTTGGAGGCAAAAACAATATATGGATTTGTTTTTAAAAAGAAAATAGATCTAATTTTGGGCTCATAATGACAATAATGCATCAGTTTGAACCTTTGACTATAAAGTGGGGAAGATGCTGAAAGGCTGTAAAAATTATATCTTAGTGCGCTTGCTAGCAATTGCATCGCATTTAATAAGTAAGTAGTTGTGCGTGTCATAAAGCGATTTAACAAAGAATATAAAAAGTTAAAAATGAAAGATGATTTTGCCGCCTATAAGCATACTTATCTTCAATGATTTATCTTTCGTAAGGCAGCCCTTTATTTTGCTTTATTTTTAAAAATGCAGCTTGCAGTGCTTCAATTAAACGCATATCTGTTTTTTTATTCGCAGCTAAATAAGCATCAATTGTTAGCTCATCTATTTTATAGATAAACCTTAAGTGTGCTGGTTTGAGCTTTAGGTAGTCGCTCATCTGCTGCATATATAATGGATCGTCTACTATTAAATCTACTTTTTTAGCTAATAGTAAAGAGTATGATTTTTGAATATCAGAGGTTAAAACAACTTCAAATCCAAGTTTCGTGAGGGTTTGTGTTGAAAAGTCATTGCGTTGCATTGCAATTTTATACACTTTTGCTTGTTCAGTATTATTTATAATAAGATCATCACGCTCTGATAGGCCGATAAAGCCCAGCTCAAATCGTCCAACTGGTCCAATCCAATAAAATTTATTTTCTCGCTCTACAGTGCGTGCAAGGCTGTATATAAAGGTGTTTTTTAACTCATCTGCAATTTTATAAGCACGTGCCCAAGGATACATTTGAATGTTAGGTGTGAGATCAGCCTCAGCAAATATATCTCTAATAAACTGAGTACCTTCACCTGCTACCTCGCCATTAATCAATACTTGGTTTGGTGGTGCTAACTCTGTAACAACAAGCAGGGCTTCCTTTGCTTGAACATACACAGAGCAAATTAAAAAAAGAGAATAAAGAATATATTTCACAATAGCGAATCGTCATTCGGTTAGCTTAAGTAATAATAAGTGTGGCTGAAAATATGAAAAACACAAAAATTATTTATGTGAACTTGTTACTAAGATATTGGTTTATTTGAGTTATGTATAACTATAAAGGGGGCTAGATAGATAAGTGGCTTGGGGTTTGAAGTAGTTGAGGCTAAAAATTAAGGCCTAAAACGATAAAAGGGCCTTGCGGCCCTTGGTGAAGTATCGTTCAAGTCAGATAGAGCTTTAACCCCTTAAAGCGCTATCCTCTTGTTTTGCAACACCGGTGTTCATCTCAATAAGTTTCTAAGCTAGCGAGAGGAAAAACCCAGCAATTGCTGCGCTCATAAGGTTAGCCATAGATCCTGCTAACACTGCTCTGAGCCCTAAGCGTGCGATATCCTTCCGCCGACTAGGCGCCATACCGCCTAACCCACCTAGTAAAATGGCTATCGATGATAAGTTAGCAAACCCACATAAAGCAAAAGTAACGATTGCTTGTGTGTGCGCGCTTAACGTATCGCGATAATTTATAAAGTCTAAGTAAGCAACAAACTCGTTTACTACTATCTTTTGACCAATAAAGCTGCCGGCTATAATCGCTTCATCCCATGGCACACCTAGTAACCATGCAACTGGAGCAAATACATAACCTAATATTTCTTGAAGCGTTAATGTTGGGTAATCAAACCACCCACCAATACCGCCTAATAAACCGTTTAATAGTGCAATTAGCGCTACAAAAGCAAGTAACATTGCACCTACATTAAGTGCTAAATGCATACCGTTTGCAGCACCTGATGCAGCTGCATCAATTACATTTACAGGCTTATCTTCGTCATCTAAATCTAAATCAGCTAAGTTATCTCTAGGCGTTTCAGTTTCTGGCACAATCATCTTGGCCATTAAGAAACCACCTGGTGCAGCCATAAAGCTCGCAGCAATAAGATACTTAAGATCTACGCCAATAATTACGTAACCGGCCATTACAGAGCCTGCTACAGTGGCTAAGCCACCTACCATTACTGCAAACAATTCCGATTTTGTCATCGTTGCTATAAATGGCTTAACTATTAACGGTGCTTCAGTTTGGCCTACAAAAATATTTGCAGTTGCTGAAAGCGATTCTGTGCGAGAGGTCTTCAATAATTTTTGTAAACCGCCGCCTAAAATCCTAATTATCCAATCCATAATGCCAAGGTGATATAACACAGCAACAAGCGCTGAGAAAAACACGATAACTGGCAAAACTTGAATTGCAAAAATAAAACCTAATGTGTCTTGTGAGGCGAGTGGACCAAATAAAAACCCAATACCATCATTAGCATAACCAATAACCGACGAGACGGCTGATGACATGCTAGTTAACACATTTTTTCCTGCTTCGAAAAACAGAACAAAACCGCCTATAACAATTTGCATCGCAAATGCTATACCAACGGTTCTTAAATTAATTGCCTTGCGATTAGTTGACGCAGCAAAGGCAATGCTTAGTAGCACACACATGCCTACTAAGCTCATAAATGTTGTCATACAAATGTTTCCCGTTGTTATTCTTGTAGTAAATATTTAATTTTACTTTTTATTATATCAATCGCAACGCGGTTCATGCCGCCTCGAGTCACAACTAAATCAGCGTTATGCTTAGAAGGCTCAATGAATTGATAAAACATCGGTCTAACAGTTGCCTGATATTGCTCAACAACAGATTGTAATGTTCTGCCTCGTTGCTCCATATCACGTTGCATACGACGCATTAAACAAATATCTAAAGGTGTATCTATAAACACCTTAATATCAAATTCTTTATTAAGCGCTTTATCACTCAATAGTAAAATACCTTCAACAATGAGTATTTTAGCAGCTGGCACTCGGCGTGTGGTTGCGCTACGCGTGTGTTGTGCATAATCATACGTTGGTACTTCTACTGAGTTACCACAACGAAGTTGCGTTAAATGCTCAAGCATTAATGCGTGTTCAAATGCATCTGGATGGTCGTAATTTGTTTGCGTACGATGAGCCATCGGCAAATGCGACTGATCCTTGTAATAAGCATCTTCTTCAATAATGGCGATAGCGCCTGGTTCAAGCTCATTAACCAATTCATTGTAAATTGTTTGGCTAAAAAGAGATTTGCCCGACGCTGATGCGCCTGCAATGGCTATAATAGTAGTTCGTGTCACTAAAGTTCTCATCCACACAGAAAGATATATTGTTGGTAGATCACAATAGCAAAAAAGACACGATTAATCTCTTTTGCTTCGCTCAAGGGTGCAAATTTATAATGTTTAGGTTTTATGAAACAGGACTTTTGTCCTGTACGGAAAATTCGATCAGCGGATAAAGTAACCACCTAGAATCAAAGTGAGGTCAAAATGGCAAGAGCAATTATTTTAATGGCAGATAGCCTAGGAATCGGTGCAGCACCAGATGCAGATAAATTCGGCGATCTTGGGGCTAATACATTCGCTCACTTACTAAAAGCATATTACGACGAAACAGGCAGTGCGCTGTCGCTTCCTAACCTATCAAAACTTGGGTTAGTGGATGCATGCGAAGCTGCCGGTGGCGAACCGTGTTTAATTTCAGACCGCCAAGCTCCTCAAGGTGCATGGGGTTACGCTAAAGAAATCTCTAGCGGAAAAGACACGCCATCAGGTCATTGGGAAATGGCAGGCGTACCGGTGTTATTTGATTGGGGATATTTCCCAAAAACACAGCCAAGCTTCCCACAAGAATTTATAGACGAGTTTATTGCTCGTACAGGTATTCCTGGCATTTTAGGCAATTGCCATGCATCAGGAACTACCATTTTAGAACAGCTAGGTGAAGAGCACGTAAAAACAGGTAAACCAATCTGTTACACCTCAGCTGATAGCGTGTTTCAAATAGCCGCGCATGAAGAGTCATTCGGCCTAGAGAAGCTTTATCAAGTTTGCGAAATCGCACGGGCGCTACTTGATGAAATGAATATAGGACGAGTGATTGCGCGGCCATTTTTGGGTTCAAATAGCCAAGACTTTGCTCGAACGGGTAATCGTCGTGACTATTCAGTACTTCCGCCTGCACCAACATTGCTAGATGTACTAGCAAAAGACGGCGGCGAAGTAATTAGTATTGGTAAAATTTCAGATATTTACGCGCATCAGGGCATAACCCAAAAGCATAAAGCACCTGGACTTATGAACTTGCTAGAAAAAACCAGCGAAGTAATGGAAAGCGCGCCAGATCGTAGCTTAATCTTTACTAACCTAGTTGATTTTGATGAAAAATTTGGTCATCGTCGTAATCCAGTAGGATACGCAAAAGCATTAAAAGAATTTGATGACTATTTACCAACTATACTAAATCAGTTAAAAGCAGATGACGTATTAATGATCACTGCAGATCATGGCTGTGACCCAACCTTTCCAGGTTCTGAGCACACTCGTGAATACGTACCTGTTATTGCATACCAACCAGGTATGAGTAACACACCATTAGGTGAACGCAACAGCTTTGCAGATATAGGTCAAACACTGGCACAGTGGTTTAGCTTATCTGCGCTTGATTACGGCGACAGCTTTTTAAATGAGCTAAAAACGCCAAATAAAAAGGAAAACAATTAATGAGTACTCCGCATATCAGTGCAAACGTTGGTGATTTCGCCGAAACAGTATTAATGCCAGGCGATCCGCTACGTGCGCAATATATTGCTGAAAACTTTTTAGATGATGCAGTACAAGTTACAAGCGTTCGTAACATGTACGGTTTCACTGGTACTTACAAAGGTAAGCCAGTAAGTATCATGGGTTCAGGCATGGGCATTCCATCAATGTCTATTTATGCACGTGAGCTAATTGTAAGCTTTGGCGTTAAAAATATTATACGTATTGGTACGTGTGGCGGTATTGGCACAGATATCAAAATTCGTGACGTAATTTTTGCACAAGGTGCAAGCACAGATTCAAACGTAAACCGTGCACGCGTACGTGGCTACGATTTTGCTGCTATTGCTAACTTTGACCTACTTTTAAACGGCGTAAACGCTGCTAAAGAGCTAGGAATTAAAGCAAAAGTAGGTAACGTATTTACGACAGATACATTCTATCAAGCAGATGATTCGTTCTATAAAGACTTAGACAAGTTAGGCATGCTAGCAGTAGATATGGAAACAGCAGGTTTATACGGCGTTGCAGCTGAATACGGCGCAAACGCAATGGCATTATTTACAGTAAGTGACCACGTAATCACTGGCGAAGCAACACCTGCTGATGAGCGTCAAAGCACGTTTAACGAAATGGTTAAAATTGCATTAGAGTCAATAGCTTAAATAATACATAACAGTTCCTTGGTAACGTATTCACTAAGTTTTGGAGACACGCCCAAAGTGAAGTGAGACTAAACCTCCAAAGCCGCATTTTATGCGGCTTTTTTTATGCCTGAAGAAAATAAGCCACCATACAATATTGCATCGGATTTTGACGTGATTTGCTGTGTTGTAGGCGCAGAGCTTGCTCGCGCGAGAAGCACAGCTTCTAATTACTTAAGCTAACTACTCTAAAAGCGCAGCATCTCTAAACCTATTTGTGTATAACAGCCCTAAAAAAAATATGCACGTAGAGAAGAAAAGGAGGAGCAAATGAGAAGAGCAAAACCAATGCTGACTCGGCATTATAAAAGTACAAGCGTTGCTTTAAAAGCTTGTAACCTGCGCGAATAGAAGTGTTTATACCAAGTTTAGAGTATGACTTGTTGCTCATGTTAGAAGCACAGTTTCTGATTGTTTTTATTATTTTAACTTCTAAGCTCTTCTCTAAAAGCGCAGCGTCTCTAAACCTATTTGTGTATAACAGCCCTAAAAATAGTATGCACGCAGAGAAGAAAAAGAGGAGCAAATGAGAAGAGCAAAACCAATGCTGACTCGGCATTATAAAAGTACAAGCGTTGCTTTAAAAGCTTGTAACCTGCGCGAATAGAAGTGTTTATACCAAGTTTAGAGTATGACTTGTTGCTCATGTTAGAAGCACAGTTTCTGACTGTTTTTATTATTTTAACTTCTAAGCTCTTCTCTAAAAGCGCAGCGTCTCTAAACCTCTTTGTGAATTAATCACTTTAGGTCTTAACTCTACGGTAGAGCAGAGTTTGTAGAGCGCAGTAAAGCTTCTAATTACACAACAAACATAACCTTTAAAAACAAAAAAAGGGCCAAGGCCCTTTTTTATGATGTTGCGCCTAATCATACAGGCCATATACTGAGTGCTTAAACAACTTCACCAGCTACTATAGTATTAAAGCTGTCGTTGTCATGTAAGCTTGCAAATGCGCTCTCATGTAATAGCTCATTACGTAAATTTGGAGAGTATTCAAGTGCCATTTTAATGTCGGCTAATGCATCAGCATGCTTATGTGTTAGCGCATAAGCACATGCTCGTTGCCAATAGGCATAACCATAGACACTATCTATATCAATGGCTTGATTACACAACTCAATGGCTTGTGCTGTTTCATTTATTTCTAATAACGCATCGGCCTTATAAGCAATGGCTTCAACATCCTCTGGTTTGCGTTTTAAAATCTCATCAAATATTTCAATTTTATTAGCAAAATCACTTTCTAAATTGGCACGCATCCATAACGAATGAACCTCGTTGGTAACCGATATGCGCTCTTGGTTACTGAGTATTTCTTCTGAGCGTACGCGTAGTTTTTCTTCAAGAATTTTTAATCGGTCTTCATACTCGTCAGTAATTACACTTACACGTGTATTTACAATATCTTCTACTTTGTTTTTAACATCGCGTAGTGAGTTCCAGCCCACTAAAACCAAAATAGAAGCCGTAGCGGTAATTATAAAAAATACATTATTAATAGTGTCGGTAGTGTACGTTAATGCGCGATCTGCAGTATCAAGCTGTGCATGAGTAACTTGCTTAGTTACATCCTCACGGAGTTTTTGTTGATCTTGCCTTACGGCTTTTAGCTCGTCGAGTATGTAGCGCTCCATTAGCGGTTTAAACATAGACTCTTTAAGTTGTTTGAGGGCTTGTTGCTCTTGTTGTGCTGTAGGGGCTGCTGGTTTTTGTTCAGCAGAATTTACTATACCCGAAAAAAAAGTTAAACAAACAAAAAGTGTAGATAGGTAATAACGCATCGGTACGCCTAATTAAATTAATTACTGTAATAACTTTAACATGCAGGGCTGAATGGCACTAGGGCGCGTTGACTTTTCAGGATTAAAATTGACCTAATTTAGATAGGAGCAATAGTTGTAAGAATTTTTTAGCCCAGTGAGCTTAGCAATAATAGGGTAAAGCATGAGCATTTTGCTAATACTTAGGTGGTTTTAAGAAAAAATAGGCAAAAAAAACCAGCTCAATATGAGCTGGCAAAAACTGCTTAAAACAACAATATGTCGTAGGGATTCACAGGAGAACAACTTCATACTAACTGAATCTTTATGAACAAATACTTAATTCAATTCAATTAGTTAAAAATATAAGAATACTCAAAGTATTCGGTTTATAAAGTAAAGGTGCATTGGGCTTAAGTAATGCACCTTTATAATTATAACTATATAACTACAATTTCATGGTGAAGGGGGGTATTCCAATGTGCGCTTTAAATAAATTAAAGCCACTTTCAAACCCTTCACATACCATTACGCCGAAATTTTTCAATTCGATCACAGGTCTAGTTAAAAGGTTAAGGTTAATTCACTAATTTGTTTTTTTATCTTACGTAATACCTTACAAGAGCGTCATCAGATTTATTTTTACTATTATTTTGAACGTAATTACAAAGCTATTGTTAAATACATCATTAGCAAAAGGCCAATCAAAAATATAAATTGGAGCAATCGTTTTAAATAGTATGTTGAGGCTGGCGTAGCATAATTTATGCGCCTATATTAAGGATACGTAAGTGTTTAGGCAGGCACACTAAATAATAAGTAAGCCGATTAAATAAAAATAACCGTTACTTTTTAAAAAGTTATAAATACATAAACAACAATACTGATTGATTAAGTATTTTACTTTTCTATTATAAGGATTCCAGAATGAGCAACCCTAAAGCAGGCCAATGTCCGGTCATGCACGGCAGTAATACTAAAACGTCTAATCCCAATACTGATTGGTGGCCAAATGCCCTAAACTTAGACATTCTTCATCAGCACGACACCAAATCAAATCCATACAATAGCGACTTTAATTACGCTGAAGCATTTAAATCAATCGATCTTGACGCGCTAAAAACAGACGTAAAAAGCTTAATGACCGATAGCCAAGATTGGTGGCCAGCCGATTGGGGACATTACGGCGGTTTAATGATTCGTTTAGCATGGCACTCAGCGGGTTCATACCGTTTAGCCGATGGTAGAGGGGGCGGTGGTACAGGTAATCAACGTTTTGCGCCACTAAATTCATGGCCAGATAACGGTAACCTCGACAAAGCGCGCCGTTTACTTTGGCCAATAAAGAAAAAATACGGTAACAAGCTTTCATGGGCCGACTTAATTATTTTAGCGGGCAACATGGCATACGAATCAATGGGTTTAAAAACCTTTGGTTTTGCCGGCGGCCGAGAAGATATTTGGCATCCTGAAAAAGACGTTTACTGGGGAGCTGAAAAAGAATGGTTAGCGCCAAGTGACGGTCGTTACGAAAGTGTAGATAAACCAGATACCATGGAAAATCCATTAGCCGCAGTACAAATGGGCTTAATTTATGTAAACCCTGAAGGTGTAAATGGTATTCCTGATCCGCTTAAAACAGCGGCCCAAATTCGCGAAACTTTTGCGCGTATGGCAATGGATGACGAAGAAACCGCTGCATTAACGGTAGGCGGGCACACAGTAGGTAAAGCACATGGTAATGGCAAAGCAGAAAACTTAGGCCCAGAGCCAGAAGCTGCTGACATACACGAGCAAGGCCTTGGTTGGAATAATACTACAACACGTGGGATTGGCCGCGATACAGTTACATCAGGTGTAGAGGGCGCATGGACTACGCACCCAACACAATGGGATAACGAATACTGTAAGCTTTTATTAACCTACGAATGGGAACTCACTAAAAGCCCAGCAGGCGCTCATCAGTGGGAGCCTATTAATATTAAAGAAGAAGACAAACCTGTCGATGTAGAAGATTCATCAATTCGTTTAAACCCAATGATGACAGATGCTGATATGGCCATGAAAGTGGATCCAACGTACCGTAAAATTATTGAGCGTTTTTATAACGACTTTGACTACTTTTCAGACGTGTTTGCACGTGCATGGTTTAAACTAACTCACCGCGATTTAGGCCCTAAATCATGTTACTTAGGTGCTGACGTACCAAGCGAAGACTTAATTTGGCAAGATCCAATTCCAGCCGTTGATTACACATTAACAGACGACGAAATTAGCAATCTAAAAACCACATTATTAAATTGTGGTGTTAGTGCCGCTGATTTAATAAATACAGCTTGGGATAGCGCACGTACTTATCGTGGTTCTGATAAACGTGGCGGCGCAAATGGTGCACGCATTCGTTTAGCACCGCAAAAAGATTGGCAAGGTAATGAGCCAGAACGTTTAGCATCAGTACTTAGTGCGCTTGAAAAAGTGCAGGCTGGCTTGAGTAAACCTGTTAGCATCGCCGACTTAATTGTTTTAGGTGGTACAGCAGCCGTAGAACAAGCTGCAAAACAAGCCGGTGTTGATGTAAACGTGCCGTTTGCTCCAGGACGTGGAGATGCAACAGATGAAATGACTGATGCAGAATCGTTTGATGTACTAGAACCCATTCACGATGGTTTTAGAAACTGGCTGAAAAAAGATTACGCAGTATCAGCTGAAGAGTTATTACTAGAGCGCAGCCAACTAATGGGATTAAGTGCACCAGAAATGTCGGTACTTATTGGTGGGATGCGAGTACTAGGTACTAACTATGCTGGCAGCGAACATGGCGTATTTACAAATAGCGTAGGCTCATTAACCAACGACTTCTTTGTAAACTTAACTGACATGTCAAACCGTTGGGAGCCAACTCAAAAAGGTTTATACAATATAGTAGACCGTAAAAGTGGCACTACTAAATGGAGTGCAACACGCGTTGATTTAGTATTTGGATCAAACTCTATATTGCGCGCACTTGCTGAGTTTTATGCACAAGACGACAACAAAGAGCGCTTTGTACATGACTTTGTAAATGCATGGGTAAAAGTAATGAACGCAGACAGATTCGATCTTAAATAATCTGTACGCTAAATAAAAACGGGGGAGTAATAATTTACTCCCCCGTTTTTGCATATAGTCCCTGTCAGTATTACTTATAAAATATTGTAATTTATCTAAGTCATATAAAAATTAGGCATTAAAAAAGGCGGCAAAAGCCACCTTCTTATAAAACAATAAAACTTATAGAAGTGCAAAAAGCTTTTGTAGTTGTGGCATGTATTCGCTCACAAGTTCAAGGTTGCTTTCGCTTACTAAAGACTCTGTAGACTCCTCAGCTGCGCTTGACGATTTACCAAACGAACCCATTAACGAACTAGCGCCTTTATCTTTAGCACTTTTCATACTTTGAAAACCGCCCATTACTTTATTCGCTGTTTCTTGATTATCAGCAGATAAACCCGATTTAAGGTTTTCGATATAAGCCATTGATACTTCAGAACCTACAGTTACTAGTTGCTCTGGTGTAAAGCCGTAGCGGCCTGTAACACCCGCGAAGCTTTTGTATAGGTCTTGCTCTTTAATCATGCTTAGTGCGCTATTAGCTAGAGAGCTTTGCTCGTCAACACTTTGATCTGCAGAACCACCTAACATACTTGCTAAGTCTAAGTCTTTTAAAGACTCTTGGCTGCTTGCCCAGCTCGTTACAGCTGGCAGTGCTTTCATATAGCTTTGAAGTTGACCTTCGTTAATATCTACTGCAAGGCTTGAGAAACTCATTGCTAATAAGCTAAGTGATACAAGTATTTTTTTCATTGAGCATTTCCTAGTATTAAAGTTGTGCCAATTAGAAACTAATAAGCAACACTTGCCAACACAAAATAATATATTGGCTGATTTTATAGTACAATTTATGAGAATTTATTTAAGTTCTAAGAATTTAGTTCATTCACCACAAGCTAATGTACTGATGATATAATACATTTTTGACAAATAGAGCTGAACACAATGTTAACAATTTCAAATACTGTCACTATCGATGAATGGGAACTAGAGCTTACGGCTATTCGTTCGCAAGGTGCCGGTGGTCAAAATGTTAACAAAGTAGCCAGTGCCATTCATTTACGCTTTGATATTAATCGCTCTAAATTACCTGATTTTTATAAAGAGCGTTTGCTAGCCTTAAATGATACAAGAATTACCAAAGAGGGCGTTTTAATAATTAAAGCGCAAAGCCACCGTACGCAAGAGCTAAACCGAGAAGATGCCCTTAAGCGCTTAAAAGATTTAATTCTTAGTGCTACCGTTGTTAATAAAGCGCGTCGTGCCACCAAGCCTAGCCGTAATTCACAGCGAAAGCGCATGGACAAAAAAACTAAACACGGGCAAAACAAAGCGCTACGCGGCAACATAAAGTTTTAGTTTCAAACGGTATTAATAAAGTATAGAAGAGACTTGATGCCTACATGCAGGCACCATTTTTACATCGTATTGTACGTATAAAAATATAAGTGAGGGGTAGCCTCACTTATATTTAATAACTATTAATACCTACTTAGCCATTTCTAAATCAGATTCTGCATTTGCCAACATTGCAAACTCTTCATCAGCGCTTTTAGCAACTAAGTGTTTTGAGCTATAGCCAAAGTAATATGCGGCGCCCACAATAAACAGCACCATAGTGTATAAAAATGCACGAGGGTCAAACGCATACACACCCGTTAATGCTATAAGCGAAAGTACTAAAGCAATACTTGACGTAACTACGCCACCTGGAGTTTTGTACGGGCGAGGCAAATCAGGTTGTTTAACGCGAAGTAAAATATGGCTCAGCGCCATTAATGCATACGAGAGCGTTGCACCTACTACAGCCATTGCAAGTATTAAATCACCCTCACCACTGAGTGATACTAAAAAGCCAAATACTGCCGGTACAATCAACGCACGTGCTGGCACTTTGCGATTAGTCGTAATAGACAACGAACGAGGTAAATAACCGGCTCTAGATAGAGCAAACACTAAGCGACTATAACCATAAATAATAGAGAAAAACGAAGCAACTAAACCCGCAAGCCCTAATATATTTACAACGGTTGCTAAGCCCTTACTACCAGATGCATTTAATGCATCAACTAAAGGTACAGCACTTGCCCCCATGGCAGCAGCACCGCCAGCACCAGGTACTAAAACAACAACTAAAAAAGCAGTAAATAACAAAAAGATCATTGCACCAATAATGCCTTTTGGCACATCTTTAGCGGGATCTTTTGCTTCTTCTGCAGCAAGCGGTACACCTTCAACCGCTAAAAATAACCACATGGCAAACGGTAATGCAGCCCAAACCCCGTACCAACCTAAAGGTAAAAACTCACTGGCTCCCACTGCATTTGTTACGGGGACGTCAAATAAGCGCGATGCATCAAAATTTGTGATTAAAACAAAAGCCGTTGCAATAATAGCTAATACCGCTAAACCACTTATTACCATCATTACTTTAAGCGCTTCTCCTACGCCTGCTAAATGAATTCCCACAAATAGTAAGTAAAATAATGCATATACCCATGGGCCATTAAACCCGGTGAGGGCTTCAACTGCCGAGCCAATAAAAATAACAATAGCAGCGGGTGCTAAGGCATATTCAATTAATACGGCAAGCCCGGTTAAATAGCCTCCCGCAGGCCCCATAGCTTGACGCGCAAAACTATAACCACCGCCTGCAGCAGGTATTGCAGCTGACATTTCAGCAAGTGATAATACCAGCGCTAAATACATAACTGCCATTAATACTGCAGCAATGGCAAAACCACCCCAACCGGCTTCGGCGATACCAAAGTTCCAGCCTGCAAAGTCACCCGATATTACATACGACACACCCAAACCTGCGAGCAATAACCACCCCGCAGTACCACGTTTTAACTGTCTTTTAGCAAGGTACTCTGTATTATTATTAGTAGACATAACCTTTCTCCGTTGATGTTTAGTTTTTATTTTTTTATTTCATGTGTTTTTAATTAAAATTACTCAGCAATTAAAAAGTTAGTGGTTGAAACCTGATGCTCAATTACATCATCTTGTGTGCGGTCTTTTAAATTAACCCCAGTTAGTTTCAGTTTTTTAGCTTCACGTAATAAGTACAGTGCGCGTCTCGCCGCTTCTGTATAAGGTAGGCCTGCAGGGCGAATATTCGATATGCAATTACGACATGCATCGTTAAGTCCTGTTTTGGGCTCCCATGTTAAATACAAGCCAAGGCTATCTGGCGAACTAAGTCCTGGGCGCTCTCCTATTAACACCATAACCACCTGCGCATTTAGCAACTCACCTATATCGTCGCCAATCGCTACTCGCCCTTGCTCAACCAAAGTAATGGGAGCAATTTTAAATTGCTTGTCTGTTGTAAGGTGCGTTAATAGCTCTGTTATAAATGGGTATGCATTTTTTTGTACCGCCAACGACGAAAGTCCATCAACCACTACAATCGCTAAATCGTATTTAGCCTGCGCAGTGTGCTTTTGTTTATTCATATAGCTGAGAAGTACTTGCCTACCATTTTCATCAAGTTTGCGGCCTAAATCGGGTCGCTGAAGGTAAGTAACCCTGTCAACGGCTTGGCTGTGTAAATGCAGGGGAGGGGCAACCTCTTTTAGAGCACTAATACTGCCTAGTTGCTCAGTCATTTCGTTAATATCAAGCGGAAAACTCACCGCATCGCGCGCTTGTGCATGAGATAGCTGAAAAGCCAGCATTTCTGAGGTAGGTAAACTTATACCGGCGCGACCAAGTCCAATACGGGCGTCGGTAAAACGCCGTAAATCACTCCAAGGGTTGTGCACTACATTACCGTTATTTTTATGCTCATTTACTGAGTTATCTAATGGAGTGGTCGGTTTTGAACGTGATTTCATGAGCCACCTCCAGCAATTGCACCCAGAGGTTTAGCAAAAGCGGGAGGCAAGGTATCTGAAAGTGTGATGTCGGTAGTGCTTTGCATAATTTTCATTTTGCTTAGCCATGCTTCAAACTCAGGGGCGGGTCTAGAGCCAAGAACTCGACGCACATATAATGCATCATGAAACGACGTAGTTTGGTAGTTAAGCATAATATCGTCAGAGCCAGGTATTCCCATTACAAACGAGCAACCTGCAACACCTAATAGCGTTAGCAAATTATCCATATCGTTTTGATCGGCCTCTGCATGATTGGTGTAACACACGTCGCACCCCATCGGTATGCCTAGTAACTTAGCGCAAAAGTGATCCTCAAGTCCTGCTCGGGTAATTTCTTTACCATCAAACAAATATTCAGGGCCAATAAATCCCACCACGGTATTAACCAGTAACGGGTTAAACTTACGAGCAACTGCATAAGCGCGAGCTTCACACGTTTGCTGATCAAGCCCATGATGCGCATTTGCTGAAAGCGAACTGCCTTGCCCAGTTTCAAAATACATCACATTATTGCCAACAGTGCCGCGCTTTAAACTCAAAGCGGCATCTTGCGCTTCAGCTAAGGTATTTAAATTAAAACCAAAACTTGAGTTAGTAGCCTCCGTGCCGCCAATCGACTGAAATACCAAATCAACCGGTGCGCCAGCTTCTATACATTCAATAGTGTTAGTAACATGGGTAAGCACACAGCTTTGCGTCGGTATGGCGTATTTTTGAATAACATCATCCATTAATGTCATTAATTTAATGGCCTGGGCAACGTTGTCGGTTGCTGGGTTTATACCTATTACGGCATCGCCATTACCGTATAGCAGCCCATCAAGCATGCATGCAGCAATACCGTTAATATCGTCAGTTGGATGATTGGGTTGTAAACGTGTAGATAAATGCCCAGGGAGGCCAATAGTGTTTCTAAAAGCACTTGTAACATGGCACTTTTTAGCAATTAATATGAGATCTTGATTGCGCATTATTTTGCTAACAGCAGCAGCCATTTCAGGCGTAATTCCTTGCCTTATACTTGCAAGTACAGCGGGTGTTGCAAAGTCGCTTAAAAGCCAATTACGAAAATCACCTACGGTTAAATGTGCAATAGTCATAAAGGCATTGGCATCGTGCTCGTCAATAATTAAGCGTGTAATTTCGTCATCTTCGTAGGGAATAAGTGCCTCATTTAAAAATGTTTTAAGAGGTACATCGGCCAATGTCATTTGAGCCACAGCACGTTCTTGTGCTGATTGTGCAATGACACCCGCTAAGCGATCACCCGAACGTTGCGGCGTTGCTTTAGCCATTAACTGGGCTAAGTTCTTGAATTTATAAGTGTGTGTACCTAAAGTGTAACTGTACGCTTGCCCCATGATTTACTCCACATAACTAATATGATAAACCTTGGTATAGGTTTTGCTGCATCTTTAGCTATAAATCAATTTTCAATAGTTACAAGACAGCTTATTTTGTACCAAGTAACTATCGAATTTCGGCAAAAGATTATTTATTAATCCAATTCAATTGGTTACATACGCAAAGCGGTGTTAACTTAACCATAATAAAAGTGTAACGAAAAAGAGCATCCCCTATATGGCGCAGCAAAGTAGCTACAACGCACCACTAAAGAGCAAGGTGCAAACACACGATATAGACGAGCAAGCGCATAGCCTTACTCAATGGCAGCAAAAATACGATCAAATGAGCGACGGCAGCTTTTATGGTTTTATTGAAGAAACAGATTACGCCAATATTCATGTGTTTAAAGAATACACCGAGCGAGCGCTTCGTCAGCAATGTAACATCGCCCCCAATTCGGTTTGGCTTGGCATTCCTTGTCAGTCGCAGCAAAGTAAGATTAATGGTCTAAGTGTGGCAAGTAATCAATTTATGTGCCGTACAAGTGATAATGACTTTGAGCTGATAACCCCTGAGCAATTTAATATTTATGGTTTGGTAATCGATTGGAATTCAATTGAATATATGGCGCAGCTACAAGGCGTAACATTGAAAAACCTGTCATCTGCACAATCAGCTCGCTTATCGGTGAGCAACTCATCATTACAAACGGCAAGGCAAATAATTAATAGCATGGTTGTAGGCAAGGGCTTTGGACTTAAAACCGAATCGCAACAAGATATGCTAAACATGTTGGCACTACACTTATTACAGGCAGATAATCCACAACAAAATATTGCGCCAAGTTATAAACATCGAAAAGCCGTAGTAGATAAAGTAAAAGATTACGTGGCCACAAATCCACAAAACCCAATAACCATAACCGAGCTGTGCGAGCTTGCTTTTGTAAGTAGGCGCACACTTCAGTATAGTTTTGAGAGTATTTTAGGAATTAACCCTTTGCGGTTTTTACGTTTAACACGTTTAAATAATGTAAGGCGGGAACTAAAAAAATCAAACCAAGATAAGCCAATTTCAGTAATAGCAGCCAATTGGGGATTTTGGCATGCGGGACAATTTGCTAAAGATTACACGCAACTATTTGGTGAAAACCCATCACAAACAGTTAAAAATTCAGCACAGCAGTTTAAACCACCGTGCTCTACAAACCCGTAGGTGCGAATTTATTTCGCGCTCATGTAACATGGCTTTAATGCTCTAAAAGTGAAAGCGAGGTATAAAACCTCACCTACATAGTGCAAATATCAAACCCGTAGGTGCGAATTTATTTCGCGCTTATGTAACATGGCTTAAATGCTCTAAAAGTGAACGCGAGGTATAAAACCTCACCTACATCGTGCAAACAGCAAACCCGTAGGCGCGAATTTATTTCGCGCTTATGTAATTTAGCTTTAATACTTTAAAAGTGAAAGCGAAGTATAAAACCTCACCTACATCGTGCAAACACTAAACCCGTAGGTGCGAATTTATTTCGCGCTTATGTAACATGGCTTAAATGCTCTAAAAGTGAACGCGAGGTATAAAACCTCACCTACATCGTGCAAACAGCAAACCCGTAGGTGCGAATTTATTTCGCGCTTATGTAACATGGCTTAAATGCTCTAAAAGTGAACGCGAGGTATAAAACCTCACCTACATCGTGCAAACACCAAACCCGTAGGTGCGAATTTATTTCGCGCTTATGTAACATGGCTTAAATGCTCTAAAAGTAAAAGCGAGGTATAAAACCTCACCTACATCGTTCAAACACCAAACCCGTAGGTGCGAATTTATTTCGCGCTTATGTAACGTGGCTTGTATGCTTTAAAAGTAAAAACGAGGTGTAAAACCTCGCTTACTATATTCAAAAGCCCTATTTGATCGGTGCTATTTAAGCCGCGATTAAATAGGACTCTTGTCCTGAATGTTTGTTGCTGCGTTTAAACGAGCCTTTGCCTTTTTTAGCTTTAACTACTTGTGGTTTAAATAATTTAGAGGTGACCATCGCCGCTAGTGCATTGTGGTTTATAACGCCTCGCCCTGTATCTACCGCGCTGGTGTTTGCGGTTTTTGCTTTAGATTTTTTAGTCATATATTTCCTATCAACTAATGGTTATTTTAAGTTAAATAATAAAGAGGCTTTTATATTAGCCTATTTAAGAGATGGCGATTGTAGGCTTAATTTTCAACCGCGCAAGTATTTTTAATGCCCAACAGGTACTTTTTTAATAATAAAAAAGTATAAAAAAAGCGCAGTTAATAACTGCGCTTAATATTACTTAGTTTGCTTTACTTTTTTATAAGATAATTAAAAACTAAAGCTTACTTTTGCGTAGTACGTTCTGCCGTCAAAGCCGTATGGTAATGCGCGTACAGGGTATTTAAATGCACCGTTGGTGATAAAGTTAAGTACTTCGTCGTCGCCTAGCTCGTCTGGCGTTTCGTCAAATACGTTATCGGCACCTACCGAAAGCGCAAACATGTCGTTAATTTGGTAGCTCACGTTTAAGTCAACTAACACAGCAGATTCAACCGTACTTGTTGGTTTAAATGAACCGGTAGGCGAAAGCTCACCTGGTAATGAAATATGGTCGTTACCAAAGTATTTTACATCTGTTTCGCCAAAGTAGTTAAAGCGAATGGTTGATGTGTAGGCATCGCGCTCGTAGTCAAACGTAAGCGTTGCACGTTCGCTCGGTTGTCCGTCGGTAAAAAAGCTACGTTGTAAATCATCAAAAGCAACCGCTTCAGGAATACCGTCTTCAGCATTTACGCCGTCAATTTTAGTATCGTTTAGGTTACCTGCAAAGGTTACTCCTAAATTACCGCCTTCAACTTCAGTGCGGTACGATGCAATAATATCAACACCTTGCGTAGTAGAATCAACCGAGTTTGAGAAGTAGTTAGCTTGCACAGCTCCTGTTGCTTGTAGGGCTGCAACTGCTTCTGAGCTAAACGATACGTCGTCAGCCGTAAGTAAGCTGCCAAGCGTTATACGGTCTTCAATTTCTACGCGGTAAAAATCAACCGTTAACGAAAGCTCGCTTGTTACATCGTAAACAAAACCAGCACTGTAGTTTGTTGATGTTTCAAGCTCTAAGCTATCTACGCCTAACGCACTTGGGAAAGCTGTACCGGTGTTTGCAGTGAACGACTGCGTTAATGTACCGTCTGAACCTAAGTTAGTTGTAAAGGCTGTATAACCACTTTGTTGAAGTGATGGTGCTCTAAAACCAGTAGATACCGCACCACGTACTGCAAAGTCATCTGAAAATTCATAACGTGTTGCTAATTTACCAATTAAATCATCCCCTGCATCTGAGAAATCTTCATAACGTAGCGCACCACTGACGTTCCATGCATCGGTGATCATAGTTTCTACGTCTACATAAACTGCGTAGCTGTTACGGTCGCTGTCGTTAGCCGCTTCAGGGCGTAGGCCGTTATAAGCCTGAAAACCACACTGTGCAAATTGGTCCGGATCGTTTACTGATGGGTACGAGGTATCCATATTTGCTAGTCCACAGGCGTATGATGCTTCATCGCCAGGTACTATTTCGTAGTTTTCTTTACGGTATTCAGCGCCTACTGTTACATATAAAGGTTCACCACGGCCAATATCTACAATACCGTTTACATCAAGGTTAACCGTTGTTTGATCAAATCTAAAACCACCTGAGTAACCGCCACTAGGGCCTGAATTTGCTGCAATATCGGCATCGCTTGCACTTGGGTTATTAAATAAATACTCAGCCGCGTAAGAAGCGTTTAATGTATTGCGTGATGTAAAGTCGTATTGATTTTCACCATAAACAGCCGATACATCGTAATTCCAATCTGTGTTTATATCGCCTTTAAAACCAAGCGCGACTGAAATATCTTGTGCTTCGTTATATATGCGCGGTAAAAAACCATCGCTGTATACTTGTGTTACGTTTTTAGAGGCTTCGTTAAAGTTACGGTAAAAACCATTACCCAGCGCCGTGCGCTCTGAGTAGCCACCAAACGAGTAAAGCTCGCCGTCGCCCATTGGTAATGCCATGTTGTAAAATAACGACGTAAATTCACTTTCTGAGTTACCTTGGCCCCAGCGTACATCTTCACTTAACGTACCTGGTTCAACATTAAGCGAACCACCCGTATCACGCTCGGCGCGGTTAGTGCCATCGGCATCACGGTACTCAAGCGATAGGTTAATAAAGCCGCCTTCGTTGCCTAATTCAAAACCACGATTTAAACCTGCTGAAATAGTGTCGCCGTCACCTTCACTTGTGCCGCCGTATTGTACAAAACCCGTTGTAATACCGGTTGAGTTATTAAGAGATAAGTTAATTACGCCTGCAATAGCATCAGAGCCATATTGCGCCGCTGCGCCATCGCGTAATACTTCAACGCCTTTAAGGGCCGTTAGCGGAATGGCATTCATATCAGTACCCGCAGCGCCTGCGCCTACTGTACCGTTAAGGCCAAAAATTGATTGGTTATGGCGACGTTTACCATTTACTAATACAAGAGTTTGATCTGGCTGTAAGCCACGAAGTGTGGCGGGTCTAAATAAATCAGAACCGTCAGATACTTGTGTACGCGAAAAATTAAATGAAGGCGCTGTCGCTTGCAGGCTTTGGCCAAGCTCGGTAAAACCACCTTTGGTTAAATCATCTGCGTCAATTAAATCAATAGGAGAAGAAGACTCAGTAGAAGTACGGTTAGATACACGCGATCCTAATACAGATATTTGCTCAATGTTTTTAGCAGCTTGCACTGGTGCTTCTTCTGCGTTAACAATGCTTGGTGCGCTAAACGCGAAAGCAACGGCTACAGCAAGTGTGTTTAAACGGTATGTTGGCATAGTGACGACCCTGTTTTTTTGTGTTCTTATAATATGTGTGTGGTTATGGTGCTCATAACCTGTTGCAAACATCCTAGCAACATATGCAAACAAAAAGAAATGAAAAAAACTAAATATTTGGTCTAAGTATGCAAATAAATTTCAAGATAAGAAAAAACCACCTTTAATCGATTAAAATACATGCTGCAAGGGCATTAAACTTCAAAAAAGATCTGTTAACTTTTTATTTACATTGTGATTTTGTTCGTTAGTTTACGCTTTTAAAGGTAATAGGCAGCGGATGGTCGTACCTGTCCCTAATGTGCTGTTAACTTCTATTTTTCCGCCATGATCGCTCACCATAGCGTATACAAGTGTCATACCCATACCGGTACCTTCACCAACTTCTTTTGTTGTATAAAAAGGGTCAAACATATGCGCTATTGTGTCTTCACTCATTCCACAGCCATTATCTTTTACCTCAATACAGATATTTGTGTTTAGTTCAAAAATATTGACCTCAATAATGCAGCCTTTTTCTAAATCAAGCTCGCATGCTTGCCAAGCATTCATTAATAGATTTACAAAAATTTGATTAATTGACGATAAATTGCACCAAATAAGTGGTAGTGGTTCAAACCGCGTTTTTATCTCGCATAGTTTGAGTTTGTTACTTAATAATCTTAAAGCATTATTAGCACCCGTTGTTACATCGGTTAGTTGCTTATCTTGCGAGGAGGAGGGGTGGGCAAAGTTTAATAAGTCATGCACAATTTGTTTTATTCGTTTGAGTCCTTCAACGCTGTCGTTAACTTGTCCCTGCAAATTGTTATAAAGCCACGCATACGGATACTGTAAATTGAGTATGTCTATTTCGTGTTTAAAACGGCTCTCTTTAATTTCGTTGTTTAAGTATTGCTCGTTAAGTTTTAGCAACGTGATGAGCAAAGGGGTAGAATTTTGTAAGCTTTCTATATTACTCATTGCATAGGCAAGCGGGGTATTTATTTCGTGGGCTACGCCTGCACAAAGCGTTCCTAAGGTTGCCATTTTTTCGGTTTGCACAAACAGCATTTGCTGGTGTTCTAAATCGGCTACTTTTTTTTGTAATTCATTATTTATGGCAACTAAAACGGTGCTTTTATCTTTGAGTAATTGTTCTGCGGCCAAGCGCAGCTTTTGTTCGTTTAAAAAAGCACGTTCAAAATTACCATCTGATCCATTCATTCCTTTCATCCATATAGATAACTTTATACTTAACGTTTAGTCGTCTACATGTAAATTTGCAACTTTAGTGTGAGCATTTATCTACTTATAGATAATAACCACATTAAGTGACTTCTACTCTATATAAAAGGTAAGCATAAAAAGGTCACGGATGTTTTTTTAAGCTATTATTTAGCCAGAAGTAATTTAAAGGCGGCGCAATGACTCAAGCAACACCAAACACACCAATGAATCAGGTTGATGTACTTTGTATTGATGATGACGAAATAGTACTACGTACGTTAACACGACTACTTGAAGTAAATGGCTTAACGGTTATTGTTTGCGATAATCCGCAAAACGCACTAACACTTTTTAAAAATCATGAATTTGGTTTAATTATTAGCGACATGCGGATGCCAGTAATGAACGGTGCCGAGTTTTTAGAAAAAGCGCGTGCGCTGGCACCCGACACTCAACGCATTTTATTAACCGGTTACGCCGATATACAAACAACCCTAGCGGCTGTTAACCAAGGGCAAATAAATGGTTATATTCAAAAACCATGGCAAAACGACTTATTACTTCGAAGCATTAAAGATAGCCTAGAAAAATTTGCGCTAAAAAAGCAAAACAAAAAATTAGAAACACAAGTTAAGGCACAAAACCAAGAACTACTTGAGCTAAACAACACGTTAGAGCAACGAGTAGAAAAACGTACCTTACAAATCAAACAAGTTTTAAAAAAGCTTGAAGACGCCAACGAACGCGAAAAACAAGAGCACAAATCGACCGTTGAGCTGCTATATAATTTTGTTAATGCAAATCCTTACCTTGATGGCAATAAAGCACAAAATATTGCAAATACCTGCACACAAATAGCGCTTTACTTAAACCTATCGCAAAAAAGCATTGATCTTGCCCCAATGGCGGGTTATTTAGCACAAATAGGTTTGCTTGCTATGGACCCTGAACTTTATAAAAAACCGCTAAATCGGTTAAATGAGCAACAACGTAAGACCTTTTATACTCACCCAAGTACAGCACAATTAATGCTAATGCCAGCAATACATTTACACGATTTATCGGATGCTATTTATTATCAGTTTGAACGTTTTAACGGAAATGGAATGCCCAAAGGCCTTGCTGGAAACGACATACCGATAGGGGCTATGGTATTAGGTTTAGCGCGCGACTATTGGGATGCGTTTGAGCAGAGCAATGCAAGCGATGAAAAGCAGCGCCATGAGGATGCACTCGAAAGTGTAAAACTTTATAGTGGTTCGTTTTACCACCCTAAAATAGTTCGTGCGCTTGAAGCAAGCCATGCAAAACTACACGAACAAAAAAGTATCGCAGGATCAGTACTAATTTGTAATGCCCATGAGCTTAAAGAGCAAATGATACTCGGCCATGCTCTGCACAGCCATTCGGGTATAATGTTGCTGCCTAAAGGTCATGTATTTAGCCGTAAATCAATAGAAAAACTGCAGCAACTAGAATCTAAAAAACCAGCCCCATTTAGAATTATGGTTAAAACTGCTAAATGATTGATCTAAACGGCAGTTTTTTTCGTTACAATGTGCATAAAATACATTATTGAATTTGCTTGAAGGAGCACTCTGTGTCGCGATTTTCTGCGGTTACTGACAATCCCCATGATGGGCGTTTTAACCAAAAAACGGGAATACTGCTTACTAACCTAGGTAGCCCTGATGCACCAACAGCTGCTGCGCTTCGTATATACTTACGTGAGTTTTTATCAGATCCACGCATTGTAGAAATACCACGCCTAGTATGGATGATAATTTTACATGGCATTATTTTGCGTGTGCGCCCTAAGCGTTCGGCTAAATTATACGAAAGTATATGGACCGAAAATGGCTCACCGCTTACTCATATTACTCGCCAACAAAGCGTAAAGCTAAATATCTTATTAAAAGAACAAGGTTATACCAATACTGAAGTGGTAATGGCTATGCGCTATGGTAATCCCTCAATAGAGGCCGGCCTTGAGGAGCTTCGTGATAAAGGCTTAACGCGTATTATTATATTGCCAATGTATCCGCAATATTCTAGCCCAACCACGGGTTCAACGTTCGATGCTGTATCAAGCGTACTGAGTAAATGGCGCTGGGTGCCAGAGCTGCACTTTATTAATGGCTATCATAAAAACACCCGTTATATTGAGTCACTTGCTAATAGTATTAGTGAGGATTTAGAAGCGAATGGTATGCCACAAAAAATTGTTTTTTCGTATCACGGTATGCCTAAACTATTTTTAGAGCGAGGCGATCCGTACCATTGCCTATGTTTACAAACCACGCGTTTAGTTGTCGAAAAACTGGGCCTTGATAAAGACAAAGTAATTAGTACTTTTCAAAGTCGATTTGGTAAAGCCGAGTGGTTAAAGCCTTACACCGATGCAACCCTTGAAGCCCTACCTGATGAGGGTATTACCGATGTAGCCATTATCAGCCCAGCTTTTAGCGCCGACTGCCTAGAAACACTTGAAGAGCTAGAAGGCGAAAATCGTGAAATATTCGAAAACGCAGGCGGCAAAAAGTACCGTTACATAGCGGCACTAAACGACAGAGACGACCATATAGAAGCTGTGTTTGATGTTATAAAACCTATGTTGTAACCCAAGCTTACTAAAGTATATAGCTAAATATATTTCGCATTAAGCGGTGTTAAAATTAACACCGCTTTTTTTGTTTTTAGGGCTTTTAAAATATTTAGTTAATTAATTCACAAAGAGCTTAAGAGGCGCTGCGCTTTTAGAGTGAGTGATAAAACATAAAAATACTGTTTTTGTTTTTGGCTTCCTCATTTACTCCTCTTTTACTTCTCATTGTGCAAATAAAAGCTTTTAAAGGGCTAATTAATTCACAAAGAGGTTAAGAGGCGCTGCGCTTTTCGGAGTTTTTCAAGTTAGTTGTCGCATCAAGTTAAATTTTATGCCGCCCGCATTGCTTCTTTTTTTTCTGGATTTAAATTTACTTCATTGATCATTGTCCAATCTCGAGATTTTCCTGACCAACGACTTGGGTTCTGTAATTTCGCCATTTCATTTACCTGATGACGTTTCGCTAGTATCGCTTTATCTAATCCTAAATGACGCTGGTTTGGCGTGACAAATTTAATACCGCTGTGCAAGTGCTCATCGTTGTACCAATCAACAAATCCGCTAACCCACTTTCTTGCGCTACCCATGCTTTCAAAGGCTTTCTCAGGGTATTCCGGGCGATACTTTAACGTCTTAAATAGCGATTCAGAATAAGGATTATCATTACTCACAGACGGTCGGCTAAATGAAGGAACAATACCTAACTCCTGCAATGTCGCTAATAACGTTGCCCCTTTCATTGGACTGCCATTATCCGAGTGCAGTGTGACTTGCTCAGGCTTTACCTGCTCTCGCCTGCAAATATCTACCATTAAATCAGCCGCCAGTGTGCTTAGTTGTGTGTCATGAACCTGCCAACCAACTATTTTTCGACTATAAATATCCATCACTAAATATAAGTATAAAAACTGACCTTTAACAGCTGTTGGCAAATACGTGATATCCCATGTATAAATTTCGTTTACACGTGTTGCCCTGAGTGCTTTTGGCTTTTTTATCTTTTTATTTGGTTTAACTTTTTCTCTGTGTGTTAATAATTTATGCGATTTCATAACACGATAGAACGAACTTTCTGATGCTATCCACACACCTTTATCCAATAGTTTAGGGACTATCTTGCTGGGTGGTAAATGTCCATATTCTATTGAATTAACAGTCTTAATTATACGCTGTTGCTCTAATTCAGTTAGCCTGTTAGGTGGTCGCTTTATCGTACTTGTTCGCTTATCTGTCATATCATCAGCTTCAATCCAGCGTTGAATTGTTCTTGCCGTTAGACCAAGTAACTCACATGCTTTTTCTTGCCTTGCCCCTGATTTCTGCGCGTCGGTAATGAGCTTTATCAATTCATGACGCTCAGTTGAGCTGGTTAATCGTCCTCGTTGAAACCCCAGAGCGCATCGGCTTTTTTTTTGAGTACGAGTAAGGCGGCTGTTTCTGCTAACGCTTTGTCTTTACGATTAAGCTCTTTTTGAAGCTGCTTAATTTCTTGTTTGAGCTGTTTACTGTCTGATTTTACGGGCTTCGTTGAAGGCCCTTTAGCAAAATTTTTCTTCCACTGCTCGATATGATGTGGGTAAAGCCCTTTACTACGGCAGTATTCATTAACGGCTGTGTCATCCAAACGTCCACATTCAATAATTGCGTTAAGTCTTTCTTCAAGATCCCAGTCTTGTGGTCGTTTTTCTGATGTCATTTGGCTGCCTGTATAGTCCGTTTCAAGTTCATGGTTTTTAGCAAGCGCTATCCAACGTTGCAAGGTTGAATAACCGATGCCTAAATCAAGTGCAATATCTTCTAGGCGAACATCATCACATTGAGATAATGCTTTTTCAACAGCTTGAACTTTAAATTCTTGTGTAAATCGACGTCTCATTTTATCTGCCTCTATTAAAAGTTAGAGGCGACAACTATCCTGACACAGGGGGTTTTAGAGTAGTGATAAAACATAAAAATACTGTTTTTTGCTTTCTCATTTACTCCTCTTTTACTTCTCATTGTGCAAATAGAAGCTTTTAAAGGGCGAATTATCCACAAAGAGGTTAAGAGGCGCTGCGCTTTTAAAGTAAGTGATACATATTGGCCGATCTGGTTTTTCTCAGTTATTACTGATTACTTTATCTTTGTGAAAGAAATTACTTCCCTAGATTCAAATTGTAAGTGCATAACTTGTTTTGGCTAGATTAAGTGGTCAGTTGCTCATAAGCTAACTGCTTTTTCTCCGGCAAGAGATTTTACAATGAGACATTACAAACAACTGACCTATGCGCAAAGATGCCAGATCGCCGTTCTAAAGAAAAGCGGTTTTACGCAACAAAGTATTGCTGAGCTAACTAATTTATCGCAATCTACGATTTCAAGAGAGCTTTCTAGAAATACAGGTAAGCGAGGTTACAGACACAAACAAGCTCATGAGCGGGCTTTGTTTCGCCGAAGAAGTGTAAGAAAACCGCTTAAGATGACACCTGAAATGATAGCTTTAATTACCCAGAAGCTTAATGAGAAGTGGAGTCCTGAACAAATAACGGGATGGTTACGCAAAGAAAGTGAACGGTCTGTCAGCCATGAATGCATTTATCTGTATATCTGGGAAGATAAAAAAGCAGGTGGTGAGTTATACCTACATCTGCGCCGACACGGTAAGAAATATCACAAGCGCAGTCATGGTAAAACAAACCGAGGGCAAATAAAAAATCGCGTTAGCATTGAAGATCGCCCACAAATAGTTGATGAGAAAGGCCGTATCGGAGATTGGGAAATAGATACCGTCATAGGCAAAGGTCATCGAGGCGCCCTTGTTACCATTGTAGAGCGGGTTACCCAATTCACTGTATCAACTCAGGTGGCAGGAAAAACAGCGGAAGCCGTCACTGCGGCGACGATAGAACTATTAAGGCCATATAGGTCAGCGCTTCATAGCATCACAGCTGACAATGGAAAAGAGTTCGCTTATCACGAGCAAATCACAGAGGCTTTAAGTGTACCTGTTTATTTTGCTCACCCTTATCACTCATGGGAGCGCGGATTGAATGAAAACACGAATGGATTACTACGTCAGTATTGGCCGAAGAGCACAGATTTTAAGGCGGTAACACCAGCACAAGTTATACCCGTACTTGAGCAACTTAATAATCGTCCGAGGAAGACACTTGGATTTGAAACGCCTGCAAAATTGATGCAGGATCACTTGGCGGCTAAAGCCGCCTAAACGTTATGCACTTCAGATTTGAATCCGCGTTATATTTTTAATAATAATTAAAATAAAAACGTATTGCGGAGGGGAAGAATACCTAAGCAACAGCAATTAAACGCTATCGCTTAAAGTATAAATCAATCGCTTTAGTGAGGAGCTCGTCGAGTTGTTCTTCAAATTCTTCAATATTAATATCAAAGTGCTTTAAGTAAGCTCGAGCCTGCACAAGAGATAAATTACGGCTGTTAACGCTATATTGTCGCTCGTCTATGGCTTTATCGTAACGAGGTAAAAATACAAATTGGCCATAAAATGGTGACTTAATATGTTTATTTGCAAAACGACAAAAATCTTCAACATGCTCAGCACCCTTAGGGCCAAGGCAACCGGGCTCGATGCGATACATTAAGCGAATTTTTTTGTCGTCATTTATTTGCATATAAAGCCTTTATCTAAAAAACAGTACGCGTACTATTTTTCCATCTTTAATTTGGTAACTCGAAATCAGTTCTGAGCGTTTATCAACTACCTTTTCGTCAGTTGAGCAGGTTTCTGATAGTTCGTGATCAATCACTATATCACCGTGCACTATGCGCTTAATTGGTGATGAGTGAATACACTTTAACTTTTTAAACATTAGCCCATAACGTTCTATTAGTTTTTCTTTACCTTTAAATAATAGCTCATTAGGGAAAATATAAAACTCAACATCTTCGGCATATACACGAAGAAACTCTTCAATGTTACGCGCGTTATATGCTTTAACTAACTGCTCAACCACCGCAAGTGATTCACGCGATTGCTTAGCTTTAGTTTGTTGCTTAACTGTCAGCGCTTCTTTTGCTTGCGTAACTGCTTTTTCAGCTTCGGCTACAGCCACTGCTTTTTCTATTTTATTTTTAGGCTTTTCAGTAGGTTTAATCTGCTCGTTACCCAATACCTTTGAATCGTCTGGTTTAGTCGCATCAATTGTTGGCTTTTTAAGCTCAGGTGCTTTGTATTCAAGCGTATTTACTTTGTCGTCAGCTTTGACTTGAGTTACTGATTGCTCATCTTCAACTTTTGGTTTTTCAGCGTTTGCTTGAGCTTCAACTTGCTGCTCTTTTTGCTCAGGCTCGCTTTGTTCTGCGGCGTAAGTAATAAGCGCAACGGTGGTAATTAACGAGGCAAAAATAATAGATAACGGTTTCATAACTTTCCTAAAATGAACACTAAACACGTGTAATACCAATTACATTAAATAAGCGATCTATTATAGCGTCAAGAAAATAGCACAATAACAAGGCGAAAATTGTGACATATAGTTGTTCTATATGAATAATATTTAACGCAGTTAGTGAGTTATTTAATGCGATAGAATGATCATATTTTTGATAATATTGGTATAAGGATGCAACATAGCAAATTTTAACGTTATCGGGTAGTTAATACCACCACTGTAGCCTACCAGTACTGCTCTACAGTAATGTTACCGGGTGCTTTGCGGCGGTTACGCGTAAAGTTTTTATCGAGAAGTAGCGCGGTTGTGTCTTTTACCATTTGTGGGTTTCCGCAAATCATAAATTGCGCGTTACTAGGCTCAGGGGTTAATTTTACATGTTCAAACAAGCCGTTGCTCTCAATAGCGTTAGTAATCCGGCCACTTAAGCCTTGTAATGGCTCTTCTCTACTTACAACAGGAATATAGTTGAGTTGTTCTGGGTACACTCTTAATAACTCGTTAATAAGTGCCTGATAGCTTAAATCGTTATTAAAACGTACACCATGCACTAAGTTTATGCTTTTGTATTTTTTCCATACATCGGGCTGTTGCAATATTGATAAAAAAGGCCCTATGGCAGTGCCAGTACCTAACATCCAAAGCTGATCGCTTTGTGGTATTTCATCAAGAGTAAAAAAGCCAGTTGCGTGTTGTTCTATTAATACGGTTTCGCCAGGTTGTAATGTGGCTAAGCGAGGAGAAAGCAAACCGTCAATAACGTTAATAAGGTAAAATTCAAGATCGGGGTTTTCAGGGGCGTTCACATATGAATAAGCCCGAGCAATACGCTTGTCGCCATCCATTATTGAAAGCTTTGTAAATTGCCCTGCTTTAAAAGGCTCTACATTAGCATTAACGGTTAAGCTAAAGAGCGTTTCGCTCCACCATATTACGCTTTTTACTGTTGCTTCAACCCAATTAGACATAGTTACCTCTTGGTTTAGCCATTAAAGTTTTAAATAACTCACTCCATAAACATTAGCATTAAGCGACAAAGACTTACAGGAGAATATGACTCGATTTAAAGCAGTGATGTATGCAGTATTTACCAATAAAATAATGTGAATAATTAGCTCTGCGATAAGAGCCATTAATTGCATAAGGAAAAGCGAAGCAGCAGTAACTAAGAAAAATAAAGTCAAAAAAACAGTGCTTTTTTATTTTATCACTCACTTTAAAAGCGCTGCGTCTTATATCACCATTAGTGAATTATTTACTTGAAAAACTATTGCACTAGGAGAAGCCAAAGAGGAGTAAATGAGAAGAACCAAGCCAGAAATGAGTATTTTATCACTGACTCTAAAAGCGTAGCGTCTCTTAACCTCTTAGTGAATTATTTATTTAAGCCTTTGTTAATTAATTTTATAGTTAAACTCAAATTCCACACATAAAAAAACGGCGCTAAATTTAGCACCGTTTTTATAAGCAATTAGAAAAAGTTTACGCTTTTTTCTCTTCACAACTTGCTAGGTATTCGTCAAACGTACCTTGGAAGTCGATTACTTTTTTATCTTTAATATCAATGATACGCGTAGCTAATGACGATACAAACTCACGGTCATGGCTTACAAAAATAAGCGTACCTTCAAAGTCTTTAAGCGCATTGTTAAGCGCTTCAATGGCTTCCATATCCATGTGGTTAGTTGGTTCGTCCATAACAAGCACATTAACGTCTTGCATCATTAACTTACCAAATAACAGGCGGTTTTTTTCACCACCAGAACAGTTACGCGCTTTTTTGTTTGAATCGTCTGCTGTAAACAACAAACGGCCTAACATGCCACGAACCATTAAATCGTTGTGCTTAGCTGTACGCCATTGCGACATCCAATCAAACAATGTTAAATCGTTTTCAAAATCTTTTGTGCTGTCTTGCGGGCAATAACCAAAGGTCGCATTTTCAGACCATTTAATTTCGCCTTCATTACTTTTAAGCTCGTCTACTAAACAGCGTAAAAATGTAGTTTTACCCACACCATTTTCGCCAATTACAGCAAGCTTAGCGCCAGCTTCTAGTAGTAAGTCGCCACCAGTAAATAACGTTTCGCCATCAAAACCATGGCCAAGCTTATTAACTTCAAGCGCTTGACGATACATTTTTTTACCTTCGTCAAACGAAAGTGATGGGCTCATACGGCTTGAAGATTTAACTTCATCAAGCTTAATTTTATCCATTTTTTTAGCACGCGAACTCGCTTGCTTAGCTTTTGAAGCGTTAGCACCAAAACGGTTAACAAAGTCTTGTAGCTCGTCAATTTCAGCACTCTTTTTAGCATTTTCAGCTAAAAGTTGCTCGCGTTGTAGGCCCGCAGCATCTAAAAACTTCTCGTAGTTACCAGGATAAATACGCAGCTCGCCGTAATCAATGTCGGCCATGTGTGTACATACCGAGTTTAAAAAGTGACGGTCATGGGAAATAATAATCATCGTACATTTACGTTTGTTAAGCTCGTTAGCAAGCCACGTAATTGTATGAATATCCAAGTTATTGGTAGGCTCATCCAGTAGCAAAATGTCAGGATTTGCAAATAACGCTTGTGCTAAAAGCACACGTAGTTTCCAACCTGGAGCAACGTTTGCCATTAACCCGTAATGAAATTCTTTATCGATACCCGCTTCAAGCAAAATTTCTTCAGCGCGGCTTTCTGCCGTGTAACCGTCCATTTCAGCAAATACGCTTTCAAGATCGGCTACTTTCATGCCGTCGTCTTCGCTCATTTCTGGTAACGAGTAAATACGTTCGCGCTCTTGCTTTACTTTCCAAAGCTCCACGTCGCCCATAATTACCGCGTCTACAACGCTGTATTGCTCAAAAGCAAACTGGTCTTGGCTTAGGTTACCTAATTTCAACCCTGGAGTAATAGATACATTACCCGCACTTGGAACAAGCGCACCGCTTAAAATTTTCATGAAAGTCGACTTGCCGCAGCCGTTAGCGCCAATTAAACCGTAACGGTTACCGTTACCAAATTTAGCTGAAATGTTTTCAAACAACGGCTCTGCGCCAAACTGCATCGTAATATTTGCGGTGGAGATCAAAAAGGGTAATCCTAGATTAGTACTGACAGGAGTACGCTGCAGCAATACGCCACAAACAAGAACCAGACAATAGGGTAAATTAGCTGGCGAATTATACAGATCAGCCACAACGAATGAAAGATAAAAGGCAGCTAATTTATAACCAAGTAAAAATAACGGCAATTCTCGGTTTTAAGTCACTATTTTTAGCGTGAGCGGTGGTGCTTAGTTACAGCGGGGAATGTAAATAAGCACTAACGCCAGGCAATATTAAAGAAGTGTTGCAGTCAAAGAGCTAAGTTATTGCCCATGCTTTAATGCACAGGTTGATAAATTAACTTTATAGCAGCCGCATTTTTAGTAATTAATTGATTAACGGTCGCCACGTCATCAAGTGTTAGCGACTCCTTACTTAGCATAAAGTGCACATTGTTAACGTTAATCGGTGTAATAGACTTTACCTGCGTAATTGAGGGGTGTTTTTTTACAAAGTACTGCGCAACCACAGAGTCTTCAATAACATAGTCAATTCGTTTTTTATCTAGCATGCTAAATCGATTATTTGCTTGAGCAGTAAGCACTACCTGTGTTGAATACTTAGTTTTTAGTTGTTCAAGCTCGTTACCAAAAAAGCTTCCTCGGTTAATACCAGCTGTAAACTCCTTACTAAAAAGCTCAGGTAAACTTGTTACATCAGGCGAGTCTTTATGTTTATAAAGATGCATAACTTCTGCGCGATAAGGCAAACTAAAATGCGCATATTGAGCGCGTTTTTTTGTGTAACTTGCCGCGTAAGTTATATCTACTCGGCCATTTTTAAGCTCAGCTTGAACACGCGAAAAACTCGGGAAATAAGTCCATTTAATACAAAATTTTGAATCTTTAAAAATAGCGTTTACAGCATCCACTTCTGTGCCTAAAAATGTATCACCTTGCTTAACAAGGTAAGGCGGCCAATTAGTTTCGTTAGTGCCCATTACCAATGTTTTTGAACACGCAAGGGCATTAAAGTGAGTAAATAGCAGTGTAGTAAATGTTAAAAATAAAGTTTTCATTACACTCCTAGTATTTAAATAGCGCATTAAGTGCTGTTTTGTTTTTGTTTATATGCTCATTAATTACTGCAAGCTCAGTAACCGACACCGTTTTTTTGCTAAACATTAAATAAATATCGTCTTTATTTACATACTCAATGTTGGTTACTAATTTTATATTTGAGCCCTTTTGGCCAAAATAAGCACCCACTAACTCGTCTTCAATAGCAAAATCAATACGTTGTTTATTAAGCATTTCAAAGCGTTTACTGGTTGCACTGGTGTATTCAATCTGCTTTTTATATTTAGTTTTATATTGCTCAAATTCCTCGCCGTAGTAGCTTCCAAAGTTAGCGCCAACAATAAAGCCTTGTTTAAAAATGTCTTCGAGGTTTTTAACGCTATGCTGATTATTTTTGTTTTCGTATAAACGCATAACTTCAGTTCGGTAGTTATCACTAAAGTGCACATATTTAGCGCGCTCATCTGTATAACTTGCAGCCCACTCTAAATCAATACGGCCGTATTTAAGCTCAATAAAAGCCCGCTTAGAATTTGGTAGCAACTTAACTTCAAAACAAAAAGGGGAGTCAGCAAATATAATGTTAAGTGCATCAACCTCCGAGCCTTGCAGTTTACCGTTAATACCCATTACATAAGGCGGCCAAAAAGCATCGTGCGATGCCACGCTAAAGGTTCTCTCACAAGCAAATACATTAAATGGGGCCGTAAACAGCAAACATAAAAATACGGTAATTAATTTATTCATTACGCCTCATAGTTATTATTTTGCTCATTATTACAACAGTATAAACCAGCTTTTGTATTTTAGCGGCGCGGGTTTGTATGAATATGTAAAAACCATCCGTAATTATGAGAACGCCTAGTATGCAGGTGTTTATAGAAGGGGGGGTATTGCATTTTATATTTTATACTGCGTATGTATCACTCAACATCAGTGCTTAATAACAATGGCGTATTAATTTAAAAATTTCTACTTATTAAGCCTATATTTAATGTGCTTGTTCCTGTAGATTAAACAAATAATGAATGCAGTATTAACAGTGCCTTAGCTGTTAAACGATTAGCCAAGGAGCGGTGAGTCTCGTGTCAAACACCACACTTACTTATTACAACCAAAATGCCAAAGCCTTTAGCGACTCAACACTAAACGTTGATATGTCGGCGCTTTATGCTGAGTTTTTACCGCACGTTGCACAGCACGGGAGTATTTTAGATGCCGGTTGTGGCAGTGCGCGCGATGCCGCTTTTTTTAAAGCGCAGGGTTTTACTGTAAGTGCGTTTGATGCAAGCCCAGAGCTGGCAGAGTTGGCAAGCAGTTACTTACAACAACCTGTAGCGATTAAAACATTCCAAGAGCTAAATTGTGTAAATCAATACGACGGTATTTGGTGCTGTGCTAGTTTATTACACGTTCCAAAGGCTGAGTTACCGCAGGTGTTTTTAAACCTACAACGTGCGCTTAAACCGAATGGCGTTTTGTATGTTTCGTTCAAATATGGCGATACAGAGCGTGTGCATAATGGTCGTGAATTTACCGATTTAACCGAAAATTCTTTAACGCATTTACTTAGCAATACGCAGTTAAAAGCTATTAAACAATGGCAAAGTGTTGACAAGCGACCAGAGCGCGAAAGTGAAGTGTGGCTAAATGCGCTTATAAAAGTAGTGCACGTTTTATGATTGGAGCAATGCAGCAACAGCTCGACTTTATTGCATATATTCAGCGAATGTTGGTCGAAGGTGAATTCACAGCTACTTATAAATATGCATTGTTACATGCAATTGCTGATGTGTGTGTAGAGCATAAAAATAGTAATCCCGCTGCTCCAATGGAAATTGAAATCGACACTCTGGTTGATAAGTTTATTCAACTGTATTGGAATCACTCGGTGCCCTATGCGTTGGGTACAACAGATATAATAACCAATGCCGAAGATATGTTACTTAAGCAAAATAGCTTAGGCCAAGCAAAGTTCATTACCGAGATATTTAAGCTGCAAAATGCAGGTATTAAAAGTTATAACGCATTCAAAAATGATCAGCAATACAGCAAAGTAATAAGCTCATTACGGCGTACATTTATTGATGGGCCTCTTTGGCGCTTGCAGTTACTTTCGGGAAAAGAAGAGTGCTTTTTATATCCTCATACACTTTTAGGTAAAGGCAGAGAGCCAAAGCGAATTGTTTTAAATGTAGGTATTGCTCAGTGTTTTAGGCGTTTTTACGATTTGGTTGTGCATCTTAGTGTTACTGAATGGGTAGAAAAAGTACAAACAATAAAAGCGAATCAAACGTTATTGGGATCGCAAAGCCAGCTACAAGAGTTTTTATTTGGTACTAATAGAACTGCTTTAAAAGTAGTTGCGCCGCTGCTTATTGATATTCAAAAAGGGCTTTGCTTTTATTGCCAAAAGCCAATGAATCTAAAAAACGAAAAAGAAACTAAAAAAACACCAGAGATCGATCATTTTATCCCGTTTAAGCGTTATCCAAACGACTTAGCACATAACTTTGTTGCTGCGCATGCTGATTGTAATAACAATAAGCGAGACCACCTCGCAGCATTCGCTCACCGCGACCGCTGGCTAGAACAAAACCTCGATACTCATAAAGCCGAAATCGCCAATAAACTCCAACCTTACTTTTATTGTGATTCAGATAAGTCACTGGCAGTCAGTAATTGGGCATATCAGGTTGCACAGGCTAACAGTGCAAAGTTATGGGTAAAGAAAGGTTATTTTGAAGAGGCGGCTGGTTTTAAATATCAGCAACCAAGTGCTGGGCTGGATTTAGTAGCGGAAGAAAAGCCAAGGTATGACGTGTAATACATAATTTGTAGTTCGTGCTGTAGGCGGGAGTTTATCTCGCGCTTTGGGTTGTAGCCGCAAAGCTTGCTCGCGCGAAAAGCGAAGCTTTTAAACTTCGGTGTAATTAATGTGTAGGTGCGATTTTATATCGCGCTCATAAGTTTTTTGCTTGGTATTCAAGGGATTAAAAACCTCTATTCGAGGTTATATCGCGTTGGCGATGGCAACCAAAGGGCGGCTGCCGCCGACCGCCCTTTGGAATCCCACGGCGCACCCGAGGATCACACTTTATCTTCAACTTACGTGAATGATGTGAACGTAACCAGCGTAGATAGGCCATCCATGGCCAAGCTACGCTTTGTACAGCATCCATGCTGTAAATTACTCATCATCAACTAAGTTTCAGGTGTGATCACGGGGAATGAGAGTGTGTTGGTAGATTGGTGTATGTACATGTTTGATTGGTTTTTACACGTTAGAGTAAAAAATAATATTAAATGACCTAGGGTTTATAGTAGTAAGACTTTATGAGAAAACATTCTTTTGCAAGTAGCTTTGAAGATGTTACCCCTAATCCGGAATATCTAATTAAATCGATTTCCGAACAAGGTTATAGCTTTGAAGCTGCTATAGCTGATCTGATTGATAATTCTATTTCTGCTGATGCAGACAAAATAGAAATTTTAATTGATACAGAAAGTGAGCCATTTAAACTCTTTCTGGCAGATAATGGTAAAGGGATGAATGAAAACCAATTAAAAAACTGTATGAAATTTCCTAGCCAATCACCTGATGTAAACCGGCTTAATAAAGACCTTGGTCGGTTTGGTTTAGGAATGAAAACAGCTTCCTTCTCCCAGACTAGAAAATTTACGACCATATCAAGACCTAGAGGGGAGGTCTCATTTTCTGCTAGAACTTGGGATTTAGAACTACTTAAAAACAATAAATGGAACCTTTTAGTTAATTCTTATGAAGATGTTGTCGATATTTTAGAACAGTATATAAATATTAGTCATTCTCGTATTAATGCAATCCCTGACTTTGAAGCTAACACAATTATTGTTTGGGAAGGGTTGTACAAATTTGAGCAGTATCTAGAAGAAAAAAACCGTGAAAATGCACTATTTAAAGAAGTAGATATAATTTCAGAACACTTAAGTTTAGTTTTTCACCGCTTTATGGAGAAGCAAGGCAAAAGTCTTCAAATTAGAATTAATAATCAAGTCTTAAAACCATTTAACCCATTTCCAATTAAAGAGAATGATTTTAGATCATTGGAGTTTAGAAAAAGAAAGTTCGGGGATGACTCCATTAAGATAGAGGGTTTTATCTTGCCTTCTAGAAGTATCAAAGAAGCTAATCAGGGATTGTCTATATGGGCTACAAAAAATCGTAGCCTAATGGATATGGAGGGCATTTATATTTACAGAGCCGATAGGTTAATCTTGTTTGGTGGTTGGAATGGATTAATAAAGAAGGCGCCTCGCCTTCAATTAGCTCGATTACAGGTAGAAATAGGTAACAGTGCTGATCATTTGCTTCATTTAAACGTGGCAAAATCACAAGTTATTATTCCCCATGAGTTAAAAAATGCTTTTCAAGGTTATATAAATGACTTGAAACAAGAAGCAGAAAAAGAATTTTATAATCGTGGAATAAGACAGTTTAACGAACCAAAAGATACTTCCCACGTTCATTTGTTTGAAAGAAGGACTTCCAGTAAAGGTCCAGTATTAGAAATTAACAAAGGGTTTGAATTAATTAAAAGCTTATTTTCTGAATTAGATAACAAGCAATCAGCAAAGCTCAATATGCTTTTGTCTATGGTTAATACCCGCATTAACAAAATAAGAAATACACATGAAAATCAAGACTTTACTATTTCAAGAAGTCTTTCTGAGGAAGAGCTTCTCATTAATATTCAGGACTTAGTTATGCGAGGTATTGATCCTGAGGTCATATACAAGTTTGTAATTCCAGAGCTTGGTTTTAATGTTGATTCACTTCCGCAAGCGGTTATAAAAATTTTAGAAGGAGTTAAATAATGTCTGCTCATGAGTATGTAGAACAAATAAAAAAGATGATTAATGCTTTGGCCGAAAACTTATCTGATACTAATAATATTTTATTGAGTGATTTTGAAGCTATATTTGAAAAAATCAAAGTAAATATACCAATAATGGCTCCAATGATTGGTTTACCTATTGTAGATGATATTTCTTTAAGAAGTTACTTTGATCTTGCGAGGAAAGAGTATTTATCTATTAACCCGACTCAAATAGATCCTGCTGACTCTCTAAGTAAAACTAAGAATAAATCTTGGTTAACTTCAAGAAGAAAGGACGCTATCAAGTGGAATTATACCGAGCGCTATTTGAGGCTCTTAAAAAAGACCGGTCGTTCTGAAAAAATAATAAACGAAACTAGTCGTTCAAGTGAAGATATTATCAGTAAGCTTGGAGATCCATCCTCTTCAGACGAGTTTTATGTAAAAGGGCTCGTGGTCGGTGAAGTTCAGTCAGGCAAAACGGGTAATTTTAATGCTGTTATTAATCGTGCTGTAGATAGCGGCTACGGTTTAATTATCATATTATCGGGGATAATGGAGGATTTGAGAAGTCAAACTCAACAAAGGATTGAAAGTGATGTCATTGGTGAAGGTCTCGACGAAGAATCAGGGAAAAAAGGTAAGAAAGGTGTTGGCAACATAGCTAGGTTTGGTCAACTAGGTAACTCTGAAGTTAAGCAAGTAGTTTCCGTTACATCTGTTAATTCAGACTTTAAGAAAAGCCTAGTCGACGCTGAGTTTTCTCTAAATCATACTAATATTTTGGTATGTAAGAAAAATGTAAGTGTTCTTAAAAATCTAATAGTTTGGTTAAGTGATTATGTGGATAAAGGGAAAGAGCAACTTAATATCCCATTCTTAATTATCGATGATGAGGCCGACAATGCCTCTCTAAATAATGAAGGTTCCAAAGGACATGAATATGCATCGAAGATAAATGGCCACATTAGAGCTCTTCTAAACCTTTTCCATAAAAAGTCTTACCTAGGTTATACCGCTACCCCATTTGCTAATGTTCTTCAAGATAGGAATGAACAGCCGACTAAAGATTGGCCGATAAAATATAAAGATAAAGGTGAAAACCGAGAAAAACTCTTGAAGCAGGTTGATAATATTTTTCCTGAAGACTTCATCTATTTGTTGAACTCACCAAGCAATTATATTGGTGCAAAGCAGATCTTTGAAACCCTAGAGGTTATTGATAATAAAGCTGAAGGGGAAAAAATCCCATTACTAGCCTCTCCAGTTGATGACTACATCTCTGAATTTCCAACCAGAGTATTTGATGAAGACGATCTGTAGTGGTCAATAAAATTTGGCCACAGTTTTAGAGTCTTTGTATCTAATCTCAGATTCATTTGGCGCTAAACCAGCATTATAATGATGCGGTCTAACGTTGTTGTAATATCCGTTGATATAATCACTCACACTATATTTAGCGTCTATAAAATTCCCATATCCAACCTTTGGCATCCATTCTGTTTTAAAGCTTCTAAAAAATCGCTCCATTGGCGCATTATCCCAACAATTTCCGCGTCGACTCATGCTTTGTGTGATTTTATAGCGCCATAAACGTTGGCGGTACTTCAAGCTCGTATAATGGCTTCCTTGGTCTGAGTGAAACATCAACCCACTTGGTCTGCCTCTGCTTTCGTAGGCTAACTCAAGCGCTTTTAGCGTTAAGTTAGAATCCGGCGACAATGACATTGCCCAACCCACAACTTTACGCGCAAATAAATCAATAACGACCGCTAAATAAGCCCAGCGATTGCCTATCCAAATATATGTAACATCACCGCACCACACGGTATTCGGTTCAACAACATCGAACTGCCTATCAAGCAGGTTTGGGATTTCAAGATGTTCATTACCGCCGCGTTTATATGAATGTTGAGGTACTTGGCAGCTTTCTAGCTTTAATTTAATCATTAGCTTAGCAGCACGATAACGGCTTAATTCAAAATCGTTATTCGTTGCGATTGCCGCGATTGTCCTCGCACCTGCTGAGCCCCCACTCATTGTATGTATGGCTTTAACTTCAGCCTCTAACCTTACTTGCTCTGGTGTCGGTGTCGTATCCCGTATAGCCCAGTATTTATAGCTGCTACGATGCACATTAAATACACTACATAGCACACTAATTGGGTAACGCTCTCGTTGATTTAATTTCTCAATTAACGAGAATTGTTCAGGGAGTCGGACATCAAGAGAGCGGTAGCCTTTTTTAATATATCCTTTTCTAATTCAATGCGTTGGATTTGCTTTTTAAGTTCACGGATTTCAATTTGTTCGGGTGTCATTGGTGAAGCCAATGGTGACTGGCCATTACGTTCTTGCTTTAATTGAGCAACCCATTTACTTACGGTTGATTTACCAACACCCATCGCTTTGGCTGCTTCTTCTTGTGTATAACCTTGGTCAACTACAAGTTGAGCCGTTTCTAATTTGATTGCAGCGGAGTACGTTGCACGGTTTAATTTTGTCATTTTTTTCACCCAAATTTGTATGCAAATAGCATAACATTTCTTTCTTAATGGGTGGCCAAAATCACTGTACCACTACAGTCAATGAATCTAAGGAAAGGTTACAGCTGTTTATTATAGATGAGTCATCTTTAGATGAAACAACAGCTGAGCAAGACTTGTGCGTATCGTTGAAGGCTGATTATGAAAGACAATTTAAAAAAGCTGTTAAGTTTTTAAATCTTTCTGTAAAGGGGACTTTAAGCGATAAGGTTCAAGATTCTGACGGTGTAGTTAAGTCCCTTATTGCTAAAATTAACTCCGAGGAGGGACTTGAGCAATTTGATGTAGTTGAAATATTTTTACTCACATTAACAGCAACTGTTTCAAATAAAGGAGAGTCGATACAGCCTCGAAAAGTCCATTTCGAAGATGATTTTTTGAAAGTTAAGTATGAAAAAGATAATGTTTCCATAACAAAAGATATCTTAATTTTAAAGAAAGTTATTGACTTGAACTTTTTAGCTAGCGTAATCGAGTCTCGAGGCAACCGGGAACCACTAACTATTAACTTTACTCGCGATTTCAAAAAACGGATTGAAGTTATTCAAGCTGCGGACGAGAGAAATTTTGCATCATACTTGTGCGTTTTAGATGCTGAAGTCATTTCGGGATTATATAAACGATACAGTAGTCGTTTATTGGAAAAAAATGTTCGTTCTTTTTTACAGTTTAAAGGAGTAAATAAAGGGATCAAAGAAACAATACGAACCAAGCCAGAACAATTTATTGCATTTAATAATGGCTTAACTGTTACCGCCACAAATGCAATCATTAAGCCCTATAAAAAATCTCAATACTTAGAAGCTTTAACTGATTTCCAGATAGTTAACGGTGGACAAACAACAGCGTCAATATATTTTTCACATAAAGAGGGATTAGATATCAGTAAAGTTAAGGTAATGGCAAAAATTAATGTTGCTAAAAATGTTGCTGAAAATGATTTAGACAATTTAATCTCAAATATTAGTCAGTTTTCCAACACGCAATCTCGTGTATCAAATGTGGATTTACGCTCTAAAAGTCCACAGTTGAGAACCTTAAAGTCGCTGAGCGATAGCATAATAACGCCAAGCGGGTTTAGATGGTTTTTTGAACGAGCAAAGGGAGAGTTTTTAACTAAAGTCAGACATGCAGGCTCTAATGGTAATCGCCTAAAAAAAGAATTCCCAAGAGAGCGTCGCTTTACAAATATGGAACTCGCAAAGTATTACTCTGCTTGGGGTAACTCACCTCATTTAGTAAAAAAAGGCGGAGAAAAAATTTTTAGGCACTTCATTGAAATGCTCGAGTCTGAAGAAGAAGCTACAGAAAAAGTTCAAATTGATAGAGAGTTCTATGAAAAGTTGATTGCTAAAATTATTTTATTTAGACGAATGGAAAAAATTTATGGCCAAGGTAAGAACTCCCTGGGTCAATTACGGGCTGCTGTTATTCCATACACACTATCAGTGTTGTACATTTATACCGATGCTTCAGGATCAGGAAAAAGCTTTAATTTAGAAAGAATATGGAAAGAAGAAGATATTGATACTGAATTACAAGAATATTTAAAAGAGCTCATGATTCTTATGAATGAGTTAATAAAAAAATACTCTGCCAGTGAAGACTTTAATGAATATTCTAAAAAACCTGAATTATGGGAGTCAATTAAGGAATGTACAGAAATTCAAAATTTATTTAAAAAAAGCAGTACATTATCTATCTTTAAGAAATACACTATTTCATTATAAGTATGGTGCTATAAGGTGATAACAGATTACTTTAAGACTAAAGAGCTAAGTACTTTCAAGATTGCTTGTCCTATTTGGAAAGCCAAATACGGCGGCACAGCATTCCCTACTTGTACATATTGGTTAGTTCTCGTCCCTTCAAAAATGTAGTTATCAGGGAATGTTTGTAAGCGTGCTGCTTCACGGACACTTAAACTTCTACATTGCTGCGGATCGTAATGTACGAAATAGTGGCCGTCCTTTGAGATATGGCTTGTTACGGTAGTAGCGTACTTATCTGCTACTTGAACCCTAAAACGATCTGAATGTGTACCAGTATCCCAATTAGCGTGGGCCGGGGCTAGTTCTTGTGGGAAATGACGAGATTTAGGTGATAAACCTTGGATTTGTGCGTATGCAGCACAGTATGAGTAACGTAGTAAGTCATCAATCATATGGCCTCTGGTTTCATGATTTAGCACCACGTTTAGGTTAGGGTCTATATACCAGGCTTTTAGTGACTCTGGCATGGTTGGGGTTTTGCCGCTTAATGCACTTTCTGTTCTAGACAACCCGATTTTTGGTTCGAGGTTTAGGCTATTTGCTGATTCTGGGTCAAATTGTTTTTTCAGAATTCGCTTTAACTTAGCTGCATTTTTAGTAACAGCTGTTTCCCAATCTTTTGCGTTATCTTTTTGTTTTGAAAAGCCGCTGCGTAAATTTGGTAAGTCACTAATAGCTTGTTCTACGGTAACTTGGTGTTCGCATAGTTTTAGTATTTCTGGGGGGGCTTTAATATCCTCACGTATACCAAGTAAAATTACCCGATGCCTAGCTTGAGGTATACCGTATTGCTCACAACGAATTAAAAAATCAGCTGTATCTTTGTATTGTGGGTCTTCTGGATTATCAGCATCAACGACTAATGAAAAAACTTTATATTTTGGAATTTTTTTGTGTTTTGTTACTGAGCCAGGGCTGCGCAAATCTTCTAATATTTGTGGAAACATGACTTGGCCGTTAACTTTTGCTGTAAGTATTCCTCTTACATTTTCCATCACAAAAATATCAGGCTTCGCTAGGCAAATTACTTCTAAGTATTCTTTATATAAAAAGTGGCGAGTATCCTCTTCTGCAATGTAACTTTTATTCCCAGCATTTCGAGAACGCCCTGCAAGTGAATAAGCTTGGCATGGAGGCCCACCAATTAGTACTTTTGGCCCTTTATGGTCTTTTACAAGCTCTTTAATACGCTTATGAATCAGCTTATTATCTTTGCCAAGTTCTTTAGCACCATTGAGAGTTTCTTGATTGGCTTCTGTTGCAATATCGGGGTGAAGTTCAAACAACTCATCACGTGTAATTTTTCCATGCAGATAATTATAATAATTATTTAATGGCTGTGATCTTTTTTTGAGTGATCGAAAGAAGGCACGAGTAGTAAGAGTTTTATGGGCATGGAAATCTTTCTCAACAGAAATACCAATTTGAAAAGGCGATTTACCATCTGAGGTTTGGGCTGCTGAAATCCCTTCGCCAAGACCACCCGGGCCTGCGAATAAATCTATGACAAGAATTTCACCGTTTTCCATAACTTTACTACTAAATAATTTAATGACGTAGGATGATACCAGGCTTATACACGGTCTTAAAGTTTTAAATAGTAGCACTACTACTAATAGAACAAATTAGCAGCACTAATTTAAATTTAAAGGCATTAGCCAAGGCAATCCCCCGTGATCACACCCGAAATTTAATTAATGATGAGTAATTAACAGCATGGATGCTTTTAAAAGCGTAGCTTGGCCATGGATGGCCTATCTACGCTGGTTACGCTCGTATCATTAATTTAAATTGAGGAAATAATGTGATCCTCGGGGCGCTGTGGGGTTCCAAGGGGTGGTCGGCGGTATCCGCCCCTTGGTTGCAATCGCCAATGCGATATAAGTAAATTACTTTAAAAGCTTCGCTTTTCGCGCGAGCAAGCTGGGCGCCTACAGCAAATTTTAAGGCCGCTGCTCAGACATTTCCCCCTTCAACTTCACCTGCAAACACATAATTAGTGAGTAATTACTTCGCATGGATTCGAGGAAAGCGATGCTTGCAAATGGGTGAAAAACGTAGTTTTGAACGAGAGGGTAGGGATACCCGAACTGGGCAGCGTACAGGGATGTGAAAGTTGTGCGTTCATCGCGTTTACGTTCATATTAATTTAGTGTTTAAAGATAAGTGAAATTGAGGGGCGTCGTGTGATTCCAAAGAGAGACCGACGCTTGTCTTTCTTTGGTTGCCATCGCCAATGCGATATAAGTAAATTATTTTAAAAGCTTTGCTTTTCGCGCGAGCAAGCTGAGCGCCTACAGGTGTTTAGGCGGGCTTTGCTTGTTGATTGGGGTAATGAGCTAGTTACTAAAGAGAAAGCGCGATGTAAAATCGCACCTACAAATGCTAAAGCTTAATAGGCGTACTTATCTCACAATCTTTGCATACTAAAGAGTAATTTTCTTTACGTTTGCTTGTTTTAGTATTGGTGCTTGAGCACTCAGAGCATGGTGATTTCATTGGTGTATTTGCACTGCAATTACCGCATTTTACAAAGTAGCCATAGCGCCCAGAAAGAGGTTGCAAATTGGTCGCGCTATTACATTGCTTACAAGCTAATGTTATCTCTTTGATTAGATCACTTTTAGGTTTTACTTGTTCAGTATTGGTTTGCTCAGACGCTATTAAAGCCTCATCGTAAACAGATTCTGATTCGCTTATCTCTGCAGGTACATATGAAGGCTCTTGTAAGTTAGGTGATATATTTTGCTCTAAAATAAACTGGCAAATTCTATCGAGTGTTTCTTCACTGAACCAAGGTCGAACGTTTGTTGTAAAAAGATGAAGCGCATTAGGTTTAGACGCAGGAAGCTTCATTATTTCAAGTAATTTATCAGTTATAAATTCTGATTTAACTAATCGATCTTCAATTGTTTTTGGTGTGTTTTCTCGATTGATAATGGCGTTGCTCGATATGGCACAAATACTATGCCACTCTCTGCCACCAAAACCCTGTTGCAGCTTGCCAAATAATTTAGTGAGTAGGTTTGGTGCATTGTCGCGCATTAGGCTTTTTAATAGTTCTAGTTGTAATTCAACCTGTTTTATTGGCGATGGCATACCTTGCCAGTTGCCGCGATAACTGCGACTCCATTCTTGATGCTCATTAATCGTTACTTCCCCTGTAATGCTTTTAGATTCGATCAGAATAAAGCCATAGGTGTATGCGATTAGATGGTCTATTTGTGCGGTTTCGCCATTGTGTTTAAATTTCACATCGTTAAACACAAATACCTGACTATGATCTTTAAAGGCGCGGCGTAAATAAAAAGCAACGTCGAGTTCTTGCTTTTGACCTGCTTGTATTTTAGCTGAGTTGCTGTTGATGAGGGTTTTATCTTTTAGAATCATGAGGCGTCCTTTCAATCATGTATTTGCTTAGAATATCATTGAAGTACCGAATAAGAATACTGCTTAAGTTCAAAAAACGCGAGATAAACTCCCGCCTACAATTTAAAAGCTACGCTTTTCGCGCGAGATAAACTCCCACCTATAATTTAAAAGCTACGCTTTTCGCGCGAGCAAGCTGGGCGCCTACAGGTGTTTAGCTTGGCTATTAAGCTCAAAATGTCATTAACTTTCCATAAGTAACTTATGCTTTACTTATGGGGTCGTGTTTTATTTCACTTCCTATAAGTAAGGTAAAGTTTACTTATAGGCAGTAAATATACGTTCAAGCTTAAAAGTAAGTTATATTTGACTTTTGGGTAGGCTAACTTAAAATAAATAGCATAAGTAAACTATGGTTGACCTTTGATGAGCGAATTACCAGCAAAAAAAACACTTGGAAGAGTTGTCAAACGCACTGAAATGCCTGATCTATCAAAGCCGTTTTCGTCGGTGCGACTCGCTAAAGCGATTACTTCAAAGCGAACAGGCATGAAGCTTACATTGGTTGATGTATCGCAAGCACTTAATATTTCAAAGCCTACGCTGATAAAAATAGAAAAAGGTGATGTTAATGTGCAGTTTTTTAATGTACTCAAAGTGATGGAATACTTGGGGTTGTCGTTTAGCCTTGTTAGTGATGACGAGTCGCACCACAATAACAACGATGAGGTGAGCGATGAGCAGTGGTATTAAAAAAAATAGCTTAGATGTATTTATTGGGCATACGCAGAAGATAGGTGCGATAACTCTTGATATAGGCTCTGAAAATGAAATTGCATTTACCTATGAGCCTGAGTGGATTAGTAAGGGTTTTGCTATTTCACCACACTTACCGCTCAATGGTGATTTTGACTCGCGTGCTGTGCGTAATTATTTACAAAACTTATTACCCGAAGGCAAAGGTCTTGATGAAATTATAAGTAGTACTACTATCTCTAAAAATAATACGTTTGGTTTGATTAAAGTAATTGGCGAGGAAACGTCAGGTGCTTTGTCGTTTAGAGCAAGTAACAGTACTTTAAAGCAAACATCTTTTCGTGAAGTGACTAGTGACGAGCTAAGCCAAAAACTTAAACGCTTTGTACAAGTTGGCGAGTCAATTACTCATTGGGATGGCCGAACTCGGCTCTCTGTTGCTGGCGTTCAAGACAAACTAAACCTACTCGAAATCGATAGTAAATTAGGATTTGGTGAAGGGGAGCTATGTTCTAATAAAATTTTTAAATTTGAAACAGGTACCGCTCCTTTCATTGCAGTAAATGAACTTTTTACCATGCTTTTGGCAAAAGAGTCGGGGCTCAATGTTCCCCATGTTGAGTTGCGCACTTACGCAGATATAAGAGTATTTGTAATAGATCGCTTTGATAGGCGCGTTACACAAGATCAAAGCCGTGTATTACGTCGTCATATTATTGATGGTTGCCAAGCCACTAATTTACCTCCTTCTTATAAATATGAGCGTCAGCATGGTGATGATGGGGATGGTATTTATATTCGAGATGGCGTTTCTTTTGCAAAACTATTTAATGTTAAAACAACGAATGTACAAGCGTATGAGGCTCAGCTTATTCGTTGGATGACATTTAATATTTTAGTACGTAATTACGATGCTCATGGCAAAAACATTAGTTTTTTTGTTGGTAAAAATGGTTTAGAGCTTACGCCGTTTTACGACTTGGTAAATATAGAGGCTATTATTGAGCAGGGAAGCATTGACCGTGATATGGGCTATTTACAGCCCAAAATATCAAGGTGTTATGCTATGTCAGTGGGTGAGCATAATTCGCAAAGTGCAGGCAATTTTACTAATGAGATTACAGCTTACATGTTAGCTGATTTTGCTGATGAATTTGCTATTTCACTACCACGGATGCAACTACTTATGAGTCAAACTGTTGACTCTGTATTAGCTGCAATTGATACGGCTAAAGTTTCTGCTGTTAAAAATAACTTGTCTACTGCTGAATTAGCACACATTGATTTGTGCATAAAAATAATTAATAAAGCTGCAAATAAGCTGAGTGAGCAAATAATACAACTACCAAATATGGATGCATTTATTTAAATTATAGAAAATAAATACACGCATTTTGAGTAAGTAATTCATATTTTGGTTGCCAGCATCAACGCGATATTTACAAATTAAAATTAAAAGCGCGAGATAAATTCCGGCTTACAATTTAAAAGCTACGCTTTTCGCGCGAGCAAGCTGGGCGCCTACAGGTGTTTAGCTTGGCCTAATTTAAAAGCCAAAGCGCGATATAAAATCGCACCTACGCTTTTGTTGAGAGTGGTGTTTGCAATGATGTAGGTGAGGTTTTATACCTCGCTTATAAATGGATTGTTTTTACCATTGAAAAATGAATTATTGTTCTGTTTAACGCTTAAAAGTAATGAGGCAATTAACTCTTCTATTCGCCTCATTGCATGAGGCAAATAAATAACATAGACTGAAGCTAATTACCTTTAGGACTAAAGACTATGTGGATATGGCAACAGCAAAACTGGCCAAACTTTACGTGGGATGCTGCGGCGCTTGCTCCTTTACTAAGGGAGCTTTCATATAATCAAGGTTTATTAGTAGGGCGTATGGGTGTGCAAAGTGCTCAACAAAAGCAGCAGGCCCTTGATACCTTACTTGCAAATATTATTCACTCCAGTGCGATTGAGGGCGAAAAGCTTAATGCATTTTCGGTTCGCTCTTCTCTTGCAAAAAAACTCAATATTAATGAGCAACCTTACCCAACAACTGTGCAAAGCGATAATCTTGCAGAGACTATGCTTGATGCAATAAATAACACAGACTCACCGCTTAATTTAGAACGAGTGCTTACTTGGCATCGCTTATTGTTTGCAGGTGAGCAAAGTTTATTTACTAAAATTGAGGGAGGGCAATTGCGTGGTGACGAGCCAATGCAAGTGGTATCGGGGCGCTTAGATAAACCGGTATTACATTTTACGGCGCTTCCTAAAGAGCGAGTAAATAAAGAGCTTTCGCTATTTTTTAACTGGTTTAACAAAACGCAAAACGATCCTCAAATAGACCCTTTTATTCGGGCAGCTATCGCACATTTATGGTTTGTAACAATACACCCACTTGAGGATGCTAATGGGCGTATTACACGGCTTATAACCGACCTGGCATTAGCGCAAGAACATGCTGAGTCAATTCGGTTTTACGCTATGTCGGTGGCTATTTTAGAAGACAGAAAAAGCTACTACGAGGTGCTTGAAGCCACTCAACGTGGAGATCTTTGTATTACCCAATGGGTTAAATGGTTTTTACGTACGCTTAATAATGCGATACACCATACGCTTAATAATATTGAGCAAACAATTTTTAAAACCAATTACTGGGCAAGTAAAGATCAAACAAAGCTAGGTGAGCAGCAAGTAAAAGTGCTTAATAAGTTACTTGATGGCCAATTTGAACAGGGTATTAGTGCGAGTCAGTATCAAAAGGTGGCTAAGGTTAGCCGTGCAACCGCAACACGCCATTTATCAGACTTGCAAACGCTTGGGTTTTTAACAAAAACCGCCGCAGGTGGGCGTAGTACACGTTACAAAATTGCCTAATGAGGCAATTACACATATTGTTTGCCTCATTGTGTGAGGCGAATAGGTGTTTGAATTATTGTAGGTGAGGTTTTATACCTCGCGGGTGTTTTTATAAGAGCAAAGCGCGATGTAAAATCGCACCTACGGGTTTGTTGAGTGTGGTGTTTGAGTTGTTGTAGGTGAGGTTTTATACCTCGCGGGTGTTTTTTATAATGCCAAAGCGCGATGTAAATTCCCGCCTACAATTTTAAATACTGTGCAACCTCTTATCCCAACCGCGTTACTTTCACTTTTATTTTTCCGGCGTTAGCGCCGTAAAAGCGGCTTAAGTCGTTTGCAAATGGGCAAAACTCGCCTGATTTATCTATTTTAATATCGGCGCCGTTGGCTATTTCAAAAAGGTGGTCGTCGTTTTTATTAATAGCACCAATGAGTGAAAACCATTGTGCGCGAGGGAATCGTCTAAATGGTTCAAGTACGGCCATCGGGATTTCTTTTACGCCAAGTTGTACGTTGTCGCGGTTCCAGCCTAATGGCGTGCACTTTATGCCATCGTCAAACCAGTATTGATTTGGATATGGGGTAAAGCGGTACGTAGCGCCTTGCTCTAGCATGAGGCCGGTTGCGTTGTATTGCTCTGAGGCAAATACCATTACGTCTTGGCTTTGGTTAATGCTCAGCACACTCATGTTTTGATTAGCCAGTTCTATATGTTGGCTTAAACCAATAAAGCTAAGTGTGGTGTTGTCGTTGTAGCTAATTTTGTAATGCCGTTTTTTAAGCGATTCTGGGCGGTAACTGGTTAGCTTATTAATACGTTCGGCTACGCTGTAGTGCACTAAGGGCTCAAGGTTGCTGGCTTCGTCATCAATTAATACATAGCACTGCCTATCTACTAATTTAAAAAACGGGTTAAACCAAAAGTAATTTTGTTGATGGCTTAGTGCGAGCGGATCGGGAATAACGGTTACGTCATCTTGTGCTACTAAGTTGCTATTGGGGAGCAGGGTTTCGTAATCTATATCGTGGCTAGTGAGTAACGAAATATTAAGCGGTTGTTCTATTAACCACTCAAGTGTATAGCGCAAGCTAATATCGGCTAAGCCATCGCGGTAGTAACCGCCACCAATGTCTGAATGAGCACCTGCAAACCATAGTTCGGTAATATTGTTTTGATGGTTCATGAGTGTGGGTTCAAAGGCGCGACGTTTTTCGTCAATGGCTACGCAGTGCAGCGCTTGAGTAATGTTGTTGGCAATGGTGTGGTTTTCAAAAATAACGTGCTCTGCGCCGCGTGTAGCTTTACTTACTTTTGATAAGCCAATAGAGGCGACAGTATCAAACACACATACATACACGTTGTTGCTTATTAAGGGTTCTAAGCATTTAGCAAAACGTCTGGCAAGCGCAGCGCCTCGGCTAAAGCCTGTTAACAGTAAGGTGTCGCCTAGTTGATAGTGGGCTTTAAAGTCGTTAAGTGCTTGATTTAAAATACTGGCTACATCGTCACTGCGTGGTGCTAAGGCTTGATTTAAAAAGCGTTTAAGGTGGCTGCCTTTGGTGCCAATGCCTTGGTAATAAAAACTGAGTTGGTTAGTAAGTGGGGTTATTGGAGAGTCATTAAGCTTGCCGCCTAATAATAGGTGTAGCTTAAGAATATTAGAAATACTACTGTCTTCTTTAAACTGGCCTGAGCTAAATTGCTTTGCATCGCGGGGCTCGCTACCCGTACCATCAAAATTGAAAATTAGTGTTTTACCCGTCATAACCCAATTCCCTTCGTTGTTTTAAATACTCTACACAGACAATGTTAAAAATTAAAGGCAGTAATAGCGCTCACTGCCTTTAATTTAAATCGCTTTTAGTGCAATTTCATTTTAGGACGCACTACACGCAATACTTTTTCGCTTATCCATAATGCAAAAGTTTTTGCGCTGCCGTGTATGGCGCGTTGGTGCATACGGTATAAAGATATATACATAAAGCGGGCAATTCTACCTTCAATAAAAAAGGTATTGCTGGTTAGGTTGCCCATTAAGTTACCCACGGTGCTGTAGCTCGATAAGTTAACTAGCGAGCCATGGTCGCTGTATTTAAAGCCGCGTAGAGGTTGCTGTTTTAGCGTTGCGATGAGGTTTTTTTCGACGCACAACGCCATTTGATGCGCCGATTGTGCGCGTGGTGGTACTTGTTTACCGTCGGCTTGGGTAAATGCGCAGCAATCGCCTAATACAAAAATGCTTTCGTCAACGGTGCTTTGTAAAAACTCATTTACTTGAATTTGGTTGCTACGAGTTAGCTCAAAAATGCCTAAGTCTTTAATAAAATCAGGTGCTTTAACGCCTGCCGCCCACACCATAATATCAGCATTAATGTGTTCTTCATCTTTGGTGATAAAGCCTTGCGCGGTGCCTTCTTTCACTTGCGTTTGTTCGCGCACGTTTACGCCAAGCTTTAATAGCTCACGCTTGGCACTTACGGCAATACGCTCTGGTAATGCAGGTAAAATACGCGGTCCGGCTTCAATTAAATGAATATGCAAACGCTTAGACGACATATTTGTTAAGCCATAAAGCTTTAATAGCTCAGACACATGATAAAGCTCAGCTGAGAGTTCAACACCCGTAGCACCGCCGCCTACAATGGCAATATTAAGTGATTGTTGTTGGTTGTCGTCTTGGTGGAGGCGCGTAAAGCTATCTAGTAATGAGTGCTGAAAGCGCTCTGCTTGTTGGCTTGAATCTAAAAAGTAGCAATGCTCTTTTATACCTGGGGTATTAAAGTCGTTACTTACGCTGCCGATGGCAATAACAAGGTGATCGTAACGAACTGTACGGCCAGGTAAAATAGTGTGGCCTAACTCGTCGTTTAATGGGGAGAGGGTAATTGTTTTATTGCTTTGGTCTATATTGCAAAAGGTGCCAAGTTGAAAACGATAATGATGTTTTGCGGCATGGGCTGAATACACAACGCCATCTAAATCAGGGTCAATAGAGCCTGTCGCTACTTCGTGCAGTAACGGCTTCCATATGTGGGTACGGTTTTTGTCTATTAACAGTATATCAGCTTGTTTTTTTTTCCCTAGCTTATGCCCCAGTTGGGTTGCAAGTTCTAATCCGCCAGCACCACCGCCAATAACGACGATTTTAGGTATTGTAATACTCATAACGTTGCCCTTAAAAATAATATACCCAAGTGATCTGTATTTTTTATTAGTTTTTTAAGGTGACTTGGGTATCAATAAATTATTTTGGCAACAAGTAGTTACTACTCATTTAATGGGTGCCTAGTTTGCGCCTAAATAAAGGATATGTCAGCAAAAAATGATGATCAAAGGTATATAAGTTATACTCACTTTCTTATCGCCTAGCTGTGCAGTTAAATCGCTGTTTAAAAACATCAAAAGGACATTTATGACCACGCCACTAATTCAATCACTTGAGCAGCATTTTGGTTTTAGCCAATTTAGAACAGGGCAACAACAAACTATAGAGCAGCTTTTAAATGGTCAATCGTCGTTGGCTATATTTCCGACCGGCTCGGGTAAATCGTTGTGCTATCAATTAACTGCGTTGCATTTACCAAATTTAACCTTAGTGGTTTCGCCTTTACTTGCATTGATGAAAGATCAAATTAGCTTTTTAAATAGCAAAGGTATTTACGCGGCAAGCCTTGATTCGAGCCAAGATCAAATGCAAAGCAGCACCGTAATGAATGATGTGCGAAATGGTAAAATTAAAGTATTAATGGTGTCGGTTGAGCGTTTTAAAAACGAGCGTTTTAGAGAGTTTATAAGCCAAGTGGCGCTTTCGATGTTAGTGGTAGACGAAGCGCACTGTATATCTGAGTGGGGTCATAACTTTAGACCCGACTACCTTAAACTACCGCGTTACCGCGAAGAGCTCAATATTCCTTTAGTGTTGTTACTTACTGCAACGGCGACTAAAAAAGTAAAACGCGATATGGCAGAGCGATTTGCTATTGCGCCTGAGTGCATTGTGCAAACGGGCTTTTATCGCGCCAATTTAGATTTAAGCGTGCTGAGCGTTAAAACCGCCGATAAAAACACCGAGCTTACCAACATTGTACGCGCGCAAAATGGCCCTGGTATTGTGTATGTAACGCTACAGCAAAGCGCCGAGCAAGTTGCTAATGTGCTAAGTGCGCAAGGTGTGCACGCGGTGGCGTATCATGCGGGGCTTGAAGATACGCTACGCTGGCAAATTCAAGATGACTTTATGGCTGGTAAAATTAACGTCGTAGTGGCAACCATAGCCTTTGGTATGGGCGTTGATAAATCTGATATTCGCTTTGTTATACATTACGACTTACCAAAATCGATAGAAAACTACAGCCAAGAAATTGGCCGAGCAGGGCGCGATGGCAATCCATCAAACTGCTACACGCTCGCTAATTTAGATGGCCTAAATACGGTTGAAAACTTTGTATATGGCGACACCCCAGAGCTTAGCGGTATTGAATACGTAATTAACGATATTCGCCAAAGCCACCAGCAATGGGAAATGCAAGAATACAGTCTTTCAAGCGAAAGTAATATTAGGCAATTGGCACTAAAAACCTTACTCGTACAGCTTGAAATGCAAGGCGCTATAACGCCGCAATATGCTTACTACGCCGATTTTAAATATAAATTTTTGGTTGATAAAAACGAGCTACTTGGTCATTTTGATGAGCAACGCCAAGCGTTTTTAACGCAAATATTTAGCCATACTGACTTTAAAAAAATATGGGGCACACTAAATTTTGACTCCCTTACGCAAGCAGCGCAGGTTGATCGAAAACGTGTAGTGGCTGCTCTTGATTACCTAGCCGAAAAAAACCTAATAACGCTTGAAACCAAACGTATTACCCAAGTATACAAAGTGCATGGAGAGGTTATAAATAACCCAGAACTTGCCCAGCAACTTCACGATTACTTTACCGATAAAGAACAGGCCGAAATTAAACGTATTGCTGCACTGGTACGATTTTTTGAGCTACAAAGTTGCTTAAGCTATAACTTAGCGCGCTATTTTGACGATCAAAATGCACCTGAGCAATGTGGGCATTGTAGTGTGTGTAGAGGCCATGCGGTTAAGCTTGAATATTCTATAGAGCCTGCATATATTGACGAGCAACTTATTTATCAAAAGGTAGATGAATTTTTAGCGCATATGGCAGGCAAGGGTAATCATAATGTGGGTATTGAAACCCAATGCCGCTTTTTAGCAGGGATGAGTGTGCCGTTATTTGCGCGTAATAAAGTGCGCCAGCTGAGTGGTTTTGCGCTGTGCGAGCAAATGCGTTACAGCGATATTAAAGCAAAACTACTAGCGCGTTAAATTAGTTACTGTATCCTAGTGGCTTATTCAAAAAAGTAAGCCACTATGCCTCATATTGTTATTCCCGTTGAAAATATTTCTACTACCCCAGAGCCCGTTACGTGTGCTAACTGCCAAGCCTGTTGTTGCCAATTAGAAGTGCGCATAGTAACCGACACCGGCGTGCCTTTTAACTACATTGAATACGATAAATGGGGCAGCGAAGTAATGAAACGCGCTGACGACGGTTGGTGCCAAGCACTCGACCGCAATACGCTTATGTGCTCTATTTACGAAAACCGCCCATTAGTTTGCCGCGAGTTTGAAATGGCGTCGGGTGAGTGTATTACCGAGCGCGATTTAGCGGGTATATAGTCCGCTATTATTAAAGTACATAAACGACAAAGGGGCTTAAAAGCCCCTTTGTTTATTGCTTACTATAAAAATTAAACTTTAAAGTAGCTAATATACTTTTTAAGTGTGTTTGAAAGGTCAGCTAATGCAACGGCTTCTTGTGCGTTACTGTTAAGCGACATGCTGGTTTCTTTGGACATACTGGCAATTTCTTCTACGTCGGTACTAATTTGCGCCACGGTGGCTACTTGGTTTGATGTTGATTCAACAATTTCAAGCACGTTACTTAATGAATCGTTAGCTTGTTGCTGTATTTGATGCAGTAACTCGTTTGCTTCGTGAGTAAGCGTTAGGCCATTTTCTACTTGTGGTACTGTGGTTTCCATAGCTGTTACCGACGCTTGCGTGTTTTCTTGTACTTGCAAAATCATCTTTTCGATATCGCCAGTTGCATCACCAGTACGCTGGGCAAGTTGCCTTACCTCGTCAGCTACAACAGCAAAACCTCGGCCTGTTTCGCCTGCTCTTGCAGCTTCTATTGCCGCATTTAGTGCAAGCAAGTTTGTTTGATCAGAAATACTGCGGATCACACTTAAAATATCGCCAATGTGTTTTACATGTTCTTGCAGCACGTTCACTTGGGTAACTGTGGCTTTTACGGTTACTGAGATTTGCTCAATTTCGGCCGCTACTTTTTGCACTGCAATACTACCTTGCTGCGACAATTGTGCGGTTATTTTTGAGTTATCTTCTGTTTGCCTAACTGAGTCGGCTACAGCATGGATACTGCGGCTCATTTCTTCTAGGCTACTTACTGCGGAGTTTGTATAGGTTACTTGTGCGTCAGCGGCACTAAGTGCTTGCTGCGAGCCAGACGCTACGCTTGCAGAGTGAGTAGAAAGCTCTTCAGATGAGTTAATAATGCTATCTACAATGGTTTTTAATTTAGATTGCATCACCCCTACAGAAGCCATCATGCTATTTGGGCAACACGACTGTACATCACCTCTTAAGTCGCCTTGCGCAATAAGGGCAATTACTTCGGCGGCTTCTTGTGGTTCGCCACCTACTGAATTTCTGATCAGTTGGCTAATAACATACGCAACGCTTATGCCTATTAAAAAGGCAAGTGCGGTGAGCGAAATCATCCAAATTTTAAACGAGCTGGCAATATCGAGAGTATCAATAGTGGTGGTTTGATTTGCTTGCTCTTGTAGGTTTATAAATTGGTTTATAACATTTAGCCACTGGGTAAACGCAGGGCGCGCATCGGTTAATAAAATACGTTCAGCTTCGTTTAGGTTTCCTGCATTTTTAGCGTTTATAACACCTTGAATAAAAGGCTGAGTGCGCTGCTCTATTTGATTTATTTTATTAATTAAAGCGCGTTCTTCACTATTCATATCACCCATTAGCTCGGCCATAGACCGGCTTGATGTTTGGTAAAATGCGTTTAGCTCTTTTATGCTCTTTAACACGGTGCTTAAACTGCTTTGATCGGTAATTAGCACTACATCGCGCACGGCTATTGCTCTGTCGTGTACGCTGCCTCTAAAGTTAATTGCGTAACGTTGCTTTACCGAATTTACGTCGGTCATGTGGGTAATGTTATTATTAATGAGGCTAACGCGCGAAATGCCAATAATGGTTAAAATAAGCATCATTGATAAAATTACGCCAAAGCCGGTCGTTAAACGCATGTTTATGGTCATGGTTGATCCCAAGTGTGAGTCAATACGCGCAAGAGCAGCTTGTATTATTAGTGATTATTCTAAAATAATAGCAGCATTATGCCTTATTAATTAAAGTTTTATTAGCAATAAGGGATTGTTTGTTAATTTAGTTTACAAGCGTAACTTTAATGGGAGTGTTTTTCAGGCATTAAAAAAGGAGCAAAATGCTCCTTAGTGTTATATAAAAATATTATATAAAGGTTTAGTCGTACTTTGCTTCTAGCTCATTAGCTGTATGAAACTTCTCATGGCTTTGTAATTGCTCGTCGTATTTAACAAGGTTTTTAAAGTGCGCTAATTGACCTGAGTTTTTAACAATTTCAACAATAAACGACATCATAAAATCAGCGCCCGTTAGGGTATCGCCCACTAAATAACGTTTACCTTCAAGGCGGTCGTTAAAGTAGCTAATTACTTTAGCTGTTTCAGCGTCAGCATAGCCTTCTAAAAACTGCGTTTTAGCGCCGTCTTTTAGTACAAACATTTTAAGTAAAAGCGGTAAAATTGCTGAGCTTTCTGCAAAGTGCAGCCATTGCTGGTAGTCAACATATTCAGCGGTATCTACTTTTGGAGCAAATTTACCGTTACCGTATTTGGTAATAAGGTAGTCGGTAATAGCGCCTGATTCAGCAATAATTAAACCGCCATCTTCAATTACCGGTGACTTACCAAGTTGATGAATATGCTTTAGTTCGTCAGGAGCTAGGAAGGTGTCTTTATTACGCTGATAAGCCACAATTTCGTAGTCAACATTTAGCTCTTCTAAAAGCCAAATTACGCGTTTAGAACGTGATTTATTTAAATGGTGTAGTTTGATCATGTCAGTCCTTTTGTGGCTTGTAAGGGCTTTGCCTTACAAGCCGTATAAAATTAAAGTGGCTTATTAATTTTAACCACAGTTTTACCAAAGTTTTTACCGCATATCATATCGTTGAACGCGTCTACTGTATTTTCGATGCCTTCTACCATGTGCTCACGGTATTGAATTTTTCCGTCTTGTAGCCATTTTTGCATGTCTTGTGCAAACTCGTCGTAACGGTCGCCGTAATCATCAAAAATGATAAAGCCTTGCATTTTAATACGCTTAGTAAGCAATTGACCCATTAGCATACCTAAACGGTCTGGGCCTTCTGGCAAGCTAGTAGCGTTATATTGCGATACTAAACCACACAATGGTACGCGCGCTGCGGTATTTAGTAATGGTAGTACGGCGTCGAATACTTTACCGCCCACATTTTCGTAGTAAACATCAATGCCTTTATCACAGGCTTTTTCTAACTGCTCTGCAAAGTCATCAGCTTTGTGATCAATACAGGCATCAAACCCTAGTTTTTCAACGGCGTGTGCACATTTTTCGCTACCACCAGCAACACCGACTACTTTACAGCCTTTAATTTTAGCTATTTGACCAACCGTTGCACCTACTGGGCCTGTTGCTGCTGCAACAACTACGGTTTCGCCTTCTTTAGGCTGGCCAATATCAAGTAAACCCATGTAAGCAGTAAAGCCAGGCATACCCATAATACCTAATGCGTATGAAGGGTTTGCAGGCTCTTTACCTAACTGCATTAAGCCTTCGCCGTCGGTAATGGCGTAGTCTTGCCAACCTGTGTAGGCAAGGACCCACTCGCCGATCCTAAATTTATCGTTTTTAGACTCTTCTACTTGGCACACGGTTGCGCCAACCATTACATCGCCAATATTAACAGGGTCAGCGTACGACTTAGCATCGCTCATACGACCACGCATATATGGGTCTAGCGATAGGTAAATGGTACGTAGTAAAACTTCGCCGTCTTTTAATGCAGGAAGCTCTACCGTTTTTAATTTAAAGTTTTCATCTGTTGGAGCGCCATTAGGGCGTGATTCAAGAGTAAGTTGGCGACTAGTCGTAGACATATAAGATCTCCTATTAATATAAATAAACTACTTACCGAATGTTTACGCTTTAAAAATCGTGATCAGCTAAACAATAATGCGCGGCTAAGCAGTATGAATATGTACAATGCGTACCTTAATAAAGGAGTTTTGGGCGGGTGGTTGATAATTCAACCTTTGCGTAAATTTAATTAGAATAATTAGTCTGCTTTGAGCTTACTAAATATATGATTGTTGTAAAACATCCCGTTTTTATAAATGGCCTGTTTAAGCACAGCCTCTTGCTCAAAGCCACTTTTAATAAGTGCTTTCATAGAGCCGGTATTACCAGCAAACACAGCGCCAAAAATTCTGTTTATGTGTGAGTTTGCAAACGCTTCATTGCATATAAGTTCAATAGCGCGAGTAATAATGCCTTGCCCCCAATAGGCTTTATTTAGCCAATAACCAATTTCGCCACTGTGGCTGTATTCAAATTCGCCGGGAGTTATGCCAATACAGCCGGCAAATTGCCCATTAACCTCAATGGCCTTAGCCGTTGCGTCAATTACGCCGTTCTTTGAGCCTTGGTTTATCCACCAATCAGCATCGGCTTGCGTATACGGAAACGGAATTTTTGACGATAAATAACGCGTTACCTGTTCATCATTTAAGGTGTTAATAATAAAAGGCGCGTCTTGGGCTTTAAACTCTCTGAGGGTGATCATATTTTTTCATAAATTTTTAGTATGCACACTAACTTAACAATCATTTTAACGTTAAACAATCAGAACCTAAATTAAACGGTTTACGGCTATTACTTTGTTTTAAAGTCCTCTAATATAAGCAAAATATTACACCTATTTTAGATGCCATTATGCACCCTCACATTAAAGCTCTTTATAACAGCGCCCAAAAACCAAGCCGTTTAATTATTGGTTTAATGAGCGGTACTTCGTTGGACGGGCTTGATGTTGCACTGTGTAAAGTAACGGGCGCAGGCTTAAATACACACATTGAGGTTTTAAATTTTACCACTGTTGACTACAACGACGATTATAAAACTAAAATAAAGCAGGTATTTGCTAAGCGAGAATGTGATTTAGAGCTTGTTACTTTACTGCACCCGTGGGTAGGTAAACTCCATGGCGATATGGTTAACCAGTGCTTACATACTTGGCAAATAAACCCGGCAAGTATTGATGTAATAGCGAGCCACGGGCAAACCATTTACCACTGCCCGCAGTCGCAGCATAACCACAAAAGCTTTACTAATGGCACCTTACAAATTGGCGATAGTGACCAAATAGCCGTTACTACGGGTATTACAACCATTGGTGATTTTAGACAAAAACACATAGCCGCAGGAGGCGAGGGCGCACCACTGGCTGTGTATGGCGATTATTTGTATTTTTCGAGCGCTGTGGAGAGTCGGATTTTGCTAAATATGGGCGGCATTGCTAACTTAACGTTTTTACCCAAAAATGGTGATGCAAACGGCGTATTTAGTTCCGACATTGGCCCAGGTAATACCATTATGGATGCCTACGTACAGCAATATTTTAAAGGTATGCATTATGACGATGGCGCAAAAATAGCAAAAGCAGGCAAGGTAAATACACCATTATTAAATGCATTATGTAATAACGCATTTTTTAAACTCCCAATGCCTAAAACCACAGGGCCTGAGGTATTTAACTTAGCGTATTTAAACGCCGCGCAGCAGCTTACAAATACTCACCATTTAAGCCATGAAGATGTAATGGCCACCTTAAATACCTTTACTGCAACCGTTATAGCAAATGCATTAAACGAGTGTGCAGAGCGCGTACAAAATTGTGTGGTGTATGCAAGTGGTGGCGGTATTCATAACCCGTTACTAATGGCGCAACTTACAGTGCTTTGCCCACGTATTAAGGCTTTTAAAAATACCGACGATTTAGGTATAAATCCCGACGCAAAAGAGGCCGTGTTATTTGCTATTTTAGCAAACGAATGCCTAGCAGGAGAGCAGCAACACCTAAGTAATACTGCACAAGGTATTGCGGGAGTTACTATGGGTAAAGTAAGTTTTGCAGACTAGGGCGTGTTGGTCTTTGTGGATTGAAATTTGTTCAATCTAGGGGCGATTAAATCGCGGCGCGAGGTTTGTAACCTAGTGGGCTAAGTAAAAACCGAGCAACAAAGAGTTAATCGTCCCTAGAAAGAACCCAAAGGGCAGTGCATGTTTGGTATTTATGCTGCGTTATCGCCTATTTATGGGGAGTAACCACACTACATAGGCTCTGCCTTGCCTAAAAACCAAACATACTGCTGTAAATTTACCCACCAAAGTTCAACACGCCCTAATAACTTATAAGTAGCGTCGCGTAATTTAAGTGCAACCAGCACTAAAACAGCGATAAAAACGTAGAGCCCATACTTGCAAAGTAGCTACGAACGCCCTGTGACTTGGTATGTTCAGTTTTTATTTGCTCAGGGATATAGCCTTGCTCAAATGCTTTAATGTACACATCGAGTTGTTGGCTTTCTTTTAAAGTTGTGTTTTTTCCGTGCAGCATCATTTGCACTACAAAACACTGGCTTTGTGTAATGTTACTTAAAGTTAGATTTACAGTACCAGATTCAAGGTCCGCATTGCTCAGCGTTTTTTCAGTAAAATACTGCGCCCCACGTGCACTGGGCTGCGTTGCACTTAGTGAAATAACATCGCTCTCATTTGCGCCATCAGGCAACACACACTGCAGCGTAATGTTATGCGCAGCATTGGCTTTTAGCGATAGCTTTTCATATTCCATAGCATGGCTCATCGCCGCAGACATAGAATCATCAAATGATTGCAGTGCAAATGTTAGTTGCACTAAGGGTGTACTCATCTTACTTAGTCTTCTTGAGTCTATTCATTTATCGGATAGAGATTATCGCGGATCAAGGTTACAGATTTATGACTAATTGCATTAATTAGTACAATTATTGAGTGGTTTGATCAAAGCGGACTATTACATTTCTAAGATGAAAACCGTTTGTGACACATTTGGAGTAGATAGTCACGTATAGCAAAGTCAGGCGAGTGAGTATTGACTAGATAAAGCCACTAACCAGTACTGCGATAAAAAATATAATGTAAATTTTATTTTAGTGTAATCTAGTGCAAACACTTTATCCCACAGTAAAAAATAATTTAAACTCAAGCAACTGGCATCAGAACGAAAAAACCCACGCCTAAGCATGGGTTTATTCTTTATCTTTTGTCTTTGGTGGGCTGCATAAGCAGGGATATCCAAAGCTCTCAATGATCATATTACCAGAAAAGGTATTATGATCAACCAAAGATAAAGAAAAACTTATAAGATGGAAAGTTAATGCGATACAAAGCAATTGAGAAGACCATATCAATTAGTCGATTTACAACATACAGAAATGCTGTCATTGCGAGTACTGGTGTTGATTGCGGTATGAAAGCTCTCTCGCTATATGAATGGAATGCAAATTTATCATCTGATTTTTTATTTCCTTTACATATATATGAAGTGGTATTACGTAATGCTATTAGTGAAGCTATTGCAAAAAGGTATGGTACTGATTGGCCTATTAATACGGTATTTCAAAACTCACTGGCTTATAAAAATAAAAGAGAGCTATTAAGCATTGTTAGCAATAATTACCAAGGGTTAGGCAAGGTGTTACCAGAGTTAAAGTTATCTTGGTGGGAAGAAATGCTAACGCGGAGGCATGATGGGCGTATTTGGAACGTTCATATTCAGACTGCATTTCCAAACGCTGATAACCTAACTGCGGCGCAAATTAGAACGCTATTAAAAGAAGCTTGCTTTGTAATAAGAAAAATAAGAAATCGAATCGCTCACCATGAGCCTATTTTCAACCACAATAAGTTACTTGATATTTATCCTTTAATTGAAACTACTGTGGCAATGCGGTGTAAAGAAACAAAAATATGGTTGGATGAAATAGAAAAGGTTAATAACTTACTTTTGAACCCTGTTATATGAAAGTATTAAAAATTTATTTGGTACATAAGAGGGAAAACTGAGTCCAAAAAATGAGAAAGAGTCATAACTCCATCTATGCCCAAAGATCTTTCACCAAAACAAAGTACATAGGCTCATTAATATGTTTTCTCTCATAGTTTTGAAGACTGAGTGGATACAGTGGGTTAGCTCACACACTTGACTATTTGTAGCGAGCGGAAAGTACAATCTTAGTTGAAAGCTGTCTAGATAAATGCTAGAAATCCACGAATGTAATTGATTCGCTAAAGTGAATACTCCGAGCTAGCTTTTACAACGACCAAATAAAAAGCAGATACCTAATTAGCATCTGCTTTTTAATTTTTAACAAAGAATATTTAATTAAGCTTGAGGTTTAATTAAGTACTTCTCGCCTGTTGCTTGTTTAGAATAAGCCGCGATTGATTGTAAATGTAATACCTCAGCTAATGACACTTCGTGCGTGTAGTTGCTCGCAAATGTAGTGGTGATTTCATCAGCAACGCGTTTGCGCATTTTCATTACTGTATCTGTGCCTAATTTACCTAAGGCATTAAATAACAAGAACCCGTTTACAGCCCAAGCAAAGCCAAAGTTACGGTTTAGTGTAATAGGGCCGCGGTCTAGTGCACCATAAATATACACTTGTTTAAATGTATCAGAGCCATAAATTGTGTGCTCTTTCATATCGCGCGCAGCTGCAACTTCCATACAGTTAAGAATGTCACTTGTTAGTTGGCCGCCACCAATAGGGTCAAACGCTATAGTTGCACCTGTCTCAATTATTGCAGCTGTTAGGTCAGCAAGAAAAGTGTCGCTGCTTGAGTTAACAATATATTTTGCACCCATATCGCGCAGTAATTTTTCTTGTTCTGGTTTGCGAACAATATTAATTAAATCAACGCCATCGGCAATACAAATACGGTTTAGCATTTGGCCAAGGTTAGAAGCCGCTGCGGCGTGAATAATAGCTTTATGGCCTTCAGCGCGCATGGTTTCTACCATTGCTAGTGCGGTAAGTGGGTTAACAAAAGATGATGCACCTTCTTTAGCGGTAGTCCCTTCTTTTAGCTCTAGGCAACTTTGTACATTGGCACAAATAAATTGACGATACGTACCGCCGCCAATTACTGCAACGGTTTTACCCATTAATGCTTGTGCGGCTGGTGATGAGCCTGCTGCTACTACGGTGCCTGCGCCTTCATTACCTACGGGCGTTGCTTTTCCAACACGGGTTTTAAGTGATGGCATAAATTGAGCTGGAACATCGGCAGTAATTACCGGGTCTTCATCAGTCCCCGATTGTTTTGCCGTAGACATATCAGCTGCGCTGAATAAAACGCCTAAGTCTGATGGATTTAATGGTGCAGCTTCAATGCGAATAACTACTTCATCGGCATTTGGCTTTGGCATCTCGATGTTTTTTAAGGCAAGTGTAAGTTTATTGTCTTCGCTGATAGTTGAAGTAAGTTGGATATTTTTATCTGTCATAGGTGTCTCCTGCAAAGAATTAAATTTGTTAAGCCAATAACATTATTGTATTGGCGATCTGTGTTAGTAATTAAAAATTAGAATAGATACTTTTAGAACTACGCGTTATTTAGCGTTTGCTGCTTGAATTTGCGCTTTCACTTTTTGCATAAATTCAGCCATATTTGATTGCCGATCGGCCTCTATGCTTTGGGCAATGGCTAATTGGCTCATTGATTCGTTCCACTCTTTCATGCCGGGTACTTGTGCAAGTACATCCCAATCAAGCTGGCTTGAACCAAAGGCGCTAACTATGGTGTTTACGTAATAAACGTAAATGTCTGCCATTGTAAATTGCTCGCCTGCAATCCAAGGTGAAAACTTACACACGCTACTCAAAGCGGTTACGCCACGCGTTAATACTTGGCGTACTTCGGCTTTAGTTGTTTCAGGTACTTCAGCGCCTGAAAATACATAAGGGATGAAGCGTCTGCTTGGCAGTTCAAAATAAAGCTCTGCCATTTTCATAATTTGACGTACAACTGCGCGCTCACCTGCATCTTTAGGATATAGCGGGGTTTGTGGGTACGACTCTTCTATAAAGTCGCAAATAACACTCGACTCAGAAATATTAAGGCCGTTAGCTGTTGTGATTGCAGGCACTTTGCCTGCAGGGCTGATTGCTAGTAACTCTTCACTACCGCCGTAAACAAGGTGTTCTTTAAATGGCAGTTGTTTGTGTAAAAGTACATGTTTAACTAGGTTGTAATAGTTGCTAGCAGCAAAACCGTGCAAAGTAATCATAAGTCAGCTTTCCATCATTAACGTGAAGATACTCATTGCCAAAAAATGCAATTTAAGTCCCTGTCTTTAGGTTGAGTACATTATTACTTGTTTTAATTTGCTTATATATAGGGGAAAATGCGAATCACTTTTGTCTTTAAGACAATAAGCATTTTATTTAATGGAGAGGCGACTTGGATCAACTAAAAGCCATACGGTATTTTATTAAGGTGGTTGAAACGGGCAGTTTTACCAAAGCTGCCAAAGCTTTTGATGTGCCGCCCTCGTCGTTGTCGCGGCGAGTTGCTGATTTAGAAAAAAGCCTAGGGGCGACGCTTTTAAAGCGTTCGACCCGCATAGTTAAATTGACCGAAGTTGGGCAAATTTACTATAACGATGTTCAGCAAATATTAAATCAGCTAGAGCAAAGCCACGAAACTGTACGCAGTTATCAAACAACACCCATGGGGCGATTATGTATAAGCTCAATGGTGAGTTTTGGTGACAAAATATTACTGCCTCTGCTTGATGAATTTAGCGCGCTATACCCCGAAATTATATTAGATGTTAGCTTAAGTGATGAGCTGTCGACACTCGGGCGTGACGATGTTGATATTGCGATTCGCGGTGGTTATGCGCCAAATGAGCGTGTGTTGGCAATAAAACTAATGGATAACGGCTTTATTCCTGTCGCGTCACCGAGTTATTTACAAAAATACGGTGTACCTACTAATGTTATGGAATTAAAGGGCCACAGTGGCCTTTATTTTAAAACGCCAGCGGGGCCAACGCCTTGGTTATGTAAAGTGGATGAGCAATGGCACGACGTTTCTGGGCCTGCGGTCGCTATTTCAAATAACGGATCGTGGCTGGCTAAAAAAGCGTGTAATGGCGAGGGCATTTTAATGTCAACTCGATGGGCGCTCGACTCATACCTTGAGTCTGGCCAGTTGCAAGAGCTTAAGTTTGAGCATGAATTAGCGATAAGCCAAAATGCGACTATGGCGGTTTATTTGTTGTATCAAAAGCAGCGTTATTTAGTACCAAAGGTAAAAGCGGCGGTCGACTTTTTAGTAAAAAGAATAAAAGAAACAAATGAAAGTGGTAAGCGAGCAGAATAGCCCTTAATAGTTAGGTGTGTAGTAGATAAATAAAGTGGTGAATTGTCGGATGGCGCTGTGCTTATCCGACCTACGGTTATTCGATTTAAATTTATACTCATTTAATTTATTAATGGGTTTTTTGTATAAATAATAGGTAAAAAACGTCTCCTTAAGCTAAAGCTTTTAATGCTGCGACCGATAAATTACTTAATAGGGTTTAGCGATTAAGGATAATCATGGTTAATAATGCACTTGGCAGCCAGTCTAATTTAAGCACTTTACTTGCTCAATCAGTTAATAACGCTAACCAAACCTCTGTGAGTCCTTCGCTACTAACCGGTAGCGACCTTCAAGCTATTAATGATTTACAAACTAACGCCCCCAAAATATCCGATGAGTTATTAAGCCAGCTAAATAACGAAACTATTGACGAAGCACTAGTCAGTAATCAAAAAGTAGAGGACGTTTTACAGCAGCAACTTACCTCGTTATTTACAATTTCAAGCACGCCGAGCACGCTTAACTATAAACTCTCCGATGAAGAACTCGCCCTGCGCACCGTAATAAGCTCTCAGCATGAGGGGTTATTAAAAAACGAAAACAGCACCCAATTAATTGAGCGATTAAATACATCAGTTAAAAATATTCAGGGTGCTTATGCTAATACCAGCGATATTTTATCGAGTTTAGGTCAGCTTGGGCATGAGCAAAAAACGTTTTTAGCCTCAAGCCAGCAACGTGTTGAGCGCTCGCTTAATCCTTATATGGAAAGCCTTAATCGCGCAAAATACGAGGATGACGATAACTACCTGTTTGAGCTCTCGGTAAAAACTAAAGAAGGTGATGTTATAAACATTACCTTTAACTCATCGCAAGGGTACGATGAAAAAACAGGTGAAGCGATAGATGGCTTTAGCTTAAGTTACGAAGTAAATGGCGATCTATCTGAGGCTGAACATGCGGCTTTAACGCAGGTTATGGCGGGTGTTGGTGAAATGGCCGATGAGTTTTTTAAAGTGAATGAAAATTCATTCAATCCTCTTATAGTCCCAAATCAAACAGGCATGAGCTTAGATTTTTTAGCGGGCTTTAATAGTGAGCAGTTAGCCGGTTTTAATGTGTCGTTTTCAACAACGCAAAATGATGCGCTTGATACTGCCCAGAATACGCTTGATTTAAGTTACTCCATTGATGAAGCATTAAACCAGCAAGCACTTGTGTTTAAAGCAGTAGGTGGGCAAAACGACATTGATTTTGCACTCGATATGTCAACCATTGGCGCTAAAGACACGCAGCAAATGCAGCAGTATTTAGCGTCGCTCGATCAAAGCCTAGAAGATAGCCGAGTAAACAGTACTGAGGATGACAAAACATCGGCATTTGGTAAAAGTGGCGATGAGGCAATGCAGCAAGGCTTTGCATTGTTTAAAGGCGCATTTACAAGTATGTCATCAGCGGCTGAGCGTTATAGCAATTTGGAGTCGCTTGCAGATCAGCACTTTAATGACGGGCGCGCCATGGTTGCCGATTTGGTTGATAACACGATTACAAACGATGTCCGTTACCAAGGGCTAGGTAATAAAGCGCCAAATACATTGGGTGCGGGGATTTCTAAGCTCGCTGATTTTGATGCTACATTTTCTTATGCGCTGGATAACGGCGATTATCAACCTAAAAGTACAATTGAGCTAAGCCAAGCGACTGAACAAGCCCAATTAGGGGAGCTTAGCGGTGTAACGCAAAGTAAAAATGTAAGCAGCCACTTTGATTATCAATACAGTCGCCCTGATTATTACGACAAAGAAGAAAGCTATAACGTAGGTACAGCGGTTAAAAATAAAGAGCTTGTGGGGCTCGATCAGTCTCACGAGGTTGATGTTGATACAAAAATGTTTGAGTTTAATCCGCAAACTAATCAATACGAGCTGCAAATGGCGATGCAAGAGCAAACCATTAGCAAAAGTGACATTCGCTTAATTGACGATATTTGGCTTGAAGAAAACGAAAACAGCTACAACATGAACAAAAAAGAGCGTGTTGAGAGCGACGAAAAACAAGACGAGTTTAAAAAAACAAGCAGCCATTCTCATAATAAGTTAGTTACCTTAATTGGTGACTTAGATAAGCTCGCTGAGAATAAAGACGTAAGGCGAGAATATTTAACTAACTTATCGCAAGTTAACTTTTTTATGGATAAAAAGTAACGCCTGAGAGTTATTCACTCCACACTCAATATTGGGTATAGTCGTTTAATACCTAAATTAATACCTAAATTAATACCTAAATTAAGAGCAACCTTATGTTTAAACAATTAATTTTACTGTGCGCTTTAAGCATGCCGCTTGTAAGCTGCGCTGCTGATGCACCGTTTTCGGGCGGAATTACCACTGATGTACTGCTAAGCGACTACGACAAGTTTAACGAACAATACAAAGCGTTTACGCCAACAGCACAAGACATTGCCCTAATGCAAAAGCTAGAAGGCAAAGAGCTAATTGTATTATTTGGAACGTGGTGCCACGACAGTGAGCGCGAAGTACCAAAACTCATTAAGTTAATTGATGCATCGAAAGTTACACTTGCAAGCATTGAATATGTGGCCGTAGGTTACAACAAGCAAGACGATGCAGGCATTGCAGAAGCTAACGATTTACAATACACACCTACGTTTATAGTAAAAGACGATGGTAAAGAGTTAGTACGCGTAATTGAAAAGCCAACGGGTACATTGGCACAAGATTTAACACAGGGTTTGTAAATAGAGCTTGTTCGTATTTGGGGTTAACGATTTAGCAAATAGGTTTATAAGTTAGCTGTTGGGCTGCTATGAGTAGTCTCCTGATACTTTAATGTGTAAGGCCAAAATTTTCCCCCTTTGGCTGAGCCAAAATAGGAATTCAGCTATGGTTTGCATATCAATTAAAACAAATAAAAAACTAATTAATCTACAAGCTCGTTATGGTGTTTCTTAATATGCCTAAGGATCTACGTAAAAATTTGATTGCTGCGATTCTTAGTCCTTTAATTGCGTTACCAATCCTTGGTTTTTGTTATTTTTATGCGGGCATAGAAAACTATACTTCTGTGAGTTCATTAATTTCAGATGTTGGTTTTGGTGTATCAATAGGGATGGGAAGTTTATTTTATTTCTATCCTTTAATGTTCATTTACGGATTACCTATCAGCTTATTACTCCAAAAGTTAAATTTATTTAAATTACCTGTAGTTTTAATCTTAAGTATACTTCCAGTTTTTTTACTTAGTCTTTTTAGTGAATTTAATCGTGCAACATTGGTTCTTCATTTATTAGTACTTTCAATGGGTTTAACTAGTTGGCTTATATATAATAAATTAAGGTAACACCACAACAAGCGATTAATGTTACACAACCGTTTTCTTACTCGGCTTACAGCTCAGATCAAACATTATTCACTAAATAGGCTTTTTTCGAATGCTTGTGCGGCATGTGAAGAGGGTCTGTCTTTATAATGCAGTTGATATAATGGTCTTGATAACTCGATGTTATTTGGCTGTTTTAGCCGTGTTAATTTACCTAACTGTACTAAATCCTCAGTGACTACATTAGGCAATAAAGCAACGCCCATTCCTTGTGCTACCGCCCTTGCTATTGCTTCGTTACTTCCGAGTTGCATACTATTTTTTGCTGTAATGCCATGTTGCTGTAGTAATTTAACCGAGACCTCTAAAGTGCCCGAGCCTGGTTCGCGCAGTAGCCAAAACTGTTTGTTTAACCATGCTTTTAAGTCTTTCGTGGGCTTAAAGTTACTGGGTATAACTACACTCATTAAATCGTTTTGCCAGTGCTTACTTATAATATGCGGCTCGGTTGGTGTGCCTTCAACCAGTGCTAAATCTATAGTGCATTCAAGTAGGGCGTGCTCAATTTGCGCGGTATTAGCAACTTGTACTTCTACTTTTATATGGGGGTATTGTGCGCAAAAATTGGCTAAATAGGGCGGTAGCCAATAGCTGGCAATGGTTGTACTGGTGCCTATAACGAGTGTGCCGCGCTTAAGCCCTGTGCGTGATTTAATATCTTCAATGGCGGCTTTTTCTATGGCAAAAATACTACGAGCATGTTCAAAAAGTGCTTGTCCGCCTTCACTTAAGGTGAGTTTTTTACCCTTAGATGCACGCTCAATAAGTTGTATATTTAGCTGATACTCAAGCTCTTTTAAAGCTTTAGACACAGCTGGTTGGCTTATAAAAAGCGCCTCAGCTGCTGCTGAAAAACTGCCTAATTTAGCAACCGTATAAAACACCCGAAGTGCATGCAAGTTCATTATGCCTCTCAAATCACATAACCTTAAGTTATCGAATCATGATTTTAATGTATTGGAGTTATATTTTGCGCTTTCTTAAAATGAAGTCAATTAATTACGATGACTTTATTAAGGGATGACTATGCTTAGTGCAATTAAAGATATGCCACAGCTTTTTAGTATTAATACTAAGCAGTATACCAACTCACGTTGGTGGCTAGGAATGCTATTGGTTATTGTTTTAGCGGGTGTTGCTGTTGCGCTGAGTAAGTTGCCGGTAATGCAAAGTGCCCAGTTTAGCTCTTTAACTATCGGTATAGTGCTTGGCATTATTGTAGGCAACAGTGTTTTTTCGCGTATTGCTACGCGAACCGATATAGGTGTTGATTACGCTAAAAGTATTTTACTCAAAGCGGGTATTATTTTATTTGGTTTTAGAATTACCTTTGCACAGGTAGCAGACGTTGGCTGGAGTGGATTGCTAACCGACATTGTTATGCTCAGTGGTACGTTTATCTTAGCAATACAGCTTGGCAAACGAGTATTTAAGCTTGATGAGCAAACGGTAATATTAATTGGTGCAGGTAGCTCTATTTGTGGCGCAGCAGCTGTAATGGCAACCGAGCCTGTAATAAAAGCGCAGGCGCATAAAGTATCGGTAGCTGTGGCAACGGTGGTGGTGTTTGGTACGTTGAGTATGTTTGCCTACCCAATCATGTTTGAGTATATGGGGCTGAGTGAGCACGCATATGGTATTTTTGTTGGCTCAACTATTCACGAGGTAGCGCAAGTTGTTGCGGCGGGTACAGCCGTAAGCGCCAATGCTGCTGATACCGCCGTTATAGAAAAAATGCTACGCGTGATGATGCTTGCGCCATTTTTAGTCGCTTTGTCGTTTTGGCAAAGTAAAAAAAGAGCAAAGGCAGGTAATACTATAAGTAATGAGGATAATAAATCAGGTATTAGCATCCCTTGGTTTGCGGTGTTATTTATTGTGGCAAGTGGTGTGCATTCACTCTCTATTATTCCTCAAGTGGCTACAAGCGCAGTTGTTTGGTTTGATAATATATTACTAACCATTGCGATGGTGGCTTTAGGTTTACGCACACATGTTGGGGCAATTCGCCAAGCGGGTATTAAACCGCTGTTACTGGCGCTGTGTTTATTTTTGTTTTTAACATTGGGCGGTTACGTTATTAATATAGGCATTGCTGAGCTGTTTTAAATTGTGGATGAATAACCTGAATTCTGGTTAAGAGATTTAAAAACGCTATAAATATAACGATATTTAAGCCTATTTCTCTAGCTAGAAATTTTTGGTGAAAACAAGGCGACTTTACGCGTCAATAGCTGGCCTATTGCAAGTAAATTCAACGCAGTTAGCACTAAAAATAGCTGCTTGAGATAGATTTATTATCCAGAACTCAGGTTAACTAGATTGGCGGCTTAAATTGGCCAATCAACTTCGTTTACGTTATCGAGCTGTGTGCTGGTATTTTTATTGCCTTGCCATTTATTAGTGTAAACAGCGTGCGGGTCAAACTGTAACGTTTGTTTTTCAATATTAAAGTGCCTACCACCACGCGGATCTACGCCTACACCTGCTATATATTGCCAATTACCCCAGTTAGCGGCTACATCGTAATCAATCAATTGTTGTTCAAAATAAGCTGCGCCATAGCGCCAATCAAGACCAAGTTCGTTAACTAAGCAGCTTGCGGCAATTTGCCTTGCTCTATTTGATATATAACCGGTCGCATTAAGCTCGTTCATAATGGCATTGACTAATGGGTAGGGTGTTGAGCCATTACACCAGGCAGCAAAGCGGTTTGGCATAAATGTAGTAAGGGGTTTTGTTTGCTTTTGGCCTTTAAAGCTAAACAGGCTTTTACCTGCCTTAAGTGCATGCCATTTAAAATATTCTCGCCACAGCAGCTCAAACTTAATCCAGTAGGTAGACTCGTTTGTTATTTGGTTATGTTCGTACGCCTCAACGGCTTTATAAACTTGCCGCGCACTTACACAGCCAAAAGCAAGCCAGGTACTAAATTTTGTGGTGTTATTAAAGCCATCAAACTCGTTTCGAGTTATTTTATAAGTACTTGGTAGCAAGTCTGAAAAGTATTGCTTTAAATGTGTTTGCGCACTTTTAAGCCCGCCATTCATTACTGCGTTGTTATAATTAGTATGCTCATTAAGCTCAATTGGGTTTGCAGCACATAATGTTATAGGCTGGGGAAGTAAACCTTTAGGCAGAGTTGAGGTTGTTATAGGTATGTTCATCGCCTCTACCTTTTTTCTAAATGGGGTAAAGCTTTTAGGCAGCTCGTCTAAATCAAAAGGGAGGTCGCTTTGTTGAAATAAAGTGTCTTGTTGAGTTGTTTTAAATATGACATGTGGGCAATGTGCTTTTAGTCGCGCGAGTTGGCGCTGCTCATAGGTTCCAACATGTTCACTGCACACTACTTCATCAATGTGTTGCTCAGCTATGCGCTGCTTTAAAACACTAACAGGTTCGCCCTCAAGTACGTGCAGTGTTTGCCCGCGCTCAATAAGCTCTTGTTGCAGCTCAAATAAGCTTTGCATTAAAAACTGTTGTTTGTGCACGCCATATGGCTTTTGTTGGTAGTTATTATTTTTAAACCAGTGTGTGTTTATTACAAATACAATATCGAGCGCACATTGCTCAGTAGCAAGTTCGCTTAAAATAGGGTTGTCGTCTATTCGTAAATCGTTTTGTAGCCAATATAAAATACGTTTGCTCATAGGTTTGCTCTGGTTTTTGTAATCATTAAGTTTACGAAGCAAAAGCGGGTAGGGATTAGTTTTGAGGTGTTTAATAGAGTTTTAAAAAGGGGGCGGTAAACTTACCGCCCCTTAGTTTGTAAAAGTATTGTTTTAACTCGCTGATTTTTGCTCTGCAATCCAATCGTTTATTACATCTTCAAGTACCGACATAGGGAGCGAGCCTTGTCCAATAACTGTATCGTGAAAGCTGCGAATATCAAACTTAGCCCCGAGTTCTTTTTCGGCTTTTGCACGCAGTTCGCGTATTTTTATTTCGCCCATTTTGTAAGAGAGCGCTTGGCCTGGCCATGATATATAACGATCTATTTGATCCTCCACCGCACTTTGTGGCAAAGCAGTGTGATCTGCCAAGTAGTCAATTGCCTTTTGGCGGCTCCAGCCAAATGCATGAATACCGGTATCAACAACGAGTCTCACGGCACGCCACATTTCGTAACCTAAACGACCAAAGTCGCTGTATGGGTCTTGATAAAAGCCGGCTTCTTTACCTAAACGTTCGGTGTAAAGTGCCCAACCTTCGCCAAATGCTGAGTGGCTAAGTGTGCGTCTAAACTGAGGTACATCTAACTCCATTGCAATAGCGTTTTGTAAATGGTGCCCTGGTATTGCTTCATGTAAGCTAAGTGCTTCTAAATTATACAAAGGCTGTAGATTAGGTGTTGAGGCTAAAAAGTAAGTGCCAGGGGAACGGTTATCAGCAGGTGGCATATAAAACGCGCCGCGACTCGCTGAGCCTTTTATTGTAAAGGTGTTACGCGGTAAATGATTAAAGTAGGTTGGTAACTTGCCATACATTTTTTGCGTAATAAAAGCTGTTTTTTCAAGTAAGTCTTGCGCGTCTGTTGCGTAAAATTGCTCGTCGGTCGCTAAAAATTCTAAAAACTCAGCATACGTGCCATCAAAACCTACTTTATCAATGATGTTTTGCATTTGCGTTTTTATACGCGCCACTTCTTTTAAGCCAAGCTCATGAATTTTCTTTGGTGTGGCATTGGTTGTGGTGTAGTAATTAACTGCATATTTGTAATACTCAAGCCCGCCTTTAACGCTTGAAATACTCGGCTCTGCTCTACAGTTAGGCATGTAATCGTTTTCAAAAAAGTCGTAAAAGTGCTGATAAGCCGGGACTACTTTTGAGCTAATTAAGGTTTTTGCTTTGTTTTGGTATGTGGCCTTTTGCTCTGCTGTAAACGTATTTGGTATACGTGTAAAGGGCTCGTATAAGGCACTGTTTTCAGGTTGCTTAACTATATGAGCGTTAATGCTCTGGCCGTAACTTTCAAATGTTTTGCAGTAGTGCGTATACCCCAGTTCAATTCCTTCCTTCATCAAGTTAATGTTTTCTTGATTAAAGCGAGGGTAGTCGGCAAGGCTTACTAAAAATGCGTTGTAATCATCAGGTGTTAAAAATGCCATATTAGCCGGTGCTTCGGCAAAGTAGGTATGCCAGCCACTTAAAAAGTTAACCTGAAAATACTTATCTTGAAAAAGGTAACTTTGCTGCTCTGTTTCTCGCTCGTATTTAAATAAACGGTAGTTCATTAATTGCGAGCTGCTCAGCGTTTTAGAATCTATTTTACTTAAGCTTTTTAATACACTGTTATTATAAGCTTGGCGCTTTGCAATGGCTTGTTCGGTCCAATTTGGTAATGTACCACTGGGTTTCCAACCATCAGGGTCGGTACGAAAGAATATTTTTTCGGCTTTTGCATTTTGCCAATGGTTATCAATAATGGTTTTTAAATCTGCATTGCTATCGGCTGCGCTCGGCAGTGATGCTACAGCTAAGCAAATAGCTAAAATTGTTTTTTTAAACATATTATTCTCATTTTTAGCGCGTTAATTTTTATTAGTTTACGCACATGTGTCATTTTTGTTTCTAAGATAATAACAAGTTAACTTTATTAATGCGCTTAATTTTATACCTGTATTATTGGTTTTACTTTTTGATTGAACAAATTTCACCGCTGAAGTGAGTGGGCCACTAGTTTATTGTTTTATCAGCGTTTAGAATGATTAAAACTAATTACAGTAAAAGACCGTCATGTTTAATAAAGTAATAGCGCTGATTGATGAAGCTAATAACCAAGACCCTAATACTGAGCAGCACAATGGAGAAAGTTTTCCAAAAGAGTATTTATACTCACAGCGTATGAGCGAAATGCTAACTCGTTTTAAACCTGATGCCGATGCACTCATGCAAATTGCAGCGCGTGCACAGCATATTCAGCGTTGGAAGTCGCCACGTAGCGACTTTGAAATGAACAAGCAGGGTTATCATCAATGGCGTAGCGCACTTTATATTTTTCATGCGTCACTAGCCGTTGAATTAATGAAACAGGCTGGGTTTAACGATACGGACCAAAACCGTGTTTATAACGCTGTTGCTAAAAAAGATATTAAGCGCAATCCAGATAGCCAAATAGTTGAAGATGTAGCAAGTTTGGTGTTTATTGAACACTACATGCTTGGGTTTGCTAATAGCAAGCCAGATTACAATGAAGAAAAATGGATTGGTATTATTCGTCGTACATGGCAAAAAATGTCAGATGAAGCGCATGAGTTTGTACTTACAGGTAATATTACATTACCAGATCCGCTTGTTGGGCTTATTCATAAAGCACTTGAGTAAAGTAGTGTAGCTAGGTATTAAAATAAAAAGGATTTTCAGAATGTTATGCCCACGTACAAATACCTCTCTTGAGCCATTATTAATTGGTGGTATTACTGTTTACACTTCAACGCAAGGTGGTGTATTTTTTGATAACAGCCAAATTTTTAAATTTAGCTCACCAGAGTTAAAGCATGGTCAGGTATTACTTAAACATTTAAGTGATCATATCGAGAGTGAATACGATGTATCGCTACGAATTAATTGTCCAAAGTGCATAAGCATTGTGATGATGCGCAGGTATTTTTCGCCAGTAAAGGCCGTCGAAATAGATGAATGCCCAGGCTGTGCAGGAATATGGCTTGATAGTGGCGAGCTGGCAAAAATACACGAAAACCACCTAACGCCCCGAGAGCGTAAGTTGTTAGCACATGAAATGGCAACCAATCATGGGTTTATAACTATTAAGCCGCCAAAATCAAAGTATTACCCCAAAGCGCCTAAAAATGTTCAGACACGACAGTTGAACGGCTGGTGCAATTAGCATTACTTAACTTTGAATAATAAAGTAGTCTTGAATGCTACATTAATTTTAAGCTCGCAAGTGCTGCTAATAAAAGCATGACTTGCCAAGAACAAATTTTAAAACCAAGGGAAGCTGAGTATGAAGGATTATAAGCGTAAAACTGCACTGCAATTTTACTGTGTGCTACTGGCGTGTTTTTTGACAACAAGTTGCACTACGCTATTTGATAAGGCACATGGTTATCGTGGGCCCATTATTGTGACGATTGAAACTGAGGATGGCTCAGTGCCAGAATTTCCTTTTTTGATAAAGTCGGCCTATTCAGAGTCGTGTGGTCATAGTAGTTGTGGTATTGACTTTGGTTATAAATATTTTAAAACGGCCTATGCTAATGAGCCAATTACCTTCCCACGGGAGCGTTTGGATTTATTACAGCCCAACGCCTATGCATCGATTGAGTTTACTGTTACTCATCCTAATTATCACCACCGCGGATTTCCGCGAGGCTTTGCGCCCACCGATGCTGATGACCCTATTCATGTCACGTTTACCGTTAAGCCGTTTACTGAACAAATGAATAAAGTAGCTGGGTGGGCCGAGCAAGGCAAAGTGATGATGCAGAACGCGGCACCAGATAGTAATGAGCATTTCAATGGAAAAATGCAGCTTTGGCAAGAGCGCTTTAATTTAGGAAAGACGATTAAAAGGCACATTACGGTGATCAAAACTTTTTACTTACCTCATTTTTCAAAACGTATGCAACAACGGGTTATTGAAAAATATCAACCGATTTTTAGAGCCTGGTATTACGGCGTACCTGAAACGGATTGTTGGGATATGGTTGACTGTAGAAAGCAAATTTTAAAACCAAGGGAAGCTGAATATGAAGGATTATAAGCGTAAAACTGCACTGCAATTTTACTGTGTGCTACTGGCGTGTTTTTTGACAACAAGTTGCACTAGGGTATTTGATAAGGCGCATGGCTATCGTGGGCCCATTATTGTGACGATTGAAACAGAAGATGGCTCAGTGCCAGAATTCCCTTTTTTGATAGAGTCTGTGTACACAGAGTCATGTGGTCATAGTAGTTGTGGCATAGACTCAGGTTATAGATACTTTAAAACTGCCTATGCTAATAAGCCAATTACCTTCCCACGGGATCGTTTGGATTTATTACAACCCAATGCCTATGCAACAATTCTTTTTAAGGTTACTCATCCTAATTATCACTACAATGTATTTACGCGAGGCTTTGGGCCCACCGATGCCGATGACCCCATTCATATCACGTTTACCGTTAAGCCGTTTGCTGAACAAATGAATAAAGTAGCTGGCTGGGCGACTGGTCCTAAACAAAACATGCAAAACTTTACACCTGATAGCAGGGAATATAAAAAAGCAGACATTCGGTATCGCCAAGCGCGCTTTAATTTAGGAAATATGATCACAAGACACATTACGACGATCAAAACTATTTACTTACCTCATTTTTCAAAACGTATGCAACAACGGGTGATTGAAAAGTATCAACCGATTTTTAGAGTCTGGTATTACGGCGTACCTGAAACGGATTGTTGGGATATGGTTGACTGTAGAAAGCAAATTTTAAAACCAAGGAAGGCTGAGTATGAAGGATTATAAGCGTACTTATCTGCAATAATACTTAATCATTTTGCGGAGCTAAACGTGTCGCTACTAATTAAGCGAATTGGTATACATCATAAAAAACGGCGTACTAAAAAGTACGCCGTTTTTTGTAGTAAATTAACTCTAACGAATTTATTTATTACGGTTTTCTTTAGCAAATGCACGTATTTTACGCTTTTGCGACAGTGTTACTTTATTAACACGACCAGCAAATGGGTTTTCACCTTCTCTAAATTCAATTTTGATTGGGGTGCCCATAATTTTAAGCGCTTTACGGTAATAGTTCATCAGGTAGCGTTTATAACTATCTGGTAAATCTTTAACTTGGTTACCGTGAATAACAATACGTGGTGGGTTATAACCACCGGCATGCGCATATTTGAGCTTAACACGACGGCCACGCACAAGTGGCGGCTGGTGATCGGCTTGAGCCATGTCCATAATTCGACGCAGCATTGCTGTACTTATACGTTTAGTTGCCGACTCGTACGCTTCATCAACAGACTCGAATAAATGACCAACACCTGTACCGTGTAGTGCAGATATAAAGTGTAGGCGAGCAAAGTCAATAAAGCCTAAACGGCGATCGAGCTCTGATTTAATACGATCTTTAACGTAATCGTCTAAACCATCCCATTTGTTCACTGCAATTACCAATGAACGACCTGAGTTAAGAGCAAAGCCTAATAAGCTTAAATCTTGATCTGAAATACCATCGCGAGCATCAACAATCAATAACACAACGTTACAATCTTCGATTGCTTGAAGCGTTTTAATGACAGAAAATTTCTCAACTACGTCGCTTACTTTTTTACGCTTACGAACACCGGCGGTGTCAATTAACACATACTCTTTTTCATTTCGAGTCATCGGAATGTAGATAGAGTCACGTGTTGTACCTGGCATGTCGTATACAATTACGCGATCTTCACCCAGTATACGGTTTGTAAGCGTTGACTTACCAACGTTAGGACGACCAATAATCGCAAGCTTTACAGGTTTGTCTGCAAATGCCTGGTGATCGGTATCGTTGTCTTCATCTTCTTCGTAAAGATTAATAAGCTCTTCGTCATCGCCTGTTACGTCTTCGTCTTGTGCCGCTAGTTCAGCAATAAGTGGCTGAAGTGTTTGCTCAAGTAATAACGTAATACCACGGCCATGCGATGCAGCAATATGATGAATTTCACCTAATGATAATTGGTAAAATTCAGCACAGTTTGAATCTGCATCGATACCATCGGTTTTATTAGCAACAACAAAACACTTTTTATCTTGCTTGCGTAAGTGATTAGCAATTGCTTGGTCAGCTACGGTCATACCTACACGGGCATCTACTAAAAACAGAACAATGTCGGCTTCTTCAATGGCTAGCAGAGATTGATCTGCCATTTCGATTTCGATGCCTTCTTCTGAGCCATCAATACCGCCCGTGTCTACCACGATAAATTCATAGCCATCGTAACTAGCTTGGCCATATTTTCTATCTCGTGTTAAACCTGGAAAATCGGCTACGAGTGCATCACGAGTACGTGTTAAACGGTTAAATAATGTGGATTTGCCCACATTGGGTCGCCCAACTAGAGCGATCACGGGAAGCATAAACTACCTCTTTAAAAAACAACAAAAGGCTTCGCAGTGCGAAGCCTTAAAAAAACCATATGACTATTAGTAACTTAGTTTGGTATTTTTACCATACTAACTTCACCATCACGGGTGTATAAAATTAGCTTATCGTCGGCAACAACTGGCTCAACAAAAAAGCCCGAGCTGTCAAAGTCTTCACGAGATACTAGCTCGCCAGTTTCTTTATTTAGCCAATGTAGGTTACCTTCTTGGTCGCCTAAAGCTAAGTGACTACCTGCAACTGCAGGGCCTGTTAGGTACCAACCGCGTAGAGCGGGTTGGCTCCAACGTTCAATACCTGAATTTTTATCTAATGCGTAAATAACACCATCGCTATCTACTAAATAAATTGTTTGTGCATCCATCGCAATTTCGCGGTAGCTGCTGTACTCGCGTTTCCATACAACATTGCCAGAGCGAATATCTACAGCGGCTAAGTTGCCGTTGTAAGCTATAGCGTAAGCGTATGGACCGCTAATAAGTGGTTGAGTGTCTACGTCAACTAGGCGTTCAAATTCTGATGCGCCTTTAGCAACCGCAATTTCTGCGCTCCATGCTGAGTAACCACTGTCTGAAATTAATACGCTTAGCTTGCCTGTTTCAAGGCCTACTAATACACCACCGTTAGCAACGGTTGGTGAGCTTTGTCCGCGTAATGTTAGTGGTGGAACTTCTTGTTCAAAGCTCCAACGCTCTTCGCCTGTATCTGGGTGAAGGGCTAACAATTTACCAGAGCCTAAATTTACAAATATTAAGCCATCGCCTGCTGTTGGTTTAGATAGAGATTCGCCTGGTACGTTTTTACGCCAAACTTCTTCACCAGTTTCGCGATCAAGAGCAATAACAAAGCCGTGTTCAGAACCAATATAAACTTTACCATAGGCTTGCAAAATACCACCTGATAATTTTGCATTACCGTTGTCAGCCCAAGGCCAAAACGATAAATCTTGGCGTACATCGGTTTCCCATTTTGTATCGCCATTATCAAGCGAAAGCGCTTCTACTTGGCCTTCGCGGCTAGCAACATACACAGTATCTTTGTAAACTGCGGGTGTTAAACGAGAAAAATAATGCTCTACGCCATCACCTACAGATTCTTGCCAAACAACGTCAGTTTCAAATTGGTTTACAATTTCAGGAAGTACTAGTTCATCTTCATCATCACTTGATGAACAACCCATCAATGTTGCCATACATAGGGCAAGGGCTGCTGTTGTAAATTTTTTCATGCCTAAAACCTTATGCCGCTGGGCTAGTTACTGCTAGGTCATCTAACTTAATTTGTAATAGTGGGTTACTTGTTAATCCACCCGCATCTATTGCTGCTTGGTATGCAGTACGTGCTTGATCTTTATTACCTTGCTCAGTGTAAATATCGCCTTTAAGCTCGGCCACGTTTGCATTGAACGCTTCAGGTAATGGTGCATTTAATGTTGTTAATGCATCGTCATATTTAGTTTGCGCAATTTGAACACGTGCTAAACGTGTAATCGCAATTGCTTTTAATTCTGTATTTGGCGTATTAGACACAACCCAGCTTAGCTTTTCGCTTGCTACGTCTAGTTTTTTCGCTTCTACTGCGTCTTTTGCAGCAACGAATGCAGCAAGTGTTGCGTAGTTTGTGTCTTTATTTTCGCTAATAAACGCATCAGCTGAAGATAATACATCGTCGCTTTCAACAAGCGCTGTATATGAATCTGATGCTTTTTCAGCGGTAGTAATTTGGTTTTGGTTATATGCTTTCCAGCCATATAAGCCACCTAGGCCAACAAGTATACCTAGCGCAAGTGAGATGCCGTTTTCACGGAAAAAGCGTTTAATGGCTTCTGCTTGTTGTTCTTCTGTTGAATAAATATCCATTCTTACCTCTAATGTTCGCTTAGCCGTTAATAAGCTCAGCTAAAAGCGCTTTAGCTTGTTCTAATTCTAATGTGACTTGTTCTTTACGCTCGCGTAAATACTTGATGGTCACAACGCCTTTTTCTAATTCATCTTCACCAATAATCACTGCAACAAGTGCATCGCTTTTATCAGCACGTTTTAATTGTTTTTTAAAGTTGCCGCCGCCCGCATGCACCATAACGCGTAAACCCGGTACGTCTTTACGTAGTTGCGCTGCAATTGCAGGAGCTTGAATGCTTGCTTTGTCGCCCATTGCTGCTAAATATACATCAGCATTGCGACGAATGTCACCTACACACTCAAGTGCTTGTAGTAATAATACTAAGCGCTCTAGACCCATTGCAAAACCAACTGCTGGCGTTGCTTTGCCGCCAAGTTGTTCAACTAAGCCATCGTAACGTCCGCCAGCACATACAGTGCCTTGTGCACCTAAACTGTCGGTTACCCATTCAAATACAGTGCGGTTGTAGTAGTCTAAACCACGTACTAACTTTTCATTAACCGTATATGAGACGCCAGCAGCGTCTAAACGTTCACATAAATTTGCAAAATGTTCTTTTGATTCAGCATCTAAATTTTCAGACAATTTAGGCGCATCAGTTAAAATTGCTTGTACGTCTGGATTTTTGCTATCAAGTACGCGTAATGGGTTTGAATACATACGACGTTTTGAGTCTTCATCAAGCACATCAATGTGTTGCTCAAGGTAGGCTACTAACGCATCACGGTAATCTGCACGCGCTTCGTTAGATCCTAGAGAATTTAGCTCTAAACGAACGTGGTCAGTAATACCAAAGGCTTCCCATAGTTGCGCTGTTAATAAAATAACTTCTGCGTCTATATCTGCTGTAGCAATACCAAATGTTTCTAAACCAAATTGGTGAAACTGACGGTAACGACCTTTTTGCGGACGCTCGTGACGAAACATTGGACCCATGTACCAAAGGCGTTGTTCTTGATTATATAGTAAGCCATTTTGGTTGCCAGCACGTACGCATACTGCGGTGCCTTCTGGGCGGAGTGTTAATAAGTCGCCATTGCGATCGGCAAAGGTGTACATTTCTTTTTCTACTATATCGGTAACTTCACCAATAGAGCGTTTAAATAAGTCGGTTGATTCTACAATAGGAAAACGAATTTCTTGATAACCGAACGATGCTACTGTCTCGCGTAAAATGTTTTCTACTTTCTGCCAAACTTGTGTATCGCCCGGCAGACAATCGTTCATACCGCGAACTGCCTGAATTTGTTTTGCCACTGATAAATCCTAAATGCTGTTTTTTTGTGTAATGAAAAATGCTTACACAACAAGAATGCTAAAAATTGACCTGACATTATAGCGTTTTAGCTATAAAGGTAAACGCCAAACACCGCTGTTTGGCGCTTTATACGGTATTTATTCGACTATTTTTATGTCAATCGGTGTTTGGTTCTGCTTTTTCTCTATAAAGTCGCGTACATAACCTTCAAGCTGGTCAACAATGTTGTTGTTATCAATGCGCGCTTTTTGGCGTTCGCCATTTATATACAAACCAGAACGACGATTTGCACCGGCAAGCCCTATATCACTCACAAGCGCTTCACCTGGTCCATTTACAACGCAACCAATTACCGAAACTGACATAGGTTCGATAATATCCTCTAAGCGCTCTTCAAGTTGGTTCATGGTGCTTACTACATCAAACTCTTGGCGTGAGCAGCTAGGGCAGGCAATAAAGTTAATTCCACGCGAACGAATGCGCAATGAATTTAAGATATCAAAGCCGACTTTAATTTCTTGTACCGGGTCGGCAGCAAGTGATACACGCAGGGTATCGCCAATACCTTCGGCAAGAAGCATACCTAAACCTACTGCAGATTTAACAGAGCCTGAGCGCATGCCGCCCGCTTCGGTAATACCTAAATGTAGTGGTTGGTCTATTTCTTTAGCGAGTAAGCGATATGCACCTACAGCTAAAAATACGTCAGACGCTTTTACTGATATTTTAAATTGGTCAAAATCAAGGCGGCGCAAGATATCTACATGGCGCATTGCTGATTCTAATAAGGCTTCTGGTGTTGGTTCGCCGTATTTTTCTTGTAAGTCGCGCTCTAGTGAACCGCCATTTACACCAATACGAATAGGAATGTTGTGCTCGCGTGCTGAGTCTACTACGGCTCTAATACGCTCTTCACTACCTATATTACCCGGGTTTATACGCAGGCAATCTACACCGTATTTTGCTACTTTTAAGGCAATACGATAATCAAAATGAATATCTGCAACTAGCGGAATCGTTACTTGCTCTTTTATACTTTTAAACGCTTCGGCTGCATCCATTGTTGGTACTGATACACGGACTATGTCGGCACCTGCATCTTGTATTGCCTGTATTTGTGCAACAGTTGCATCAACATCCATGGTGTCGGTGTTGGTCATTGATTGCACTGCAATAGGGGCACCATCACCAATAGGGACGTTACCTACATTGATTCGGGTGGATTTTCTGCGTTTAATTGGAGATTCTGAAAACATAGCGACTACTCTGCTAGTGGTAATGTAAATTTGGCTAAACGGTTTTGAGGAAATGCAGAAACATCTACAGGTTCACCGTTTAAAGTAATGTCTACAGCGTCATGCTTACCAAGCACAACTGAAAAAGGAGGCGTACCGCTTACGGTCATAATGTAGCCTGCTTTTTTAACGCCGAATGCTATTTTTTCGCCTTCGCCGTCGTAAATTTCAACCCAACTTTCGCCATTAAAGTTCATGACAATTGTACTGCTAGCATCGTCTTGACTTGCGCTGTTAGAAGCAATAGGAGCCGTTTCTTTAACTATTTCTGGGCTTGTTGATGTTTCACTAGACGTGCTTTGTGATTCTAATAATGATTCATCGTCAATTTCGGCTTGTTGCTGTTGCTCTGAAATACTGGGTTGAGCGGCTTGGCGCTCGCTCATTTTTGAGTTGGCAACGTTTATATTACTCGTTTGCTCTTCAATAGGTGTCGCGTTTTGCCAAAACCATAAAGCAGATGAGCCAATAACAATCGCTAAAATTAAATAGCTAAAAAACATTAAACGACTGTCGTTTGCTTCTTTTTCTGTACGGCGTGAAAAACTCTGCATATTAGCGGGTTTAGCCGGCTCTGGTGGGGCTGGCATCATTGCTAAAATAGGTGCGCTATCTACTTTTAATTCACGGCAATAGTTTTTTATATAGCCTTTAACAAAAGTAATAGGGCCGAGTAATGTAAATTCATCATTTTCAAGGCGTTTAATTTGAAGTTCAGACAGCTTTAACGGTGCAGCAATAGTCGCTATGCTAACGTTCGCTTGTTCTCTGTGATTTTTTAATATTTGGCCTACAGTTGGCTGTTCGCTCTGTGTTTGCGTATTTTCTTCATTCATAATGTGTATGAGTCTGGATCCACTAGTAAAAGTTTGTGCCCTGGTTTTAGTGCTATATCAGGACTTAATTTATTCCATCGCATTAATTCATCAATTAATACATGCCGCTGGGTAGCTATATCGTAAAGGGAATCACCAGCTTTAATTTCGTAATAAATATTTGGATCGTTTAGGTATATTTTACTTCCATTCATTACCCGATCCGACTCTTTTAGACCATTCCATTGCAGGAGCTTTTGTAGTTTAACATTGTATCGCACCGAAATGCTAAATAGGTTTTCGCCAACAGCAATTACGTGAAATGGCACGCGTAAAGGCGATACTTTAGGGTTAAGCATTGGGAGCTCTGTTTTTTGTACTGCTTCGTAACTTTTAAATTCAATATCTGCATCATTTTGATAGCTGCTATTTTCAAATACAGTTGTATTTTTAGTCGCTTCGTAGAATACCACGTCACTACTATTTTTTTGAGCGGTAACTGCAGGAACTGAATTACTATAGTTACTAGTTTGCTGCGAATTAAACTGGCCTGTTTTAGGTGCGCCAAACGAAATTATTGTAACTTCGTCATCGGCTTTAGCTGGTTGTTTTGTTGCTATAACTTCTTTTTGAGGTTCGTAAACGGACTTAGCTTTTTTAGGTGCAGCTACTACGGAATCTGCAGAGTCGTGCTCAGTAGTAAGTGCAAGCATAACAGCCGATGTATCGGTAGGGTTGCTTGGTGCGACGACTTTAGGAGCTTCTTCTTTTTGGGTTGTTACTTGTTTTGCTATTACGGTTGCTTCGTCGGCTTGCTTACTGACCGTGTTTTGTACCGCCTTAGCTTGCTTTTCTCTTACTATAACTGGATTTACATCTTGGTTATTTGCTATTGCGATCTTTTTATCTGTTTTTTGCTCGTCGTTTGTTACCAAGCTTGTTGAACCGTCTTGTGGTGAACGTTTCTTTCTGATTACTTTTATTTTTGGTTTTTTTGAACTAACGTGCGCGCCGCTTTCGTCATTTTTTAGTTCTTTTAACTGCGCTTTACGGTATTTTTCTCGCAGTATTTCAAACTCATTAAAACGTGTTCTTTTCTCTTTTAATGCATAGGCTTCGTTACTGCTAGAGTAAGTTTGTAAAATAGTGCTGGAAATTTTTTCAGCCTCTTCTATTCTGCCCATTCTGTTTTTTACAAGGTAGCTAAGCATTAATGCGCGAGAGGATACTCGACCTGTGCTTTCGTAGCGTTTTAAAAGTTCACTGGCTTTGTATAAGTCACTTTTTGCGTAATACAGCGCTGCTAAACTAATTAACGTAGATGTACGCTGAGAGCTGTGATTAAGTGCCTGTTGAAAGTAACTTTCTGCATTTTCAAAATCATCAAATTCAATAGCACACAAGGCTAAATTTTCGTAACTTTCGGCAACGCGAATATAACTTGGTACTTCAATGGCTTTTAAAAATTGATCAGTTGCACGATCGTATTCATCAATACCACATAAAAACACGCCGTAGTTATTAAGGGTATTAGGATCGTCAGGCTTTATTTCGAGTGCTTTTTGGTAGGCTTTATCAGCTAGCGGGTTTTCGCCTACTTGTTGATAGTAATAAGCAAGAGAGTAATGTACTTCAGGTAGGTCAGGAGCAAATGCAGCTGCACGTTCTAAATTGTATTTGGCTTGAGAGTTATTACCCGTTTTTAAATACTGTAGGGCTAAAGCAATTCGTGTTCGTGCTGCGCCAGTATTATTAATTTTATTTTCGACGACGGGTTTATTACTGCCGTTATAACTACTTTCGCTAACACAGCCACTTAAGGCAAGTGTTGATAGTGTTATAGCAAGTATAGATCGCATTACCTTATCTCTTTATTTTTAGTCCATGGCGCCTATCTTACCTAAAACCTTTATTCTTGCATCATTTATTTAAAAATAAACAACTTAACTGCCCTATATGACTTATTCACATAGGGCAGTTACAGATTATGCTTGGTGGATATTAACGCTAATTGCGTTATCGTCACGCATTTTCTTTTTAGCTAAACGTTTAGTACGGTCAACTACGTCACCGACTAACTGTCCGCAAGCGGCGTCAATATCGTCCCCGCGAGTACGACGAACAATACAGGTAACGCCTGCTGCTTGTAATACTTTTGAAAAACGGTCAATACGGCTATTGCTTGAACGCGTGTATTCATTACCCGGGAATGGGTTAAACGGAATAAGGTTGACCTTACAAGGTGTGCCTTTTAACGTTTGCACTAATGCATGCGCCTGATCGGTGCTGTCGTTAATACCGTTAAGCATCACGTATTCAACCGTTACATCTTTATTTGCTTTTGAGCCATCGATATAACGACGACACGAGGCTAAAAATTCTTCAATAGGGTACTTTTTATTAACTGGCACTAAAATGTCACGCAGTGCGTTATCTGGTGCGTGAAGTGATATAGCCAGTGCTACGTCAATTTTCTCTTTTAGTAAATCAAGTGCAGGTACAACGCCTGAAGTACTTAATGTTACGCGGCGCTTAGATAAACCAAAGCCCCAATCGTCCATCATTAGTTCCATTGCTGGCACTACGTTTTTAAGATTAAGTAAAGGCTCGCCCATACCCATCATTACAACGTTAGTTACTGGGCGCTTTTCGCTATGACCATCAAGGCCTATATCTTTAGCTACACGCCAAACTTGACCAATAATTTCAGATACTTTTAAGTTACGGTTAAAGCCTTGTTGAGCGGTAGAACAAAAAGTACACTCAAGAGCACAACCCACTTGTGATGATACACATAACGTAGCGCGCTCTTTTTCAGGGATCCAAACGGCTTCTACTTCTTGGCCGCCTTCCAGAATAAGTGCGTACTTAATAGTACCGTCGCTTGCTTGTTGGCGCACAGTGATTTCTGGCGCTACAATTTCGCACTCAGCTTTAAGTTTTTCTTTAAGCTTTTTGTTTACGTTGCTCATATCGTCGAAGTTATCTACGCCAAAATGATAAATCCATTTCATCACCTGGTCACTACGAAACGGCTTTTCACCGAACGATGCAAATAGCTCGCGCATTGCTTCTCGGTTTAAATCTAATAAGTTAATCTTTTTTTGCTCGGTCATGAAACAACCTCAATCGGTGACGGTGGAGATAAAATTTACGAGGACGAATTGTACACAATTCACTCACTTTAATCATTAAGTAAAACATCATGAGTTTCTGATTAATACTTTACGTAATGACTAAAAAAGGGCCCGAAAGCCCTTTTCAATATGTTAACGAATTCGAATTAACGAGTACGTGAACAAAGCTCTTCGTCAGCGAAGAAGTACGCGATTTCGCGAGCAGCAGATTCAACAGCGTCAGAACCGTGAACAGCATTTTCGTCGATGCTATCAGCGTAGTCTGCACGTAAAGTACCAGCTAGTGCTTCAGCAGGGTTAGTAGCACCCATGATTTCACGGTTTTTAAGAACAGCGTTTTCGCCTTCAAGAACTGTAACCATTACTGGACCAGATGTCATGAAAGATACTAAAGCACCGAAGAAAGGACGTTCGCTATGTTCAGCGTAGAAACCTTCAGCTTTCTCTTGTGAAAGGTGAACCATTTTAGCTGCAACGATTTTAAGGCCAGCAGATTCGAAACGGTTGTAGATAGCGCCAATGTGGTTTTTAGCAACTGCATCAGGTTTTACGATTGAAAAAGTACGTTCTAAAGCCATCTTTATGCTCCAATAATTTTAAGTAAAAGTGTGAATATTAACGGGCGCGAATTATACGCGTTTTAAGTGAAAAATCCTAATTTTATTAAAAACCAGTTTGGTTGCCGTTTTGTGATCTCGATCAAACGCAAATTATTGACCGCATTTATACTGCCGCGCTTCTGTTTACTTATTTGTTAATGACTAATCTGAATTCTGCTTGGGATAGATTTATTTTTCAGAGTTTAGGTTAACTACTTATGCAACTGGCTTGAACCCAGTTTGATGTATGGAGCGCACATGTCACCCGTTATTTCTTCAATGCCTTTTATTCCTGAATTACTATGCCCCGCAGGCAGTTTAAAAAACATGCGCTACGCTTTTGCTTATGGCGCAGATGCGGTTTATGCAGGGCAGCCTCGCTATAGTTTGCGTGTGCGCAATAATGAGTTTGACCTTGATACTTTGCAAGTAGGAATTAGTGAAGCGCATGCGCAAAATAAAAAGTTTTATGTGGTGTCTAATATTGCACCGCACAACGCTAAAGTTAAATCGTATTTACGTGATATAGAACCTGTTATTGCGATGCAGCCCGATGCGCTGATTATGTCAGACCCTGGTTTGATTATGCTTGTTCGTGAAAAGTGGCCTGCCATGCCGATCCACTTATCGGTACAAGCAAATGCGGTTAATTACGCGAGTGTACAATTTTGGGCAAAACAGGGGATTGAACGCGTTATTTTATCACGGGAGTTGTCGCTCGAAGAAATAACCGAAATACGCACACTCTGCCCAGACACCGAACTTGAAGTATTTGTACATGGCGCACTGTGTATGGCGTATTCGGGGCGTTGTTTGCTCTCTGGTTACATAAATAAGCGCGATCCAAATCAAGGCACATGTACTAATGCATGTCGCTGGGATTACGATGTAAAGCCTGGTGTTGAGAACGAAACTGGCGAAATGGTGCATAAAATTGACCCCAAACAGGTTATTCCTACACTGGGTGAAGGCGCGCCAAGTAACGATGTATTTATGCTAGAGGAACAAGGTCGCCCTGGTGAGTATATGCCTGCGTTTGAGGATGAACACGGCACGTATATTATGAACTCAAAAGATTTACGCGCAGTGCAATACGTAGAGCAGTTAACAAAAATGGGGGTACATAGTTTAAAAATAGAAGGGCGTACTAAGTCATTTTATTATGTAGCGCGCACAGCACAAGTTTATCGCAAAGCAATAGACGACGCAGCTGCGGGTAAACCATTTGATACTAACTTATTTAAAACGCTTGAGAATTTAGCGCATCGTGGTTATACCGAAGGCTTTTTAAAACGCCACGCTCATCAAGATTATCAAAACTATGAGTACGGTCATTCTGTATCAACTAAACAGCAATTTGTGGGTGAAGTACTTGGGCGCTGCGAAAATGGATTAGTTGAAATAGACGTTAAAAATAAATTTTGTACAGGCCACTCTTTAGAGCTTATGACACCACAAGGTAACTTTACTTTTAAGCTTGAATATATGGAAAACAAAAAGGGCGAAAGTATTAGCGGTGCTAAAGGCTCCGGTCACATTGTAAAAATACTGCTAGATGAAGACATTAACTTAGCGCATGCTATTTTAATGCGTAATCTTGAGGAACACCAAGATACTCGTAATCCATTTAAACAAGCTGTTTAGCTACAGCTGAATATAGTTTTTTTCAAAAAACTCGGGGTTATAAAAACCCCGAGTTTGCGACTTTATTTAAAATAATATTAATTATTTTTCAAGTTGCTTTAGCTTATCTCTTCGCTCTTTACGTTTTTGTTTTAATGTTTTGCTTGCATGTTTTTTAGGTTTTTCTTTACTCATTACAAATAACTCCAATTAAATATATAAAATTAATAGATAAAAATTGAAATAATTTACTCTATATTTCCTCCTTAATATTAATGGCTATTATTTCCCAATGGTGGGATTCCCCAGCTTCTTTATATTCAATAATATGATTTATTTTATGCCCTAAAAGAGCGACCCCAAGAGGAGAGTGAAATGATACGTCACTAATAAAGTGCCTTCGTTGGCTTGGAGGCACTAAAGTTATGCGGCGCTTAAAACCGGTGGTTATATTTTTAATGACCACCGTGCTATTAATTTGTACATGTGGATTGAATTTTGACCAAGGCCGCTGTGAATACTCGACTTCTTGTAGTAAATACGCAAGCTTCAGCGGTTGTAATAGTACCGCTGCGTCTGTGAAGTCATTTTTAGACAGGAAAGATTTTTTACGCTCGAACAGAAAAGAAAGCACGGACTAATCCCCACAAAAACTAAATCGAATTTAAATATATTAAGGTACAGTGTAACTGCCGAGTGTAAGGGTTACACTCGGCTTAAATTCCGAAGGTGGTATTTGTTTTTAGCAGGTATGTGATTAAAGTAAACATATTATCCTCTTTGTTTAAATCAATCATATTGAGTTTAAAAATAAAGTCAATTGAGTTTTAGGTTAAAAATATATTGTCGATATAATGACAGTTTAAAACTGTTTTTTATGTTTTTATAAATTCGTTATTTTTCACTGAAGTGTTGTTATTTCTGTGTGTTAGTTGCTCACTATGTGATTGAAGTTAATCGACTAAATTGTTAAGTGCTATTTATGAGATCTATAGTGCCACTTATGCCTGTTTATAATATTTATAGATTAAATATACTGGTGTTGTTGTTTATTAAAGTGTAATTGTGTGGCTAGTATTTTATTATGTGAAGCCTAAGCTGCTTATTTTATAGAGTAGAAGCTAGGTATCGGGTAACGCTCTTGTAGTGGCTACGTGTTTTACAGCTGAACCTTTATGTAATAGTTACTCCATTCAACAATGTTAAATAACCACTTTTTATTCGGGTTTATCAAAGTAAATTATAAAGGGTCTCATTTATATGTGGATAATTTTTGCATTACTCGCCACTGTTTTTTTTGGTGCGCGAGGAATAATGTACCAATGGACGTCGCAAAAAAAGATTAATCGTAATCTATTATTATTCGGTGTTTTTTTTGTAGGGTTCATAATTAGCGCGCTAGGTACTGTAATATTTGAACACACATGGTACGGCTGGGCTGACATTACTGTTGGACTCGCTTTAGGTTTTGGATCTTTTGCGGCTAATGGGTTTTTGCACAAAGGGTTTTCGGTTGGGAAAGCGTCTTTAATTAGCATCCTGTCGGGGTTAACGCCTTTATTTGTGCTTTTATTTGCCTTTTTATTATGGCAAGAAACCTTAACTGTTATTCAATTAATCGGCTTTTTTATTATTTTTGGCGGTCTTTATATTATTCGCTATTCCAGCGATATCTCATTAAGTAATTTACAAGGTGCGCAATGGGGATTACTCGCGGCACTGTCCTTTGCGTTTAATGATTTAATGGGTAAGCAATCAACGCTTCTTGAGGCGGATACGTTTGCAACTTTAACGTCTATGTTTGGTTTTGGTAGCTTTCTTTTTGCCGTTAGTTGGTTAGTAAAGCGTAAAAAAATGCTAGCAGAGCAAGGCTCTTCTCAAGCGTATTGGTCTGCCGGTAAAACATTTTCGTGCGGGTTACTGATTGGTTTAACAAATGTAGCTGGCATGGTTGCAATAATATCGGCTTTTGCTATTGGTAATACAGGGTTAGTTTCAGCGATTTCAGGTATGAATATTTTAATTATTTTGTTGTACTCACGCATCATTCTAAAAGAGTCTTTTACACGGCAAGAAGTTATAGGATTAACAACGGCATTTTTAGGTGTAATTGTACTAAGGCTTAGTTTTTAAAAGATGAATTAGCTTAATTACTTTGCTGTGAAAAGCCTACACTGCTACATTTTAGTGAAGTGTTGCAGTGTATGCTCTATAAGTAATCGCACTCGATAAGGGATTTGTTTTCTGTCGCGATAAAGCATAGAAAATGGCTGCCCTTTGCTTTGCCAATCAGGAAGAATGTGTTTAAGCTTTCCGGCTTTAATAAGTGGTAATGCTATATAATCAGGGATGTAGCTAATACCCACACCAGACTCAACTGCTTGTTTCATCATTTGAATTTCATCAACTTCTAATCGAACATGTGTGTTTGGATTAAAACAGTATTCTTCGCCCGTTTGCTGATTTTTTAATTGCCACGGTACCAACCCAACGCACGTAACTTTTGGTTGCTTTTCTAATTGCTCAGGATGAGTGATGGATTGATAATCATGATTTAGGTGAGCACATAATATATTATGGGTAAGCTTTAGTTCTCTAATAACCCAATTATCAATGGCAGGGTTTCTTACTCTAAATGCTATATCAATCCCTTCTTTTTCAAGATCAATAAGGTTATTTGAAAAGCGTAAATCTAGTTGAATATCGGGGTATTGCAGTAAAAAATCACAAAAAATAGCACTTAAAAAGTGTTTACCCATGTAAATGGGGGCACAGATCCTAATTTTCCCTTTAGGTTGGTCTTTCTCATCACAAAGTGCTTGCTCTATACACTCTACTTCATCGAACAGTTTACGATAGCGATCGTAATATAACTCGCCAGTATGCGTAAGTGTAACTCGATGGGCATCTCGATTTAGTAACGTTAATTGAAGTGCTTGCTCTAATAAACGTATTCTACGGCTTAAAGTTGATAGTGACATATCAAGGCTTATTGATGCTTTTTTAAAGCTACCTAATTTTACTATGGTGCAAAAGTAACGTAAATCATCGAGAGAATAACTAGCTGCCATCAGAACTACTTTATTGTTTAGGATGTAGACAATATTAACAGCGACGCTTTAAAATTTCATTAGAGATTAAGGGGGGAGGGAAGAACTGAAATTAGGCAACCAAATTTTATGTGATTTTAATTTAATAACTCTCAATAAGAGCACTGGTAAATAATGTAACTCAATCTGATCAGCTAAATGAATTAAAAGTAGTTTGAAGTTGTGCTTGTTAGAGTCATTGAAATAGATTTAGAAATGTTAATTAGAAATAAAGTTGCCGCTGCCTTTTTAGAGGTATAAATAAAACGATACTTTTAAAAATTAAAACCTCGGCACAAGTAAAGTAAGCAGCGAGGCTTTATAAATAGCTCAATACTATTAAACTTAATACAATTAACGACCCGTTAAATGCTTATTCATGGCGTACGTGTTATCAAGCTGTTGCTCTATTAAACTAATCGTTTGTTTATTTACGTCTAATGCTTTAGCTGTGTCTTTAAAGTTTAAAATAATCTCTGCTATTTCAGATATTATAACTTGTACTTGTTTCCAGTTTGCATAACCTGCTGCAGAGGCCAGCTTTTGAATCGCTTTTAGTGGCGGGTTTTTTTCAAATCCAGCAAACGAAGTAGCATGCTCATTAAAAGGGTGAGGACTAAAAGTTACATCATAAAAAGGCGCTAAATCCCACTCACCAGAATCTTCTTGTAAAAAAGCCCAGTTTTTACTGTGGTCATCTTGGTTACAGCTAAATAAATTAAACATAGCCCGACGAAATTGTAATTGCCCTGCAGCAGGTGATTTGCATAAAACACGGCTCGCTTTAATTAAATCCTCATAATCTAATGTAGGTGTGCGAAAATCAGCATCTAGCAAGCCACATGCACTATGCATATGTTTGCAGCCCATTTTATCACCCATTAATTTAAACCTATCGAATCGTTTTAAGGCAAGCCATTGCTTTGCACCGGTCCCTTCTGGGGCGGGTACCAGTAACCTCTGAGGAGGGTTTAATCCCGCTTGTTCAGCTAAATTCAAATACACAGCTTCACATAACCCTTCCTCATGTCCTAAAGCGAGGTTTTTGGATGTGAATTTGATTAACCAAGCATCATCACCTGTTTTAGGTTTTGTTCTACATTCTTGTATATTATTGTCAGGAAAATAAATTTGGGCTTTAGGGCGTGCACCGCCGGAGCTACCAGCAGCCACTAACGCAGAAAGTACTTCTTCTGTTTGTCCGTCAAATATTGCTTGGGCTTGTTGACCCAATGTAGCAAGACCAGCTTCATCGTTATTTGTGCCATCATAATGAGTTTCAGGTGTAAACGATAATGCTCCCATAGCCGAATGGCCAACAAAAGATAAGCGGTCCATTGCGGTAACAAAGTTAGGCATTATATTATTTTGTCTGAATACACGGTCCTGTAGTAGTAGCCCCCACCCATCAGGTAAACAATCAGAAAAGACCCCATGCAATCCATTATGTGGGCTTTTGGGTGCTAACTGAACATCTCTATTGAAGGCGAGTGAGAATGGCGAAAGATTACCATATGTGTCTAAATAGCTTTGAGCGAATTGAAAGTAAACACCTTGTCTATTTTGAGCAAGTACACCCACCATTAACTCTGTTGAGTCTGACAGTGTACGTTTTACTTCTAGCTTTTCTATGGGTTTAAAGGCCATTGTTTAATACCTGAGCAATAGACGTTGGCGCATTATTACCTTGAGTTGGCGCTTTTGTTAATTCATATAAACGAGTCAAATCGTCGAGAGATTGCCATAAAAGCAATAGCTGCCTAAATGAAATAAGCCCTGTAACCTCAAACTTTTTTATTGTAGAAGCAGGTACTGTGCTTTTTTTAGCTAACGCCTCGCGTGACATTTTTGCTTTTTTGCGACGTTCTTTTAGGTGCTCAGCAAAAGCTAGCTGCACATCACCTTCGCTTAATAATAAATAATTAATAATAGAGCCTCCAAAAAGACACTTGTGTATCCAAAGTCTATTTTAAATAGGGTTAATGGGTACTATAGTGTCTATTTTGTTGCGAGTAAAGCGTTTGAGATGTGTTAATGCCAAGCAAAGTAGATACTGGCTAATCTCATTCAGGCTCCCTATACAATAGAGTGTAAATCAAATTAAAAGCGTAAAAAATTAAAACGCATTTTAGTGTTTTTTACTTTTCATAATAAAGTGCCTTTTAGGGATCATTAAGCTGCATTTAAGGCCTTAAAGTGACTTATAGGTCACTTTAACTGGCGACGGTTATACCCAAAAGTTTTGTATTTTTTTTACTTAATTTACTTTCTTAGCTTGTGTATTTGTCTTAAAAGCAAAGCGCCCAATTCCTGCGCGCTTTTTTAGTGTCGTCATTTTTATAATGCCAAAAATCATATTATAATATCTTAAAGTCTGTTGCAGTAAATGTAGGCTTAAATTAGGCTCTTGCTATGAACTCTTATGATGATATTTTTGAAACGGTATTAGCGTTAAATGAGCCTAATAGCAACGTAGCTGATAGTGATTATAACCTCAACTTAAAAGAGGTTAATTCGGCTCACTACCTCAGTATTTCAACTAATGAAAAGCGAGTTCTATTAGAAAAGCTTGGCATTTTGATTTAGTAAAATCAGACAATAAAATCGCATTGTTAAAACATGATACCCAAAATGTTCATTTAATCGCTGTAACAAATACCAAAATAACTAAAAAGTCAGGCTTAAAAGTTACAAAATGTATTATGACGCGCTTTGATTCGGTATATACCCCTAGAGATGTAGCTGATCATGTAATGTCAAACACATACTCGCGAGCACGGAGGTGTTAATTACAGATCTCCATAAAGGAGGTAGCGATGGGCGTTTTTGGAGCTCAAGAATTAGCACCGCATTCAAATTAGGATGCTTTGTGTACTTTTTAGATTATGAAAAAAAAGAAATTTTGCATGCTACTGACCCAAAACATTTCAATGCTTATATTCACTCAATGGAAATTAAATACTCAGACCCCCAGAAACTTAGGGTAATTATAGCTGATAGGTTAATTGATAATATTGAAAGTGACGCATTCTATGCTAAATTGCGTTATTACTTTTAAATTATTATGCACTTACAGATTTTTAAGCATCTATGTGGGTCTTTTCCTCTAACTTTGCTGGTCGACATGCAAATTAGTTAAATAAACTCTAATCTAGTTTAATACGAAAATGAGGCTAACTTGCTAAGTTAGTTAGCGGAGCAATTTTACAGGTAGCAATTATGGAAAGCCTTTTAGTCAATTTAAGAAAATACCGCCCTAGAGAAAATAATGATCCACTAGAAAACTTTTTAACAGAAGCGTTTGCTTGGCTGTTAAGAAGTAACCGAGAAGTTTTACAAGCAGTACTGGAGTGTATAAATAACAAACTGCAACCACCAATTAATGTGCCCGATGGTGATGTTTTTATTTCAACGCAGGAAAATTTTAATAATAAATTCCCTGATCTAGTCATTAGTTGGCATGATTGCACGCTTGTATTTGAGCACAAGGTTAATTCTCCATTGCATTTAAATCAACTTCAAAACTATCGAGAATATGCACTCAAAACTTATGACAACCACAAAATAATATTAATAACCGCTACTTCTTTTCAGCACGCTCAAAAGCCTGATGCCGCATTATGTTGGGAGGAAATTTATAAATGCTTAATAGTTTTGGCTGATAAAATAAATGATGAGCACGCGAGTTGGGCAATCGAAGATTTCTTATCATTACTAAAATCAGAGGGATTAGGGCCAAAAACGCCAATGAATCGCTTCTCAATTGCTAATTATTTAGAGGCCGTGAAGTTTAGTGAACAAGTTGACTCTATCTTCAAAGAGGCTCAAAAACTAGTATGGCCGCTACAAAGCATAGGAATGGAGCCTGTATTTAAGCGCCAAGGAACTGAGTCAAGAGTTGGGCTAGAATTTTGCCCTACGATTAAAGATAAAGGCAGGCAATGGCTTCCTGGAATATTTTGTGGTGTGTTACTCGATGGTGCGGATCACGGGGTTAAAAACTTTACAAACAATGAACTAAAATTATGTTTAGTTTTTGACTTTAATCGAACAGGCCAAGAAACGATTAAACATTCAGAGAATTATAAAAAATTTAAAGAGGGACTTAAATCGTTTGTTAATGATTGGGAGTATATAGATACGGCTGTAGAGCCAAACGCAAAACACAATAAATGGCACCCAATTATTATTTTAAAGCCAATACTCCCTCTGTTTGAGAGTACCAATACTCACCAAGAACAAGTAAATATAGTGCTTGGGGTGTTTAGCGAATTACAGAAAAACCTTATTGAGAGACCCGAATTTATAAAATTAGTAGAAGAGCTTACAGTGACAAAATCAAGTGTTACTAAGTAGGATTTAACAACCCCATTTTGCAACATGTAAAGTTAGCAAAAGGTAAAGAAGCAGGTTATTCATTAAGCTAAAATAACCTAGCTTTCTAAATAAATGACATGCGGGAAATTTTATTACTAAAAGCCGAAGATCTTCCTCTTCTTTATTATAATACCCATATTATTTCCCTTAATAATAGCTAAAATCGACATCTGAGATGTACTAAAGTACTAGTATTTTAAATTTATATTAGAGGTTTATTTGATATGTATTAATTTAATTAGATATTTGAATTGATTGATATTAATAACACATTATGAAAATTAGATAATTTTGTCCTAGCTGGTAAGACTAATAAAAATGAAACCTTTTCGATACCTAACTCTTTTAGAATATATACCTATCAGCCCTTTAAGTATTTCAGTCAAACAGCTACAAGATGATTTATCACAGCGAGGTGTTGAATTATCAACCCGCATGCTCCAGCGTGACCTGCAATCACTTTACGATCAAGGTTGTTTTGGTCTTGAAAAAGATATGCGAAGTAAACCTTATGGTTGGTCTATCAATGCGCAGTGGCGAGGTGGTAACGCGAAAAGAATGAGCAGCGAAGTAGCGGAGCATTATTTGTTGTTGGAGCAGTTACTACCGCAATCGATACCAAATGAGACTAAACAGTCCGTACATATTAAAGCTGAGCAGGCGCTTAAACGTTTTAATGGTCATGTGCCTAATTGGCTTTCAACTCTGCCTAAGCCTTCTTTAAAAGTGAATATTGATAATCAGTTAGTTGAGCTAATTGAGCATGCAATTAAGCACAACCGTGCTGTGAGTGCCGAGCTTTTTAGAGTACTTTACGATGAGGCACATTGGCTTAAGTTTGCTGAATTGAGTTTTTATAATTTAGTTGAACAAGGTGGCGTTTTAATGGCGCAGTTTATGGTGGGGTCGCTTCACGATAAATGCTATCAAATGCCGGTTTATCGCATTCGTAATGTACATGTACTACAAAAAAATCGTAGAGAACCGAGTGCTGAACAACTAAAAACGTTGCGCAGTGCTATTAATAAAGGCATGAACCAAGAGTGTATTGAGCTTATTGTAAAAGCTCCCAAACACTCTGCTGTTAATCAAGGATTTATTGAGCTTGGTGAGCTGACTGACAAGCAAAGTATTGATGAAAAAAACGTATTACTTACCTACCAAACTATTGATACCGAGCAATTAACCGATGAGTTGCTTAAATGTGCACATTGGCTTGAAGTGATTAAGCCGGAAAAGCTGAGACAAAGAATTATTTCTAAGCTTAAAGCGGCCACTACAAACTATCTTTAATTGATTTCAAACTTAGGTGCGTCAAAAGTTGACGCACCTATTTGTTATGCTCCTTTAAAAGTTAAGGAGTAGTTATGTTCCAATTAATTCAGCAAAATGATGGTTTATCAATCGGTGTATTTGGTATTGGTGGGTGCGGCTGTAATACGCTTAACAGTATTTTTGAGCAACGCGAGTCTGAACAGGCGCACTTGTACAGTGTTAATACCGACAAAGTGGTGCTTAAGCATACGCAAAGTGATGAAGCTGTGCTTATAGGTGCTGAGCTAACTCATGGTTATGGTGCCGGCGCCGACCCTAAAGTTGGTTTACAGGCTGCGGAAGAGAGTAAAGATCAGCTTTTAACGTTAATTAATGGCTGCGATATAATACTCTGTGCAACAGGATTGGGTGGTGGTACTGGGACTGGCGCAAGTCCGTATATTGCTCAACTTGCTAGTGAGCAAGGTAAACCCATTATATTTGTTGCTACATTGCCATTTAGTAGTGAAGGGCAATTTAGGAGTAATATAGCGCAAGCAGGTTTAAATGAGCTTAAAGAGCATGCTAATGCTGTTATTACTCTCCCAAACGATCAACTGATTGAAGTGCTAGGTAATGATATTGGTTTATTTGACGCCTTTAAGCATAGCAACCAAATACTTCATTCACTGATAAAATCATTAATAGACATGCTTTGTTTTCAAGGTTTGATCAACGTTGATTTAAATGATTTTGCCAAAATTATGGACTGCCAAGGCGATGCGGTATTAGGTGTTGGTAAATGCAATGAAGAAAGTGAGCTTACTACTGCGCTCAATGGGGCACTTAATAACCCGTTAGTTAACCAGGTCGATATGTCATCAAGTACGGGGGTAATTATACAAGTAAATTGCAAAGATGAGATTTCTTTAGGAAGTTATAATCTAATTACAGATACTGTGCGCCAGCAGGTAAGTCCTAATGCTTTGGTTATTTGTGGTGTTTCAAAAATTGAAAACTTAGCAACCAATTATGAGCTATTAGTTATTGCTACGGGCGCGAGTTCAAAAATGGTCGTTGATAAAACTCAAAGTGATTCAAGTCCTGACATCGCGACTAGTAAACCAAAGCCATCTGATATTTTTGATATCCCTGCTTTTATAAGAAATCAATCTGCACCACCTAGTAAAAGCGCTTTATAGGGTTTGCAAGCAAAGACAGCGGTATATAGCTATGTGTAAGCACAACTACAGGACGATTTAGATAGAAATTTATTAGCTTTGTTATAACCTATATAAATAAAGGCTTTGCGGATATTTATATTGATTAAGATCAACAAAGCCACAGAGAAAAATAGGCATAATTCGTGGCTGCAATTTACACCTAAAAATAAAATGGTGTGTTACGAATGTGTGCTACGATTTAAAGAAAAATAAAGGTTTATTATTGAACTGGACTTGTATCAAAAGTAGTCAAAAAACATTTAGTTTAACTCTATCTTTTTGTTTTATAATGATATTAATTGAAAAGGCTAAAAAGTGGCTCTACTCATAAATAGTAAATGCATTAACTGCGATATGTGTGACCCAGAGTGCCCTAATGAGGCTATTTATATGGGCGCGAAGATATACCAAATAGATGCTAATAAATGTACTGAGTGTGTAGGGCATTATGATAAACCTACTTGTGTAAGTGTATGTCCAATTGACTGTATAAAGCCCGATCCTAATAAGCGTGAAAGTTTAGATGAGCTGGCTGATAAGTTTGTGCTGCTAACGAACTTATAACTTGTTCAGGTATTTTGCTAAGCCGCTTTTTACTATTGGCTAAAAATTATCTACATTACTTATTTAGCTTGTAGTTAAAGTCCGCTGTCATACATTTTTAGTTTCAATCAAATCTTATTACCTTCATTAATTATCAATTATATTGTGTTACCTTAAGGCTTTATAAACTCAAGTATTAATCTAAGTTTTAGATTGCATTCTATAGGAGTCTATTTTGCATATAGGTATTAATGCTATTCAGGCTGTATCTTCAAAGCAAGCCATATTTATTAATGATGAGTTCCGAGTATTTGTAATTGGCGATCTTGATGGTGATTTACCTGCCTTAAAAAGCGCACTTAATAACGTAAATTTTAACCCTGAAAGAGATACTTTGTTTTGCCTAGGCGATTTTGTTGATCGCGGGGATAAAACATATGACTTATTTACATACTTACAAGCCATTAGGGCATGTATGATATTAGGTAATCATGAGCATTTAATGTTGGAATCACTATTAAGTAATGATGAAGCGGCTTTTAAATTATGGACTGACAATGGTGGCAATTGGCACAAGTCGGTATCGAGTGAAAAGCTCAATGTTATGTGCGATGAGTTATTAACTAAGCCTCTTTCAATAGTACTTGAATATCGCGGCTATAAAATTGGGTTGTCTCATACATTTGCCCAATCGTGGGATTGGGAAAATTACCCTGATGATAAATCGGTGATTGTGCAATCTCTATTGTGGGATCGCGAAGTAGTTAAACAAAATAAGGTAGTTAAAAGTCATGGAGTCGACTTTTCAATACATGGACATAACTCAACTAAAGCACCTTTTTGGGTGGGTAATAGTTATCATATAGATACCAATTATTATGGTGGAAAGCCGACATTACTCGAGCTTTCAGAGGTTATTGCTATATTTGAAAAGTCATCTGATCTTTAGGGTTTTCTACTTTTTAAATATTATTCGGCAGCTTTGCTTTTTAAAATGTAAGCTGCTGACTACCACACCTAATTATCCCCTTTGTTTTTTCTATACACTCTATGATTTATGCACCGTAATTATTTTATTAAGCTATTAAATACAACAAAGCCGCTCTTAGTTTATTAATTGAGAGCGGCTTTGATGTGTGGGCTGGGTTTTAACTTTCATTTAATAGGTATAAATACAGTTAAAAGAGACGTTTATTTAATTTAATATTGTTGGTTAACAAACGGTTAAGTTTGGCTGTGTAGAATTGGGAACAATTTTTGCCATTACGTGAATAATTTGCGTAAAAGGACTAACTTCTCGCTTTAGTTTTATGAGCAGATTTAAATGGAACAGCCTCTCACATGATAGTAGCAAGTATATACCCTTTCCCTTTTTCAACGTTTTGTAAGTCATCATTTTATGTATCAATTTTTTCTGCTTTGGGTTCTACGTGTGCTTTTGCAGCGCAAGAAAACGAAAACTCGCAGCACACAAAAGATATGGAAGTAATAGAGGTACGTGGCATCCGTTCAAGTATGGCCGAAAACTTAGATGTAAAACACATGTCTGGCTCAGTGGTTGATGCAATTACAGCGGAAGACATTGGGAAGTTCCCTGATAAAAACGTTGCGGACTCTCTTCAGCGTGTACCTGGTGTGGTAATTGAGCGTGACGGCGGAGAAGGTTCATCAGTCAGTATTCGTGGTTTGTCGTCGGCGCTAACTTTTACACAGCTTAATGGTAATTTTATTGCGTCTTCTCCGGGAGAGCCTTCGCGTTCGTTTGATTATGCTTTGTTACCGTCTTCGATGATTGAAAGTGTAGAGGTTTATAAATCGCCAGAGGCACGCTTAGATGAAGGAGGGGTTGGTGGTACTGTATTAATGCATAGCCGAAAGCCTTTGAGTATGGATGCAAACTCAGGTGTATTTAATGTAGAGAGTACTTACGCTGATGTTACAAAAGAGTACGAACCGCAGTTTACGGGTTTGTATTCATGGAAAAATGACGACGAAAACGTTGGTGTATTAGTTGGCTATACGTATCAGGAGCGAACAAACAGAACACTTTCGGGCGGAACTGATGCAAATATATGGCGCTATACTGGTACTGGGCAACCTACAGATATAAACGGTAACGCAGTTGATAACAATAATGGGTGGGATGCTATTAATGATGCAAACGGTAACAGTTACGATGGCGTTTGGTTTCCACAAGTTGTGCGAGGTTCAGTCCTTAACGAAAAACGTGAGCGCGAAGGAATTCAATTTAGTACGCAGTGGCGACCAACAAATCGTTTAGAGCTTGGATTTAATTACTTTGGCTTTACACTCGGCCAAGACAGAACAGAATCTGTGATTGATATACCAGAGTGGTCTTTAAATTCTGATTTTTTAACGGATGTAAACCTTGATGAGTCGGGCGCTATTGTTACAGGTATGCAATACGATGCAATGGCAAGCGATATTGAAAGTGATATGCAGTTTCCGTGGATGCGCGGCAGTTATGTACGTGAAGAATCCACCTCCAATACCTTTGATTTTAATTTAACTTATGAAGGCGATAATTTTAAAGCGCGTTTTGTCGTGGGTAATACAAAATCAGAAGGAGGACCAGAAGAAAGTTGGGAAGCTGCATATAAAAGTTCAAACGCGGGCGAAAACGCCATTGCTATTCAAAATGCTGCTCAAACGGCTGGCTGGTCACTCAATCAAAATAATGTATCACTTAATATTGACCCAAATACACTAGCTAACTTGCAAAGTGGAATTGGAGGCGGTCGTGATTCGGGCTCTTCAAACTCAAGTTTTGTACGCAGTGAGTTAGAAGAAGATTATTACCAAGCTGATGTGGATCTTTATGTTGATTGGGGCTTTTTAAAAACAATTAGAACCGGTGTCAAATATCGTAACTCCACGCTTCATCGTGAAACTGGCAATACCTTCTTTTTAGATCCTAATTTTGATATTGCTGCGGGCGAAGCAAGCGAGCAAGGTATTACGCGTTTTGACAGCTACCAATGGAATGGTGGAATGCCATTAGCTCAAAATGTATTTACTAGTGAGAGTAATATAGTAGGGGGTTTTGATATAAACCAAATGCCAAGTATCGACTGGGATAAATATCGCGATATGGTTACTACTAGCTATGTACCTTATACACGTATTGAAGATAACTTTGTTTACGACATTGAAGAAAAAATATCTGTTTTTTATATTCAAGGCGATTTTGAGTTTAGTGAAGTAAGAGGTAATTTGGGCGTGCGTGTTGTGCAAACAAAAATATTTACTTCATCTACCGACTTATATACCTACCAATTAGATCACACAAATGACAAAACAGGCGAGCCAGTAACTGGTGACGCACGCTTTGTAGAAGACTATCAATTAGTCACTCAGCAAAACGAAGACACTCAAATACTACCAAGCTTTAATATAGCGTGGGATGCAACTGACGATTTAGTTATTCGTGGGGCAATAGCAAAAGTAATGTCTCGTCCTGATTACAGCGATTTAGGTGCGCAGCAGCGTATTACGTTTGTATCGGATGAATGGGCAAATGATAGAGCTGCATTTAATGAACAGCCAGGTTTTAGCGGCAGTGGTGGTAATAAAAACTTGAAGCCATTTGAATCGGTGCAGGCTGACTTATCTATTGAGTATTATTATGCAAAGGGTTCTGCGGTTGGATTGGCACTTTTTCATAAGAAAGTAGATAACTTTGTTGTGCCACTGGTAATTGATGTAGAGCAAAACTTTGCCGGTAAAAATAATATAGTAGATGCAGGAACCATTAATATAGCTCCGTACAGTACTGTAGGTAATGGTACCGATGCAGTATCTAAAGGCGCGGAAGTATTTATCCAGCATGCGTTTGATAATGGCTTTGGTTTTTATGCAAACTACACCTATAACAAAACCAATAAAGCAGATGTAACAGTAAATGATAAAGAGTTTGGTCAATCGGCATTAATAGGCAGTGCAAAGTATCAGTACAACACCTCTGTTTATTATGAAGGTGACGCTTTTAATGTGCGCGCTTCATATAACAAACGAGGGGAGACAGTATTAGGCATTAATAGTGGGTTAAATGTATATCAAGATCCATACGAACAGGTTGATGTTAATGCATCGGTTAATTTGTATGAAGGGCTAAGCTTAACAGCTGCTGTTATTAATTTAACTAAGTCGGAATCGGTAACGCGTTTAGGTGATGATACAGATGCACGATTACTTAACTCAAGCTATTCAGGACGACGCTATTACGCAGGCTTTAATTATAGTTTTTAATTAACGGCATACGTAATACTTTATTAAACGCCAACTAAAAAATGTAGTTGGCTTAGCCTAACAGCACCTAATATTGTAGTTTTATCTATGCAGATAGTTTAACTGCTCATATGTTGGTTGTTTAATAGGCAGAAAAAGCTCTGCAGCCCTTTATTTGTATAGCTTTCATACTAAATTCATTTAATTGTCAAAAAGCTGAAATAAAACATTGACCCCCGCTCGAATCTCCCTATAATGCGACCCCACTGAGACGGGAAACGCCAACGCATAGCGAGGCACGAACTACTCAGAGAGTTAAATAAAACTTCGGTTTTAAATCTTCCAAAAGAAAGTTTAAAACTAAGTGTTGACTCGAAAAATAAAGGGTGTATTATTCGCATCCCTTGAGACGCTAAAGCGACTCAAAACGTTCTTTAACAATATAAAGCAATCATCTGTGTGGGCACTCGTACAGATTGAGTTCTAACAGCCAACCTACTTAGGTAGCGAGGCAAACAAATTAGAGTCTCAATTGAAAGCTGAGTGACCAACAGAATAGTTATTTAGGTAATTATTCGGCACAGTCAATTCAATATCGAAAGATATTAAAATAAATTCAGAATTCATTGAGCTGTCGAAAGACATAAAACTTTTTAATTGAAGAGTTTGATCATGGCTCAGATTGAACGCTGGCGGCAGGCCTAACACATGCAAGTCGAGCGGTAACAGAAAGTAGCTTGCTACTTTGCTGACGAGCGGCGGACGGGTGAGTAATGCTTGGGAACATGCCTTGAGGTGGGGGACAACAGTTGGAAACGACTGCTAATACCGCATAATGTCTACGGACCAAAGGGGGCTTCGGCTCTCGCCTTTAGATTGGCCCAAGTGGGATTAGCTAGTTGGTGAGGTAATGGCTCACCAAGGCGACGATCCCTAGCTGGTTTGAGAGGATGATCAGCCACACTGGGACTGAGACACGGCCCAGACTCCTACGGGAGGCAGCAGTGGGGAATATTGCACAATGGGCGCAAGCCTGATGCAGCCATGCCGCGTGTGTGAAGAAGGCCTTCGGGTTGTAAAGCACTTTCAGTCAGGAGGAAAGGTTAGTAGTTAATACCTGCTAGCTGTGACGTTACTGACAGAAGAAGCACCGGCTAACTCCGTGCCAGCAGCCGCGGTAATACGGAGGGTGCGAGCGTTAATCGGAATTACTGGGCGTAAAGCGTACGCAGGCGGTTTGTTAAGCGAGATGTGAAAGCCCCGGGCTCAACCTGGGAACTGCATTTCGAACTGGCAAACTAGAGTGTGATAGAGGGTGGTAGAATTTCAGGTGTAGCGGTGAAATGCGTAGAGATCTGAAGGAATACCGATGGCGAAGGCAGCCACCTGGGTCAACACTGACGCTCATGTACGAAAGCGTGGGGAGCAAACGGGATTAGATACCCCGGTAGTCCACGCCGTAAACGATGTCTACTAGAAGCTCGGAGCCTCGGTTCTGTTTTTCAAAGCTAACGCATTAAGTAGACCGCCTGGGGAGTACGGCCGCAAGGTTAAAACTCAAATGAATTGACGGGGGCCCGCACAAGCGGTGGAGCATGTGGTTTAATTCGATGCAACGCGAAGAACCTTACCTACACTTGACATACAGAGAACTTACCAGAGATGGTTTGGTGCCTTCGGGAACTCTGATACAGGTGCTGCATGGCTGTCGTCAGCTCGTGTTGTGAGATGTTGGGTTAAGTCCCGCAACGAGCGCAACCCCTATCCTTAGTTGCTAGCAGGTAATGCTGAGAACTCTAAGGAGACTGCCGGTGATAAACCGGAGGAAGGTGGGGACGACGTCAAGTCATCATGGCCCTTACGTGTAGGGCTACACACGTGCTACAATGGCGCATACAGAGTGCTGCGAACTCGCGAGAGTAAGCGAATCACTTAAAGTGCGTCGTAGTCCGGATTGGAGTCTGCAACTCGACTCCATGAAGTCGGAATCGCTAGTAATCGCGTATCAGAATGACGCGGTGAATACGTTCCCGGGCCTTGTACACACCGCCCGTCACACCATGGGAGTGGGTTGCTCCAGAAGTAGATAGTCTAACCCTCGGGAGGACGTTTACCACGGAGTGATTCATGACTGGGGTGAAGTCGTAACAAGGTAGCCCTAGGGGAACCTGGGGCTGGATCACCTCCTTATACGATTTAGAACTTATTTGTTCGTAGTGTCCACACAGATGATTGTTAATTAGTGCGTGTCCTTCGGGATAACTAATTAATATGCTCTTTAAAAATTTGGAAAAGCTGATAATAAAATTCTGATAGATACATTGTATTTATCAAGAGTTTTCAAAAGTAAAAAAAGAATGGTAGCAGTACCATTCAGTGCCATTTAGTTAACTCTTAGGAGTTGATTGATTGGTATCTACTTTAGTATTCAATATTGACTTCTGGCGAAGTTAAACTGTCACAAAACAAAGACCCGTTTGGGTTGTATGGTTAAGTGACTAAGCGTACACGGTGGATGCCTTGGCAGTTGGAGGCGATGAAGGACGTATTAACTTGCGATAAGCTTAGTCAAGCTAGTAAAAAGCGCTTGAGACTAAGATTTCCGAATGGGGAAACCCACCTGCTTGCAGGTATCGTTAACTGAATACATAGGTTAACGAGGCGAACGCGGAGAACTGAAACATCTAAGTACCCGTAGGAAAAGAAATCAACCGAGATTCCGAAAGTAGCGGCGAGCGAAATCGGAACAGCCCTTAAGCTTATTATGTGTTAATGGAAGGCTGCTGGAAAGCGCCACGATACAGGGTGATAGTCCCGTACATGAAAAGACATTTTAAGTGAAATCGAGTAGGTCGGAGCACGTGAAACTTTGACTGAATATAGGTGGACCATCATCTAAGGCTAAATACTCCCAACTGACCGATAGTGAACCAGTACCGTGAGGGAAAGGCGAAAAGAACCCCTGTGAGGGGAGTGAAATAGAACCTGAAACCGTGTACGTACAAGCAGTAGGAGCCCACTTGTTGGGTGACTGCGTACCTTTTGTATAATGGGTCAGCGACTTATATTTTGTAGCGAGGTTAACCGAATAGGGTAGCCGTAGGGAAACCGAGTCTTAACTGGGCGAATAGTTGCAAGGTATAGACCCGAAACCCGGTGATCTAGCCATGGGCAGGTTGAAGGTTGAGTAACATCAACTGGAGGACCGAACCCACTAACGTTGAAAAGTTAGGGGATGACCTGTGGCTAGGAGTGAAAGGCTAATCAAACCGGGAGATAGCTGGTTCTCCCCGAAATCTATTTAGGTAGAGCCTCGGACGAATACTTACGGGGGTAGAGCACTGTTAAGGCTAGGGGGTCATCCCGACTTACCAACCCTTTGCAAACTCCGAATACCGTAAAGTAATATCCGGGAGACACACGGCGGGTGCTAACGTCCGTCGTGAAGAGGGAAACAACCCAGACCGCCAGCTAAGGTCCCAAAGTCATAGTTAAGTGGGAAACGATGTGGAAAGGCCCAGACAGCCAGGAGGTTGGCTTAGAAGCAGCCATCCTTTAAAGAAAGCGTAATAGCTCACTGGTCGAGTCGGTCTGCGCGGAAGATGTAACGGGGCTAAACTATGCACCGAAGCTGCGGATTCAGAATTTATTCTGAGTGGTAGGGGAGCGTTCTGTAAGCCGTTGAAGGTGTACCGGGAGGTATGCTGGAGGTATCAGAAGTGCGAATGCTGACATGAGTAACGATAATGGGAGTGAAAAACTCCCACGCCGGAAGACCAAGGGTTCCTATCCCATGTTAATCAGGGTAGGGTAAGTCGACCCCTAAGGCGAGGCCGAAAGGCGTAGTCGATGGGAAACAGATTAATATTTCTGTACTCGATATAATTGCGATGGGGGGACGGAGCAGGCTAAGCAAGCATAGCGTTGGTAGTCTATGTGAAAGTGAGTAGGGCGTTTGTTTAGGTAAATCCGGACAAACATTAAACCTGAGACACGAGACGAGTCACTACGGTGATGAAGTTGCTGATGCCATACTTCCAGGAAAAGCCTCTAAGCTTCAGATTATATGGAATCGTACCCCAAACCGACACAGGTGGTCAGGTAGAGAATACTAAGGCGCTTGAGAGAACTCGGGTGAAGGAACTAGGCAAAATCGTACCGTAACTTCGGGAGAAGGTACGCTCCTATCTGTGATGAGACTTGCTCTCTAAGCGGACGGGAGCCGCAGTGACCAGGTGGCTGGGACTGTTTATTAAAAACACAGCACTGTGCAAAATCGCAAGATGACGTATACGGTGTGACACCTGCCCGGTGCCGGAAGGTTAATTGATGGGGTTATCCTTAGGGAGAAGCTCTTGATCGAAGCCCCGGTAAACGGCGGCCGTAACTATAACGGTCCTAAGGTAGCGAAATTCCTTGTCGGGTAAGTTCCGACCTGCACGAATGGTGTAACCATGGCCACGCTGTCTCCACCCGAGACTCAGTGAAATTGAAATCGCAGTGAAGATGCTGTGTACCCGCGGCTAGACGGAAAGACCCCGTGAACCTTTACTACAGCTTGGCACTGAACATTGAACCTACATGTGTAGGATAGGTGGGAGACTTTGAAGCAGCGACGCTAGTTGTTGTGGAGTCAACCTTGAAATACCACCCTTGTAGTTTTGATGTTCTAACGTTGGCCCCTGAATCGGGGTTACGGACAGTGCCTGGTGGGTAGTTTGACTGGGGCGGTCTCCTCCTAAAGAGTAACGGAGGAGCACGAAGGTTGGCTAAGTACGGTCGGACATCGTACGGTTAGTGTAATGGTAGAAGCCAGCTTAACTGCGAGACAGACACGTCGAGCAGGTACGAAAGTAGGTCATAGTGATCCGGTGGTTCTGAATGGAAGGGCCATCGCTCAACGGATAAAAGGTACTCCGGGGATAACAGGCTGATACCGCCCAAGAGTTCATATCGACGGCGGTGTTTGGCACCTCGATGTCGGCTCATCACATCCTGGGGCTGAAGTCGGTCCCAAGGGTATGGCTGTTCGCCATTTAAAGTGGTACGCGAGCTGGGTTTAGAACGTCGTGAGACAGTTCGGTCCCTATCTGCCGTGGGCGTTTGAGAATTGAGAGGGGTTGCTCCTAGTACGAGAGGACCGGAGTGAACGAACCGCTGGTGTTCGGGTTGTCATGCCAATGGCATTGCCCGGTAGCTACGTTCGGAACTGATAAGCGCTGAAAGCATCTAAGCGCGAAGCAGGCCTCGAGATGAGTTCTCACTAGACTTTTAAAGTCTCTGAAGGGCCGTTGAAGACTACAACGTTGATAGGCAAGATGTGGAAGTGGTGTGAGCCATTAAGCTAACTTGTACTAATTACCCGTGAGGCTTAACCATACAACGCCAAACGCGTTTTATGTGATAGTGAAACAAGCGAAGAAGTTAATATGACTAAAGTAGATATTACTTAAGAAAGACTTAAAAAATATTATCAGATATTTTCCAAATTCAAGAGGTGACTCTTAGCGCGTAGCGTTAAAGTTGAGGCACCTTGCGCAAAGAAAATGGTAGCACTACGTGCTTGTCATTGATTCTTTGCACCTAATTTGCTTGGTGACAATAGCGTTTTGGACCCACCTGATTCCATGCCGAACTCAGTAGTGAAACGAAACAGCGCCGATGATAGTGTAGCATTTGCTATGTGAAAGTAGGACATTACCAGGCTTCAAATTGTAGAAAGCCCGAATCTAACGATTCGGGCTTTTTTACGTCTGCAGAAAAGTGAAATGCGCGCAATTAACACACACTCACATCAACACCTAGCACGCAGGTCGGGCAAGCGCAGCGAATCCCGACGTTAAAATCACAACAAAATCCCTCAATATCTTAGTCGGCCAATACAGTAGCATTTGCTACGTGGCTCTCCACCGCTGAAGGTATCATGACATCACACAAGCATTAAGTTGTAGAGCTCCCGAAACTAACGAGCTGGGCTTTTTACATTTTTAGAAAAGTGATTCAGGTATTCCTCTAGAGCGAAGCGTCTCTCAGTGAATAATCTACTTAATTTAACGAGTTAAAGTGGCATCGCCGATGCGAGTGTAGTTTTTCACTGTGACTTCCTAACGCCGAGGGCACTTATTGCACTGTACAAAGCTTCGAATTAAAGAAAGTCCTAACCGAAATAGTCGTTTTTTGCATATATAGAATGTAAAAATATGAGTGAATAATATCAATTCAAATATATAAGCAGATTGGTATTATATAAAAAGTATGAGCTCCTCATAAGTCGAAGTTATTTTAAATTAATGGTGTTAGTTAATGATTACTCGTTAACAAACCTCTGACTTAACTTGTTTATGAAGACAATGAATACTAATATAATTTCATGACCTTATAACTAAAATTTATTGAGTTAGTTGTTTTAAAATTACTACCAATAATGATTGTGAGCTGTAACTAGATGCCCTATGAAACATTTTTAGATGACTCTACTTCGCTAGTTGAATTTACACGTATTTACTTAGCTATTTTTTATACTTTTGTTGCGGGGTTTTATACATTTAGAATTATTTATAAAAATAGAGACACACCATCAGGCGTTATTTATCCCGGAGATAAGTTTTGTACTAGTTGGTGGAACCATATGGTTTTTAAGTTTTTCAGAGCTGCTATTTGGTTTATATGTGTAATTAGAGTGTTTGTACCTGAGTTAGATAGCTACCTTGGGTTATTCCCAATTCTCAATGGCTGGCCAGGTGTATTATTTGGCGATATTTTATTGAGTGCAGGTTTTATTTTGACGATGTTTGTACATTTTCATATGGCGGCACTTTGGCGTTCAGGAATTGATCCTAAGGGGCCGCATGAGCTTAAAACATCAGGACTATATGAATACTCTAGGAATCCGATGTATTTAGGTGTTGTAGCTGCACAGGTGGGTTTCTTTTTAGCCTTACCTAGTATATTTAGTTTGACCTGTTTGGTTATTGGTTTTATAGCTATATATAGACAGACGTTAGTTGAAGAAGCTCATTTAGCTCATCGCTTTTCAACACAATATAAAGAGTATAAGCAACTAGTCCCTCGCTGGTTATAGCTTGGGATTAAGCTTTGAATATATGAATTTTAATTGAAGAGTTAGTGGGTGCTCTGTGTTGAATTGCTAAAATCCAGCAAGATGGACATAAATCAGATCACTTCTTTTTGTTTTATACCAATTCGCTTAATTAAGTGATCTATTTTGAGGATGGAAAAACGTGTTGATAGCTAGGCAAAAAATTTGCTATTTAGTTGTTCTAAATGAGAATTTTTTAACACAGGTAGCGACACATTTAGCCCCGCAAAATGATTAAGTATTATTGCGGATCGGTATTATATACTTTTCTATAAACTCTTGTTTAGTAATTGCCTTTGAAAAAATGTAGCCTTGAATATAATCGCAAGCAAGCTGCTTTAATAGATCATACTGTTTTTGTGTTTCAACACCTTCCGCTACCACCATTACATCTAGGTTATGAGCCATAGTGATAATAGCCTTCACGAGAGCAATACTATTATCGTTTGATTCAATATCGCTTATAAATGAGCGATCTATTTTTAAAATATCTATATCTAAGCGCTGTAAATACGCCAAAGAAGAATAACCAACACCAAAGTCGTCAATCGCTATGTCTATATTAATAGTGCTTAAGCGTTTTAATTGTCGCTGTATTGATGAATCTGGATCCATTAAGGTATTTTCAGTGACTTCAATTAAAATAGTGTTGGCGGGTAGTTGGTACTTTTTACTTGCAACAATCCATTCATCCACCCAGCAACCAGCGCGGTCAATTTCAAGAGGTGATGTATTTACACTGACTTGAATTGTCTTTTCACTTAAAACATTGAATTGGACGGTATCTTGAATTGCTTGAGATTTTACCCATTGGCCTATGTCGTTTATTAATCCGTTTTTTTCAGCGATAGGTATAAATTCGTTTGGCCCTATTAAGCCTCGTTCAGGGTGGTTCCAACGAATAAGGGCTTCAGCTTTTGGTACTGATTTCCCATCAATTGAAAATATAGGTTGGTAATATAATTCAAATTGGTTTTTAACAATTGCAGTGCGTATCTCTTCTATTAGGCGACGCTTTTCTGTGGCTTTTTCTTCGATAGCATAGGAGAAAAACTCATAGCGATTCCGCCCTTTATTTTTAGATAAATACATCGCTTGATCAGCACGTCTAACGAGCTCTTCTACTGTTAAACCATCAGTAGGGAAAAATGTTAAACCTATGCTTGCGGTAACATAGATTGTTTCTTTTTTTATTTTAATGCTCTGCATTAAACTACTTTTTACAGCTTTGGCAATTTTTGATGCTTCATCAGGGCAACTTACACCCTCTAAAATTAATGTAAATTCGTCTCCACCTAAGCGTGCTACTGTATCTTTTGTTGTTATACAGCTTTGCAGCCTCGTTGCTACCTGATGTAATAATAAATCACCGTAGTCATGCCCAAGGCTGTCGTTTACTTCTTTAAAACCATCTAAATCTATAAATATAAGTACGAATTTCATTCCTTCAACGCTTACTAAGCTTTGTAGTTTCTCGTAAAAATACCGTCTATTTGGTAAATCGGTTAACCCGTCTTGGTAAGCATATTGTTGCAACTGAATATTTGCATTTTCAAGTTCATTAGTACGAAGCCTAACTTGGTTTTCTAATGAACTTTCTCTTTGCTCAATGTTGTATAACATATCGTTAAAACAAGATGTTAACTGTCCTACTTCATCTTGTGATAGTTGTTCTGCGCGTAAACTATAGTCATGTGATGTGGTTATTTTACTGGCTGTTTGTGCTAAATATAAAATTGGGTTTAAAAATTTACGTCTTAATAAAAGCGACAAAATAAGACTAACCGCAAAGGTAAATACCATCAGGATCATTATAAACTTGGTATAAAAAGTGATTCTTTCTTTAATATAGCTGTCGTTAGCACGTATCTTTAATACACCATAATTATACATATCAAGTTGAAGTAAAGTATTAACTTCAATGCTTTGTTCTGTTTGTGTATCTTCGGTGTGCGCAATAGCTAGTTGTTCACCAGTCGTACTCATTACTATTATACTAATGACATCTGCACGCATCAGTATTGGGTTTATAAGTTCCTGTACTGCGTCTATATCGTCAAACATAAGTGCAGTAGTTATATTCGGAGAGAGCATTTTTGACAGAGAACCTAAGCTTTCTATTTGTTCCTCTTTAGCGCTGCTGATCTCATAAGCACTAAATACAATTGTCACTATTGCGGTAGATACAAGTGCGACACTCATTAAGATAAATAATAATTTTTTGCTCATTGTATTTAATGCAAATAGTTTTTTCATTGCATTACCTATCTACAACGCGTGCAAGTCGTAGTACTTTTGAACTCATAGTAATGCCTGCATCTTTAAGCTGTTGTGGTGCAATTTCAAAGCGAATTTTACCACTGGAAAGAAAGAATCTGATATGGCCGCCATTTTCAATAAATGAGTCTGTTTCACCAATGACCATAATATTTTTTAGATCTAAAGGAGTTATGTTTTGCCACTGAGCAAATGTATCTGAGGTGATAAATAGCATATTACACGCAGATGTTGTGACTTCATCAAGAGTGACTAATTTATTATGCAAAGGTAATTTTTTTATAGTGCGATTTTTTAGAGCGGTGTTAGCCACATCAATAAAGTATTTATCAGGGCTACAAATAGTAAATTGATCAAGGGGTTCTAAATGAGAATCCCAGTGTCCAAAACGTGCAAAGTTATACAAGAAGCCTGCTTTTAGCATGTATTCTTTTTCAACAGCGTCAACGCTGGTACTTAAAAGTACCAAGGCTATTAAGCTTCTGTGAATTAGACTTCTTAATTTAATCATCTAATTAGCTTAGAAATTTGCTGAAATTGTAAACGTAATACATTCATCAATATAGTTTGGTAATGTATAGGTTTCGCGCGTATTACTGTACTCAATATGTGAACCTGAAAATAGGTTTTTACCCGAAACTGCAGTAGACCACACAGGAGTAACCTGCCAATTCCAACTAATATCTAGCGTTGTGTAATTATCAGTATTATATGCATTTGAGTTTACTGCTCGTAATGTCGCAAACACATTATGGTTGGTTAAAAAAGAATAATCGGCTTTTGCAAATAACTGCCTGTTTTTAGAGTCATACCCGATAGCGGGCTCTACTCTAGGAGGTAAATCGTAGTTATAATCGGTGTAACTATAACCAAACTCAGTATTGAGATTATCAATTGGTTGCCATGATACTACTAAGTCGAACCCTTTAGTGGTTGTGTCTGCTACAGATGCAAAGTCTAAATCTATACGAGTCATTGTTAGTGCTTGAAATACTTCTGGAATTTTCCCTGCTAGAAATAAATTAAGTATAGGAGTGAATTGTTCAGCATGCGTATTCATATCAATAACCGCTACGTTTTTAGCATCGGTATAATAAGTAGAAAGATCTAATGACCAATCGTTAGCAGTAAAACGGTAGCCTAATTCATAAGATAGATAGTTTTCTGATTTAACTTTGTCATTACCATTTAGGTAGGTTGCAATTCGGTAGTCGTCTATTTGGTCAAAGCCTGAACTTAAACCGGTAAGATCTTTAATTTCTGTACCATTAACTTTAAAGTTGTCGTTAAATTCAATTAATGTTGGTGTACGTACACTTCGCGATATTGCGCCCCAAGTAAGGTGGTTATCTACTGGTTTGTATATAAGTCTTGCTGATGGTTGATTTTCCCAGCCAGTTAAATCGTTATGATCAAGCTTAGTACCAATAATAAAGTCGAGAGTGTCAGGAGTCACATTGTATTGAGCTTGAACAAGTGCACCATATTGTTTGAGGCTATCAAAGTTTTTATCGCTATCTAAAAATACGCTTTCTGCGAAAGATATAGAATTGTATCGGTAGTTCAACCCCCAATCTAACTGTAGAGATTGGTATATAAAGTTCATTTGATAATCAATATCTATCGATTCAAAGTCTTCTTTAATATAATTTTGAGAACCATTTTGTTTAAGCCAAGAAATTTGTAGCATTTGATTCGCATCTGGCGACATTCTGTTTTCAAGGCGCGCCATTATGCGCGAGTCTGTTCGCTTTAAATCATCTGAAAATGAAATGTTTTCGTTGGTTTCATCGACAACACCTCGGTAGTTTTGGCCAAGTGTGGAATGAGTTACATCACCTTGAAGTAACCCGGACCATGCATCGTTAGGAGTAAAGTCAGCTCTAAAACCTAAAGAGTTTTGTTTGGTTGTGTCATTAGGGGGAAGTGAGATGCCTTTTTGGGATTCATTCGCATCTTTTAAGTGCCCATACACACGATAACTGCCTTTGTTACTTATATCACCACCGTAGCGAAGATTAGCATCAACATTTATTTGATTACCAGTTGTTACACTTGCGTATCCACCGCGAGTATCAATACTATTTTTAGTAATGATATTAATCACGCCATTATTTGCGTTACTTCCCCAAAGTAATCCGCCTTGTCCGCGTATAACTTCAATACGTTCAATATCGTACAAAGGAACGTTGAGTGTTTCCCAATAAACAGCGGCAAACTTTGGGGTATATAAGCTTTGTCCGTCAATCATAACCAATAATTTGCTTGAAAAGCGAGAGGCAATGCCTCTTGAGGAAATAGCCCATTGATTGTTATCGAGCTGACGGACAATTAAACCCGGCACCATTTTTAGTGCTTCAGGTACTGATGTAGCACCAGATTTAGTAATTTGTTCTTTACTTAATACATAAATAGATGAAGCGGTATCAAATGCTGATTGTGCTCTTTTCATCGCAGAAGTCGCTTGCACATCCATACCCATTAAAGCATCAAGATCGAGATCTTCATCTTCAAACGGCTCAGCCGTTACAAGAGGGCACACAAAAAGTAATGGCCAAAATAAACGTTGTGATATTTTCACCCAAAAGTCTCCTGCGCAATCAAAAAATCAAAAACAATGACTGTTTTTGTAATACATGTGATATCACACAATATTAACATACATTAACAGCGTAAAAGTATAAATGCGATTAAATCAAAACAACTAATTTTGTAGTAGTTAAAAAATTTAACTTTGGCCAATAAAACAGTAAAATTTAAAAAAATAAAGTAGATAAATTTTATACAATTACATTTATTAAAGAGTCAAAAAATAGAAGTTACTGAGAGTTATATGATTATATACTATTTAAAATTTAGTCTATTTTTGAAGGACTTCAAAGTATTTTGCGCTTATTGATTATTTAACTTTGCATTTCATGCTTTTACAAGGGCACTATTAATTATACGTGCACGATTAATCTAACTTTGTATTAACTATTATTGTAGTTTCAATTACCTTTGCTTTTATTAAAGGTATATAGAATACTTAAATTCGCTTGGTTTTGCTTTGAAGGCACCAAAGTATGGAAAAAAATGAATTAATTAATGTAGAAGAAGTACTCAATTTAATGCTTGATGCCGTATGCGTGGTAGATAAACAAGGCACATTTGTTTTTGTAAGCGCAGCATTTGAGCAAATATTTGGTTATACGGCCGATGAAGTTGTTGGCACAAAAATGATTAATTACGTTTACGAAGGTGATCATTATAAAACGCATAATGCCGTAACTTCGCTGTTGTCTGGCGAAATGGTGAACCCTCGCTTTGAAAACCGTTGGATGAGAAAAGATGGTCAAGTAGTTCATATACTATGGTCTGTTCGTTGGTCAGAGCAACATCAAGTAAGAATTGCTGTCGCGCACGATATAACTGAACGTAAAGTAATGGAAGATCAACTCCATTATATGGCACGGCACGATGTGTTAACTGGCCTACCAAATCGATCTTTATTGATGAATCGATTAGAAAAAGTAATTATTAGTGCAACTACAAACAACACGTTTTTTTCTTTACTGTTTATAGACATAAATGGCTTTAAAGCAGTAAACGATACTCACGGACACGAAATTGGCGATAAGCTTTTATGCGCTATAGCTAAAAGGCTTTCAGCGTCAGTAAGGCATTACGACACAGTAGGGCGTTTAGGCGGAGACGAATTTTTAATTATTTTAGATAACTTAAGTTCTAGCCACGAAACCGTCAGAATAAAAAATAAAGTCCTCACTGAGTTTAAAGCCGTCTTTAAGTTAGATGACGTATTACTAAATATTTCACCCAGTATAGGAATTGCAAACTACCCCGAGCACGGCCAAACAGATCACGAACTCATAAAGTATGCTGATCAAGCTATGTACAAAAATAAACAACGAGGCTTAGACAACGTAACCTATTTACCTCAATAACTAAGCTGAACTATCACCTTAGCTTAAACAATAGTCACAGCGTCCTTAACTACAATGCCTTACTTGCTGACATATTTTTTAATATCGGTTTCCAGTGCTGCGCTAAAAAATCTATAAATGCTCTTACAGCAGTTTGTAGGTAGTTCCTTGATAAATAAACTGCACAAGTTATGTCTGGGTGATAATGAAGACAATTACCGTATCGGCAGTAATACATTTTTTACTAATGATGCAGGCGAAAGCAATATATTGGTCACTGATTATGCAAGCGCAATGGTTGATGAAGCGCAAAATGCAGCGTACGTAAATCAGCATATTAGTATTGCCTACTAATATGGTTACTAATCAAAAGCGTTTGATTATTTAGATATAACAATACTGGCTCATAAGGCTAAAATAATTTAATCTGAGCGTATTAATTCTTATTAAATTATTTGCCTTATGAGCCTTCTTTTTTCTCTTGCGTTAGCAAGCCTTCCCGCTTTACCAGAGCCAGTTGCTAATAATGCTGTGGCTAAAGTTACAGTACAAAACCAAACCTATTTTTTAAGCTTTATGGGGCTGGGGGGCGATAAACAATACTCGTCCGTACATAACAAAGTGTGGGCGCTTAAAGTTGGCGATTCACAGTGGCAATCTAAAACTGGTGTGCCTTCAAGCTTGCCATTAAAAGGGCGCTTAGCAAGCACCGCAGTCGGCTTAGGCGAGTACGCCTATGTGTTTGGCGGCTATACGGTAGCAGAGGATCATACTGAAGTTTCAAGCCCCGACGTATATAAGTACGACGTAATAAAAGATACCTACACTCATCTTGCGAGCATGCCAGTACCCGTAGACGATAGCGTCGCGCTGAGCTACAAAGCGCGTTACATTTATCTAATTAGCGGTTGGCATAACGACGGCAACGTAAACTTAGTGCAAGTATACGACACGCAAAATAATACATGGCAACAAGCCTCGCCATTTTTAGGTGAGCCTGTATTTGGCCAAGCCGCTGCTATTAGTGCTAACACCATTGTTATTTGTGATGGCGTTAAAACACAAGCTAATCCTGATTCGCGTCGCTCGTTTGCAGGTGTAGCACAGTGCTTAAAAGGCACAATAGATTCAACTAACCCACAAAAAATAGATTGGCGTACCTTGCCACATCCAACGGGCACTGCTCACTACCGAATGGCAGCCACCAGCTATAATGGTAATATTTATATGATGGCAGGCTCTAATAACCCATACAACTACAGCGCAATAGGTTACGACGGCAAACCTGCACCTGCAAGTGACCATGTTTGGCGCTTTAGTATCGAAAAAAACGAATGGCAGATTTTATCCCCTGTTGAAGTAAAGAGCATGGATCATCGTGGTTTACTTGAGCACAGTGGGGTTTTATATCGAATTGGCGGCATTGATAACAGTCAGCAAGTAAGCGCTAACGTACTCGGTTACGAGGCGCCAAAGTGAATACCCTTTACATTACCGGAGCGGGAGTCAGCGCTGCCAGTGGTATTCCCACCTTTAGAGGGGAGGATGGTTATTGGACCATTGGCAGTAAAAATTATACGCCTATGGAAATGGCAACACGCGCAATGTACCAAAACGCCCCAAAAGAGTTTTTAGCATGGTATTACCATCGCTTTGCAACGTATCGTAACCATGGCCCAAACGACGTACACCATTGGCTAAGTGACAAAAACCTAATTACTCAAAACATAGATGGGCTTGATGGCAAAGCGGGTAACAAAAATTACATAGCTATACACGGCAGGCTTGATCAAATGACCTTATTTCATGAGCAAGGGGAGCCAGTCACGCCACTTGCCACCCCGTGGGATAGCGTAGACGAAAGCCGCCTGCAAGAGTCTCTTTTTGAGCTATTTAATATTCAACACCAAACGCCTGAACTAAACCATTCATTTAAGCCCTTTGTTTTATTATTTGACGAATACTACACCGAGCTTTACAGAATAACAGAAGCACAACAGCGTATGATCAACGCCGATAAAATTGTATTTATGGGCACCTCGTTTAGCGTTAATATTACGCAAATGGCAATTGAAATAGCCCGAAATTACGACATTCCTGTTGAAGTGGTTGACCCTGAGCCTGCACATATTTTGCACGCTAACGTCACATATAAAAAAATGAATGCATTAGATTACATTCAATCTAATTAAGAAGTGCTATATTTTAAAGGGATTGATAATGTTTTCTTAAATATTACAATCTCTTTATATAATATTAACGAGTCAAAAATGTTATTATTATCCTGATTATAATAATACTAAAGAGATCTGAATGAGCGACTTAACTGCAATAGCAAACTTGTCCATTTTACTTGTAGAGCCTTCAGAGGTTCAGCAAAAAATAATAATAAAATCGCTTTTAGAAAGTGGTGTAAAACAAGTTGAAACTGCATCTACACAAACACAAGCGCTTAGCTTATTAGCAAGTTATCACCCTGATCTAGTTATAAGCTCTATGTATTTATCTGACGGGACAGCCGACTCACTATTGCAAGAAATAAGATCAAACCTTATCACCGAGCATCAACCTTTTATGCTTATATCGAGCGAGCGTAATAAAAAATACCTTGAGCAATTACGCCAATCAGGTGTGCTGGCTATTTTGCCTAAGCCTTTTAGCGCAAAAGCCATTACCCGGGCACTCAAAGCAACCCTCGATATTATAAGCGAAGAAGAAGTCGAACTTGATCATTTTGACGTAACGTTGCTGCGAGTTTTAGTGGTAGACGACAGCCGCTTTGCGCGTAAACACATAATACGCGTACTTGCGGGTATGGGAATACCTGCACCAATAGAAGCTGAAAACGGTAAAGAAGCTATTGAGCACTTAAATAACCAATCGTTTGACTTAATTGTAACCGACTACAATATGCCAGAAATGGACGGACGAGAACTAACAGAAGCCGTTAGAAGCTCAAATAGTTACTCACATATTCCTATTTTAATGGTGAGCTCAGAGGCAAACGAAACGCACCTAGCAAATATAGCTCAAGCGGGAGTTGATGCTATTTGTGATAAACCGTTTGAACCGGCCACAGTGCGAGAATTATTGTTTAAAATAATGTCTTAAAAGTAAGTACAAGCGTAGGACGGTGATTATTTGGCCTACGCTCATCTTTAAAATACATTTACTATTACAGTTTTCCTAATCTATAAATGAGTAATGCAGTTTTTTTAATGTTTTTATCAAGGCTGGTTAAATCGGCTGTTTCGTTTTTAGTATGCGCGCCGTTGCCCATCAAGCCTAAACCATCAAGTGCCATATCAACATGGTTTGCGGCAAACGAAATATCAGCAGCACCTGCATTGCGAGGGTTGGCGGCTACTACTTTGTTGAAGCCTAAATCGTGGCTTGCGTCGCTGTATAATTCTAATAGCTTTTTATTGCCATCAGTTAATGCCATTGGCGGGTAACCGTCTTCAAAAATAAGCTCTGCTTTACTGCCATTTAAACTGTTGCTAGCAATGAGTTGCATTGACCTTTTTGCGTTTTCGAATTGCTTTGGCGAAAGTGCGCGTAAATCACCTGCTACATGCACGGTTTGTGCTATTACATTACTTTTACCAAACGTCGTTGCTGACGAATTAGCACTGTCGTAGTCGGCATTTGTACCACCTACAATAAGCCCTGGGTTAAATGTTAAATTAGGTTGCGTGGCAAGTTGCTCTCTAAAATCATTTAAAATGCGTGATGCTTCGTAAATAGCGCCATAACCAACGCTTTCGCTAAATATTTGTGACGAATGCGCTGCATTTGCCGCTACGTTTAGCGTCCAGCCGGTATAGCCACGGCGCGCCGCCATAGCTGTTTTTATATTGTTATCGCCATTTTCATAACCAAGCGCTACGTCAGCCCAAATTGCTGCATCAACAATAGCTTGTTTAGATAAGCTAAGTGGGCGACCGCTGCTTTCTTCATCGCCAGTCAATAATACTTTTATGCTTACATTTTCGAGTAAATTAAGGGCTTGTAAGCTTTTAAGTGCGGTAATTATTATCGTGTTACCGCCTTTCATATCGGCAACGCCTGGGCCACTGGCTGTATCGGCATCAAGTTGTTTGTAGGTAGTAAAGTTATCGTTTTTGGCAAATACCGTATCTAGATGGCCGATCATCAGTATTTTTATTGCATCGGGGTTTTTACTTTCATGTGTTGCCAGTACATGCCCTGCGCGGTTAAACGCACTGCCATCCAGCCATTCTACTTTAAAACCAATGGCCTTAAGTTGCTCGCTTGTAAGCGCACCTACTTTTTTTACACCTTCAATATTGAGCGATCCGCTATTAATATTTACGGCTTGCTCTATTTCTTTAAGTGCTTGGGGAATGTTTTTATCGACCTGTTTTACTATTTCACGCTCATTTTTATCAAGCGCAGCATGGCTTGTAAGCGGTAAGGTACTCGCAAGGGTAAAAATAAGTGCATGGCTAAATTTTAAAAATGACATAACAGCATAATAAGTGAGAAATAAGAGTATTTAATATGAAGTAAAAATACAGAGGATTCAATAGGAGTAGATTGTGATTTTTAACTGATTTTATAAGTAATAACGAGTTACAAGTATAAGGGTTATAGGGTGAACGCGTTATTGGTTTAAACACAGGTATTTAAATATAACCACTTAACTAATAATCAAGCTGTGCAACTAAACAGCAATTTGCCTGATATTACTGACCTCCATCATTTGGGGTTTTTGCTGCATTTAGAAAAGTTGAGACTGAACTAACTGTTTACAAATACTTATTTTATAGCTAGGGTAAAACCATTGTAATATAAGGATATTTATCGTTTTTTAGGTGACAAATGTCGTAGACTAAATTGTAAGATTTATAGGTATAAACAATGAGTAACTTAGTTGTATTAATAACGGGTGCTAATAGGGGAATCGGTTTCGAATTAGCCAAACAATACCTTATAAATGGATGGACAGTAATTGCTACCTGTAGAAATCTAGAAACGGCGGTTGGTCTAGTTTCATTGAAAGATAAGTTTCCAAATAAATTGTCTATTGAACTAATGGATATCACTTGCCCTGAAAAAATTAAGACGTTGGCAAGTAAACTTAATGAGGAAAATATTAAATTAGATTTAATAGTAAATAATGCGGGATATTTGGATCGAGAAAACACAAGTATCCATACTATTAATTACGCTAATGCTGAAATGTGTTTTAAGGTGAATTCACTTGGACCACTATATTTAACTCATTGCTTTTTACCTTTAATAAATAAAAAACGCTTATGTAAGATAGCCGTTATTTCTTCTGCTATGGGATCTTTGTCGCTAGAACAAAGTGTGGATTGGTATGGTTATCGAATGTCTAAAGCCGCTGCCAATATGCTAGTAGTGAACTTATCACAAGAACTTGTTAATGATAATGTGGCTGTGGTAGCTGTTCACCCCGGTTGGGTTCAAACCGATATGGGTGGCTCTACAGCAAGTGAAAATGTTGTAGACTCGGCTCTTGGGATTATGAACGTTATTCTGAATTTATCTATTGATAATACGGGAAAGCTTTATAGTTTTAATGGTGATGAGTTACCGTTCTAATAAATATAACAACACGCTATGAGGTGGATAACTAGTAAAATCAGCTATTAATTGCAAATTTTAAAACTGCTGAGCCTCTTCGTTTTAAGGCTATTAAATACGTCAATTCATCGTAGGGTGTTAACGCGGTTTAAGATCCATAACCCATTCATGCAACACTCTAGGTATGTAAGTGAGAAATAAGAGTATTTAATATGGAGTAAAAATACACAGGATTCAATAAAAGTGGATTGTGATTTTTAACTACTTTTATAAGTAATAACGAGTTACAAGTTTAAGGGTTATGGGGTGTACGCGTTATTGGTTTAAACACAGATATTTAAAATATAACCTTTTAACTAATAATCAAGCTGTATAACTAAACAACGATTTGTCTGATATTACTGATCTCCACCATTTTGGGGTTTTGCTACATTTAGAAAAGGTAAGGCGAATCTAACTAACTGTTTACAGTTGTTTATTTTATAGCTAGGATAAAGTCATTGTAATATAAAGACATTTGTCGGTTTGTAAAACGACAAATGTCGTAGACTAAATTGTTATGTGTTTAGGGAATATTGATGTCTGACGTTAAAGTTTGGCGTGCTAATCATGAAGGAATTAACTATGCTGCGAAAGTTGAGGGTATAAAATTAGAATTGACTCGCGAATCAGGCTCTAGGGAATCGTTTGGAGGTAAATCACTTCTAGCAAGTCATTTTCTTACTAAATCTAAGTGGCAAGATCATGTTAAGCAATTCTTCGGTGAGCATATTTATGGTGAAATTTATAATCAATTGGAAATTGCTCAAACTGAATTTAAGAATAGTGTAAAAAACACATAACAAGTCAATCAAGCAGGAAAATTTACAGCTGGCTGTTTTCACTGCGTTCAACATTTTAGCCAGCTATAAATTTCCTCTTATTGAGGCGTTGAGGCTGTAGAATTACTCTTTTTAGGAACGTATCCAACTATTCTTGGTTGGTTGCTTTTTAACCTTGAATCCATCTGTTCGCTGTGATCTAATAGATATTATTCACCCACGGTAAACTGTTATGGCTAACTACAAGCCTGACTTATCCTGTCAAAATAAATTCATTCCTATCAATTTCGCTGAGCAAATTTTGCCTGGCACATTTGAATATGCCCTTTGTTATATCGTCGAAAATAAACTCGATTTATCGGGATTTGACGCGTGGTATAACAACGACAAAACGGGCGCTGCTGCGTATCCGCCTTCGGTAATGCTAAAGATTATTTTACTGGGCTATGCACATGGTTTTATCAGTAGCCGTCGGATTGCAAAGGCTTGCGAGCATAATATTTTATTTATGAGTGTGTCGGGTGATATCCAGCCACATTACACATCTATAGCGGGTTTTGTGGCTAAAATGCATGAACAGATTGAGCCACTTTTCACGCAAGTGCTGATGATATGTGATGAGGAAGACTTGATAGGCCGCAACATGTTTGCTATTGATGGGTGTAAATTAAAGTCCAATGCGAGTAAAGAGTGGAGCGGCACATTCGATGAGTTAAGCCGCAAAAAAGCAAAACTAGAACGCGCAAGCAAACGTATTATTGAACGCCACCAATCACAAGATGGACTGGGCGAAGAGTTGATAACTCAGGACTTAAAACAAAAAGAAAAGCTGGATAGAAGTGCAGATAAAATCACCGATTTTTTAGCCACTCACGAAGAGAAAACAGGCAGTAAAGGCAAGCCTGTTAAAAGTAATATCACTGACCCAGATAGTGCGAAGATGACGACCTCAAAAGGGACAATTCAAGGCTACAACGGCATCGCGATAAACGATGATAAACATCAGGTCATTCTGCAAGCACAAGCGTGGGGTTCGGTGGGCGAACAACAAACTCTGCAGCCAGCTGTTACGCAGTTAAAACAACAACTCGCTAAACTCAATACAGAAAAAATGGCAGATAAACACACCATCAAATTCACCGCAGACAGTGGGTTTAACAGCGAAGTGAACCTTGAATATATGGCGAAAAGTGGGTTCGATACCTACATTGCGGATAATCAGTTTAGAAAACGAAATCCGCTGTTTAAAGACAGCGAAACATACGAAACAGAGCAAGAAAAGCGTCGATTAAAACGCAGTAAAGGCAAGCCACGATTATTTACCTCAGACGATTTTCATTATGATGAAGCAACCCAAACCTGCCGCTGCCCAGCAGGTAATGATATGTGGCGAAGTGGTATAAATGTAAAAAGTCACAATCAGCAATACACGCGATTCTGCGGTTATTTAAAAGACTGTAAAACGTGCCCGCTACAGCAGCAATGCATGCGAAAGCCACCCATTAAAACGGGGCGACAAGTACAGTTTATAAATAATGAATCGCGCAAAAAAACTGAGCTATGTTGATAAGATGAAAGTAAAAATAGACAGCCCCATAGGTCGACGACAATATAGCAAACGACTCGGGTGTATTGAGCCAGTGTTCGGGAACATTACAGTGAATAAAGGCATGAATAAATTGACCTTACGGGGTCAAACGAAAGTGAATGCGCAATGGCAACTGTATTGTCTTGTTCATAATATAGAAAAGCTGCAAAACACGATGCATTAAGAAGGGTAAGCGCTTTTACCCTAAATAAAAGCCACTCAAGTACCCGTAATCCCGTCCAAAACGCCAATTAAAACAACACCAAACTCCCACTTTATATTCTGCATAAAATACAGTAATCGATTGAACCAAAATAGGAACTCAGCTATGGTTTGTCTATCAATAAAAATAAATAAAAAACGAGTTAATCTACAGGCTCGTTATGTGTTTCAGGAGTATGGTGATTTCAATGGATAATGATGACGTAAAAATGGTAGAGGCGAAGATAGAATTAGAACGTATTTCTGACCTTCAAAAGTATAAAGAAGAATTTGATAAGCTTGGTTCAAATGATTGGAGACTTAAAGATTTTCTCTCTATTATTGCGCCATTTGGCTTACTACTGATTGCAAATAGTTTCTTCACAATTGAAGCTGAGTTATTTCAAATAATGTGTGTTATTTTCTTTGCTTCGTCTTTTGTACAAGGCATGGTTACGGCTGAAAGTAAAAAGACAAATCGCAGAATGGATTTGCTGCTGAAAATCCTCAAACAAGATCAGAGTAAAAACACATAACAAGTGACTATGGTGTCAATTCCTAATTTCAAACATTATAGCCAACTTTAATTTTCCGCTTATATAAGCGTTAGCTTTCGAGGCGACCATGGATGATGAATTAGATTTCGGCAGATGGGAATCAGCAGTTGGAAAGTTAGTAATGTCTTTATCTCGTATTGAGGGTGAATTACTTCTTAAGTACGAGCAAAAGCTTTCAAGAACTAAATATTTCAAAGCAGAGTTTAAAGAACGTCTAAACAAAGTCGAAGAGTTATACAACAGCGAATGTGGTGAAAACCAATATGCTTCGGGTTTGTTTGAGCAAATCAGATTAGATACTAAGTTTAGAAATTTAGTCGCTCACAATCCAATATTCGCCGATATGTCGGGTGAATATTTAGTTTTTAAAATTACCGCGGCTAACAATAAAAGTATTAATCTTAATCTGGCTGAGCTTGAAGAAAAGTCTCAACGTATATTTAATACTTGCATTGATTTTTCCTATTTAATAAGAGTCTGGGCTAAAAACGAAAGCTAACATGCAAATTAATCAGGACAAATAACAGTTGGTTTTTGCTCCTGCGTCGCTTATTTTAACCAACTTATATTTGCACATTATTTGGGCGTTAGCTTTACAACGAGGATGTAAGCGTGATTCAACAAGATAATTTAATTGAGTTTTATAAGTCGCATTCAGATTTTGCCGAGTATACATATGATTGTGATGCAACAGAATTTATCGATAATGAAACAGATATAGATTGGAAAACTGATAAGGCAACTCGCACTTATAAGTTTAAAAGTTTTTATCTAAATTATAATAATTTCTCGTATTATCCTGCCTACCCTTATCAGGTCTTATCAATCTCTGATAAATCATACTTAATGTATGAAGTTGAGGAAGAGGAAGGTATTTTTATTTGGGTTTGCTATACCGAGCCTAAATATAGAAATAATGGTTACATGTCCAAATTGTTAAAGCATTTGACAGATATATACCCTGATATGAAAATAACTATCCATACTTTTAATCAAAGTTTACGTAATTCTAGTAGTAAAGTAGGTATAGAGTTGTTTCCAGGGTAAAGCTAACAAGCCTTTAAACACCCATTGCCTTCGCCCTATTTTACTTGCGAACATCTACCTATATTTAACGCAAGCAACCATCAGGTTTAACACCATTAGCATTAAACCTGACAGCCCGAACTCAACCAATCAACGTTAATTAGTCGGCATTAAATAAATCTCGCGTACGCTGTTGCGCTGGTTTGCTTCAATAGCAAACAATACCGCGTCGGCTACATCTTGCGGGTCGAGTTTGTCGGGTTTTGCTTCATCAAAAAACGGGGTGTTTACCATACCTGGTGCTATGGTTGTGCAGCGGCCGTTCCAATCGCTCATTTCCTCAGCTAAGTTTTGTCCAAAGCCATAAGCAAACCATTTAGTTGCCCCGTAAATAGAGCCTCCTAATGGCTTACGACCAGCAGCTGAGCTGGTTAATATAAAGTGACCTTTATTTTGGCGTAAATGCGGCAGGGTTAATTTTGCAGTCCACAGTAGGGCTTTAATGTTTATATCAATCATGGTTGACCACTCATCTGGGTCACCTTTTTCGGTGCCTGCGGTTGAAACGCCCATACCTGCATTAGCAAAGGCTACGTCTAATCGACCAAACTTTTCAATGCCTTTGGTAACCACGCTTTCAAGTGCGGTAAAGTCGGTTGCATCTGCGGCTACGCTCAGTGCGTTATCTGATCCTAGCTCGGCAACAAGTTGGTTAAGTTGCTCTTCTCTACGGGCGGTTAATATAACTTTATGACCGTTGTTTACTAAGGTTTTTGCCGTTGCTTCACCAATGCCACTAGAAGCGCCGGTTATGAGTACTATTTTCTCTTTTGCCATGGTTTTTTCCTTATTAACAAATGAATAAAGGCGCAGCTCAATGTGCGCCATGCAGTTATTGCGCTATGTCAAAATTGACTGATAAATCGTCAGCTTGCGTTAGGCTAATTTGTTTTAGTTGATAAATATTAAAATCAGCATCTATTTGCTCTGCATCGTCTATGTGTGCGCTACATGTATAAGCAAGTTGATAGTCGCCTGGTGTTATGAATGCGAGTTCAAATTCGTATTCATTATCGTCTGCATCAAATACAACATTGGCAGTAGCTAACGGAGCGTTATCAGGCGTTTGGTCATCTATTTCATGAATATCTGTTGGGGTTTGTGCTTGCGCAGAGTAAAGGTAAACAGCATGGCCAAATGATGAATCATCAGCAGCAAGATCAATGTTATCAGTCTCGCAATTGTTTATAAGTGTTTGGCTTACAGTGCCTTCAATATCTTGTGATTCAGAGAGGTTTTGTAAACGCACACCGCGAGGTTTTAAAAATACTTCGTTATTATTTTGTGGATCAACCAATGATTTTTTTAAATCAAACTCTAATACAAACTCGTTGTCGGTTTGATTGAGTGTAAAGCCATCTAGCTGAATTTCGCCCACGCCATCATTACCTTTTCTTTTTACGATAAGCGGTGCAATGCTGCCGTCTTCATAAACTACGTGAGATGTTAAGCTAAGGTTGTTTGTGTCGCCGTTTATTACTTGCGCGCGGATCCACGAATAATCACCTGCAGGTACTTCTTGATCGTCAAGTAATTGAAAAATATCGTCGCCCGTATAGTCTAGTAAATTGACCATTTGCGCTAAGGTGGAATCGTTTTTAGAGCGAGTTTCAAAGCTAACTTATTCACCTTCTTGGGCTTTAATTGTTATTGAATCAAATACAACGTTAACTTGTTTTAAACCAGTGACTGGAGCGTCGGAAATACCTAAGCTAAAAGTGGTTTTATCACTTGTTTGCGGTGGGGTTGTTTCAGCATCGTCATTTGATGAGCCGCAGCCTGCTAAGGCAAAAATAATAGCGCTACTTAATATTGTTGATTTAAAGTTCATGGTTGTTTCCTCTTATTTGATTTGTTAAGTGTATGTATTTAACCCTTAACCTAAATTGAATTAAAAATATGAGAAGTTAGAACTTTAACATGCTGTTTTAAACGTTTTTAATTTCATCGATTTAATCGTTTTTTACTATATACTCGCGCCACTTCTTTTGAAGTCGGTTTTATTAGATTTAACCATTATTTTGCTGAGTTTCAGCCACATTTATCGGAACAAACATGAAAGATAAACTCTTAGCGTTTTGGCAAAGCCATTCAGAAACAATCATCACTTTAGGTTACAAGGTGATTTTAGCGTTGGTGATTTTAGTTGCGAGTGCCTTAATTGCACGCTCGGTTAAAAAAGCGATTAAAAACTCTAAATCCCCGTTAAAAAGAGTGGATAGTACGCTGCTACCTCTTTTATCGAGTATTGCTGGTTATTTAGTTTATATAATTGGGGGTCTATTTATTTTAGATATTTTTGGCGTAAACACGGCCAGTTTAATTGCGCTAATGGGTGCTGCTGGTTTAGCGATTGGTTTAGCCCTTAAAAATACGCTGAGCAATATTGCTGCGGGTATTATGCTGCTAATACTCAGACCTTTTAAAATAGGCGACTTTGTTGATGCCAGTGGCACGCTTGGTACTGTGAATGAAATAAACCTGTTTACCACTATTTTTAAAACCACCGACGGTCTTTATATAGCATCGCCTAACGGCAAAGTATGGGGTGGCAATATTAAAAACTTTACCCGTAATGGCAAAAGACGAATGGATATAGTGGTGGGTATTTCGTATGCCGACTCTATTGACGTTGGCTTAAATGTACTTAAAGAATTAGCCGCATCAGAGAGCCGATTACTCGCAGAGCCTGCACCTAAAGTAATGGTGACATCAATAGGCGAAAGCGCAGTAAACATTCAGTTACGTGCGTGGGCTGTTAATGGTGATTATTGGCAAACCGTGTGGGATTTAAATAAGCGTGTTAAAGAAGCTATTGAAGGCGCTGGGCTGAGTATTCCATTTCCGCAGCGTACGCTGCATATATCTGAGTCTATGGCGTCGGCAATAACTGTTAACAAAGATGCTTAAATATGTATTAACATAAACATAAGCACAAATAAAAATAGCGAGCCTTGGCTCGCTATTTTTATATTAGCCGTAGTATTAGCCTTTGTGTTAACTGAGGTATTAACCTTCTAGTTGAAAGTCGTACACTGAGCCTAAATTAAGTAGTTGTGTGAGCTCATCAAGTGCTTGGTAGCTTTCGGTGAGTAGGGCTGAGTCTGCAAAGTCACTTGCGCCTAATTTGTCGCGGTAGTTACGTTTTGCCCAGTCACACAGTTGTGTGTATTTAGTATCAGTTAAAATAACCTCTGGGTTTACTGCAGCAAGTTCTTGCTCGTTAAGGGCTACACGTAAACGCAAGCAAGCTGGGCCGCCGCCATTTTGCATACTTTGGCGTAAATCAAAAAACTGTACTTGGTTTACTGGGTTATCAGCCATAATCATTTCTTCAATGTAGGCGTTAACCGCGCTGTTGCGTTTACACTCTTGTGGTGCCACTAACAGCATTGAACCATCTTCAAGGCTCACTAGCTGGCTATTAAATAAATAACTACTTACAGCGTCGGTAATGCTTACTTTATCGGTAGGTACTTCAATAATATAAAATTCTTTATTGCCCACATACGCTTCGCGAATATCTTGAAGTGCCAGTGCTTGGTTTAAAAATGCTTGCTGGTGGCACAGTAATACGTTGGCGTTACCTACTGCAATTACATCGTTATGAAACACACCTTGATCTATTACGTCTGGATTTTGCTGTAGTAAAATTTGGCTTGAATCTTTTAAGTTATGTAAGCGACAAATTGCTTCTGAGGCTTCGAGTGTTTGCCTTGCAGGAAATTTAGCTGGTTTTGGTAATTGGCTGTTAAACGCGCTGGCACCAAATACAAACATTTCAAGGCCTTGCTCGCCGTGGCTGTCACAAAAACGAGTATGGTTTGCTGCACCTTCGTCGCCAAAAAAGCCTTGGTCTGGTAAATGGGTATGGTGCGCAAAGTATTTGTCGTTGTTAAACATCGCTTTTAATAAGCGTGTAGTGGTTGCAGGCTCTAATGAACGATGAAACTTATTATTTAAATTAGCTGAAGTAAAATGTACTTTGCCATCGGTTGTATCTGGAGATGGCGATACCGTAGCGGCATTGGCTGTCCACATTGCTGACGCTGAATAACACGCGCGTAATAAAATAGGATCTGCTTTAAATGCTTTATGAATTACTTGTGCATCGTTACCGGTAAAGCCTAAGCGGCGCAGTACGTTTAAGTCGGGGCGCGCATGAGGGGCAAATACACCTTGAGTTAGGCCTTTGTCGTGCATGGCTTTCATTTTTTCAAGGCCTTGAAGCACTGCCTCTTGAGGATTTGAAAAGCTTGCTGCGTTATTTAACGAGGCAACATTACCATACGATAAACCAGCGTAGTTGTGAGTAGGGCCAACTAAGCCATCAAAATTAACTTCCAAAGCGTGCATACACGTTCCAACTAAAAATTTTCAATAGGGTGCAACAATACAACGCAATAGGGTTGCTTGCAAAGTTATAAACGCAGTGTTTTTACTAATTTTTTGATGTTTTTATATGTGTGATTTTTTGCAGGGAGCTTCGTTTTTATATTAGGTGGCTAATAAGTAATTAAATAAGGTTTATTCATAAATTTCATAGTGTGCAAAAGCTTAGCCTAAAGTAGGTTTATACATTTAAGCTTTATGCCAAGCCTTTACACAATACGATGCTACTTAACATAGGCGCGTTCTTTATCAGCGGTAGTGTGGGTATTTGTTGGATCATTAACTTGCCAAACGCTAATGTCTAAACGCCATAAAAGGTAAAGGGTATGGTATAAATTGAACATAGTTTTTCCTTGGTATTTTCACTGAACACATCAGTTTATAGGAAGAAGTATGCCAACATTAACTTGAATATTTTATGAATAGAAATCAGGTGTTTAGTATTTAAGTGTAAATACATACTTAAGGATTAGCACCAAAGAGGTGAAGTATTACTAAAAGATGCACCAACGTGGTGTGTTTTTAACAAAAAGCCCTGCAACTATTGGGTCACTTAAATGTGCAAGGCTTTTTTAAAAGTGTAGTCAATTAAAAAGTAAATTAACGACCTACTTTTCCTTTTACTAAAGGCTCGAACGACATTACTTTAAACTTACCGTGGCTTTGATTTTTGCCATTATTAAGTACAGGCGAATTATGTAAATCGTCAACGGTAAAGTATATTTTATGATCGGCTCCGTAGCTAAAGCCATCAGGCCAGCTAAGACGTTCGTCTTTAAATAATACTTCGTAGTCGCCAGTGGGTTTAACTACGCCAATTGCGCCATTGGTTATGTCGGTTACATATACGTTACCGCCGCCATCAACAATAATACCGTCTGAAATTGGTTTAGTGCCGTAACGCGTAACTTTGTCTTCAAGTGCTTTAGCCCAAAGGCTCTCGTTATTTATATCGTTGGTGGCAATGCGGTAAACCGACGTGCCCGACATAGATCCAAAGTAAAGCCAGTCTTCGTTAGGGTCAAGCGTAATAGGGTTTACACCTAAACGGGCAGGTTGTCCGCCAAGGCTCATTGTGCGCCCATCAATAACCATATCTATATTTTCGGCTGTGGTGTAATGGCTATCTTGTAATACTCTGCGTGCGACACCTGTTTTAAGGTTTACGGTAATAATAGCGGCTTGGCTGCCTTGGGCTGTGTCGGCAATGTATACAACGCCATGCTTATTATCGATGACTAAATCGTTTAAAAACGAGGTGTCGGTAATGGTTGGTTTAGCCAGATAAATAATTTTATGCAGTTGCTCTTTGTTTGTATCCCAGCCTACTAAGCGCCCAGCGTGATCGGGCCCTGAAGTGTCGAGCATCCATAACACACCATCACTTGATACGTTTATGCCAAGTACATCGTAAAAACCTTTACCGTTATTGTACGCGTATGCCCATTCTTCATTAGGGTAGGGCTTAGTTGTACCATCGCTTAAAAGCTCCATAATTTTTTGCTTTTGGCCAAAAAAGCCATGCACAGATAAAAACTTTCTGCCCGATGGGGTAATAGCAATGTTGCCCGGTGGGTGCTGCGCATCAAAAGTGGCTACTGTTTTTAAATCAGCATTTTGGTTAGCAGTATTAGCAGATACGGCGTTGCTACCTAAAAGTGCCGTGCTACACGCCGCAGCTAATAGTAATTTTTTAATATGAGTCATTTTTAAAACCTTTTAAAACACGTTTATTGTTTAAAAATTAAGAGCCTAATCGGCTAAGTCGTTTACTACTAAATCGAGCAGCTGCATCAACTGCTTCGCTTGTGTTGCATCTACACTATCAAATTTACATAAAATATTTTTAGGAATATCGGCTGCTTTTAACTTAAGTGATTGGCCATGCTGGGTTAGCTGCACTAGGCGTTTGCGTTTGTCGTGCTCATCTTTAATAACAGCCAGTAATGATTTTTCGCTCATTTTTTTGAGTATTTGGGTCATTGCACCGCCGTCTATCGCGGTTTTATCTATTAGCCCTGCAATTGTTATTTCGTCTTGCTCCCACAGCGCCATCATTACTACGTATTGCGGGTAAGTTAAATTTAGCTCGTTTAAAGGCTCGCGATACGCACGCGCAATGCTGTTAGATGCCATATATAATCGGTGGCATAACTGATTTTTTAACTTTAATTGCTCAAACGACATAACGTTATCCTTTATTTCGACACATGGTATTTTAATTTGCATGCAAAGTATTTGCAATCTCTAATTACTTGTTCTATTATTTTGCACACAAACTAAATTAATTACTAAACTTTGGAGTTCATTATGAATGTATTACAAAACGTAGCTTACACAGCAAAAGCAACTGCAACTGGCGGCCGTGAAGGCGTAGCTAAATCTGATGATGGTCGTTTAGATGTAAATTTATCAACACCTAAAGGTTTAGGCGGAGACGACGGACAAGGCACTAACCCAGAGCAATTATTTGCCGCAGGTTATGCCGCGTGTTTTATTGGCGCACTTAAATTTGTAGCAGGTAGCGAAAAAATAGATTTACCAAGCGACACACATATTAATTCACAAGTGTCTATTGGTGCTATTGTAGGCGGTTTTGGTATTGCAGTAAAACTAGCTGTATCACTAGGTGATATGGATAAAGCTGCAGCGCAAACGCTTGTAGATAAAGCACACCAAGTATGCCCATATTCAAACGCAACACGTGGCAATATTGAAGTAGAGCTTTCAGTTATTTAATAACTAAATAAAGAAAAGTTATAAAAGCACACAACGACAATTAGTCGTTGTGTGCTTTTTTGCGTTTAAGGCATAAAAATTAAATATACGATAAAACATATATTCACTATTCCATATGTTGTTATTTTGTTTTATTGTGTATGTATAAGCACAGTGAGGACAGTATGGAACAATTCAACCCACTTCAATTTTATAAATGCCTAGCGGACGATACACGTTTAAAAGCAATGCTGCTAATTAGCCACGAAGAAGAGCTGTGTGTATGCGAGCTTGTTGCTGCACTTAAATTAAGCCAACCTAAGGTGTCTCGACATTTAGCGCAGTTAAGACAATGCGGATTGTTGAGCGACCGTAAACAAAATCAATGGGTTTATTACAGTATTAATAAAGCCCTGCCAGAGTGGGCTAAAAATGTATTAACGCAAACGCTTACTGCTAACCCTTCATTTTATGAAAACGATTTAACGCGCTTAAATGTTATGGGTAATCGCCCTGAACGTATTACTAGCTGCTGTAACTAACTTATTAAAGGTATTTAATTATGACTATTAAAGTAGGTATTAACGGTTTTGGCCGTATGGGACGTTTAACACTGCGTGCAGCAGTTGATTGGCCAGAAATAGAGTTTATTAAAGTAAATGATGTAGCGGGTGACGCTAAAACCCACGCACATTTAATTGAGTTTGACTCAGTACACGGGCGCTTAGCACAACAGGTTTCTAGTGATGATAATAGCTTTAGTGTGGGTAAGCACACGATTGCAGTTACCAACAACAAAACCATAAACGAAACTGATTGGTCAGATTGCGATGTAGTAATAGAAGCCAGCGGTAAAATGAAAACCACTGAGCTGTTAAATCAATATTTAGCACAAGGCGTTAAGCGTGTTGTGGTAACCGCACCTGTAAAAGAAGACGGTATTTTAAATGTAGTAATGGGTGTAAACGATGATCTTTATCACCCAAGTGAGCATAAAATTGTTACAGCCGCCTCGTGTACTACTAACTGTTTAGCGCCAATAGTAAAAGTACTGCAAGAAAAAGTGGGCATTAAACACGGCTCAATGACTACTATTCACGACATTACTAATACCCAAACAATTATTGATGCACCCCACAAAGATTTACGCCGTGCGCGTTCGTGCGGTACTAGTTTAATTCCTACTACAACCGGTAGTGCAACGGCTATTACGCATATTTTTCCTGAGCTTAAAGGTAAATTAAACGGCCATGCTGTGCGTGTACCTCTTACTAACGCATCCATTACTGATTGTGTTTTTGAGCTTGAGCGCGGTGTTACACAAGATGAAGTAAACACTTGGTTTAAAAACGCTGCAAATAACGAGCTAAAAGACATTTTAGGCTACGAAGAAAGACCGCTTGTATCTATAGATTATAAAACAGATCCACGTAGCTGCACCATAGACGCGCTTTCAACTATGGTAATTAACAATACTCAGCTTAAATTATACGCTTGGTATGATAACGAGTGGGGTTATGCAAATCGTACGGCTGAGCTAATGCTTAAAGTTGCACAAAGTGATGTGGTTTAATCTCGTTTAAAAAGGTTTAAATTCATGCTTGCGCAGTTAGCTAATTTACCAAGTTCTATAAAACAATATTTAATAATTACCGGTAATTACTGGGCATTTACTTTAACTGATGGTGCACTGCGCATGCTGGTGGTGCTGTACTTTCATCAGTTGGGATATGGCGCATTTGCGATAGCCATGTTGTTTTTGTTTTATGAAATTTTTGGCGTAATCACCAATTTAGTAGGTGGATGGCTTGGGGCATATTTAGGGTTAAACAAAACCATGAATGTAGGGCTTGGGCTGCAGCTTGTAGCTTTAGCTATGCTTTGCGTGCCTGGGGATTGGCTAACCGTTGCCTATGTTATGGCAGCGCAAGCACTGAGTGGCATAGCTAAAGACTTAAATAAAATGAGCGCAAAGAGCGCCATTAAGTATTTAGTACCACAAGACGATGCAGGGCAAAGCCAATTATATAAATGGATTGCCATACTTACAGGCTCTAAAAATGCGTTAAAAGGAGTGGGCTTTTTTTTAGGTGGCTTGCTACTTACTGTATTTGGTTTTGTGGGGGCATTAATAAGCCTAATTGCTTTACTTAGTGTTGCGTGGGTTATTAGTTTAATTTTTTTAAAAGGCGATATTGGTAAAGCTAAAAACAAATCTAAGTTTAAAGAATTATTTTCTAAATCGCGGGCAATCAACTTACTTAGTGCAGCGCGTTTATGCTTGTTTGCGGCGCGCGATGTATGGTTTGTGGTTGCATTGCCGGTTTACTTAGCCGCTCAGTTCAACTGGGATCACTGGTGGGTAAGCGGCTTTATGGCTTTGTGGGTAATTGCTTATGGATTGGTGCAATCGCAAGCACCGCGAATAACTGGGCAAGGTGATTCAAACTCACATTCAGTCAAAAAAGCGTATTGGTGGGTTGTTCTATTAAGTGGCGTAACTGGCATTTTAGCGTTGTTGATGCAATTTGATGTAGCGGTACATTTTACGCTTGTAATTGGCTTACTTATTTTTGGTGGTGTATTTGCTGTAAATTCATCGCTGCATAGTTACTTAATAGTAAGTTTTGCTAAAAACGATGGGGTGTCGCTCGACGTTGGCTTTTACTACATGGCTAACGCGATAGGGCGTTTGCTTGGTACGGTGCTTTCTGGCTGGGTTTTTCAAGTATATGGGCTTAGTGCGTGTTTATGGGTAAGTGTATGTTTATTAATTGCAGCCTCAATTACAACGGCACGTTTAGCTAAACTTTAAAAAACTCAACGTATTGTATTAAATTCAATTTGTTTAACGATATTCATAGCTTCATTGATTAGATCTACTAAACTGTATCAGTAGTTTTAATTTAAAGGGTGTGATGAATGCGAGAAATATCGCTAGCAAAAAAATTACTGTGGCTTACTGTCGGAAGTATATTTATTACCGTATTGGTGCTTTCGAGCATTTTATGGTGGCAGTTATCTGCAAGTAATGAAGAGCTTGCAAGCAAGTCAGAAAATTATATTGTTGCTGAAGTAGAAGAGAAGTTAAATGCGAATGCCGCAATATATGGTGAAAAAATAGCGGGCTTTATTAACGAAGCTTATCGAGTACCATACTCTTTAGCCGCTTTATTAGGTGATACCGCAAAAAGCGAAACCCTTAGCCGCGATACGGTAGTAAGTATAAATCGCTCTATTTTAGAACAAAACACATTACTCTCATCTATCTACTCTCAGTTTGAACCAAACGCGTTTGACGGGCAAGATTCGAGCTTTAACAAGGGCTATAAACACTCTGTTGATGGCGATGGTACCTTAGAAGTTTATATAACACGTGATCCAAGTGGGGCTATTGAGCAGCAAAAAGTAGCTAATGCTGCCGATAAATATATAACCTCTTTAAACGAATTTGGTATTCGCGAAGCGCATTGGTACTTATGTGCAAAAGACACGCTTAAGCCTTGTATTATGGAACCGTACTTATACGAAATTCCATCAGGCGATTCAGTAATGCTAACTTCGTTAACCGTGCCTATTTTAAAATCGGGTCAGTTTATTGGTTTAGCGGGTGTTGATTTAACGCTACCTACTTTTCAAATAATGACTGAGGAGCTTTCTAAGCAGCTTTATAATGGCCAAGCCAAAGTAACCGTGCTTAGCGATATTGGGTTAGTTGTAGGGAGCAGCCATTATAAATCTAAATTAGGACGCCCATTTAAAGAAGCCGTGAGTTCTGACTTGTTTAAAGAGCTTGAAAAATTTAAGGGCCAAAAAGGCATATTTAAAACATCGTCTGAGTACTTAGTTAATTACCCTATAAATATAAAGCTAGCTAACACAGACTGGTCTTTAATTATTGAAGTACCAAGTAACTTAGCTTTAGCTGGCCCTAATGCTTTATCGCAAGATATGACTGACACAGCAAACGACTTAGGCGCAATGATTTTAATTACAGGTGCTGTAATTGCAGTAATCGCGTTTATCATTATGAAAATTGTTATTGGTAGCGTGGTTGCACCGCTTCAGCAAATTCAACAACGTGTAGATAACCTTGCAAGCTCAGAAGGCGATTTAACGCATACACTCCATGTTGAAACCCACGCAGAGCTCATTGCTTTAGCGGGAGGCTTTAATGCCTTTTTATCAAAGTTACGTATTTTAATTACAGAACTTAAAGATGTGTCTGATCAAACTAAACAGCAAGGCGAAATAGCACAACACATCGCTATTGATACTAAGCATAATGTTCAATCTCAATTTCAAGAAATTGAAAGTGTGGTAACGGCTATGAACGAAATGAGCGCAACAGCACTCGAAGTCGCCAGAGCATCAGAGCAATCAGCCCAACAAGCCGATGAAATAAATAGCTTGGTAGTAAGTAGTGAGTCGAGCTTATCGTCAGCGATGACACAAGTTAAAACGATGTCTGAAGAAATTAAAGAAGCCAACCAAGCAGTTGAAAAAGTCGCTTCGCGTAGTAAAGACATTACGCAAATATTAGATGTAATTCGTACTATTTCAGAACAAACAAACTTACTTGCACTTAACGCAGCCATTGAAGCTGCGCGCGCTGGTGAGCATGGGCGAGGCTTTGCCGTTGTTGCTGATGAAGTACGTGCACTTGCTTCTAAAACGCGTTCATCAACAGATGACATAAGCCAGTTAATTGATAGTTTACTATCTGAAGTAGGTAACGCATCTACCGTTATTGAAAAAGGCGTAGTACGTGCACAAAATGCCGTTGATGAAACATCTGTAGCTTTTGATGCTCTGCACAGTGTTGTAGTTAAAGTTGATGAAATAACCAATCAAATTACACATATTGCCACCGCTGCCGAAGAGCAAAGCTTAGTGACTGAAGAAATAAACCGTAATTTAACGCTTATATCTGATGCCGCATCGCAACTTGCTGACTTATCTACACAAGCAGGGGATAGCAGCGAAGCGCTTAATGCACTTGTTGCCCAGCAAGATAATGAGCTAAATAAACTTAAAACGTAACTTATAAATTAAGTTTTAAGCACAAAAAAATGGCCAGTTAATACTGGCCATTTTTATTTAGTAAAATAAGTATAACTTGTTGAGAATGCGCGATAACTGCTATTTATAACTTTTTAATCAACATAAACATTTGGTTGATCATTGGCTCAGCAAATTGCTCTACATTAGGACGATTAAAATAACCGCGTAAACCTGTAAATTGCACCTGAAAAAAGCGCGCATATTCAACAGCGGTCAACGTATTACTTAACTCACCTTTGTTTATTGCTTGTGTAAACAACTGCGTTAAATAAGCTTCAAATTGAGCTGTTAAATCTAAGCTTAACTCGTATAGGTTTGAGTCTTTTTCTGCAAACTCGCTGTTTGCTTTAACCAGCATACAAATAGCGCTTGGGCTGCAATCTTTTGTTTTAATTACCACGTTTTCAACAAACGCACGTAATCCACCAAGTACTGTATCGGCACTTGATAAAAACCCCTCTATTTGGGTTTTCATTTGTACTGTGTAATCTTTCAGCGATTCGCAGTATAGACCTTCTTTAGAGCCAAACGCAGAGTAAATACTACCGGGGCGCATATTAACGGCTTCTTGTAAGTCACGCGTTGAGGTTGCATGAAAACCTTTTTGCCAAAATAGCTGGCTAGCAACGCGAACTACATTATCGCGTTCAAATTTAACCTTATTAGCCATATCATTCTCAATCAATTTGAACATTTGCTCAATTTTAACTTGAACAGTCGCTCAAAATCAAATACTATGTGTCTCGAAGTTACTTAAAACTATTAATTATTAGGAGCTAACCATGGCCGAATTTACTTTATACACTCAAGAAAACGCACCAGAAGAAGCAAAACCGTTACTAGCTGATTCAGTAGCAGCATTTGGTATGCTTCCTAACTTACATGCAGTAATGGCTGAAGCACCAACATTACTTAAAGGTTACCAAGTACTGCATGAGCTTTTTCAAAAAACATCATTCAATGCAGAAGAACTAACAGTAGTATGGCAATCAATTAACGTTGAGCACGCATGTCATTACTGTGTTCCTGCACACAGTGGTATTGCAGCGGCAATGAAAGTTGACCAAGGTGTTGTTGATGCACTTGTAAACAAAACACCACTTGAAAACCCTAAGCTAGAAACTCTTCGTGAAACTACACTCGCAATGACACGTGAACGTGGCGTGATCAGCGATGAGCAAATCGAAAAATTCTTTGCAGCAGGTTACGCTAAGCAACAACTACTTGAAATTATTGTAGGCTTGTCTCAAAAAGTAATGAGCAACTACACTAATCACCTTGCTGATACACCAGTAGACGCGCCATTTAAAAAATACGTAAAATAAATACGGTTTTATAAATGACAAAAGGCAGCCTAGGCTGCCTTTTTTGTGTTTATAAATCGCGGCTATTTAAATTTAACCGATTTTGTACTGCGTGTATAAATACGTTGTTCGTACTTTGTCCACTCACCCTTTTTTAAATAAGAGGTCGATACAAGAAACTTATCGTCTTTTAGTTCACTCATCGATTTAACCTTTGTAATACCATCTTGGCTACCAGTTACATTTTCATAGGCTACAAATTGAGTAGGGCTGAGTACTTTCATAGTGCCTTTTGTGTAAAATCCAGCGGTAGTGAAGTAGTAAAATACCAAAGACTCTTTTTTACTGTCGTAAAAAATCATCGACTCGCCGCCATACTCACCTTCATTAATAGAGTGCTTGGTATGTATCGCTTTACCGTTTAAAGCACGCTCCCAACGGCCAACATCTTGTATTTTTTTAGCACCTTCAGGTACTTCAAAGTCAGCCTGCCAAGTACCTAAATAGGGCTTAAATACGGCAAGTTCTTTATCAAGGTTGGTGGATGTATCGGATGCATAGCTACTAAATGTTAATAAGCATAAGACTAAGAATATCGCTTTAAAATATGTCATAATTTGGCTCTTGTTTTTGTAATACCAATGCCAAGTATAGGTGATAATTAATTGATAAAGAAAATATTAATCACGTTCTCATTGCTTTATTTAGCTGCCATTTGGTTAGCTTACCCACTGCAATACTTACCTGTTTATATACCGATATATGTACCTGGTTATATAAGTGTATTAAGTGCTATAACTTTTTTAATGTACGCATGGGATAAGCGACAATCTAAGCGTTCTTCACATACAAAAGTAAACCGCACGCCAGAGCGTACATTGCAACTACTTGCATTATTTGGAGGATGGCCGGGAGCATTACTTGCTCAACAATTACTTCGTCATAAATCGCAAAAGCGACGTTTTATTATTGTGTTGTGGTTATGTATTTTAATTAATGTAGGATGCAGTATTGTCGCTATTTATTTTCCAGATTTATTGTTAGGTTAAAGTATAAATAGGAAAAGGACTTTTTATGACCAATACAAGATCGGCTGGCGTGACTTTAACGCTTATTTTATTTTTATTAATACCAATGCAAGGATATGCAGACATGTTTGGGTTCTTTAATAAACAAGACGTTACGTTGTCGTTGCCTGTAAAAGGCAGACTATTAAATAATGGTGAACCCCAACAGGGCGTTAAAGTAACAAGAGAGCTGATTTACGGTGATACTTATATTGATGAAGCTATAAGTGATAACAATGGTTACTTTTATTTCGATAATAAAACAATACGCAGTTCAAAACCTTCAAGCATGTTTTTTAATAGCTCTTTGCTACAGAGTATTTATATTGAAAACAAAAAAGATGAAGATTCAATCTTGTGGTATACCACAATACAGTTCACCGAAGAGCAAGCACTGATGTCTGATATATTAAATAACTTTGAATGCGAACTTAGTGAAGAGGCTAGAACGTACGATATACCGATAAAAAATACGGGTCAATTTTATACAGTTTATACGCGTTGTAATACCAATTTGCTTAATTAAGTGGTCTATTTTAAGGGCGGAAAAACGTGTTGATAGCTAGGCAAAAAATTCGCTATTTAGTTGTTCTAAATGAGAATTTTTTAACGCAGGTAGCGACACGTTTAGCCCCGCAAAATGATTAAGTATTATTGCGGATTGGTATAAGTTATAGAAATTAGTGAGAAGTTTGATAAAGCCACTAATGTTCATCTATTAGTGGCTTTAATATGACGATTAACGTTTTAACTGTGCTTCTTTTTGGTTTAGTAAACGAATTATAGGGTTTTGCTCTAATATTTTACTTTTCAAAATATAACCAATAATTAGTCCAGCTATAAAGCCACCAATATGCGCACCATAATCAATGCCATCAGGGCCTGTTACTGCACCAAAAATGTTAAATCCTAACCAAATAGCAAAAAACCATACCGCAGAAAGTTTCTTCTGATAAATTACAAACATAAAAGTAAGGCTTGCGTGTCTAAACCATATTAAGTACATGCCAAATAAACCGGCTATGGCGCCACTTGCACCCACGCCTGGTATATTCGACATTGGACTTACAATGTAGCTTGCAAACGAAGCGAGTAGTCCACAGGCTAAATACCATAACAAAAAGCGTTTATGGCCTAAAACATCTTCTAGGTTATCGCCAACTATATATAAAAAGTACATATTGCCGACTAAATGCATTATAGAGCCATGTAAAAATACGCAAGTTAATACAGTCCATAGCTCATTACCTTTGCTTAAATCTGCAGGTGTCATAGCAAAGTTATCAATAACATAGCTAAATGAGCTTGGATTTAAAAAATAAAGTGCAAAAATCAATGTATTTAAAACAATAAGGCCACGAGTAACCCAAGGGGTTTTTTGTGGTTTAATATTATATTCAACAGGCATTTGCGTTAAAAATTGGAACAGGTAGGTTTTCCAGCTTACTTTTTGATTTAGCTCGCCTAAACTCGCTTTTATTTCAGGGCTTTTTTCTACACTTTCAAGCTCATCTTTATCAATCCATGTGCCATCGCAGTGTCTACAAACATCAATTTCGGTATGAAAAGCTTCAAGTAAATGAAAACGTTCTAAACTTTTTTTACAATCAGGACAGTCAAGCTCAGAAATTCCTAATGGTTCACCAAAGTGAGTTTCAAATTTATCTCCTTCAGGACCGTCATTTATCTCTGAAATCATCCTGTTTACTTCATTTTTTTCGAACCATAAACCGCCACACTCACGGCAAATATCTATTTCTTCACCTTGATAATTGGTTGCTTCTAATGGATGGTCTTTACAATGAGGGCAGTTCTTAGTTAGCATTTTCAAGTTCCTTTAACGAACCAACAGAAATGTCATTCTGCTGTAATTCCATTTTTAATTGTTTAGCGCTATTTTTTAATGCTGGTAGTGTTTGAGTTTTAATTAAGTCTGTTATTTTTGTTAATTCGATAGAGGCTTGCTTAGCAGACATTTTGCGATTTATTGCGGCATTAATGATAAAATCGGCTCGAGAATAAAACCGACGTATTCTAGTTAAAAACTCACTCGGTGTTTCAAGCGTAGTAGGAGAAAATTGCATGGTTTTCCATATGTACTGCTCAAGTGTTGGTTTAAAAAACTCCATCTCTGATGTTGGAGGGCTCTTCGCTAAGCGTTCTGCATACTCAGCTACCGTGTTTGCATTATCATTAACTTCGTCATAAAGTGATGTACGTAAATAGTAATTATCTTCCATTTTACTAAATGAATCAAACTTAAGCGCTTGTTCTAAACCGCTTTGAGCCGCCAGAAAAACACCAAATACAGTAGAAATAACCATAAAAAATTGATTTAACCAAAAACCAGTGCTTTTTAGTTCTTTATGATCGACCGTTTTAAGGACTTGAGTGAATTTTTGAGTAACTATAGGTGGCTTTGTATTGTTTTCTGGGGTGTGATTAGTTGGTTCCAATAGCTTATTCCTTAAATTTTTGCTTCCTTTTTAGGCACGCAAGAATACTTAAAAATTAGCCAGTTAGCAATACCGCTTCTTATATTGAAGATGTTTTCACATATATACCAGCATATACAAATAGCCATCCGGTAGGTTTTTACTTAGCTTAAATACCTAATAAAGCGAGTATTTAAGCTAAGGCCGAACTATTTTAAACTTTAAATTGTTTGATTAAGTCATCTAGCGAGTCGGCTAAACGAGAAAGTTCATGGCTCGACATATTAGTTTGTGTAGCGCCAGAGGCTACTTCGGCAGCAACGTCGCGTATTACTAGCAAGTTTTTATCAATTTCACGAGATACATTTGCTTGTTCGTGAGCAGAAGATGCAATTGTCGCATTTTGACTGTTTATATGTGCAACAGCAGTTGTTATCTCTATTAAAGCTTTGCCTGCTAACTGTGATATATCTAAGCTTTTTTGTGCTTTGTCATGGCTGCTTTGTACTGAAATTACTGTGTTTTTAGTTCCACTTTGAACTGACTGAATCATTAGCTCTATTTCTTTTGTTGATTCACTTGTTCTATGGGCTAATGCACGAACACCATCCGCTACAACAGCAAAGCCTCGGCCATAACTACCTGCTCTTGCTGCTTCAATAGCGGCATTGACTGCCAGTAGATTCGTTTGATCGGTTACATCTCTGATCACATCAAGCACAGATCCTATTTTATTGACCTCTGTGGCTAAGTTTTTGATACCGTCTTGAGTTTTATCTATTTCACTAAGAAGAGCGGTAATAGTAGTTACTGTATCTTCTACTTGTTTTAAGCCAGCTAGCGCTTGTTCATTTGCTGAGTCTGACTCACGAGAGGTGTCGGCTGAGCTTTGCGCAACATGTTCAGCTGAAACTGTTAACTCGGTAACTGCGGAAATAGCTTGCTCTAACTGCTCATTTTGCGAAATGATACCTTGCGTTGATTGCTCAGTAACAACACTTAGCTCTTCTGATGTAGAGACTAAGTTATGAGATGAGTCTTGAATTTTATTAATGGTATTTCTGAGCGTTTGTTGCATCTGACTCAGTGCTATAATCATGCTTGTGGTTTCATCATTCCCTTCATCGCTAATTGGTTGGGTTAAATCGCCTCGAGCTATGGACTGCGCTAAATGTAAAACGTTGCGCATAGGCTTTATAATACTTCTGGTAAACGACCAAGCAAAAAACCAAACTAAAATAATGGCGACAATTAATGTGATCCAAGCAAAAAAAACGGATTGGTCAAAAACGTGCTGTGCTTTAATTTTACCATCACGAATATTTGCTTGCTGACTTTCTACAATACTATTAATGGCTTGCGTTACGCCATCACGAACCTCCTTCATCTCATTCTCTTGAAGGCTTTGAACGCCTTGTAAGTTATTTTCAGTTAATAATTTAATTTGCTGATTTTGTAGAGATAAAAATTTATAAATATCAGATTCAATCACTTCTAATTGGTGTTTTTCATTTTTAGTATTAAGCAGTGGTGTCATTTTTTTTATATTATCGAGTAACGTGCGTTTTGTATTATCGAAAATTTGTTTGTATGAAAATTGATTCGCTTCAGTTGCATTAATTACATTGCTATTTTGCAACCTTAAATTATAAAAGTCAGAAAGGATAATAAGAGAGGTTTCAAGTGCTGGCACGTTAGTTTCTGCAATAGTATTAATCTCGGAATTTAATAGGTTAAGTCTAAATATTGAAACTAAGCCAACAATAATAACTAATAACCCTATAAAGCTAAAGGCGAGCGCCGAGCGCAGTCGGATTGATATTTTTCTAAGCATGTATAAAACCCAAATAAAAGTGAATAATTTCGAAATATAGAATTATAGATAGGGATATATTAAATATTCATTAATATAAAAGGCGTTTCTATTATTTAAGTTTTATTATAAATTGTTTTCTATTTATAGAAATAGAGTTTTTTCTTAAAACTCTAAGTATCTGTTATTTAAATTTATTTATCATAATTTTTGGAGGTAAGTTGTTTTTTTACTATTTTTTATTATCTTTTTTAAAAATTAACTCCTGCACAAAAGAGGATTAAATGTATTAGTTAAAGTAATAGTTACATATGTAGTTTTGGGAGCTACAAAAAACCATTAAATAGATACACTTTTAGTCTAGAGCGTGTTGAACTTTGCGGGCTGAAATTCGTTCAATCTAGAGGGGTTTAATTGCGGCGCAAGATTTTTAACCTAGTGGGCTCGGTTACTTTACTGGCTTACATTCCTGTAAGAATAAGTAAACCGGGGCAAAGCTTCCGCGACCTGCACTCGTTTAAATCCATGTAGGCAACAAAGAGTCAATAGTCCCTAGCAAGAACCCAAAGGGCAGCGCATTTTTGTCATTTATCCTGCGTTATCGCCTATTTATTGTGAGCACCAAACTCTATAGGCTCTGTCTTGCCTAAATATCAAATAGTCTGCTGTAAATTTAACCACCAAAGGTTAACGCGCCTTAGTTAAAGTTATTTCATGATCTAAGTATTTGGCTGGGGTGGTAAACTGTGATGTTATAAAAAGATATTTTAATTAGCTTTTTTCACTTAGGTTTTGCTACAAAACACTGTTGTAGCTCAATTCTTTTACTAGCAGAGCCTTAAGCTTTTAAACATAGCATAGGTCATAGTTTGTAGTATTAAAAATTTACCTGCGGCGAATACTATAAGAGCGGCTATAGCTTGGTTTAACTAACATTTTGCAATTCATCGAAGCTTCTTATTAGTGACATTTTATTAGTGACATTTGATATCCTATATGCGACTCATCAATAATTCATAAAAGAGTAATAAATATTTAGTAGTTATATTTTGTAAATGTAACTACTAAAATACTGCTATTAGCTTAGATACTATTCATATCAAACTCGTCACATAAAACTGCAGTGCCATCAGTAGACTCGTGACGTAGATGTACTACTTTTTGATACGCGTCGCAATTGTACCAGCCTAATGCTTGCTCACGGTTTTTAAATTTAAGTACCACAGTTCGGTCATTTTTCGTATCACCTTCAATAATTTCAATATTTTGGTCAACAACTAGAATTTCTATATCAAAACCTTTAAAGGTATCAATTGATTGGGGTAAGTATTGGTTATTAAGCTTGTTTGTGTCGGTAACTTTGTGGCTAAAAATAAAATAAGCGGCCATGATATTTCCTAGATTAAATGTAATTGATATATAACTAATATGTTCAAGCAAAGCTTTGCTTGTCACATTAGGAAGTATATTGGTTTGTATAAAATTGATAATACCGGGTAATGGCTATTCAGTTTTTACTTTATCTATAAAGTTAAGCCCTATTTGTACACAGGTAAAAGCTCAGAATTTAAAAGTACAGCTCCGCTCTCTTTATTTCCTAAATGATCATCTTTATTATAAATTGGGCAGCTTTTTAGCGATAAACAGCCACAACCTATGCAACCATCAACGCGGTCACGTAAATGCTGCATATGCGCAATGCGCTCATCGAGCTGAGCTCGCCAACGCTTTGAAAGTGATGACCAATCTTGTTTTGTTGGTGTGCGGTTGTCGGGTAGAGTAGCTAAGGTATTTTTAATTTCATCGAGCGTAATTCCCATCGCTTGAGCTGCTTTTATTACAGCTACACGACGTAATACATCAGGTTTATAGCGTCGCTGATTACCATTATTTCGCCAGCTCTTAATTAAAAACTTAGTTTCGTAAAAGTGAAGAGTAGATACTTTTACACCACTTCTTTTTGCTACATAGCCAACGGTTAGGTTAGCTTCGGTTAACTTTTTTTGTCCTACTGGCATTATTTTAATCCTTTAGTTGACCTCAATATAACTTGAGGTTTTAAGCTTCTACCACATTAAAAAAGGAGCTAACTAAATGCAACAAAAACTTGAGCGTAATACTGTTATTATTTATTCAAGCGCACGAAAAAACGGCAATACCACAGCCCATGTTAATAGCTTTGCCGAGCAAAATGATGTGCGCGTAATTTGTCTGGATGATTATAAAATTGCGCCGTATTGTTATGACAAAAACTATAAAAATGATGACTTTTACGCGCTATTTGAAGCAGTTTTACAGTACGACCATTGGGTGTTCGCGTCTCCTGTTTATTGGTATAACACTACGGTACAAATGAAGTCTTTTATAGATAGGATCACAGATTACATGGATGACGAAACCTTGAAGCCGAAATTACGGGCTTTACGTAATAAAGATTTTTCGTTGTTATCAAACGCATCATCGCTTGAAGCGCCTGATATTTTTGTAGAAATGTTTAAACGAACATTTAGCTATTTAGGTATGCAGTTTATTAACCACCATCATAAAAACACTCAATCGGCAGCATGATAAGCTGCCCTTTTTTCTTTGCTTCTGTTAGTTTTATAAATAGGTTAACTTATTTAAAACACAGGATTGTTTATGAAATACCTATTATTGCTTTTACTTATAAGCCCATTTTCGCAAGCGGGTGAAAACCTTATTAAAGACTTTGGTTACTTTTATAGTGTTCCGGAGCATGTTCAGATAAATGACTCTACGGTATTCAAAATAGCCTTTGATGTTGGTGATGGCGCTAAAAAAGGTGAGCAGAACAATTCAATGAACTCACTTGCACGTTTTATTAATATGCATGTAGCACACGGTGTAAAGCCAGATAACATTCAATTAGCGTTAGTGGTACATGGTAGTGCTAGCGTTGATGTATTGGCTAATAGTGAATATAAAGAACGTTTTAAAGCAGATAACAAAAATCAAAGTTTAATAAAGCAATTGTTGGCCAATAACACCGTGGTTTATGTATGTGGGCAATCGGCTACGCATTATAAAGTAGCACCAGAACAACTAATTGAAGGTGTGCAAATGTCACTTTCGGCGATGACAGCACATGCCCAGCTGCAACAGCAGGGTTATACACTCAATCCATTTTAATAATTAACATGACAAAAAATATTCTCTGCTTTGGTGATTCTAATACATGGGGTTTAAACCCTGTAACGGGAAAACGCTTTGATGAAAATACCCGTTGGACATCGTTATTAAATAAAAACTTAGGGTGTGGCTTTAACGTAATAGAGGCAGGGCAGCCCAACCGCACGTTAGTGCATAATCCACCGTTTGATGGCGTGCTTAATGGTGTTAGTTATCTAAAGCCTTATTTGGATAAGCATGAGCTCGACTTTATTATTATTGCCCTTGGTACAAACGATCTTAAAAAACGTTTTAATTTAACACCTAGTTTAATAGCAGATGGGTTAAATGATTTAATTAACTCAATACATATTTATTATCAGCAAGGTAGTACTTTAAAATCTCCTAAAATTATTATTGCTAGCCCACCTAAAATAAGAATCACCGAGCAGTATTCGCGTATTTACGAAGGTGCAGATATAAAAGCAACAGAGCTCTCTAGTGCATTCAAAAGCGTTGGGGCTACTCATGAATGTACTTTTATTGATTTTAATACATTTATTAATGTAACAGCCGGTGATGGGATTCACTTTGAAAGTAACCAGCATTTGGTAATCAACTTTAAAATAGCGCAGTTAGTTCGAGATTTATTAAATAATTATTAAAGCTATCTATTTGAATTTAGTGCGTCTTATGCAATCATCTAAACAAAGTAGTTATATAAATTAACAATCTCAGGATGCTATGGAAAAGTACCAAAAAAAATCGATTATAGCCGTTCTAACAGGAGTGTTAGTTTTTATAACTGGCTGTCTTATTTTGCTCTATTTTGCAGCGCAAGAACTCACTACTCAAATAAATGCCGATACTAAACACATTCTTAAACATGTTGACTCTGCTGTATTAGAGCGTCGCAGTGTGCTTACACCTCTTAATAAGTTTGGTTTCAAGCAGTGCGATGAAACTACATTGCTTGAAATGCGGCGTGCTTTATTTGATTCACAATATGTGATTGATATCGGTTTTTTTATTGGTAACCAGTTAATGTGTACAACGGGAGCTGGTTTGCTAAGCAGTGTTATAAACGACCTTGAGCCTGACTATATCCGTAAAGATGAGGATGTACGTGTACGTTTTGAGCCGCAGTTGTATTTATTATTATTTACCGGACGTCCTATGGAAGTGGTAATCGTTCGCCAAGGTAATTTTAACCTGATCATGGAGTCAAAGGCATTCAACTCTGCGAGTATTGGGTCCAAAAATTGGGAAGTTGTATATAGAGACTCCGAGGAACTGCATCATTTAGCAGGTACAAAAGGCACTTATAGTAAAATAAGTGGCGACAGCTATTTACCGTATGAAACGGGTGTTGCTTGTAGTACTAAAAATGAGAACTACTGCGCAGCAGTGCATTTGCCTTGGAGTCAGTTCTTTTCTAATAACCACTTTTTATTAATCATCTCCTTAATTTTAACCTGCTTAGCTGGTGTGTCGAGTGCGTTAATGGTAAATGCAAGAATTGCTGCACGTCGCTCTATTAATCAGCGTATTCGTAAAGGACTCAAAAAGGGATCATTTTATTGGACTTACCAGCCTATTATTTGTTTGCAAAGTGGCAAGCTGATTGGTTGCGAGGTACTTGCTCGTTTTGAAGATAAGTACGGTGCTTTATTTCCAGATGAGTTTATTCCGGTTATCAGAAAAAACAATTTAACCTGGACTTTTACTGAGGCCATGATTGCCACCACAATCAAAGAGCTAACCTCTATAGAGATATTGCCTAAAGGCTTTAAAGTGTCGCTTAATATATTTCCGTGTGATGTAGAGCTGGGTAATGTCTCGTTGTTGCCGCAAATTACAGAGCTTACCAATTCACGCTTTATTATTTGTTTAGAGATAACTGAAGACGAATACCTTGATACAAGCATTGCGCATGCTCATTTTAGAACCTTGGTTGAATCGGGGTTTAATTTATCATTAGATGATTTTGGTACGGGTTATTCGAATTTAAGAAACTTACAAAATTTGAGTTTTCACCAACTTAAAATTGACCGTACGTTTGTACAAGATATAGCAACTGAGGGCTTAAAGGCCTCTATGATCCCAAATATTATGGAACTTGTGCACAAATTTAATTATACCTGTGTAGCAGAAGGAATTGAAACCACTGAGCAAGAAGCAATTTTAAAAACAGCGGGTGTGCATTACGGACAAGGCTGGAAGTACGGTAAGCCTATGACCGCGTCTAAATTTAAAAATTATATAACTAATCAGCATTTTTAGATCTCAGCTGCCATACTAAACGTATCGGTATGAAATTTATAAATATTAGGTTTATTATGATCAAATTAACATTAAGTGCTTTTGCACTTTTACTACTTAGCGCATGTACAACACAGTACCCAAACCAACAATTAACAGGTAAACAGTTCCCAAGCATTAGCGGCGAAAGTTTAGAGCAAAGCATGGTGACTATACCTAGTGATTTTAAAGCAGATAAAACACTACTGCTCATTGGGTACAAGCAAGATAGTCAATTTGACATAGACCGTTGGCTAATTGGTTTAGATATGGCGGGCGTAACGCTCCCTACATACGAACTACCAACCATTGCCGGTATGGCACCACGCATGTTTAGTACATTTATAGACAGCGGTATGCGCAAAGGCATCCCTAAAGAATTATGGGGTGGAGTAATCACTATTTATAAAGATGGTGAAGCGGTACAAAAGTTTACAGGTAATGAAAGTCCAAATAACTCTCGTGTAGTACTTATAAATAGCAGTGGCGAAATTTTATATTTTTATGACCGAGGTTTTTCGGTAGATGCGTTAAATAAATTAAAAGAAGCTATAAAATACATTACTCTAAATATTTGAGTTAATGTAGATTCTAAGCTTTATAAGTCAATAACCGGATCTGTTATTTATCTTATAAAAGCAATTTAATTGACTCGGTTTTTAATTTTATGTATTGATTTTATTGTGTTTTATTTATTTAAGGGTGAGAAGCGATAACTGTATTTTAATACCAAAAGCTCATTGTAAGTTGTATTTGATTTAGGTAATGTAATATAAATGTTTCAAGGATGAAATTTATGCCTCATATAAAATCAGTATTTGTAAAAACAACATTTCAATCATCTTTTCATTCACATAATTACGCAATTATTTTAAGAACACTGCAAGCTCTGTTCGGTGATATTAAAATGGATGATGTTGTGCCTAAAGTAGAGCTGCGAGCTAATTATGATTTGTTTTTAATAGATGGCGCTAAAAGTAAATGGCAAGACCTTATTCCAGCAGATCTTATCTGTTTAGCTAAACACTATAGCGTTGTCATTTTTAATGTTGATAAAGAAGATGTGTGCGAGCAAAACTTATTGCTTAACCATTTTAATGGTGTTTTTTATAAATCTGATCCGCCAGAAGATATTTTTAAAGGGTTACTTCGTGTTAATACTGGCGAGCTTTGGTTTACGCGTAAAGTGATTTCAAAAGCTTTTAACGATATTTTAGCTGTGGCATCGTCGTTTAATAGCTTACACGACGACATTGAGTTAAAGCAGGACGATTACGATCATTTAACAAAACGAGAAAAGTCTGTTATTCATTTAATTGCACAGGGTGCGAGTAACAATACAATCGCTGATAAACTTAACATTAGCGACCACACTGTAAAAACACATTTATACAGTGCGTTTAAAAAAACTAACTCACGCAACAGGGTGGAGCTTGCTAATTGGGCGCAGCGCTATATATCTGTTTTGCTGCCAATGGGGAAATAGTTTTTTGAATAAATATCACTACTCCTAAAGTGATTTAAGCCCAGCTTTGCTGGGCTTTTTTATGTTTTAAAAAGTATAAACTATGCTTTTTTATACGCGTGAGTTTTAAGCCAGTGCTCGGCTATTTGCTCACGCGTGGCAAACCAAACCTGATCATGCGAGCGGGCATATTCTAAAAACCGTGCTAATGCTTTTATTCTTCCTGGTCTGCCAATTAAGCGGCAATGCAAACCTATCGACATCATTTTTGGGGTGTTTTCACCTTCTGGATCGCCTTCCTCGTATAGCGTATCAAATGCATCTTTTAAATAATTATAAAACTGATCGCCAGCATTAAAACCCTGCACGGCAGCAAAGCGCATGTCGTTTACATCGAGCGTGTAGGGCACAATGAGTTGTGGCTTACCTTCTTTAATACTGTAAAAAGGTAGGTCGTCGCTGTAATCGTCGGCATCATATAAAAAATTACCATTTTCAACTACAAGTGCTGCGGTATTTGGGCTAGTTCGGCCGGTATACCAGCCTTTGGGCTTTTTACCCGTAAGCGTTTGAATAATCTCAATGGCTTGTTGCATATGCTCGCGCTCGGTTTGCTTATCTATATTTTGATAATTAATCCAGCGCAGGCCATGGCTTGCAATTTCGTGGCCTGCTTCAACAAAGGCTTTAGCTATATCGGGGTGGCGCTCAAGGGCCATCGCCACTGCAAAAATGGTGACCGGTATATCGTATTTTTTAAATAAACGCAGTAACCTCCATACGCCCGCGCGCGAGCCATATTCGTAAATAGACTCCATGCTGATATGGCGGTCTTCTACATGCGGGGCACTGACTATTTCTGATAAAAACGTTTCAGCGGCTGCATCGCCATGCAGCACGCAGTTTTCGCCACCTTCTTCGTAATTTAATACCACTTGCACGGCAATACGGGCTTTATTAGGCCAGTTTGCATGAGGTACATCTGGTCCATAACCAATTAAATCGCGCGGGTAGTTTTTAAATTGCTCGCTCATTTTATTGCTCCTTTTTAAGCGCTGCGAGCCAAGAGCCTAGCGCTTCGCGCTCTGTGTCTGTCATCTTGGTCATATTAGCCAGTGGCATATCTTTGGTTATAACCGCGCGGGTATGCACAAGTACTTGCGACTTTTTTACCTGTTCAATTGAATCAAGTTTAAAGCCAAGTGGCGCTGTTTGAAAAAGCTCAGAGGTAGGTGTCTCGCTGTGGCACTGCGTACAGTGTTTGCTGATTATATCCCACGCTTGTGCGTCGGTAATACTTGCTTGTAAAGGCGCGCTTTCGTCTGCATTTGTTGGTGTATTAGGCCACGGAGCTATTGCCAACATAAGAGCAAAAAATGCTGCAATACCACTTATAAGTACTGAAGGTTTATTAACGCCTTGATGTTTTAAGTTAAAGTAATGGCGTATCCACATACCAATACCAAACAGCGCAATTAAAATAAGCCAGCCAAAGTTGTGGCTATACGTGTAAGGAAAGTGATTGCTAAGCATAATAAATACTACAGGTAATGTGGCGTAGTTATTATGAATAGAACACAGCTTTGCCTTTAAACCTGGCGCTGAATCAGGGATTCTACCAGCTTCTACTTCACTCACCATGTAGCGCTGCCCTGGCATAATAATGTGATATACATTACCCACCATACACGTGCCAATAAGTGCACCTACATGAATATACACAGCGCGGTCGCTAAATAGTTGATCAACCCCAAAAGTCCACAGAGCTAATAAACCAATAACTACAGCAATAAACACTTTGCCGTTTTCAACCAGCGGGGTTTTACACAATAAACGATAAACACCATAACCTAAGCCAATAAAACCAAGGGATGCGCCAATAGCTGCAAATTTACTTAGCTCACTTTTACTGTTATCAATTAAGTATACGTCGGCGCCAACATAATAAAGTAAGCTAAATAGTAATATACCGGTGATCCACGTTGTGTAGGCTTCCCACTTAAACCAATGCAGGGTGTGAGGCATTTTTTCAGGGCCATTTTGATACTTAGCCACTTCGTAAAAGCCACCGCCATGCACGGCCCATAAATCGCCTTTTATGCCTTTATCGATTTTCCACTGCGGTGGTGTTTGTAGGTTGTTATCAAGCCATGCAAAATAAAATGAAGCGCCAATCCAGGCTATACCAGCAATAACATGAAAGTAACGCAGTACTAAATGAGCAAGCTCAAATAAATAGTTTTCCATAACAGTTAAGCCTCTTCTAATACCGGTGAGCGGGTGTCTGAAAATTGATTGTTATCATCGCGCTTATACACACTTTTACCCATAATGTAGGTTTGCTCAACGCAGCGGTCGTCGCCTAACATCATCATTGCAAATAGTTTTTCATGCAGGGTTTTGGCATGTTGTATTCTAAATTTTAAAAACGAAGTTGCCGAACAATCCATTACAACAAAATCGGCTTCACAGCCGGCTTCAAAATTACCTATTGTCCCTTCTAAATCGAGCGCTCTAGCACCGCCGAGTGTTGCTAAATACAGCCCCTTAAATGCTGAAAACTTTTGACCTTGTAACTGTTGGATTTTGTAAGCTTCGTTACCTGTTTGTAGCATAGAAAAGCTTGTTCCTGCGCCTACATCGGTACCCATGCCTACGTTTATGCCGTGCTCTTCACAGGCTTTTAAATTTAATAAGCCAGAGCCTAAAAACAGGTTTGAGGTAGGGCAGTGCGATATAGCCGCATTGTTATCGGCAAGGCAGCAAAGCTCGCGCTCAGATAAATGAATGCTATGGGCAAATACCGAGCGTTTGCGTACCATTTTTGCTTGCTCGTACACGCCAAGGTAATCTTCAGCTTCTGGAAATAACCCTTTAACCCATTCGCACTCGTCTTTGTTTTCAGATAGATGAGTGTGCAGGTAGGTGTCTGGGTATTCTTCAAGTAACTGAGTGCATTTTTGTAATTGCTCAGGGGTTGATGTGGGGGCAAAACGCGGTGTAACTGCGTAGCTTAGCCTGTCAACATTGTGCCATTTCTCTATTAGGGCTTTGGATTCGTCATAGCTTGTTTTCGCGCAATCAGATAAGTCGTCAGGACAGTTACGGTCCATCATTACTTTACCGGCAATCATACGTAAATTGCGTTTTTGTGATTCTTTAAAAAACGCATCAACCGATTGCGGGTGCACAGTGCCAAATACAAGGGCAGTGGTTGTGCCATTGCGCAGTAGCTCGTCTAAAAAGCGATTAGAGATCTCTTTTGAATAATGCTTACACGTAAATTTTTTCTCCGTCGGAAACGCATACTCGGTTAACCAACTTAGCAGTTGCTCGCCGTACGCCCCCACCATTTCGGTTTGTGGTAAGTGTATGTGGGTGTCAATCATACCAGGCATAACCAGTTTGCCATCGTGGCGGATAACACGCGCTGATTTATCAATCGTAGGCAGTATGTCTTGCTCGTAACCAAGTTTAACTACTTTGCCGTGCTTGATAACTAATGCGCCTTTTTCAAAAAAACGATGGGCGCTTTCGCCAGCAATGGCAGGGTCGTCAATAAAGTCGAGTATATCGGCACAAACTACTGTTAAGTTATTATTGTTTTGCGTGCTCATTATTAGCTACCTCTGTATGTAGAGTAGCCAAACGGGCTAAGCAACAATGGGATATGATGATGTTTAGTATCTTGTAATCTAAACGTTATTTGTGCCTCTGGGTAAAACGCAGGGGTAGGTTGGTTTTGGTAATAACTATCTAAATCAAAGACTAGCTTATAGGTTGCAAATTCTACTTCTGTATTTAGCCAGTCGGTAATTCGCCCGTCGCTATCGGTTGTGCCTTGGGTTAGTTGCACCCATTCGTTATTTGTAAGTTTAAATAGCTTAACAGCAACGTTTGCTGCTGGTTTTCCGGTGCTGGTATCGAGTATATGGGTGGTTATAGGGCTTTTGTTCATAGCAGTGACTCCAATCTTATTTTTGTTATTTTGGCTTGTTCGCCCGCGGCTATAGCAAGCTCTGTGCTGCGGGTGTTGTGTAAGCGCTGCTCTATGAGTTCAAGCATTTGTTCGGCCGTTTTACCGGTGGCGCACACAATAAAAATAAAGCCAAACTTGCTCAGGTACTCTTTATTAAGAACGATCATTTTGGTAAGTACGGCTTCGTTTGCTTTGCTCATACCTGATTGCTCATGCCCCGCTTTTTGTGCGGTAGCAGCGTATTTTTTGCTAAGGGTTGATAAGTCACCTATTTGCGGGTGGCCTTCAAAGGCAGCTAAATAGTCGCTCTCGCCAAGGCTATCCCATATGTTTTTTGCGCATTCAAACAGCTGCTGAGCACTTTTAAATGGTATTGCTTTTACCATGCCTGCCACCCAGTTAGGGGCCGCGCAGCAATGCTCAAGTGCTTGTTTTGCTTGTGCATCATTTAGCGTATTTATTTGTAAGCTACTCATGCGCCTACTTCCTCCTGCGTGGTGCTAATTAAGGCATTTTTTAGTGTGCGCCACTGCAAGCCTTGGCGTTTTGGCGCTTGGGTTTGCATAGCCTGATAAAGGGCAATTAGCTGTCCACTAATCGAAATAGCCACTTCCATTGGTAATTTGCCCGTAATATTTTTAAGCCCAACAGGGCAGGTCATTTGTTGTATTTGATCGGCTGTAAAATCGCGATGTGCTAGGCGTTGTTTAAAACGTTTTGCTTTAGTGTCAGAGCCAATAACGCCCAGCCAATTGGCATCAGCGCGTTTAATAATGGCTTGGGTGAGTGCAAAGTCGAGCTGGTGGTTATGGGTCAATATTAAGTAGTTGTTAGCCTTTGGTGCACGTTTTACTTGCTCTGTTGGCTCTTCATCAACCACTTTTACTACGTTATTTGGAATAGCCTGTGGGAATACATCTGCGCGGCTATCTATCCAGCGTATGCGCATAGGTAGTTGTGCCAATATACCAATAAGCGCCTGTGCTACGTGGCCTGCGCCATAAATGTCGAGGGTAAAGCGCTCGCATTGCATGCATTCAAGCATAACGGTGGCAGCTCCGCCGCAGCACTGGCCTAAATTTGCACCCAGGTTAAATTGCTCAATTACTTGGGCGGCTTCGCCTTTGGCAAGTAGTTCGCGGGCTTTTTCTATTACTACGTATTCAAGGTGGCCACCGCCAAGAGTGTCGTAAATATGCTCGCCGCTTATTACCATTTTAGAGCCTGTGCCGCGAGGGGTTGAGCCATTTGTGCCAAGTACCGTGGCAATTACATAATTAGTGCCGCTTTGTTCGTGCTCGTTTATAGCCTGCGCCCAGTTTTGAGTATGAAAACCCTGAAACGACTCATTTAAATTAGTCATGTTGATGCTCCTTAAACCAACTAGCGGTTTGCTCAATTGCACTCAATACTCGCTCTGGGGTTGCGGGTGTATCCAGTGGGGCTGTGTATTTGTAATCAGCCACACTGCTTATGGCATTACGAATCGCGCTCCATACACTAAAAGCCAGCATAAATGGCGGCTCGCCTACGGCTTTTGATCTAAATACGGTGGTTTCTGGATTGGCAGAGTTATAAAGATTGACGTTAAATTCGGCAGGTGTATCGCCAATGGCTGGTATTTTGTAGTTGGCTGGGCCAAAGCTTGCAAGTTGGCCCTTATCATTCCATTGTAAGTCTTCGGTTGTTAGCCAGCCCATACCTTGCACAAAGGCGCCTTCAATTTGCCCTATATCAAGTGCTGGATTAATTGAACTGCCCACATCGTGCAGTATATCAACGCGGGTTGCCGTGTTTTCGCCAGTTAGGGTATCTACTTCTACTTCGCTGAGTGCTACGCCGTGAGCGTAGTAAAAAAATGGGCGGCCTTCACCTTTGGCTCTATCGTAATGAATTTTTGGTGTGGCGTAATAACCCGTTGATGAAAGCGATATACGGTTCATGTAAGCAAGATTTGCAAGTTCGCTAAAGCTAATTTCCCCTTTACTAAAAGTAATGAGGTTATCTTTAAATGTAATACTTTGGCTGTCTACTTCAAAGTGCTCGGTAATAAAGTTTATTAAGCGCTCTTTTATTGTGTTTACTGCATTTAGCGCCGCCATGCCGTTTAAGTCGGTACCACTTGAGGCCGCTGTTGGTGAAGTGTTTGGTACCTTGTCGGTACGCGTAGCACTAATACTTACCGCGTTAAAATCGACCCCAAAGCCGTGGGCCACAATTTGCGCAATTTTGGTGTTTAGTCCTTGGCCCATTTCGGTGCCGCCGTGGTTTAAATGTATAGAACCATCGCTATATACATGTACTAATGCACCGGCTTGGTTTAAGTGTTGTACCGTAAACGAAATACCGTATTTAACCGGCGTCATTGCAAGGCCTTTTTTTATAATAGGTGACGATACGTTAAATGCTTTAATGGCCTCTTTACGTGCCCAGTAGTCACCCGACTGCTCAAGCTGAGCAATCATATCTATTAAAATATGTTGCTCTACGGTTTGATGGTACGGCGTAGTATCGCGGCCTTTTTTGTATAAATTAAGTTTTCGGATCTCAAGCGGATCTTTACCTAATTTGGCGGCTATATCGTCCATTATTAGCTCGCCCATAATCATTCCTTGCGGGCCACCAAACCCTCTAAATGCGGTATGGCTTACGGTATTTACTTTACAGCGATTACCCTTAATTGTGGCGGCTGGGTAGTAGTAGGCGTTATCAGCATGAAACATGGCGCGGTCTACAATTGCATCCGATAAATCAGGGGAGTAGCCACAAAATCCGTTTACGGTAATGTCGGCACCTTCTATTAAGCCATTTTCGTCAAAACCGACATGGTATTGATTATAAAAAGGGTGGCGTTTACCGGTTAACTTAAAATCGTCGCTGCGGGCTAGGCGCATTTTTACTGCGCAGCCAAGGTGGTAAACCGCAAGAGCTGCAAGGCATGCCCATGGTGCGCCTTGGGTTTCTTTGCCGCCAAAAGCACCGCCCATACGGCGGGTTTCTACGTTTACAAAACTAAATGGCTTTTTTAAAATTTTAGCGACTAAGTGCTGCACCTCAGTAGGGTGTTGCGTAGAGCACTGAACATGAATGCCCCCGTCGTTATCAGGTTGCGCCAGCGCTATTTGGCCTTCTAAATAAAAGTGTTCTTGCCCGCCTATGTTTATTTCGCCTTTAAGCTGGTGGGCTGCGTTATTAATGGCGTTTTCGCTGTTACCACGGTTAAGTGAATGGGGCGGCCTTACCCAATGCTCTTTGCTAATAGCTTCTTTAATATCGAGTATGGGTGTGGTTTGCTCGCACTCTATAACCACTAAACGTGCCGCGCGACGTGCTATGGCGTAGCTGTCGGCAACGACAATTAATACAGGTTGCCCGTGGTATTGAATTTCATGACTAGTGAGTAATACATCACCAGGAAATACCGGGCCAATATCAAGCTTACCCGGAACATCTTCGGCCGATAAAATACGTTTAACGCCTTCAACTGCCAGTGCGTGACTTGTATCTATTGATTTAATAAAGCCGCTTGTAACAGGGGCGAGCACTGGGTAAGCATGTAGGCAGCCGTATGGCTCCGGGTTATCGTCGGCAAAATTTGCACTGCCACAAACTTGTTTAATAGCGCTTTCGTGATATTTAGATTGCCCAACGCTACCACCTTGCGCTTTTAGTTTATCCATTTCAAAGTGACGCATGTGAGATCCTCGTAATGGCAATGTTGTTATTGTTGCGTGCTTGCGGCTTACAAAACTCAATACCAATGCGTTGTAATAAGTTTTTGCTTACCGTAGTGCGGTAATGCGCACTGCTTCTTACATCGCTCATGGGCTTAAAGTCATCGTTAATAGCCGTTGCTGCGTCTATAAAACTACTTACTTGTAATGATTGAGATATCAGCTTTTGCTCAATATGCTGCGCGCGCTTAGGAATAGCAGCCATACCGCCCATAGCGCAGCGGGCTTGAGTGATCATGTTTTGTGAATGCTCTATAGCAAGTACCAAACACACGGTAGATATATCGTCTTCAAAGCGTTTTGATATTTTATGACACGCCAGTTTTAGCGACTCAGGGCGCTTTGGGATGGTGAACTTACTAATTACTTCATCGCTTTTAAGAACTGTTTTTTTGTAATCAATAAAGTAGTCGGCAACTTTAATAGTGCGCGTACCAGCGCTGCTTAATAAATCCATTGATGCATTAAGAGCGATTAAAAGGGGAGCTGGATCGCCAATAGGAGAGGCATTCCCTATGCTGCCACCAAGTGTGCCACTGTTACGTACTTGGCTTGATCCTAAGCGTTCAAATAGCTCTTTTGACTCTGGGTAATGGTTATAAAATACCTCAACAAATTGGCTATAAGGGAGTGCTGCACCAATGTGTAACTCACCGTTATTATCTGCCAAGGTGCAAAGCTCCTTTACTTGGCTAAGGGAGATAATTACATCCGGTAAGAGCATGTTTTGGCTAAGCTCAATGGCAAAGTCGGTGCCACCAGCAACTAAATGTGCATAAGGATAAAGCGCTTTTAGCTCAACAAGTTGCTGGGCAGTTTGTGGTAAGTAAAATTTGCGAGGACCATTTTTTAAAAATGGAATATCGTCATCATATTGCGTATTAAGTGATGCTTTAAATTGAGCGGCCATTGCTGAGTACGGTTCAGCTTTACGCTCATAGCTATAGGCTTTTTCGGCTGCAAGTAATATAGGGCTATAACCTGTACAACGGCATAAGTTACCACCAAGTGCATGAATAACCGCTTTTTTACCAGGGTACGTTGGTTCATTAATATAAAGAGCCAACAAGCTCATTATTATACCAGGCGTACAAAAACCACACTGCGAACCATGGCACTCCACCAGTGCACGTTGTACGGGGTGTAAATCGGTTAAGTTTGGGTATAAGCCAGTAGTCACAGCCTCTACCGTTACTATATGTTTTGCATGCGCATTACCTAATAACAATAAACAGCTGTTCATTGTTTTGTATTGCCAACTAGTTTGCCCGTTTGCATTTATACGCTCTTCACCCACTAAAATTGTGCACGCGCCACAGTCGCCAGTTGCACACCCTTCTTTGGTGCCCACTTTCCCTTTTTTGGTGCGTAGCCAGTCCAAAATGGTGAGACTTGGCGAACATTCTTGTACTTCAATTGGCGTGTTATTTAATAAAAATTGAATCACACAGACCCCCTTAATTTTTATAAAGCCCTGATACATAAAGGCTTGGCGTATGTTTTTTCTTGTTGTTTGCGCACGGGTAACAAAAATACTTTTTAATCTTTAATTAGCTTATTGCAGTTACTATGCCATTGTTGACCGCTTGGTCAGTTAAGAGCGGTTGGGTTAAATTATCGAGGTATAGGTAATAACGGAGTAGCCTTAAAAATAAGGCACGGTGAAGCGAATGCTTTTACTATTTAAATCTAAAGGGGAAAATAGGGCTGGTAAAAGCACGTTAATGAAAATGCTTTGTGGTGTGATTAAACCTGACCAAGGGGACATGTTTTTTAATGGCCGTATAATACCAATCAACAATGAAAAATTAGGGTAGGTGTCAGCGTTATTTTTTTATGTAACTTTGCAAGTTGGATAGGTATTAGCCTATTAATCTTTGAGTCAATTTTTGTAGGCTATCTTGCTTATTTTGAGTGGATAAATAGCGCTAGCTTAATTTATGAGCCTACTTATAAACAACGTGTAAAAAATACCTACTTTTAAAATAATTACCTTCTCAAATATTACCTTTCATAAAACTTAACCTCAAACTGCATTCAGTGTAAATTACAGCGTTGTTTTTAAATGTATTTTTTAAAGTTAATTCAACTTTTAAGGGATGTTTTTTGGCACGTAAGTTGATACAACTCCTTATAAATTTTAAAAAGGAATTACCATGACTGCTGAATACTTTATGGTACTAGGGTTACTCGGTGTCGCATTTTTTGCTGTTGCAGGGGCATTGCTTGGGTATGAAAAAAACATTAGTGGCTTTGGCGTAGTAGTGGTTGCAACCGTTACAGCACTAGGGGGCGGTACCCTCAGAGATATACTTTTAAACAAACCGGTATTTTGGATTGCTACCCCGGAGTATTTGTATTCGACCTACGGGGCCGTTATAGCAACAATTGCATTTATTCGATACTTACCGCGCGTTAATAATTACTACTTTTTATTAGTAGACGCTGTTGGTATGGCGTTATTTAATATTATGGGGATAGAAAAAGCACTCATTAATGGCTCTGGCATGGTGGTCGCAATTACCATGGGTATTACTACAGGTATATTTGGTGGTTTAATACGCGACGTAATTTGCCGTGAGGTGCCAACTGTGATGCGCAGCGAACCTTACGCCTCTGCGTGTTTAGCGGGTGGTGCAGTTTATGCCGCTTTATTTAGCCTTAATGTAGATTACATTTGGTGTATTTTAGGGTCATTTTTCACGACTATTTTTTTAAGATTAGGCTCTTTGCATTGGGGTTGGCATTTAACTATTTTCAGAAAAAAAGACTTCAGAGATCAAAGCGACTAATTTTAGCTACGAGTAGCCCGCGTTTGCATGTGGTACTCGTAATTATTCTCATCCGTTATAGTAAAACCCAGCCGCTTATAAAGTTCTAATGCTGGGTTGTTTTTAAGTACTGTGAGTTTAATCGGTTTTGACTGCGCACTTGTAATAACTTGTTCAATAACCGCTTTCCCATACCCTTTATTTTGATGCAGTGGATGTATTTGTAATTGCATTATTTCAACGTATTGAGCGTACGTTTGGTATTTTAAAGTACCAATTGGTACCTCATTTATAACTATAAGATGGGAGCAGTGATATTGGTCATCAAGCCTTAAAACATGCTGTTGCTCAGTTATACCAATCCGCAATAATACTTAAGCATTTTGCGGGGCTAAATGTGTCGCTACCTGCGTTAAAAAATGCTCATTTAGAACAACTAAATAGCGAATTTTTTGCCTAGCTATCAACACGTTTTTCCAGCCTCAAAATAGATCACTTAATTAAGCGAATTGGTATTAAAAATAACCCGGCATTTTCTAAGTGTTCAACCATAGTCAGTTTTCTGAGGCTTAATAAGTAGTCTCTGTCTGAATATGCTGCCTTTATGAATTTAAAAACCATAGTGCTCCCTTGCAACAGCCTTAATGTTTATATTTGTAGAACTAACCAAAACAAGTGCGCAGTATTAAATGTGCAAGCCAAGCTAACAAAGGCAATACTACCAATACCCAAGTGCTTTCCACCAAAGCCCGCCAATAATTCCCCATACACTTAAATTAATAACGCTCATTATAAGGCCCATTACCCACCAGTCTTTTAATGATACATAGCCTGAGCCAAACACTATGGGTGATGTGCCTGTTGCGTAATGCGTTAACGACATCATGAGTGATGAAGCGCCAGCTAACAGTAAACCTAAAAATAAAGGCGGAGCGCCAAGCGCCAAACCTGCGGCGTAAAATGCGGCAAACATAGCAGTAATATGTGCTGTGGTACTGGCAAAAAAGTAATGAGCGTAAAAATACACAGCTACCAATATAATAGCCGATACAATCCAGTCAAAGCCCAGTTGCGCAATGTTGCTCTCAACAAGTGTTGAAAACCACGTTACCAAACCTAATTTATTTAAAAAAGTGGCCATCATTACTAATGCTGAAAACCAAACAACGGTATCCCACGCAGACTTTTCTTTAAGTACATCGTCCCAACTTAATACACCAGTCACTAATAAAACCGATAAACCTAAAAAAGCCACTGCGGTTGTGTTAACTGCGTAGTCAGCCCCTAAAATCATTGCGGGTACGCCGGCCCATAAAACAAGCAGCATAGCAAAAACACCCACCATTATTTTTTCGCCGTAACTCATTGGGCCCATTTCAGTTAATTTAGATTCTGCATATTTTTTAGCGTCGGGCGTACTTTTAACTTCAGGTGGGTAAATGGCGTAAACAACCAAAGGCACAAGGGCAATACATAGCAAACCAGGAACAAGCGCTGCCAGCGCCCACGTACTCCAAGTAATACTGATATTTGCACCGGTAGCATCAGCAATCAGCTTTACAATTAGAGGGTTTGGCGCAGTCGCCGTAATAAACATAGCTGATGTAATAGGGTTTATATGGTAGCTCACTAAAGCAAGGTAGTGCCCAATTTTACGAGATGTACCTTCCTCAGGGGACGAGCCAAAGCTTGTTGCTATCGACTTCATAATTGGGTGAATAATAGCGCCGCCTCGCGCGGTATTACTTGGCGTTACAGGTGCTATAACAAGTTCAGAAAGTGCGAGTGCATAGCCAATACCAACTGTTTTTTTACCAAAAAGAGAAATAAAATTATAGCCAATGCGATTTCCCAAACCAGTTTTAGCTAACCCCCGAGATATAATAATAGCAATACCAATCAACCAAATTAATGAATTAGAAAAGCCACTTAATGCATCTTTAATAGCGCCAGATGGGCTGTCATTAGTTACGCCGGTTAACGCAACAGAAGTAATAGCTAAAATAGCAATGGCGCCGATTGGCATTGCTTTACCAATAATGGCAACAACAGTACCAATAAATAAAGCGAGCAAATGCCATGCGTTTTCGGTAACACCTTGCGGGGGCGGTACAGCAAACCAAAGTAGTAAAACAATGGCTATAGAAATCAGTCCAGAGGTAACTCGAATATCAGTACCCTTCATTAAAAATGTCCCTAAGTTTTAGAAATGCGTGCATTCTGTGTATTGAAAAGGCGACGTTATTCTACTTCATTTTATAATAAAAAAAATGACGCACATCATATGAATATTAGACTTATTTAATTTTATTAATAAAGAGGTAATAAACTATAAACTAAAGTGATTGATTAAATTACCTGATGAGAGCTTACGTTGTGCTTAATCAACTCTTATATTTTTAAGAGTTAGCTTGAATTGTTTTATCGACTAGCAAGGTCTTTGTAAGTCTTAGCGAATACTTGGAAATACAATGAACTTAAAATTAACCAACAACGTGATTACTTTTTTATTAGCGAGTAGCTTTTTGTTACTTGGCTTATCGTTTGCGTTAGGAGCAAACCCTAATACGTTAACGGCTACGTTTAGTTTTTATGGCGTTGATTCGCTAATGTCTGTATCTGCATTAGGTTTGATTAGTGGCTCATTTATGGTTGCTTTAGCGTTTGCCACCGTGCTCGCTCACCTTAAGCTAATGAAACCTACGCCAGCACTTTTACTTGCAGCAATTATAAGTTTAGTAGCATTACTTACCTTGTTTGCCAGTAACCGTTGGATGGCTCAACTTGGCGGCTTTCCAATCATTGGTAGTGGGCAGGGCATAATTAAATACTTTGCTGTAGTGCCTTTGTATTTGTTTTTATTTTATAAAGATAAACTTACCGACAAACAACACGTACTTTTAAACTTTATACCGGTTGCCATGGTTTTATTGTGGATCGGCGGCATGAAGTTTTATGAGTTTGAAGCAAAAGGCATTGTAAGTTTAGTAGAAACCTCACCGTTTATGTCGTGGTTATACACGGTATTTAGCGTACAAGGCGCGTCTAACGTGATTGGCGGGTTTGATGTATTATTTGCTGTGTTATTGGGCTTAGGGCTATTTTTAAATAATAAAAAGCTAATTATTGTAAGTGGCTTAGCGTGTTTAAGCGTATTTATGATGACCCAAACATTCTTAATTACCGCCACCGGTGCATTTAGTTCTTCCACTTTATTGGAGCGCTTAGGGCAGTTTGTAATTAAAGATCTTTGGTATATAGCCAACCTTGTTGTTATTGCTTTTTTAATGCTATTTAAACCGGCTAAATAAAGAGGACGTCATGATCAGTTGCAACCAATACGACTATATCGAAATTGCCTGTATGCACCGTTTAAGTATTGAGCTTATATTAAAAAATGGCGATGGTGTATGTGGGATAGCAACTGACACAAAGCGCAATGCTAATAGAGACGAATGCATAGTTGTTAGCGTAAATAGCGAGTTGCAACTCATTGTGCTCACTACAATTAGTATACTTAAAGCGCGTGAGAAAAACCCATACTTTGACCATGTGAACTTTGATGTAAAGTAAGCACCTCACTCATTCGTTTTATTATAAACACCCCAGCGAGTCTGTATCATTAATATGTTAAGGCTCGCTTATCTCACCAATGCTTTAGCTAATTACGCGCTAAATACATAAAGCCAAAATTTTCCTATTACTTTCTTTTGTTCTTTACTCGAGTTTTTCCACCTAACAAGGCTAAACGCCAACTATTAAAGCGTATAAAAATACTAATTCTGTAATAAGTAAGCCTTTATATGCCCGTATATGGCGTTTGGTTTTTGTGCGTTTGTTAATTATGGTCGTAAAAGGTAGCTACATAAATAAAGCTAACTTACAGAGACAGCTGTTTAAATAAACAGCTGTTTTAATTTTGTCCAATAACATTATTAAACGCCGTTTTGGTGCAAAATAACAAAGGGCTTTTTGTAGCATATTTAATTACTTGTTTACATTAAAGTTATTTAGTGGAATTATTGAACAATGTAATATACGCCATTTTGGGGGGTTATAATCTCGAAAGTGGTGTCTAATAAGCAGATTAGTTTTAAATCTGACTGGTTTGTTAATTGGCGCTTTAACTGGAATGAAAGTAATGGTCTGTGCTCTATGACGAGTGTTAAAAGTACTGTCAAAGTTAATTTCACTCTTCCCAAGTGGGAGAATAGTAATAGTGCAGAGGTAAACCTAAAAAAGCGTTGGGCACATTATTACAATGCACTAATTGCTCACGAAAATGGCCATAAAGACTTTGGTATTAATGCAGCTAAAGAGATTGAAAATCGTCTGTCAGTTTTAGCAGCAAAAAATTGCTCTAGTTTAAAAAGTAAAGCTAATAGTCTTGGTAAAAAGATTATTGATAAATACGTAGTGCTTGAAAAAAAGTATGATAAAAATACTAATCATGGAATGAAAAATGGGGCTGTATTCCCATAAAACATAACAGCACGACCAGAGGTGGACAGCAAGCACCAAAGCTCACTTTTCACCGCAAATTTTAATAGTGGTGATCCCTTACTTTTTAATGCTGTTAAGTAAGTTGATTCGTCGTAAGGCGTGTGTTTTTTCCAGCACCTAAATAGTATTCGTATCCACTTAAATGCCAATGAACTGATGATGGTATTATGAGGCTTTCCTATGGTTTCTTGCTGCCAACTATCGTGGTCAATTAACGGTGCTTTAGCCAAAAATAAATAACGCACAGATAATCCTGCTCATTCTAGAAAGAGTAAAAAAGGTACCCACACTAAATTTTTCAGTAATACTTTCCAAAACGCCAATTAAAACAACACCAAACACTTCTTTATATGCTGCGTAAAAGCACAGTAATCGATTGAACCAAAATAGGAACTCAGCTATGGTTTGTTTATCAATAAAAATAAATAAAAAAACGAGTTAATCTACAGGCTCGTTGGTACTAAAGGAGTATCTAGCATTGGATGATCTAATAACAAAAATCAAAAGTGTCCCTAACGAAATTTGGTGGAGAACACTTTCGTATATTATTTCCGCTTTTTTCCTTGTACCAAATATTACGATGATCATGTTTCTAATTTACATGGGAGAATATGACTTTTTCTCTTACGACTTCTTTACGGAGGGTATATTTGGAATGAAATTGTTTTTCGTAACTACTGCTTTTTTCTTACTTATTAGTTCATTAGCAATATTTAGCCCTGTCTTATTGATTGTTGGAAAAGTTAAGAAAAAGAAAATCGATAAACAACTAATTGCCCTGAGTATTTTATTTACTTTAATTACTTGGTCGATCCTTATCTTAGAGTTTATTTCTGGTGCTGATACTGCTCGGATTTTCTTTGTATTAGGTATGTGTGCGGTTATTATTACTCATATTTCAGTGCTAATTTACTTCAAGGCTAAGGCACAATTTATCAGTTTAGGAGCTATTACTTTTTGTATAGTTTTTATGTCTTTTAATTGGTCTGCTCAATCCTCCAAAGTAATTTCAATTGGCTTACAGGCATTTGGCGTTGGTGGTGATTTATCAATAACAATAACTAATGCTCAATCTGGAGTTAAAACTAAAGGGAAACTAAAATTAATATCCCCAAAATTTATATACTTTACGCCTTCAACCGAAAAGGGCGTTGCTAGTTATTCTTTATCAAATGTAGGCTATTATGTTGTGGATAAAAAGTAGCTCTAACAAGTCGTAAAGCAGAACAAAAAAAATCTGGTTTTTACTGCTATGTCGCTTACTTTAGCAAATATATTTTGCCTATTTAAGGCAGCACTAGATATAAAAATACAAGGATGCATGATTGAATTATTTAAATTGGTTACAAAAGACATACCCAGAGCTAAATGAGATATCAAATGAAACTATTAACTCTCATATCGACAAAGCAAAGTCTGATACAGAGCTTTTTAGGGAATTCATTAAAGTATTAGGTAGCTTATTTTTTATTATCCCGTTTAACTTATACCTTTATATTTCGGGTATTCAGGCATCTAACAGCTCTTTATATTGGTTGTTGGTTGTGGCTTCAATTGCTGTTGGTGGTTTTATCGGGCTTTATTGCGAGCAAAAGGTCATTAAAAAACGCCTTAAAAAAATAATACAGTTGAAGGCTTTTTAAATGACTAATGATGAAGTAGTTTCAAAGCTACGCAGTGCAAAAGTTAAGGTTGTCCTTTATGTTTCGGGTTTATTTTTACTTTTGACCTATGTTGATTTTTATTTGGCTGACACTTCAGAAAAAACAACACAAAGCATGCTATCAAGTTCACCGTTCTCCATTGTTATTTTTGTTTGCCTACAGTTAGCAATAATGCTTACTTTTACTTATTTGGAGAAAATCCTTATTGGTATAAATCAAACAAAAAATAATGCCGATATATCGAATTGAAATGGCAGGCTTTTGAATTATTACCAGAGCCGCTTTTGAAAATTTATGCATAACTGAGTAACTGATTGAACAAAATAGGAACTTAGCTATGGTTTGATTATCAATAAAATAAATAAAAAACGAGTTAATCTACAGGCTCATTATTTTTCGAACATCGAGGATATTTATGGAAATTGAATATATTTGGGGTGTTTTAGCGGTTATTGCAGTTTTATTTATATTAATATTTGGTAACTCAATACCCAAGCATGGCAGCGTAACTGAAGGTGATGTTATTGTTGCTTTAAAATCAGGTCATAAAGTTAGAGCAATAAAATATTATAGATCTGTTCATGGTGTAAGTTTGAAAGAAGCTAAAAATGCCATTGAAAAATTAACTTCAAAACATGCCCTGAAGTGAGGGCCAAGTAAAATTCAGCCATTAATTGCAAGTTTTAAAAGTGGTGAGCCTCTTTGTTTTCCACCACCTAAATACAACCCTTATCCATTTGAATACCAGCGATCTAATAGTGTGGTTATATGGCTTATCCTTCACTTTTACTGCTTATAATACGCTTTAGCCTAAAATCAACTATGCACCTATAACGATTAGAAAAACCAGCCACTCTACAAATTTTTGCCTTAGAAAAGTGGGCAACTAAAACCTAAATATATCCATACCTCTTGAGGGCTTCGTTCAATAAATTGCGCTATCCCCGCTTATTTTTACTTCAGCGGTATCATTAAACGCGCGCAATTTCCCTGAAAATCAATAGCCTAAAAAAATAATTATAGAAGGTCCTGTAGTCAAATAACAATACTTTAGTAAACGCTAGTTCATATTACGTCACGTAATATTCATGCAGAACTTTAAGTTAAACATACGCTCGTGCAGCGTTCCCATTTTTATTTGACTCAATTTATTGGACATTCTTTTTATGAAATTAAAGTTATTTATCGCAATTATTTTTAGCACTTCGATGTCGTCTTACGCGACAGAAGCAGTAGATAAAACGGAGTTTTCATTCGAAGACTTAAAAGCGCTGGCAAAAGCCTCAGCCGAAAAGCCCTATACGTCAACTAAGGTGCCAGCGCCGGAGTTAATCGATAAAATTACGTATGACGAACATTGGAAAATACGCTTTAAAGAAGATGAAACCTTATACCCAAGTGGAAAAAAGGCACCTGTACAATTATTTTACCCAGGGCGATATTTTCCTGAGCCAGTAAGTATTTACATCAGAGACGATAAAAATCAGGTTCAAAATGTACCTTTTAGTAATGACGTTTTTGATATGCCTGATAATAGCCCAGCTCACGATCTCCCAGAAGGGTTTGGATTTGCAGGCTTTAGAATAATGCGCCCAGATATGAAACCAGATTGGATATCTTTTTTAGGCGCGTCTTATTTTCGTACTGACGGGCCAGAGGGACAATATGGACTGTCAGCCCGAGGTATTGCAATTAATACGGGTATGAATCAGCCAGAAGAATTTCCGCGCTTTTCTGCATTTTGGATTGGCCCCGCAGAGAAAAAAGGTGAAAGTGTGTCTGTTTGGGCACTGCTTGAAGGGCCTTCTATCACTGGTGCTTATCGATTTGGTTTAAGCAAAGATAACAAAGAAGCCAAAGGACATATCACCTCAGTAAGCGCTAATCTGTATATGCGCGCCGATGTTGAACGTTTAGGCGTAGCACCGTTAACCAGTATGTATTGGTACTCACAAAAAGATAAAACAGAAGCTAAAGATTGGCGCCCAGAAATTCACGACAGTGATGGACTGGCTATTCACACAGGATCGGGTCAATACGTTTGGCGCCCATTAAATAATCCTCAGTCGGTGTCGACCAATAGTTTTATTGATGAGAACCCAAAAGGGTTTGGCTTAATCCAAAGAGATCGTGACTTTAATAACTACCAGGACGACGGCGTATTTTACAATAAGCGTTCATCAGCGTGGATAAAACCTACTGACGATTGGGGCAAAGGCGCAGTTCAGTTAATAGAGATTCCAACAAAAGATGAAACGTTTGACAACATTGTGGCCTATTGGGTGCCCGAAAAAGAGGCGCGCAAAGGTGATGAGTTTACCTTTTCTTATGATATTGAATGGCGTCCACTCGATCCAAAATCAAAAACGCTTGCAAGCGTTGTAAATACTCGCCAAGGCTTAGGCGGAATTCCCGGCCAGCCTATTCCTGAAGGCGTTAACAAGATGGTGATTGATTTTGAAGGTCCAGTATTTAAAGGCTTAGATAACAAAAGTGGTATAAAGCCGATTGTTGAAGCCAGCAACGGTGAAATACTAGAACCTATTGGAGTTTATCCGGTAGTTGGTACAAACCAATGGCGATTAGCGTTTGACTACAAACAAGCTAACAACAATCCGGTGAACATACGCGCGTATTTAGTTGATAAAAATGATGAAGCTATAACTGAGACATGGGTAAGTGATGCAAAGGTAACGATTAAATAAGACCTTAAAGTAACTGTTTAGCATATTGTTCTTAAATGAACTCAGGCGCTTTTTATCCTTGTTCTTTTTAATGCTTGGCTTTATGTATGCTTTAATTAAATTTATAATTCAAGCATACAAATTACGTGCATAAAAAGTAATGGATACAAATTTTAGTGGAACTTAATATGACATTTTTAAAAAATGTAAAGCAACAAGCGGCGACTAAAACGCCTTCTGAATTAGAGCGTTTATGGCAGCGAATTGAAAAACATACTAAGCGTAACGCAAACTTTGATATTAAAAAGCAGATCCTGTTTTCTCAATTTCAAGAACAAGTAGAGCACCATGAGCAAATTCAAGCTCAAATGATTGCAGAACAAATTATTCATTTTAGTAAGTTTATCCAACGTAAAAGCTTAACTATTGAACAGCGTAATGAACTTGTGGATTGGATAAATGAAGATTTAGATTATTTGTCAGAACATCCATTCATTGGCGAGTTGAATGTTGAGGAAGTGTCTCAAGTTTTTCAATCTTACCTAAATAAGTATAACCAAGATACGGTTAGTACAATCCCTTCTTCAGAGTTAAACATATTACGTAATATGTTACAGCAAGATTTCCCCGGTTTAGAATTAACAGATGACGAACTGAGAGAAATAACAGCTGATCCTTCATTGCTTTATAAGCACCTTGACGAGCAAGGTTTTGGTGAGGAGAAAGATGATGAAGCGTTTAGTGCAGATAATATGCACTATGAACAAGATGAAGATTGGGATGACTTTTTTGACCAACACGAGCGATTTGATCGCGATGAAATTAAACAACAAAAAAACAACTCAAAATTAGAAAAGTTATTTAAAGGCTCGCAGCTAAACAAAATGTATAAACGTTTAGCATCTAAGTTGCATCCAGATAAAGAATCTGATCTTGCAAAAAAAGCAGAAAAACACGAACTAATGCAACAGTTAGTACAAGCTCGAAAAGAGAAAGACGGTTTTACTTTATTACAACTTTACATAAGCCATTTTGACGACGATGTCGATTTTGACGAAGAAACCAAAGCAAACTTAATTCCGTTACTGCAAAATAAAATAATCGAGCTAAATGAACAGCATCGGCAACAAAAAGAAAGTAATGACCAATATACAATTGTGTGGCGTAAGTTTAATGGTCGTAGTAAAGCGCAAATTAAAGATAATTTTGTAAACCATTTAGCGGCGCTAAATAATGAATGTGATGAAATTGCTAAACGTTTAGAGTATTGCACTACGGTTAAATCACTTAAAGAAGAGCTTAACAACCGAATTATGAATAAACGTCATATGCCCATGTCTTTAGAGGCGGCTCTGGAAAACATGTTCAATTTTTGATGAATTAACAGTGACGCCAGCCTAAGTTTTTTCATTAAGTTAGAATGGCTGTCCTGTTTAGCTGTTTCTTTACGCTGCGGCAACTGTATTGCCTTGTTCATAATGTAGAAAAGCTGCAAAACGCGATGTATTAAGAAAGATAAGCCCTTAGTACCTCAATAAAGTCACTCAAACACCAGTGTTCCCTTCTAAAATACTAATTTAAACAACACCGAACACTTTTTGTATTTTACGTAAAATACAGTAAACGATTGAACCAAAATATGAACTCGGCTATGGTTTATTTACCAATAAAAATAAATAAAAAACGAGTTAACCTGCTGCTTGTTAGCTGTTTCGAGGGATTGCATGTTTTTTTTGAGTAAATTATTTTGTTGGGAGCGAGGTAGGCAAAAGTCAGGCTACGATAAAATGTTGATTTGTGGTGCTACGTGGCCAATTAAATTTGATACATATTTGCTTAAATTCCCACAAGGAAGTGAAATAGCACCACACACAGACAAAGTTGAATCTGGTAAACACTATCGATTGAATATAGTGCTTAAAAAAGCAGATTTGGGTGGTGAGTTTATTTGCAGTAATCCGATATTTGAAACAAAGCGGGTTAAGCTATTCCGCCCTGATGTAAGTGAGCATCAGGTATCAAAAGTTATAAAAGGTAATAGATATTTACTCAGCATTGGGTGGATAAAAGGGAGCTCTAAATGCTAGATTTAAGACCTAATTGTGAATGTTGTGATAAGAATCTACCTGTACAGTCCACAGAGGCTTTTATTTGTTCATTTGAATGCACATTTTGTTCTGGCTGTGCTCAAGCGCTGTTAAATAACGTGTGCCCAAACTGCTCAGGTAATTTGGTGCAGCGGCCAATTCGCCCTTTGGCTGCACTAAAAAATTACCCAGCATCGACTAAGCGGGTATTAAACGAAAGTGGTTGTGCGCCAAACATATAAGAACATAAAGTATAATAATTACATTTTCTGGGTATGGAGATCTGATGAGAAAATCCTTTGAATTTACTGTTAAGTCAATCAAAGTTAAAATAATTAACGCTTGGTTTAGTGGTGCTAAATTATATGTGAATGGTGACTTACGAGATACTGACAAAACTTTGTTCGCTTTTAGGAATAATACTTTACTATCTGCAAATTTAGGTGAGTTGGGTGTTCTAGAAATCAAGCCATTATCGGGGCTAATTACCGTTGAAATGGATGCATATTTGGTCAATGATACAAACATTCAACATGTATATAGCTCACATAAACGCCTTAGCCTAAAAGAGCAAAGGGCAGCTCGATAAAGCTACTTTAAATAACGTATATTCCTGTGTTTTCCTGCATTTACCTGCCTTCAGTAATAACCTCCAAATGACTTTGAGGAGGTTTAAATTCCTAAGCATACCAAGTTAATCTATTTGGTTTACTCGATTCCCTTAAAATCACTCATACTCTTTCACGTAAAGTAAAAGCGCGCTGTACATTACACTGAGTGCCTTTGTTACATCTTTGTCGATAACAGCCTCTGCTGGGTGATGGCTTATACCGCCTGGGCTGCGTATAAATAACATGCCAACGGGGCAAATTGGAGCGATTGCCATTGCATCGTGCCCAGCGCCTGAGGCAAGTGAAGGCGATACTTGGTTGTTGAGTTTACATGCGCTTGAAAACAAATGCTGAATAGTGGTGTCGCACGCAACGGCACCGGCGGCGTGTGTCCATTGCCAATCAAGCGTTAAATTGCGTTTGCTTGCTATAGACTGTGCGCTGCTTTGTATGGCGCTTAGTAAATTAGCGAGATCGGTGTCGCTTTGTGCACGTGCGTCTAGGCTTATGGTTGTTTTGCCTGCAATCACGTTTGTAGCCCCAGGGCGAGACTGTATTTGCCCTACGGTGGCAACTTCGCCATTTTTAGCATTGTTTGCTAGTTTTTCAATTTCGGTTACTAATTCGGCGCAGCCTGCTAACGAATCCTGACGTAAATTCATTGGGGTTGTACCCGCATGACCGCTTTGGCCTGTTAGGGTAAGCATGGCGCGTTTTGCCCCTGCAATGGCCGTTACAACGCCTAACGCCTGATTAACCGATTCGAGCACAGGACCTTGCTCTATATGAGTTTCCCAGTAAGCTAGTAATTCGCTTTTATTTAGTGCGGCCTTTGCGTAGTTGTTGGGATTTAAGCCAAAGTCGAGCATGGCTTGGCGCATAGTTATGCCGTTTGTGTCTTCAATGTTTAGCCACTGTGGGTCAAATTCGTTAGCGAGGGCTTTTGAGCCAATTAAAGTTGTGGCAAAGCGAGTGCCTTCTTCATCGCAAAAGCCCACTACATCTAAATGAAAGGGCAGGTCGAGCTTTAACTTATGTGCAAGCGCTGCAATTTCTATCCCCAGTAGTACACCTAAAATACCATCAAACGCACCTGCGTTTGGTACGGTGTCGAGGTGCGATCCTATAATTAAACGTTTAGCATGGGGGTTTGATGATTTTAGTCGCCCCCAAAGGTTGCCCACTTCGTCTTGCCACGATTGCATGCCCGCCTCAACCATCCACGATGCAGTAACGGCGTTACACTCTTTGTGCTCTTTTGATAAGTACACGCGGTGAATACCGTCTTGCATTTGCGATAGTGCGCTGAGGGTTTTACAGCGAGATAAAGCGCGTGTTGCGTATTCATCAGCAAGTTCTTTGTTTAACAAAGGCTTTAAAAGGGGGCTTACAATCGTCATGCTAAATCCTTTTTTTATTTATAGTGAGCGAGGGCGGCAATGGCGGCTTCGCCTTTAGGGCCTTTGTAACCGTTGGCATGTAAGCAAGCGTCTAAGCTTGCAAGTGTTTGTAATACAGCATCTTTGCGGGCGTTGTAGCCCATGGTGCCAATACGCCAAATTTTGCCATGAAGTGGCCCAAACGAGGTGCCAATTTCTATTCCAAAATCGGTTAGCATTTGTCCGCGTACGTGGTCGGCATTAATGCCCTCGGGTATATAAACACCCAGCACGTTGTTCATTTTATGCGTTAAATCGCCAAATACATTTAAGCCGAGCGCTTGAATGCCTGTTAGCATGGCATCGCCATGTAATTTGTGGCGCGCTACGCAGTTATCCACGCCTTCTTCAATGACTATGCGGGCGCATTCTGAGGCGCAGTAAAGCATGCTGGTGGCTTCGGTATGATGATTTAGGCGCTCCTCTCCCCAGTAATTCATGATCATACCTAAATCAAAATAGTTAGAGCGTACAAAGGGCTCTGTACCATTGGTATGTTCGGTCGTGCGAATGCCTGCTTCTACCTTTTTACGTTTTTGAATCCACTCGGCGCATTTGTCGCTTAGTGTTAATGGCGCTGACCCAGAAGGTCCGCCTAAACACTTTTGTAGGCCAACAGAAAGTGCATCGAGTTTCCACTCATCGGCAGGAAGTTCGTTACCCACAATAGATGCGGTAGCATCACAATAAAATAGTACATCGTGCTTTTGGCAAATATCGCCAATATGCTCAAGAGGTTGGTTCATGGTGGTGGATGTATCGCCTTGTACCATAGCAAGTACATGGGGTTTTACATCAACAATGGCTTTTTCGATTTGTTCTGGCGTAAACACTTCGCCCCACGGTACTTCTATTGTGTGCACCTTTGCGCCAACGCGTTCTGCTATTTCAGCAAGTAGGTGGCCAAAGCGCCCCATAATTGGCACTAGTACTTTATCGCCTGGGCGTAAAATAGAGCATAAAACGGCTTCAATACCCGCGCGCGATGTGCCATCTATTAGCATGGTCCATTCGTTTTTAGTTTTAAAAATTTCGCGGTAACGTGCCATGGTTTCGTTCATAAAACCGGTCATTACTGGGTCGTATTGGCCTATAAGCTGCGCCGACATAGCACGTAAAACACGAGGGTCGGCATTAATTGGGCCTGGTCCCATTAATAAACGCTGTGGTGGGTTTAAGGTTTGAACTTGCGTGTTATTAAACATATTTTAGGCTCCCAGAGTCTGAATAAGCATGCGTATGCCGGTTATCATTAAGACAACGGCAAAAGCGCGTTTTAGTTGTTTTTGATCCAGCTTGCTACCAATTTTTACGCCAATAGGCGCAAATAAAATAGTCAGCGGAATAATAAGAAAAAAGGCAGGGAGGTTAACCAACCCCCACGTACCTAGGGGAGCATCGGTTGGCGTTGTGCCAATACTTAATAAGGTAATAACGCCAGGTAGCGCAATCAACAAACCAAAAACGGCCGCAGTACCTACTGCAACATGGGCGCGTACATTAAATGCGTTTAGCATAGGTACGCCAATAGTGCCGCCACCTATGCCAATCATTACCGACAAACCACCTACAATACTTGCCATAACGCCTTGACCAAATTTACCTGGCAGTTGTTTTACAAGCGCGGGTGCGCCGGCTCTAAATAACATGTTTAAACTGACTAAAATAGCAATACAGGCAAACATAAGTACCAGTGCATTACCGCGTATTGAGTGCGCTAAGTAGCTGCCTACAACGGCCATAACTAAAATAAATGGTGCCCAGTATTTTATTAGCGCAAGGTCAATATTCCCTTTGCTATGATGCGAGCGAATAGATGAGAGCGAAGTAGGTACTATGGTTGCAAGTGATGTAGCGGTGGCTATCATCATTGCCGACTCTGGGCTTACGCCAAAACCTTGCAGTAAAAAATACAGCACAGGTACGATAACAATACCGCCGCCTACACCAAAAAGTCCTGCTAAAATACCAGCAAAAATACCGGTTGCTATTAAGGCCGCTACTATTGGCCATTGGTTTATTATTTCTGACATTGTGTTCCTGCTGTAGTTACTGTTGCACGTCCATCTGAACGAGGATCTGTTGCAGCTTCAAGGCTTGTAGGTGTATCTAAAATAGCCCCAGCGTGCCCCATCATTTCGTTATTATTATCAACGCTTACCCAATCGTGGTCACGTTGATTTAATTCATGTTCTATATGAAAAACTAACTCTTTTTCAATTTTTAAATTTGTACTCGTATCGCCCCATGTGCGTCCAAGTAACCAACGAGGGTCGCTAATTGCTTGTTTTATTGATTTATTTCGCCACGCGTAGCCTGCAAAAACAGCGGCTTGAGTTTGTGGCTGCCCTTCACCGCCCATTGTTCCGTAAGCAAGTCGACGACCATCGCTAAACTTTGCCAGTGCTGGGTTAAGTGTATGAGCGGGCTTTTTATTAGGAGCAAGGGCGTTAATATTGTTACTCGCATCAATATCTTCATTGTTTAAACTAAAGCTTAAACCACGGTTATTCCACACAAAGCCGCCTTCACTCATTAATATTCCGCTGCCAAATTCCCAGTAAATACTTTGAATAAAGCTGACTAATTGCCCGTTTTTATCTCTGGCTGCCATCCACACAGTATCGCCAGGCTCTGCGTTAAATGGCCATTTTTTGGCTTTACTCATATCAATATTGTTAGCAAGTTCGCTTAAGCGATTATCGGTTAGTGCGTTTTTATAATCATCCCCTAACACATCAGGGTCAGCCCAAAGGGTAGGGCGATGGGTAAAGCTTTGTTTAGTTGCCTCAACAATTAAGTGCGTCCAGTCGGCATCGGTTTTAGCTAAATGCTTTAACTTATTTACGGCACCAATTATTTGTAGTGAATGCACGCCCTGTGTTGGCGCGGGTAAGTTGTAGCAATCAATACCACTGAGGTTTGCATTTAGCGCAGTAACTACCTCGGCTTTAGTATTTGCAATGTCACCTGCGGTAATTGAGCTGCCTGCTTTTGCTAAGTCGGCGGCAAATGAGTTGGCAAGTGCGCCTTCATAAAATGCGTTTAAACCATGCTTTGCTAGGTATTCAAACGTTGCTGCAAGTTTAGGGTTTTTAAAATGCTGGCCTGCTTGTAAGGGCTTGCCATTGGGTATGTAGAGGTTTTTAAACGCGTCATTGGTATTGTTAGCAGTGGCTAGCTTTTCGCAGCCTGCTTGCAAGCTTTTTGTAACGGTAAAACCCTCGCGAGCAAGTTCAATAGCAGGTGCTAAAATTTTTGACAGTGGTAGTGCCGCATGCTCATCTAGTTCAAGCGCCTTTTGCCAACCGCGAATTGTACCCGCTTGAGTTAGTGCGCTTAATCCGCCGCGCTCTGGTATTTGCGTGAGCGAGTTATACGCCGTTGTATTAGTTGCTGCGCGGCCGCAGGCGTCAATAGCGGTAGGCGTTTTTTGGCTTGGGTTATCGATAAGCCAAAAGCTGTCGCCACCAATTGAGTTCATATGTGGATATACAACGCTAATCGCAGCGGCAGCCGCTACCATAGCCTCGGTAGCTGTACCGCCTTGTTTTAGTATATTTATACCCGCCTCTGTTGCCGAAAAATGAGACGCGGTAAATGCAATGTTGTGTGTGGTCATGCCGGTGTGTCCTGTTTAAAGTGTGCAGCTAGGTGCTTAACGCAAGCAAGTAGGCTTTTATCGTTACCGTGGCTCATCATTAATGAAAAACCATACGGATGATCATTTGCTAAATCAGCCAGCGGTAAATGCACTTGCGCTGAGCCACTAAGCCCTGCAATTGCCGAAAGCGTAATAATTTGCATGCGTAAGGCGCTTGTGTCGGCGCCTAATTTAGGTGCGGTTGTGGGGGTGGTTGGCAAAAATAAACAGCTGTTTGTATTTAGGTTTTTAGCTATTAGTGTTTGCCATTGGGTTTGTACTTTTAGTGCTTCTTGTTCTTCTTGAACAGTTAGGGCAAGCGCCATATTAAAACGTGCCGCAATTGCAGGAGCAAACTGGGGAAGTTGCCCCGGCAATTGAAGCCAATCTTTATGCGTTTTTGCGATTGCTCGCCCTTGCAGTACTCTAAAACTATCAGCAAGTTCATTTAATAAGTTGCTGTTAGGTAGTTCAAATTCTTTATGGTGCTTAAAATTAGGCTTGGTTTTTTCAAGCAATTGTTTAAGTGGGGCTTGTAAAGCAGGGTCAACGAGTTCAAATAGTGCTTCGCAAATAACCAGCGTATTTACTTTATTAATAGCTTGTTGTGGTAATAATATATCGCCAACGCTGCTTAATAGCTCGGCGCTTTGGGTAAGCCAACCTATGGTATCAAAAGGGGGAGCCAACGGTATTAGGCCGTCTTTTTCAATCACGTTATGGCTTGGCCTTATGCCATATAAACCACAATAGCTGGCGGGTATTCTAATTGAGCCGCCGGTGTCGGTGCCTAAGCCAATATCAGCTAAGTTAGCAGCAACTGCAGCAGCAGACCCCATACTCGAACCACCGCAAGCATGCCCTTTTAATTTAGGATTTTGCGCAGCGCCATAATGTATATTACTACCCTCTAAGCTATAAGCCAGTTCGTCAGTATGGGTAAAGCCTATAAAGTTACAACCAGCGGTCATGAGCTTATTAACCGAGCTTGCCGTATTTTTAGCCGGTTTAGCTGTTTTAAACCAGTTTGGGTTGCCTGCGCTGTTACGCTCGCCCTTTACTGCAAATACATCTTTTACAGCTAAGCGATTGTTTGCAAGCACTCCAGAGTGGTTTGTTTGCCACAGGGTAGGACCGTGATTGCAAAATATACCTTTGTTGTTTTTTTTATCACTCATTTGCAGCTCATTATTATAAAACTGACCAAGTACTTACTTATTAAGTTAAGAGTGATTAAAAAGCGGGCTGGTTATTATTATGAATACCAATTTTATTAAAAACATGATCATTTTATCGGATTAAATAGCGCACTCACTGCGTCATTTTCTTCTCGTTATAATAGATCACTAATTTAATGCAATTGCTAAAGCTGTGCTTTTTAATCGGTAGTTTTGATTTTATAGTGCTTAGACTAAGCAAGAGGAATGCCATAAATTAAAATCCTGTCCAACTGGTCAGGATTTAGTGGGTTGTATGAGATTTGTAAGTGTGGGCTGTAGAAATAGTGAGATTAAAATGAGCTAAAACAAACCAATTTGGTGCGCAGATGCACCAAGTTGGTCTTTATTTATATGGTTTTGAGTGCTAAATAAGGGGCGTTTTACTGATGATTAAACCGTTAATATCGGCGTAAACCCAATCGTTAGGTTCTATGGTGGTGCTAAGCATGGTAATAGCTTGGTTTTTATCACCAAAGCCGCGCTTTAAGGTACTACGTGGTGTAGAGCCTAGCGCCATTACAGGTAAGTTCATCGTGGCAAGTATTTCTATATCTCGGCAACAGCCATTTATTATTACGCCTTCCCAGCCATTACTTAAGGCACGCTCAGCCATAATATCGCCTATAAACGCAAAGCGTTTGCTCGCAAACCCGTTTATAACCAATACTTTACCTTCACCATTTTCATGCAATATATCGGCGGCAAAAGAGTTATCTTCTGGGCAGGTAACGGTAACTACTTTGCCATAAAACGTGGTTTTTTTACCAAAGTGGTAAAGGCCGCTGTCTGCTACTTGCACGTTATCGCGATGATCGTCAAATAAATCGGGTGTAGTAAAGGGTATCATGGGTTAAGTCTCACTTTGCTCAGGTATTTTAAGACCAATACCTTTTAAAATTATGTGGGCAATTGATTGCGTAATTTGTGCCACATCGGTTTCGTCGTACTCTAATTTGTTCATTACGAGTAAAACCTCAGCCTGAAAGTCGGCGTAATATTGCGTGGTAGACCAAATAGTAAAGAGCAAATGGTAGGGGTCAACCTTATCCATTTTATCTGCGTCCATCCATGCTTGAAGTACATCAACCTTTTGTTTAACCCAAGGGCGGGTATTGGTTCTAAAGTAGTTTTGTAAATAAGGGGCACCGCGCAGTATTTCACTAGCAAATAAGCGAGATTGCATTGGCTGATTTACGGCCAGTATTACTTTGCTTTTAATATAGTTATAAAGCACGGTAGCTGGATCGTCGTTAATTGTGACGTTATCAAGCCCTAAGTTCCAATTAGCTATTATGCGGTCAATCACAGATTCGTACAGACCATCCTTACTTTTAAAGTAATACAAAATATTAGCTTTTGGCACCTGCGCTTCTTTAGCAACCATGCTCATACTTGCTCCGTCGTAACCTAATTGCGAAAACAATTGCTCGGCGGCATCTAAAATTAGTTTTTGGTTTTTCTCGCGTGTGACTTCTTTTTTATTTGGCTTTATTTGTGTGGTCATTATAAAGTTTGCGTGTTTAACGTATTGATTGATTGTAGCTTTACTGACCAAAAGGTCAATTACTAAAAAGTGTGAATGTTAAAAACAGGCGAGAGGTTTAAGCTATTAACTTTAATTGTTTAATTAAATAATTACTGTTAGTTTAGTTTCAAATTTACGAGTAGTACTTTTGGATTGGCAAATGGATTTTATAAGCAAAAATAAATATACACTATATGGAGTCGCTGCAATATTACTGTGGAGTTGCTTAGTTGCATTACTACGGGATATTTCTGAGTTGTTTAGCCCCATTGGTGGTGCGGCGGCTATGTATTCTGTCAGTGCGATATTTTTAATTTTGGTTATGGGAGTGCCCAAGTTTAGTGGGTTTTCAAAACGTTACTTGGTAATAGGTACTTTGTTATTTGTAGCGTACGAAATTTGCTTGGCGCTTTCTATTGGTATGGCAAATAGTCGTCATCAGGCGATGGAAATGGCGGTTATTAATTATTTATGGCCCACGCTAACAATATTACTCTCTATTATTATTGGTCGTAAAAAAGTAAGTTACTGGGTTTACCCAAGTATGATTATTGCTTTTTTAGGCGTTGCTTGGTGTATTACGGGCGATCAAGAAATGTCTCTCGATACGCTTGTTACTAACTTTGCAGATAATCCTGCTACTTATCTAATGGCATTAGCTGCTGCGTTTATATGGGCTATTTATTGCGTAGTAACGCAAAAACTGAGTAATGGTAAAAATGCTATTACGCTATTTTTTACTGTTACGGCAATGAGTTTGTGGGCGCAATATGGTTTTAGTAATGAAGCGCCATTAACGTTTTCGCTCAGCTCAAGCATAACGTTGCTATTAGCTGGTGTAGTCGTGGGGAGCGGTTATGCACTGTGGAATCAAGCTATTATTGGCGGTAACTTAATGCTTTTGGGAACGCTTTCGTACTTTACACCGGTGTTTTCTACTATTATTTCGGCGTTGTATTTATCTATTACGCTGAGTGCTTCGTTTTGGCAAGGGGTTGTACTGGTAACAGTGGGCTCGCTAATTTGCTACTTTGTAACGCGAGAAAAGCCTAAACGCACAGTAAACTAATCTACGTTAGTTAATGTTTTTATATTTTAAATCTAAATTTATAACTTTAATGAGGCGTGCAATACGCCTCATTAAGTTTTTCTTTATAATTTTGCAGGTATAACGGCATAGCTTACTGATTTATTTCTAACTTTTTTTGCACAATAATAAAATATTAATGCAAATACTGCAGCGCTAATATCAACAAAACCGCTTTGATAATATTTTAAAAAATCATCAGCTAATAAAGCCTGTATAAGTGTTGAAACCCCCATTCCAGCAGATAAAAGTGTAATACCCATTAAGCCCCAATAGCTAGCGTGGTGAGTTCCTTTAAAAAAGGTATAAGCAACAAAGGCAAAAAATACCAAATAGTAACTATAGAGATAGCTGTAATTTGCGTTACCCATATATTGGTTAGTCCATTTAGCTTGTAATAAAGTGGCAACCACTGCAATCATTGACCCTAAGCAAACACCAATTGTTAAATTTGCCATAAATCGTGTACTTCGTTTGTTGGCATCTTGTTTAAAGCGCTTGTCTAGCCATAATAAGTTACCAGAGTAAAATAAGAATGCGCCAAGTAGTCCCATAACAAAATACCCCCAACGTCCCCATTCACCTCCATAAGTACCAAAGTGAAGTGAAAAGAAACTTCCTACTATATTACCCCAAACACCATCATCTCCTTGCGGATAGCTTGAGTTAAGTACTTCTAATGTATAGGGGTGTAAGAATAAGTAGTCGGTATCAGGTCCGCGAACGACAGCGCTGTTATTACTCATTTTTAATGTTGCTGTCGGACTGTTTGTATTTAAACGACTAAATGAAATATGAATTGGCTCATAACCTGGAGCGTAGTTTTTTGCCGCTAGGAGCTGTTTATTTATGCTTGGTAAGTTTGCAATATGATAATTATGTGCTGCTGGGGCAGGTCGTTGAAAAAAGGATTTATCGCCATAAAATGCTGATAGACCATCATAAATTAGATCATGAAATGCAAATACCACCACAGTAAACGCTATAATTAAATGAAAAGGCAAACTGGCGATTCCAACTAAATTATGACTATCGAGCCAAAAGCGACTGGCACCTTTTTCTTTTCGAATCGCAAAAAAGGTTTTTACAAGCGTGGGTAGTAAAATAATTACGCCAGATACCAATGCTAAAAAGTACAGCGCAGATGCTATACCGAGTATATATACGCCTGATTGGTCGTGCCCAATTTCGCCTGCAAACCCTGCGGTTCGATGTAAGTAATCTATTAAATCTGCAAGTTTATTCTCACTTTGTTGCTGTATTACAAGATTATTTTGTTGGTTTAGATAGAGTACCTGTAATTGATTATCAAGTTTCATTCCGCGTTCTTTACCTTGGCTATACCAAGATAGTGGCGCTTGATTTGTTAATAAATCGAGAGAAAAACCATTACCCATTTGCTCAGGGTACTTAGCTATTGCTTGATCAACTAATGTTTGGTGATTGTTAGTTTGTGGTTTAGTCACTGGTGCACTGGCGGGGTTTGCCCACTGTGCTAATTCGTGTTTAAACATGGTTAAACTACCAGCATAAAAACCTATAAAAAGTACTAAACCTGCAATTATTCCTGTCCATGTATGCACGCCTTGGTAGGTACGCAAAATATCGGCTCTTACTCTCATAGCCAATTCCTTAAAATTATAAATAAACTATATAGCGTTATATTTAAGCCCCCAAGTGTCAGCCAAGCATTTTTTGCTGAACTAAACAGGTAGGTGAAGCTAAAAATAGTTAACCATAAAATGGGTATCATCCACATATTAAATTGCACTTTGTCGGGCGCATCTATGCCTCCCGCTCCGTACCATGCAAAAAAAGCAACGAGAATAAACGCTAGCGCTAGCCCTAAAAAACAACCAGCCAAACTTTTACCAAGCCAAGTTGGTTTTATTTTTTGCCTTTGTGCAGATGACATTATTTTACTTCCTTGTGTTTAATCAGGCTTACGAGCGGAATTATTATTAAAGCGAGCATTATCATTAAAATGATAAAAAATACGGCTGCCGCATTAGAAAAAGCATATAAGGCTAATGGTATTGCAATAACAAAAAGGATAAATGCGAGCTTGCGCCAACTTTTATTAATGGGTTTGCTTAGTAGCCGTTGGTGGCGGTTACTAAGATAAAACAGGGATGTAGCAGTAAATAAAATAAGAGAAAGGGTAAGTTGCAACATAAATTAAAATACTTGTTAATGATATTGCTATTCTAAATGATAATTAAACTCAATTGCAACAAGTGTATGTTTGTGCTATTTTTCCGAAAAATAAAACAACTATCCATAAAAGGAAATAACTGTGGTAGCTTCATTTAAGCTTAATAAACTTTCACTACTGATTACAAGCTCTTTGTTATTGGCTCAAAGCAATGCATTTGCTGATGAAACAAGTCGAGAATCAATAGATACAATTATTGTAACAGGCGAAAAAATCGAAAGGTCACTCAAAGATACGATTACATCGGTTGCAGTGGTAGATAAGTCACTATTAGAAAATGGACAACTAGGTTCGGTTTCAGAAGCTTTGGCAGAAATGGCAAATGTAGTGGTACTTACTGGAGCCGTGCCAGATATGCGCGGTGTGTCGGGTAATGGTGGTGCAACAGGTTTTAACTCATTTAGTGGAGGCTCTAAAGCAAGAGTATCAATGCTTGTTGATGGTGTAAGTCAGCCATTTGTAGCTGATTTAACCGGTGATACAGGTTTGTGGGATATAGATCAAATAGCGGTATACCGTGGACCGCAGTCAACTAGCAATGGTCGTAATAGCATTGGTGGTGCAGTTTATATGACAACCAAAGCACCAACACAAGATTTTGAAGGTGCTGTACGCGTTGGGTATAGAAATCAAGATAGTTACCTTGATACAGCCGCTGTTGTTTCGGGGGCTTTGATTGAAGATGTACTAGCATTTCGTTTGTCTACTCAATATGTATATGGTGAAACCTTTAGCAACCCAACGATACATGAAACCAATCCAACAGATAAAAACTTAAATCAGCTTAATACCAGTAGTACGCGTGCAAAATTACTGTATACCCCAACAACAGATTTAGCTGTACAGCTAACTTACTCTACCTACAGTGAAGAGGGTAATACAGGTCGTAAGTACTTTGAAGGTGATGAACCGTTTGATTATGTGCCTTTATTTCAGCGCGATATGGATACCCAGTCAGACACGACTCAGGTAAATATTGATTATAAAATAAATGATAACTTTTCGTTCGATATACTACTCGCATATATGGATTATGAATGGGGCTTTGAAGCATATGAGGCACTTGCCAGTGCGGAGTCTGATATTTCTATGGATGAAAAAAATATCACAATTGATAGTAAATTAAACTTTGGCTTAAATAGTGATTTTTATTCGGGCTTTGTAGGTATTGCTTATTTTGACCGTGAACAAGACTTTAAAAGCGTTGGTGCAACCAATTATTTTGGTGACGATAGTAGTGACTCTAAAGCAATTTATGGCGAAACAAGCTTTGAGTTAACAAATGAGCTTACGTTAACAGCGGGGCTGCGAGTTGAGCGTGAAGAACAACTTCGTAATTTTGATATGGCTTTTGGTGGCAGCAGATTAGTTGAGCAATTAGATAATTCTAATACGATAAAACTACCTACGGTAGCTGTTCAATATAAAGTAACTGACAACACTACCTTATCGGCAAGTGCTCGCCGTGGTTATAACGCTGGTGGTGGTGCCTTAGATTTTGCTGCACAAGAATATTATTACTACGAGCAAGAATCAGTAAATACCTATGAAGTAGGCTCGCGTAGCGTACTAAATAATGGTGATTTAAATATTAGTGCTAATATTTTTTACAATAACTTTAATGGTTATCAAGCCTTAAGCTCAAGTCGAAAAATCACTAATATTGACGATGCACATAGCTATGGCTTAGAGCTTGAAGCATATAGCATGTTAGATGATCAATGGCAGTTACATGCAGGGCTAGGTTTGTTAAAAACTAAAATAGATGAATCAGCGACTTATTCAGATGCAGTAGGTAACGAATTAAACTCAGCACCAGAGCTAACTGCAAGTTTAGGGTTATCGCATTGGTTTACAGATAGCTTAAAGTTAAATGTGAGCGCTAATTATGTAGACGATTACTATGGAGATTTAACTAATACAGAAGAGCGTGTTGCCGGAGGTTATACAATTACGCGTGCAACAATAAGCTATAACAGCGATCATTGGTTGGTGAGTGCTTTTATTAATAATGCATTAGATGAAGAAGCATTTACGTCAGTTGAACCTGCAAGTGGTCCCTACCCAACAGGTTATGTTGCGGTAGTGAATCCTCAAACGTTAGGTGCTTCAGTAACGTATCGTTTTTAACGTGCATTAATTAAATAATGAGGATGACTATTAAAATTAAGCAGTAAATTTTAATAAACAAAGTAGCCCTATTATTTTAGGGCTTTTTGTTGCGTGCAGATTATTTTGCATTATTTACCTGCGCTAGTAACTCTATAACTTTTTGTTGACCAAATGTTTGTGCAAATTGCTCGGCTGTTTGACCGGCTTTGTTTTGATGCGCGTTGTCGCAATCAAGTGATACGAGTGTTTTAGCTATACTAAATTCACCTCTAAAAATAGCGGCCATTAGCGCTGTGTTGCCACGGTTATCTTCTAGACAGGCATTAGCGCCTAAGTGTAAAAGTGTGTTGACCGTGTTTTTATTACCATGGTAAGTAGCAATCATTAACGCGGTGTAGCCTTTATTGTTGTAGCTGTCGATAGGAATACCAGCATCTACAAATTGCTCTATTACAGCGGTGTCGTTTGTACGTGCTGCGGCAAAGTAATAAGCAAATAAACTCTCGTATTGTGTTTTTGCAGAATGTTGGGTTTCAGATTGCGTACTGGGTGTTTGTGTATCTGATGTATTTTGAGCGTAAACGCTACTGGTAAAGCTTAGCAGTAGAGCGACTATAATTAATAAATTACGCATAACAATTGTCTCTTATAAAAGAGGAAGGGGTTTATTCCTTCCTCATGGTTGTGGTTTAAATAGCTATTTAGTTGGGACTAATTGCTTTTAACTAGTTGCTTATAAGTTAGCGGCTAGTTGTTTAACCATTTTAATATCGCCGTTTACAGCTTTAGTTAAGCGTGTACCGTACTCGCTATCAGCTTTGTAAAAGTGACTAAGCATTTTGTGTTTAACACTGCTGTTTTGCACTTTGCGTAAATCGCCTGCTAGGTTATTAATTAGGTTTGTACGTTCTTGCTTGCTAAAACCACGGTATAAAACACCTGCTTGCGCAAAGTTTTGCTGCTTTTTAATGGCGGCTTGTTGTACAAAACCTTTAAGCTCTGTATTACTTCTACGGGCAATTGGGTTTTCAGCTACGTTTTCTTGGCTTGGTTGATAGTTTACGTTGCTTTGAGTATTACCATAGTTCATTGCGCCGTCTTGGTTGTAGTTAACCACTTCAACTTTTGCACGGTTAATTGGCAACTGTTGATGGTTAGCACCAAGGCGATACATTTGCGTATCTGCGTATGAAAATACACGCCCTTGTAATAACTTATCTTCTGAGGGTTCAATACCCGCAATAATGTTAGACGGTGCCATTGCTACTTGTTCTGTTGACTGAAAAAAGTTAGTTGGCATGCGATTAAGCGTTAATGTACCTGCCTTCACTTCTTTTACACCTAACCACATTTTTGTTGCATCTAATGGGTTGTAATCAAAGTCGTCAAGCTGCGACGGATCAAGCGTTTTAATGTATAGATCCCATTCTGGGAAGTTACCTTTATTTACTTCGCTGTATAAATCACGCGTTAAATGTTGAAAGTCTTGGCCTTGAACTTCAGCGACTTCTTTTGCATTTAAATTCTCAATGCCTTGTTTACTTACCCAATGAAATTTAACGTACTTAACATCGCCCGATTTATTGATCATTTTATAAGAGTGTACACCCCAACCATCCATTTTACGTAAGCTTGCTGGTGTGCCGTAGTCGCTATAAACCCACGTTAACATGTGAGTAGAGCCTGGTTCGTATGAAAAAAAGTCAAAAACACGGTTAGGATCTTGAATGTTATCTACAGGTGATGGCTTTAATGAATGGATCATATCTGGAAATTTAATTGCATCACGAATAAAAAACACCGGTAAGTTAAGGCCCACTAAATCCCAGTTACCTTGATCGGTGTAAAATTTAATCGCAAAGCCACGTGGGTCGCGCAGTGTTTCTGGGCTACCTTTTGAGTGAATTACCGATGAAAAACGTACAAAAACGTCAGTTTCTTTACCGGCCTCGGTAAAAGGTGCTGCCATGGTTAAATCATCTAAACTTTTTGATGCCACAAATACACCATGAGCACCCGTACCACGAGCATGCACAACACGCTCAGGAATACGCTCACGTGCAAAGCGTTGCAGTTTTTGAATTAGTTGCACGTCTTCTAGTAATACACTGCCACGTTCGCCAGCAGTAATTGAATTTTGGTTGTCGCCAACAGCTGCGCCGTTATCTTTAGTAAGAGTTGTTGCTGCGCTTGCCGGTAATGCCATTGCAAGTGCCAGTGCACTTAGTGTTAATTTTGTTTTGTTTATTTGAGTATTCATTGTCGACCTCATCTATTTAAAAGTGCCGGCAGTGGTGCAGGCTGTTAATCTGTTAACGATAGTATTAAGTTTATTAACTTCGGTAAAACTGATTAATTAGATTGATGTGATTTGTAAAACAGATGAAATGAATTTGCAGATACACTTTTTACATTAATGTAATTTTTTTACTACGACCTTAGTCACAATATGCTTTTATAAAATTTATTAAATACAAAGGTTTTTAGTTTTATCTGGCGGTATTTTCACCACGTTGGTGCGTTTTATACTTACAGTGTGTTGACATACTCGCGCAATAAAGGGAATATGCTCACCCTATGGGCTTATGCCCATCGTTGGATTGTGCTAAAAAGTTGCACAATATTAATCGCGCTTAACTCGTTATGCTTAAATTAGCTAAATCAAACAGTTTGAATAAGGTGACAAGATGAATACTAATATTGAGCTAGTGATATTTGATTGTGATGGCGTTGTTATTGATAGCGAAATTTTAAGCGCACAAGTACTCATTAATATGCTTGTTGAAAAAGGCGTTGAGATTGAACGCGCTTATGTACAGCAACACTTTTTAGGCTGCAACTTTAAAACAGTAAGCCAAAAAATAGCGGATGCATTTAATGTCACTCTTCCTGAAAGCTTTGAAGGTGACTACCGCGAGGCACTATTAAACGAATTTGAAACCGGACTAACCACGACTGATGGTATAGAAGACGTACTTAACAATTTAGCTGTGCCTATTTGTATAGCTACTAGCAGCAGCCCAGCACGCACCGCAAAAGCGTTGAGCGTAGTGAGTTTAAGTAAGTACTTTAGCGATACGGTTTTTACCAGCAGCGAAGTTAAGCGTGGTAAACCAGCGCCTGATTTATTTTTACATGCAGCTAAGCGAATGGGTGTAAAGCCAGAGCATTGCTTAGTAATTGAAGACAGTAAAGCCGGCGTAAATGCAGGAATTGACGCCAATATGCAAGTACTGCATTACAGTGGCGGGCAGCACATGCAAGCGGCCATTAACTATGTTCATAAAGCGTATCCAAATGTTGCTCACTTAACTCATTGGCAGCAGTTTTTTACAGCTTATCCTGCACTTAAAAGTAAAAACATTTAAACATGGCTACTTATACCAACACATTTATAGGGTTTATAAGTGGCAAAATATAAGCGTTGTTAGTACTGGTATTAATTATAAAAACTAAAACAAGTGGTTAAGCGTTTATAAAACTAAATTATAAGAAGCAAAGTCTTTAGGTATTAAGTACTTTGCTGTTAACAACTAGGAAATACCATGGCAACGAGTCCACACACACACACATTTAAAGATGTAAACGAAGAGCAACTTCCGGTTGCTAATAATAAGCTTCACGGCTGGAAACATTTTGCAGGGCTATACGCTGGTGAACATGTTGCTGCCACTGAATTTGTTATTGGTGCAACGTTTGTTGCATTAGGCGCTTCAACCATCGACATTCTACTGGGTTTATTAATAGGTAACCTGTTAGCAATGTGTTCTTGGTGGCTAATTACGGCACCCATCGCAGTACAAACCCGCTTAAGTTTATATAACTACTTAAACAAAATTGCTGGTAACTCAATGACCAAGCTCTATAACTGGGCTAACGTGGTTATTTTTAGTGTTATATCGGCGGCCATGATCACGGTATCCTCCACGGCCGTGCGGTTTTTGTTCGACATACCCGCGCAGCTTGACTGGTATCCAAACAGCTTTTGGTTTGTCGCTATTGTTTTAGCCGTTGGCTCTATTGTTGTATTTGTTGCTATGTATGGCTTTTCAACCGTTGCTGACTTTTCAAAACTGTGCGCGCCCTGGCTATTTGTTATATTTATTGCAGGCTCGTTCGCGTTATTCCCTGAGCTTTCAAACCACGTATTAGGGTCTACCTCTTTAACTAGCTTTAGCGACTTTATGACCATAGGCGACTCCTCCATCTGGACGGGCACCAATGCCGATGGCGAAAAAGGCATTGGCCTATTAGAAGTGATTGGTTTTGCATGGGCTGCTAACTCAATTACTCATTTTGGTTTAATCGACATGGCTATTTTTAGATTTGCCAAACGCAAAAGCTATGGCTTGTTCTCTGGTGTGGGCATGTTTTTTGGGCATTACTTAGCGTGGATCTCTGCCGGTATTATGGGCGCAGGTGTTGCGGTATTACTTAAAACAACTATTTCATCACTTGATCCGGGCGATGTTGCATACCATGCATTAGGTTGGACTGGCTTTGTTATTGTAATTATTGCCGGTTGGACTACAGCTAACGCAAACCTTTACCGTGCAGGCCTTGCAGCGCAATCTATATTTGTTAATCAATCACGTGAACGCACCACCGCTATTGTAGGTGTTGTAACCGTAATAATTGCGTGCTTCCCGTTTGTATTTTCACAAATGCTACCACTACTTACCTACGCCGGTTTATTAGTTGTGCCAGTGGGCGGCATTGTGTTTGCTGAACATGTGTTATTTCCTAAAATTGGCCTAACACGTTACTGGGCTAAATATAAAAATATTACCCGCAGCATCCCTGCTATTGCCTCATGGGCACTTGCACTTGTGTTCGGTTTTGGCTTAAACGCAATTGATGTAATGTCGTTTTACTACTTGTTTATTCCTACCTGGATTTTCACCATCGTTATTTACACACTTTTAGCTAAAAAATACGGTGCCGGTGAAGATTACACGCAAGAGATTGCAGCAGAAGAGCAAGAGCAACGTGATATTAAAGAATATCAAGCAGCTGAGGCTAAAGACATTCCAAAGCCAGTAATCGATAGCTCTGTATTTACCAAAGTTCTTAATGGCATATCGACTATTTCATTGGTGATTATTTTTATATTTGCCAGCCAAGTGATGTTTTTCAGTGACACTATGGTGATGTACAGCGCTAATAAGTCGCAGTTCGAAATTGCCTGTTTTATTTGTACTGTTATTTATTTTGTTACTGCGTACTGGTCGTTAAAACGCCATAAAGTACTCAATACAGCATCGTAATTACTTATCGTAATACAGTATCGTAATTTATATTTTATCTTTGTTTAGTAAGGTCACACCATGACACAATACCAACACACAAACGCTCTTGTTACAGGGCTAAACCAACAGAGCTTGGCTCAATTACCAAGCCATGTTGATACACCAACCTACGACCGTAGCGCAGTTAAAGCCGGTATTGTACATATTGGTGTGGGCGGCTTTCATCGTGCTCACCAAGCGGTATATGTTAACGAGCTTTTAAAAACCCCAGGCTCTGAGCAATGGGGCATATGTGGTGTTGGCCTGTTAGAGGGTAACCGTGGTTTGCGTGATACTTTAAAGCAGCAAGATTACCTTTATACGCTTACTGTTAGGCACCCAGACGGTAAAATAGATAACAAAGTAATTGGCTCAATGATCGACTTTTTGTTTGCCCCAGAGGACAAACAAGCGGTAATTAATAAACTCGCACACAGCGATACTAAAATTGTGTCGCTTACTATTACCGAAGGCGGTTATAACTTTAACCCGGCAACGGGCGAATTTGATTACAGCAATTCAGATATTATTAACGACATTAATAACCCGAACGACCCAATTACGGCGTTTGGTTACATTACTGCTGCGCTAAAACTGCGTAAAGAGCAAGGTTTGGGCGCGTTTACAGTACAGTCGTGCGATAACATTCAGCATAACGGTAACGTAACACGCAAAATGCTTTTAGCCTTTGCCACAGAGCAAGACAAAAACCTAAGTGAGTGGATTGAGCAAAACGTATCGTTTCCAAATGCAATGGTTGACCGCATAACACCTGTATCTAAAAAGAGTGATATTGATTACGTGGTTGATGCCTATGGTGTTAGCGACGAGTGGCCAATTACCTGTGAGTCGTTTACACAATGGGTAATAGAGGACACATTTAGTGACGGCCGACCAAATTGGGACGTTGTTGGTGCACAGTTTGTTACTGATGTAACGCCTTATGAAACCATGAAAATACGTTTACTTAATGCAGGGCATTCTGTACTTGGTTTATTAGGTTCAATCCATGGCTACGGCACTATTGACGAAACGGTATCGGATGAATTATTTGCCACATACCTACGTGCTTTTATGGATAAAGAAGTAACGCCAAATCTTGAACCACTTGAAGGCATTGACCTTGAAAGTTACAAAGATACGTTAATAGAGCGTTTTGCTAATCCTAATATTAAAGACAGCCTAGCGCGTATCTGTAGTGAAAGCTCAGCTAAACTGCCTAAGTTTTTAATTGCCACAATTAACGAAAACCTAGTACAAGGTCGAGATGTTTCACTGGCAACGCTTGTTATTGCTACTTGGTGTTTATACAGCGATAAAGGTTTAAGTGAAAACGGCGAGCAACTTGAAATTCAAGATGCGATGCACAAAGAGCTTAATTCTTACGCGCAAGAGACTCAAACTAGCCCGATTGCATTTTTAAAGTTAACGAGCTTGTTTGGTAAGCTTGAGCATAACGAAACGTTTACTGCTGAATATAAAAAGTCGATTGCTGCGTTGTATGCACCTAATAGTAAAATTAAAGCCATTATGCAGGCTGTACTTGATCAAAAGAGTAACTAATTATGAGCATTTTAATTAATCATAAATCAGGCGAAAACGTAAGTGTTAGCTGTTTTGGCGAAGTACTGTGGGATTGTTTTGATTCAGGTAAACGCTTAGGTGGCGCGCCACTTAATATGTGTGTGCGTATTAACTCACTTGGCATTAAAGCCGACATGATCAGCGCTGTTGGTAACGACGAGTTAGGCGCTGAGTTACTAGGCGAAATTACTAGCAAAGGCGTAAGCTGCGAATACATTGCTATTAATAGTGACAAAAAAACTAGCACGGTTGAGGTAACGCTCGACAGTGGTGGCTCTGCAAGTTATGAAATAGTGGCAGATACTGCGTGGGATAATATAGCGCTTACCGATGAGTTACTTAGTAAAGTTAAAAGTAGCGATGTATTTGTATTTGGCAGCCTAATTGGGCGAAGCGAAGCGTCTTTAGCAACGTTAAATCAACTAGTTGATGTAGCAAACTTTAAGGTATTTGACGTAAATCTACGTGCACCGCATTACAAGCTAGAAACACTTGTAGATTTAATGAATAAAGCAGACTTTATTAAGTTAAACGATGAAGAGCTATACGAAATTGCAAAAGCGATGGGTTGTAAGTTTCATTCGCTTGAACAAAATTTAGCGTTTATAGCACAGCAAACAAATACCGATTACTTATGTGTAACCAAAGGCAGCCACGGTGCTTTATTAACAATCAAAGGCGAAAATTTTTATAATTCAGGTTATTTAATTAGCGTAATTGACACTGTTGGCGCAGGGGATTCGTTTTTAGGTTCGTTAATTTATCAGCTTTGTAGCAACGACGACGCGCAATATGCCGTTGACTTTGCATGTGCCGTTGGAGCAATGGTCGCCGAAAGTTCTGGTGCAACACCTACTTTAACGCATGAACAAATTAGTGAGTTTATGAACCCACTTTAAAAAACATTGTGTGTGAAAGCGGTTATACGTAAAAGTTTAACCGCTTTTTTTGTGCCTAAAATAAGACGCAGGCGATAAGTGAGTGTTAAGTGTGCAGGTTGCGTAAATAGTGGCTTATATCGATTATTGTATTAGCTAAACGTCTTATTGTTTGAGGGTTGAAGCTTTGTTATTGTTCGTCGATTATTCACGGATTGAAAAGGCGGGGCGACACACAATGCGCTCTATAACTAAAATACAAAAAGAGAAACGTGCTTTATGATCATCTTTTTTATCTGCCTCACTATTTTAATACTGGGCTATAAGTTTTACAGCCCATTTGTTGAAAAACAAGCCGGTTTGGATTCAACTGCTGACACACCACAAAAACGCTTTAGCGAGGGTGTTGATTACGTAGCTATTCACCCTGTACGAGCATTTTTAATTCAGTTTTTAAACATTGCTGGCGTAGGTCCAATATTTGGCCCAATTTTAGGTGCTTTATACGGACCAGTTGCACTAGTATGGATTGTACTTGGTAATGTTTTAGGTGGCGCTGTACACGACTTCTTCTCAGGTGTAATGAGTATAAAAGAAGACGGTAAAAGCTTACCAGAAATCGCAGGCCATTATTACAACGTCGTATTTAAAGGCTTTATGCTTGTATTTACTGCCATGCTACTGTTTTTTGTAGGTGTGGTATTTATTATGAGCCCTGCAGGTTTGCTAAGTAACCTTGATTTTTTTGAAGGTACAATACTGGCAAATAATACCTTTTGGGTACTCGCTATTTTAGCGTATTACTTTTTAGCTACCTTGCTACCAATTGATAAAATCATTACTAAGTTTTACCCAATTTTTGGTGCGCTAATGATTGTAATGACAGTGGCAATTGCTATTTCATTACTTATTAATGCGCCGCACTTACCGGTACCAAGTGACTTTTTAGCTTACTTTGAAGCTGACCATGCTCACGACTTTTTAGAACCAAATCCAGATGGACTACCAACATGGCCATTGTTATTTATAACAATTACCTGTGGTGCTATTAGTGGTTTTCACTCTACTCAAGCGCCAATTATTGCGCGCTGTTTAACTAACGAAAAATACGTACGTCCAGTTTACTACGGCGCAATGATGTGTGAAGGTATTGTAGGTTGTGTATGGGCACTTGCTGGTATTGCAGCGTTCCCAGATGGTTACGCTGGCTTAAAAGCATTGCTTGATCAAGGTGGTCCAGGTTTAGTTGTTAACCATGTAGCTAACAGTTACTTAGGTGTATTTGGCGGTATAATGGCAATTATTGCAGTAGCCGTTTTCCCAATTACTTCTGGTGATACAGCGTTCCGCTCATTACGTTTAACAGTTGTTGATGCGTTTAATATTCCGCAAAGTTTACGTAATCGCTTATTAGTGGCTGTACCTATACTTACTATTGCTTACTTTATGACGAAACTCGATTTTTCATTAATTTGGCGCTACTTTGCATTTTCAAACATGCTGCTTTCTACAAGCGTATTATGGCTTGCCACTAAGTACTTGTTTGACCGTGGTACATTCCATTGGATTGCGAGTGTTCCTGCTGTTATAGCAACTGCGGTAACGGTTTCTTATATTGGTACTGCCGCAATTGGTCTTAACTTATCAAGTGATTTAGGTAAACCTATTGGCGCTGTAGTAACAGTGATTGGCTTAATTGTTTTAGCTATTGTGCACTCTAAGCATAAAGTTAAACCAACAGCGGTTTAATAATAATCACATAAGTTATTTCAAGCATTAAAAAAGCGAGCTATTCATAATGAATAGCTCGCTTTTTTTGTGTACTAAATTTAGGTATTACTGAGTTGCAAGTTCAAAGTAACTGTTATCGTCGAGCGTTTTGCTTATCATCATAGCGCCCTCAAGCAGGCTCACTGTTTGAATAGCCGCTTTAGTAGGGTTGAGGTCACCATTAGCTAAGTGCGCAGCGCTAAGCCATGTTAAATTTTGATTAAAAAAGCGTTTTACTTCAAGGCGTACTTTATCTGGAAGGCTATCGCTTTCGGCTCCTAGCAAACCACATAAACACATTTTACGATCGGTTACTAATGCACTTCTAAAAAGCTGAGTGTACACATCAATAGGATTTTTACCGCTTGCTTTAAGCTCGCTTGGCTCGCCTAACGCAGCTAAAAAAGAATTAGTATATTGATGAGCAAGCTCAGCACCTAAATCGGCCTTAGTCGGAAAGTGATAGTGCACACTGGCGCTCTTAATTCCAACTTCGCTTGCGAGCTCTCTAAAACTAAAATTACTGTACCCGCCAAGGCGCACCTTGTTTTCAGCTGCTTTTAATAACGCTTCTTTTTTACTCACTTTTAATATTTTCCTATCTGCAGTAATACCAATTTTATTAAAACATGATCATTGTATCGCATTAAACAACTCACTAACTGCGTTAAAAATTATTCATATAGAATAACTAGATGTCATAATTTTCGCCTTGTTATTGCGCTATTTTCTTAGCGCAATAATAGATCACTTATTTAATGCAATTGGTATAGCAAAATTATCGACCAGTAGGTAGTTATTTACAAGCGTTTTTATTTTTAAGCAACCCCCTAATTTTATTATGAATTAAGTTAAATCCTATAAATCAGAAAAATTTAAACGTTGACTTAAATTTAGTTTAATATTATATATTACCTATCGGTAGGTAGGTTTCTGCCATTAATTCACTTTTAAACAATAAAGATAGAGATTGCTATGAAAATTTATGATGTAGAAAACTTTCCAAACCCACTTCGTGTTCGTATCGCTTTAGCTGAAAAAAATGCCACTGCAAATGTTGAGTTTGTAGCTGTTGATTTATTAAATGGTGAGCACAGAACAGAAGCCTTCTTAGCTAAAAACCCATTAGCAGGTGTGCCCGTATTAGAGCTAGATGACGGCACATTTATATCAGAAAGTACCGCTATTACTGAGTATATTGATACCGCATTTGAAGGCCCATCTTTAATGGGTGAAACCGCAAAAGAGCGTGCAGTAATTAACATGATGCAAAAACGCGCAGAATCTATGGTGCTTGACGCTGTGGCAACTTACTTTCATCATGCAACTGATGGCTTAGGTCCAGAGCTTGAAACGTATCAAAATGTGGCTTGGGGTGAAAAACAAGGCGAAAAAGCACGCCAAGGGTTTAGCTATTTTAATGATGTACTAGCGCAATCGGCGTTTGTTGCTGGTGAGCAGTTTAGTATTGCTGATATTACATTGTATGCTGGTCTGGTATTTGCTGGATTTGCACAAATAGCAATCCCGAATGAGTTAACCCATTTAGTTGCATGGCAAGAAAAAGTAGCAAAACGCCCAAGTGTTGCGGCTTAATTAGGTTGTTAGTTTAAAATTTAAGTGAAGTTACGCTTAGGAGCCAAATATGAAAATTGCTGCCGATTTTAGTAAACGAGTTGTGGTACATAGCGAAACGCTACCGTGGGTTGCATCGCCAATGGCGGGTGTTGATAGACGAGCACTGGACCGAGTGGGCGACGAAGTTGCTCGCGCAACGACTATTGTTCGTTATGCACCTGGCAGTGAATTTTCGCCGCATGTTCATACAGGCGGTGAAGAGTTTGTTGTGCTTGAAGGGGTATTTCAAGATGAACATGGTGACTTTGTGGCAGGTTCTTATATCCGTAACCCACCGCAATCAAAGCACAAACCGGGGTCTGAAAATGGCTGCGTTATATTTGTAAAGTTATGGCAGTTTCAGCCAGATGATCGAACCCACGTGCGTTTACAAACAGACTTGATGCAAAGTACGGCGCACCCTAGTTTTAAAAATGTAGCCGTAACCCCTTTATACAAAGACGATTTTGAAGACGTAAGCTTGTTGGACTTTAAGCCCAACGCCTGCATGGTTATAAGCGCAAAAGGCGGAGCAGAGCTGCTAGTACTGGAAGGCTCATTTGATGAGCAAGCCGATACCCTTGTAAAAAACAGTTGGTTAAGAGTGCCTATTAACAGCTCTGTTAACGTTAAAGCGGGAAGTAATGGTGCAAAAGTATGGCTTAAAACGGGCCATTTAACTGATGTAGAAAACCAGATATCTCGCGTACAAAATGCGTAATTGAGTCGTTTATTTGAGACTATTTAATGATCTAGCTCAGGACTATTTATTGATTTAGTTCAGGACTAATTAATTTTAGAAGGTGTACTTTTGCTACTCAGCCTATTTAAGGAGAGCAGTAATGGTACACACAACACATGGTTTATCGATTGGTCTTGAACGTGCAGGAAGAGAGTTTTTTTTAAAACTTAAAGCCGTTGGTACGCTTACTCACGACGACTACAAAATAATTACACCAATGATAAATTCAGCTCTTGGCGAAGTTAAGCACCCAGTCGTGAACGCCTTAATAGATGGTAGCGAACTTGAAGGTTGGGAACTACGCGCAGCGTGGGATGACTTAAAGTTAGGTGTTAAGCACTCTAAAGAATTTAAAAAAGTAGCTATTTACGGTAATAAAGAGTGGCAAGCTCGAATGGCAAAAATAGGTAACTGGTTTATCTCGGGTGAGGTTCAATACTTTGAAAATGCTACCGCAGCCATAGATTGGCTAGATGAATAGCTTGATTGAAAAAATTAAATTAAAGCACTCTTATCGAGTGCTTTTTTGCTCTATGAGTAACATTGTTAGGTAGTTACATTCGGTTTATTTCAATTGTTAATACTGCTCTATTAAAATACACTCATTATTATTGAGCAAACTACACATTATAAAAACAATGAAACAAGTACTTACCTTTATTACATTCCTGATATTTTCGACATCGATACATGCAGAAGATAACAACATATTCACGCCGGTGAGCGATCTTTTTTTGGCTGTTTCTAACGTTGACCACACGCAAATGCGTGCAGCCGTTGATGATTCATTTTTACTTTTAGAGCACGGTGAAGTGTGGACTATTAATGACTTTATAAATGTTGTTAAGCCTTCTGACTTTATAAGAACTAATTATTTTAGTGTTATAAATTCGCGTGTAGTGGGTGATGTTGCTTTTATTAATTACTGGAATAAAGCCAATATTAAAAACACCGAAAGAAGTATTGATATTTATTGGTTAGAAAGTGCCGTTGTATCAAAAGTGGGCGATAAATGGTTGTTATCGCAAATGCACTCAACTCGATTACCCCAAGATGAAATACCTAAAGGTGTCACCTTTATAAAGCAATAGATACAACTCTAATTTAAAGCCCCGTAATATGGGGCTTTAATCATTTAAAGTACATCAGCCAGTACAGGTAATGCCGGAAATGCCCCTTTTGCTAAACACGCTTTAGAACCACATTTAAGAGCAAAGTGCAGGGCGTCTTTTACGCTCGCTTTATCATTTAGTTTATCTGCTAGTGGTAAATCACTTCCTAAGTTATTTAAGTAGTATAAAACCCCCGCTATAAATGCATCCCCTGCGCTTGTTGTATCTACGGCGTTTATTTTTGGTGCAGATTCGTTAAGTGTAAATGCGCTGTGGTAAACCTTGGCAGGCTCTGGCCCATCGGTTAAAAACACCAGTTTTACTCCGGTATTTAATAGCGTTTGAATGTAATCATCGCTCGTTGTATCACTATGCTGAGCTAAAAAATTAAGCTCATCACGCGAGAGTTTTACTATGTCACAATAGGTGTAACAAGCTTTTACATTGCTTGCTATATCGCTTGTGTTTTCCCACAAGCTGTAGCGTAAATTTACATCAAAACTGACGAGCTTATTATTCGCTTTTGCAAGTTCTAGCGCTTTAACTGTTGTGTTGGCAATTGCTGATTCGGTTAATGTGTTTGAACAAAAGTGTAGTGTGCTTATTTCTTGCCAATTTATATGCGTTAAATGCGCCGGGGTTAATAGTACATCGGCTGTGTTATGGCGATAAAAGCCAAAACTACGCTCGCCGGTTTCATCAAGGCTTACTATAACCATAGCGGTTTGTGAGCCTGCAATGGTAAATAAATAGTCTGTATTTACATTGTATTGCGCTAATGCATTACTTAATTGATTGGCAAAATGATCGTCCCCTCTACCACCACAAAATGAAGCTTCACCTCCGAGTTTTGCATAGCCAACAGCTACATTGGCAGGTGCGCCACCTGGTATAGGTAAATAGGCAGAGTTATTAGCATCTTGTGGCAGCATATCAATTAATAGCTCGCCTAAGCACAGAAGTTTGGTCATTTGGAATATCCTAAAAAGCCTAGCAAGGCTAGGCTAAAAAACGTGAAGGGTGTTAATTATTCATTCTTTAAAAGGCGCTACAGTGATTACTCACCGCAGCGCAATACACACATTTAGTTAAAAGCGTATTTTAAAGTTACCGACGTTGTGCGGCCGTTAATAGCACGGGCACGAATAATGTTGTTTTCAGGTACTGAGCCTTCTTCGGCTTCTGTAATACCTACTGTGTCAAATAGGTTGTTCACATTAAGCGCAATATTAAGGTTTTCAGATAAATCATAGCTTACAAAGCCATTTACCTGTGTGTAGCCGTCAAATTGCAAGTCGTTATTATCTTGAGCGTACGCATCGGTAGTACCAATGAAACTTACCCCTGCAGCGCCTTTTTCATAGTTGTAACGTGCCATTAATGAGTAAATTAAATCGGCTTGACGACGTGGCGTATTACCTACAACATCTGGGTTAAGCGCATCTTTTGCTATTTCTGCATCGGTCCAGGTTAAATTACCACGAAAATCCCATGCATCAATAAAGTAAGTAGATTCTATTTCAATCCCTTTTGCTTCGTATTCACGGTCAAAAAATGTTTGTGATGTTGCTTCAAAGTTTTGCTCTTCAGTTTCGGCAAAAAACGCAGTAGCAAATACTGATAACGAATCAAAGCGCTTCTTAACACCAAACTCAAACTGGTTTACTTCATCAACAGCGTCTTCTTTTGCAACAGAGCCGTCGGCGCGTACTTTACCAAATAAAAGTCGGTCGGCGTTTGCTCGCCCGCCCTTACTTATACGTGCAAACGTGGCAAGGCTTGGGTCAATTTGGTAATTAGCACCAATTGAATAAGAAGAATAGTTCCAGTCATAATTTACTGGGCTTGCGTTTGCAGTGTCAATACCTGCAACGTTTTGCTCAGGGATTGATATTTCACCGTCGCGGTTCATATCTACTGTTGAAGTCACTGCACCTGCGTATGTTCCGCGAGCTTCACCACTGTCGTAGCGAGCACTTGCATCAATGCTTACGTCGCCTAATTTAGTAGAAAATGCAACGTATGGGGCGCGTGTATCGTATTCCGTATCGTAATCACGTTGGCAACAGTTACCAAATGCACTGTAAGCGTATAAACCGTTTTCAGATAACTCAGTGCCATCGGCACCTGTTACATTTAGTAATGCAGCATTGTCACCCTTGAGCTCCATTACGTAAGAGTTCCATAACCACGACATCGCAATGTTTTGCGTAGATGCATAGTAACCAAATGTAAGGCTGGTATCATCATCGAACGATTTAGTTAATTTAAAGTCATTAACTATAGAGCCGAAGTCATTCATTGTGACATCAAATGTCACCATCTTCATTGCTAAACCATCGTTAAACGCTTCACCGGTGTTCGCGTTACTCAAGGTTGCACCTGCGCCACCAATGCTTTCAGCTATTGATGTTGCACTACCGACTTGTTCTGTGAAAGGTGAATTAAAGTTACCGCTAATTGATGACTTACGGAAACGGTTTTCAATACGCCAATCGTTATCTAGATCAAATACAGCTTCAAAACCAACAGAATCAACCTTTGGATTCATACCATCACGGATATCGCCGCTGCTAATTTGGTTTTCACCATTTAAGCGTACTGTTTTAGTAAATAACGCTGAGTGAGGGGTGTCTGACTGCGCATCAAAGCCAGCAATAGAGTCACCATTTGAGTACATTGGCATAGGAAGGTAGCCAACACTCTTATCGTCTAAGTGTTTGTAATAAAGGCGAACGTAGCCATTTTCAAAATCTTTTGTAAGGTTAGCTTTAATTTGGCCACCTTTATTAGACGTGTAACCTGTTTCGCGCGGGCCTTCGCCTTGTCGAACAAAACCACCAACATGAAAACGCACGCTATCGGTTAAGTAAGTGCCGTATTCAAAGTCTGTACGAACGCTGTCGTAATCTAAGCCTAGTGTTGTAGACACACTGCCAGATTCGTTTTCGCCATTTTTAGAGATAAAGTTAATAATGCCACCAGGTGCATTACTTGCTGCAGTAGATGCTGAGCCACCACGAATCGATTCAATTGTTTGCACCGTATTATCTAATCGCATAAAAATATCAGAATTACCAAAAGCGATGTCACCGTATTGCATTACAGGTAACCCATCTTCTTGTAATTGTAGAAATTTAGCACCGCCTGATGCTACAGGTAAACCACGAACAGCAATATTTGCATTACCTTCGCCACCTGTCGATTCTGCACGAATACCCGGAATAATTCTAAAAGCCTCGGCTGTTGAGCGAGGAGTAGACACCTGAACTTGTTCAAGTGATACGCTACTAACTGAAACGCTTGAAGCCATGATTGTTGTTCGACGTGGTACGCCGGTTACAACTATTGTTTCAAGACCTTTGTTTTGTGATGCTTCAGGTGTTGCTTGGTCTGTTTCTTGTGCGTGAACGCCTTGACTTACGGCAAGTGCTAAAGCGCTGATTAAATATAAAGGTGTATTGTGTGTTGTCATGTGAACGCCTCGTTGTGTTGATCCCAGTAGGATTTGTTATTTTCACTTAATCGATTAAGTGAAAATAACAAATATTTTACAATAAGCAAATCATTTTGTGTTTAATTTGCTCTTTTATTATTCATATGTTGATTTTCAAAGTGTTTTTTATTGTATTGAGATACAAGTTTTTAAGCTGTTGGGTTATTTTCTTGTAAAGCACTCATTGATGGGTCGCGTAAATAATTGAACAACATAGCTACAAATAAAATCACGGCAAACCCTGTTGCTAAGTAAAAGCCATAGCGCACATGGCCAAAGTAATCGCTGATCATACCCATAAATAAAGGAGCTAAAGCAGCCGATAATGCGGTAAAAAATAATATAACGCCGGCTACGGCTCCATGGCGCTCAGCAGGAAAACACGATATACCTTTAGAGTTTAAAGTTGGGTAAACCATAGACATAAATAAACCTGAAAGAGGTAGTAACCCTACAGCCCAGTCAACGCCACCAATAAGTGTACCCACATAACAAAGCGCAATACCTAAGCTTAAATAAGCCATAACACCTTGCCAGCTATAACGATTTAGTAACCATACGGCAATAAAACGACCTGCAGCACGTAGTATAAAAAATATAGTAAGTGCATAAGTGGCAAGGAGCGGCCAAGAGCCTGTGTAGTCCTTTAATAGCGTTGGCATCCATACATAAATAGCCACTTCAGTCGCTACATATAGTGCAATAGCCAAAGAAAAGCCAAGTGCATAAGGGTTTTTTACCATTTTTAGGGTGGTGGCCAAAGAGGCTGGCTTTTCAGTTGTTTTAACTACGTCAGGGTAGTCTGCGCGCCATGCTAATAAAGCAAGAACTAAACACATTACGCCCGCAGTAATATACAGGTATGTCCAACTTACGTTTTGCACTAATAAAACACCAACTAGGGCAGGGCCTACAATAGCGCCAATGCCAAAAAAGCCCTCAACCTTGTTCATGGTTTTAGTATGGTCGTCGTTACTATGTGAAATATCGCCAAGCAATGCCAGTGCGCCGGTTTTAAATAAACCAATGGCCAGGCCTATGCAGCAAAGCAATACTAAAAAGAAGGTAAAACTGGTGCTAAATGCAAATAAAAAACAACTGGCAGAAAATATTAATAGACCCAGCATAATGGTTTTTTTACGGCCAAGGCTGTCAGCTAAAAAGCCTAAAAATAAGCCACTAAAGGCTATTAATGCCATGGGAGCGTAATGAAATGCACTAGCTTGAGTCATGCTCAAACCGAAATCTTTTATAAGTTCGGGGATTATCATGCCGACTGCGTCAGAGGTCATGGCAAACATAAAAAACATCATGTATGTAAGCCAGCGTATTTGTTGCAGTGGGTCGCTGCTTACGTGTGTGTGTGATTTTGTCATGTGTTTATTCCTCGTTAAATTCTCTATTAACACTTCGTAAGTCAGTCAGTTGCTTACTGTAGTATTACGTGAGCCACGAAATTTGTATGTAAAATTATTAAAAATTACTTGTAAATTCTTACTCGCTAGTTAAAGATATATCTTAATCGATTAAGTTTCAACATGGTAATCACACAATGATGAAGAATAAAGTTCAATTGATCACATATGCTGATCGAATCACTGGTCAAAATATAGGCGCGCTAACCACACTTTTAAACGGCCCTTTAAAAGGCGTATTTGGTGGTGTGCACTTATTGCCATTTTACAATCCTATTGATGGCAGCGATGCTGGCTTTGACCCTATTGATCATAGTGAAGTTGATTCTAGAATAGGTACTTGGGAAGACATACAGGTATTAGGTAAAGATCTCGACTTAATGGCAGACCTAATTGTTAACCATGTATCGGCGCAGTCTTTTCAGTTTCAAGATGTATTAGCTAAAGGTAAGCAATCAGAATTTTGGGATTTGTTTTTAACCAAAGAAGATATATTTCCAAATGGTATGAGCGAAGCTGAACAAAAAGCAATTTACCGCCCACGCCCAGGTAGCTGTTTTACACCAATGCAGTGTGGCGACGGCCAAACGTATGACTTTTGGACCACTTTTACCGACAATCAAATCGATATAAACGTAAAAGTAGAAGCCGGTGTTGCGTATTTAAATAACGTACTAACTAAATTTTCGGCTAACAATGTAAATATTATTCGTTTAGATGCGGCGGGTTACGCCATTAAGCAAGCGGGCACTAACTGCTTTATGCTTGATGAGACGTTTGGCTACCTAGATAACTTATCTAAGCAAGCAAACGATTTAGGTATGGAAACCATTGCGGAAATACATAGCCATTATCAAACTCAGGTAGAAGTGGCAAAACGTGTAAATATGGTTTACGACTTTGCGTTACCACCACTTATTTTACACAGCTTATTTAATAACGATGTAGATGCACTGCTCAAATGGTTACAAATTTCGCCACGTAATTGCTTAACTGTACTTGATACACATGACGGTATTGGCATTATTGACGCAGGTCCAATGGGCGACAAACCAGGGCTATTAAATGCACAGCAGATTGATAACCTAGTCGAAACAATGCACGCTAACAGTAACAACCAAAGCCGCCAAGCTACGGGCGCTGCGGCGAGTAATGTCGACTTGTATCAAGTTAACTGTACGTACTACAACGCATTAGGCGCTAAAGACTTTGATTACTTACTGTCGCGTGCAATTCAATTTTTTGCACCAGGTGTACCACAAGTGTATTACGGCGGCCTATTTGCTTGCGAAAACGATATGGAATTACTGACAAATACAAATGTTGGCCGTGATATTAACCGCCCATATTTAGATGCAAATATAATCGATAAAGCCTTAAATAAGCCTGTAGTAAAAGGTTTTATTGAATTAATTAAAATTCGCAATTCACACCCTGCATTTGCAGGTGAGTTTAGTGCGCAAGGTGAAGGCAGTATGTGTTGTTTATCGTGGCAACTAGGTGAGCAAACTATTTCACTTACTGTTGATTTTAAATTACGCCATGCACTGATTACGCAGGTAAACGGTGATGAAGAAACAACGATTAACTTAAATTCATTTTTAGCTTAATGCTATAAAAGTAATTTACAAACGCCATGTAAAGCAAAAGCCAAGCTACTTAAGCTTGGCTTTTTAACACATAAAACAATTACAAGGCTTGTAAGCTAACTACTGGCACCAATCTCTAATTCGTAACTGACTTCCTGAGTTTTTTCTTCTTTAGAAATAAATAATTCAGCGGCTATAACGCCTTTTTCTTGGCTGTTTTGATGAATGGTGGTGAGGCGAGGTACAAACCGGGCTGCTTCATCAATACCATCAAAGCCCACAATACGCAGTTCTTCACCTATTTTTATGCCTTGTTTTATTGCTTCTCGCATTGTGGCAAGGGCAATTAAATCACTCATACAAATTATAACGTTAGGACGCGGTGATGCACTAAGTACTTCTTTTGCAGCAATATTGGCAAAACGTTCGCTACTTTCAGGAATGTTCCAAATACGATCGTCAGCTACCGTAATATTTGCCTCGCTTAAAGCACGTTGATAACCACGTAAACGTTGATGCGAAATAGATTGTCCGGTTTCAAATTCGTGATGCTCATACACCCGGCACAATACGTTTTCATCAAGTAATCTAAGGCCTAATATAGCCACTTTATCGTTTTGATTATGCAGTACGTGTTTAGCTATTTCGTAACTTGCTTGCTCGTTATTAATATTTACAGAGGCATTGCGAGCAATATCAAAATCAATTGTCACTACATGTTTAGACACAGTTTTTAACTGCTCAACTAACGCGTTATTACGAGGGCGGCCATAACAAATAAAGCCATCTACAAAGTCGACTATGTTATTAAGGGTATCGCTATTACCTGAAAACAATAAAACATTAATGCCGTTTTTTTCAAGCACCGAAGTAACACCGCGCATAAAGCTGCTAGCCACAGGATCCGACACCATGTATTCCACACTATCGGGCAGTACTAAAGCGACAATATTAAATGTGCCATTACGCAATGATTGCGCGGCCTTATTAGGCCCGTAATAGCCCAAAGTTTTACACGCTGCAAGAATATCGTCTCGGCGTTTAGCCGATAGCTGATCAGGGCGATTAAACGCATTAGATACTGTCGCGTTAGACACACCTAACTCTAGAGCGATACTTTTTAAGGTCCAGTGGGCCGGTTTTCTCATGAGTTATGATTATCCTTTAAAAAGACTGTGCTTAAATTAATAGAGATAGTATAAAATCAAATAATAGTTATAGCTATAAACTGGCATGAAGTATGATGACTTAATACTTTCATTTTATTTTTTAACCTCGGCCCACTGGGCTTTTAGCCAGCGGCTTAGGGTAATAATATCGGTTTGTTTTGCTCGCGATTTTTTATATACAAAATAAAATTTACAGCCGGTTTCAACTCCATGCAGTGGCAACTTAACTAAGTGGTTATCGTGCTGTGAGGCAATAAAAAACGCATCAATAAGCGTAATACCTAAATTATAACGCGCAGCTTCTGCGGCCAGTATAACGTGACTAAAGTGATTAACTCTTACGTTTTTAGGTAGCTCAAAGCCGCCGCTTTTACACCATTGCTGCCAGTCATTGGTGCTACGTTGCTCTGACTCATCATACTGCACCGACAACAGCGGGTGCTTCCATAATTCATTGGGCAGCGATTGATTTTTTAATTGCTGCCACATGCCTTTGCCACAAGCAGGGTAAAGCTTTTCTGCAAATAAAAATAAGCTGACAAACTCACCTTTAGGTGGCGTTGTGGTAATAAAACAATCGGCAACACGGTCGCTAAAATCCGCCTCATCTACAATCATATTTAAAGTTAAGTCGATATCTGGCGAGTCATGTTTAAAGCTTTCTAATCGCGGTATTAACCACTTTACAGCTAATGAGCTATAAAGTGCTAAACGAATATGCCCAGGCTCGCCGTAACGTATTTTTTGTGTGGCAGAGGCTAAACTGGTTAATGAATGACTCACTTCTTGATAGTAACGATTGCCCGCGTCGGTTAACGAAAAGCTACGACCACTGCGGTTAAATAGCGGCTCGTTTAAATATTGCTCTAGTAATTTAACCTGATGGCTCACGGCACTTTGCGTCACATTAAGGTGTTCAGCCGCTTTAGAAAAACTATTTAATCGCGCTACAGATTCAAAACACTGAACAGCACGTAATGGGGGCAATTTCATTATTAGTTAAACTCATACTAAAAGTATTTTAATCATTATACATAATTAAACGAATTGCTCTATGCTAGCGTTTTTAATTTGCGGGCACGGAGTAACAATGCAAAAAATATCGGTTGGCTTAGGCATGACATTACTTGTGGTGGGTAATATTATTGCGGTTTTTTCTGATGCTATAATCAAAACTTTACCAGCAGAAAGTCCCACGTTTCAGTTTGTATTTATGCGCCAACTTACCGCAGTATTAATTTTGCTCCCGTTTTGTTTGTCGGCGAATAAAAAACATTTATTTGCCGGTTTAAAATGGCATGCGGTACGCGGACATGTATGGTTATTTGGTATTATATTTATGGTGTTTGCGCTCAAAGCTTTACCGCTTGCAACCGCTAACGCTATTTTTTATGCAGCGCCTTTATTAATGCTGCCTTTAGCAGTAATGATATTTCGTGAACAGCTAACAAAAAGCAGCATAGCTGTGGCTGTTATTGGCTTTATAGGGGTACTTATTGTTATTCAGCCTACCGACATTAATTGGGCGGCTATATTTGCACTTGTAGTCGCAATTACACTAGCAATAAATAATGTACTAATACGAAAGTTACCTAAGCATCATAGTATTATGCAAACCTTGTTACTTACCAATTTAGTAGGTATGCCTGTGGGATTGGGTTTGGCGCTGTGGGAAAACGAGCCATGGCATTGGGCCGCACTTATTACTGCGTTTGGCTCTACACTGTTTATTTTAATTTATGCGGGAATTTGCGTGTATGTTTATAGCAAAATCGAATCGAGCCAAGTTGCTAGCGCTGAATATAGTGGCTTAGTGGCGGCTGTCGTTGTTGGGTTATTTTGGTTTGGCGAAGTACCTACACTTGGCTTAATAATTGGCGCATCGTTAATTATTTTACCCTTAGTATGGTTGGCTAACGTACAAAAAAACAAACAGCGATTGGTTAAACGTCAACTCACAAAATAAACTACTGCGCGTGGTGTGTACTGCGCAGTAGTAAATAGTCGTTTAAGCCAAATAAACAAATATAAGTTAATTAGAGCTTATATTACTTTTGTAAACCAAACGGGTCGTCAATACTGTGGCTAGGCTCGGTAAACCATTTTGCACCACTGTCGGTCATATAAAAATGATCTTCTAAGCGCACCCCAAATTCATCCGGTATAACCAGCATTGGCTCGTTACTAAAACACATGCCAGCGGCTAGTGGCGTTTTATTACCGCCTACCAAATAAGGCCATTCGTGAATATCTAAACCAATGCCGTGGCCTGTACGGTGCGGGCAACCAGGTGTTTGATAATCAGGGCCTAAACCTTGCTCAGCTAAGTAGCTGCGCGCAGCTGTATCTACGTCTTCACATGGCACGCCAATTTTTGCTGCATTGAAAGCTGCAATTTGTGCTGCTTTTTCATTATTCCAAAATTGACGTTGGCGATCAGTTGCTTCACCAAACACATAAGTGCGGGTAATATCAGATAAGTAATCATGTACTTTACAGCCAGTATCAATAAGTACCATGTCGCCTTTTTTAAGGATTTGCGGATCTTTTACCCCATGCGGAAATGACGTTGCAAGCCCAAATAACACGATACAAAAGTAGTTACCCGGCGCGCCTACTTTTTGATGCGCTAGCTTTATAAACTCTTCAACTTCAGTGGTACTAATACCCTCGTGCAGCATGCTTGCCGTAGCTTGGTGAACCACTAAGGTCATATCCATAGCGCGTTGCATTAATGCCAGCTCATTGGCTGATTTATGCATTCTACAATGTGCTGTAACAGGTTGAGCATTCACTAAATTTAAGCCCGTTTGCGCTTTATTAATACCATCAAAAATAAAGAACTGCGCGCTTTCGTCAATACCAATAGTGCCATTAGCCGCAATACCCATTTCCGTTAATATATTAACAAATAACTGATATGGGTTTTGATGCTCTTGCCAACCACGGATTGGCCCGTCAATTACTTTAAAACCATTGAGTGAGCCAATTTCAAAATAAGGAGCTATGTATTGCACTTCACCTTTAGCAGGCAAAATTGCGCCAACTAAACGCTCACTTGCATACCAACGCATACCGGTAAAATAGGCGAGGTTAGTACCTGCATTTAAATAAATGGCATCAATGCCATTGTTTTGCATATACGTTTGCGCTTTGGCTATACGAGATAAATATTCTGCCGGTTGAATAGGGGTTAAATCGCTGGTCATATTGCTTAAGCTAGCGAGTGCTTGTTCTTTGGTTTGGGTGCCAATATCAATTGTGGTCATAATGATCTCCTCTTTTATGCGGCTATTGTGCTTGTGCGGCAGGTTAACTGCAAGTTGCTTGCGGTAAAACTTTGTAATCTGAGCATGTATTTAATAAAGCCAATGCGCTATATTAATCTAAGTGCTAGGCAGTTTGATTGCTGCGTATGTTGTTAGTAAACTATAAAAATAAAAACAAAGGTGGGTGTATGGCTCTGTTGTGGTTGGGGGTTTTATTTATAATAATTGGCACTTTGCCATTTGTACGCTGGTTAAAATGTAAAGTAAGTAAACGCCACTGGCGGGTTTGTGTGGTAGAACAAATAACTGCCGTGGCAAATAATCAAATAACAGCACCCGAAATGTTGCATCAGCCAACTATGCTAGTGAGTTTTCGTTTTGATGGGCAGGTGCACAGTGTATTAGTGGAATATCGTGAAAAAATGTTTACCCGTTTTAAACAAGGTAAAACCTGCACACTGTTAGTTGACAAAAATAACCCGCAGCAGGTTTATAATAACGCAATACTTTGGCAAAGCTACGGATTAGTATGGTTATTAGCCGGTATTAGTTTATGTGCTTTTAGTTATTTTAGTTTGATTTAGTTTGATTTAGTTTGATTTAGCTTGATTTAAATCCCCTCGTTATCCCTTAATAGCGTTTAAGTGCAGCGCTTTTGAGGGAGCTTATCATGCGTTTTATTACTCTGTTTACTCTTCTTTTATTTCATCCTAACCCTCGTTTTACAGCTACCAGATTAATTTTACAGTTGCGCAGATAATCAAAAAACTCGTCATTAGTTTAATTATTGCGCGGTGGTTTTTCACGCTGAAATGTAAGTAAGTGGGCTCATTGTTTCCTCTGTGTTTTTGTTATGTTTACTTTGTGTTTTCCTTTTTTAATCAATGGTTTGTGACCCCTGTAAAATCTTATACTATCGCTGTTTGCTATATTGAATAACCCCCAGTGGTTGGATAAAATCCTTTTCAAATTGGTTATTACTGATCACAGCTCATTTACTACGAGTTATCGTAGCTGATCATTATTAGCGCCAAAATAGTTAGCTTAAAGTTAACAGCTATATGCCTTTAATTTTTACTGACACAAAGTTAACTAAAAACTCCATCTTTAAAAGTAACTAATTTCGTATTTGTAGCTAGCAACCAGCACTGCTTAGCTAAATTACGGCTGCATTTTAATTAAATAGCGCTGCAAATACATTTAATGTAACCCCACAACGACTATGGTAAACATGAAATATAACAAACGAATTAAACCCTCTTTATCACTACTTTCAATATTATGCGCAGCTACAATGAGTGTTCACGCAGCAGAGCGCCCCGCTGGTTTATCGGATGAAGATATTGCATACGTTAAACAGTTAATTAATAATGAAATGCAAGCTCAGGATGAGGCTAAAGCTAAGCAAGAATTGGATAATGGGTTTGAATTTAATGGGTATTTTCGCTCAGGTACAAACACCATTATAGGGAGTGGCAGTAAAAATAATGGCTCTTGTTATTCACTAAACTACCCTAAAAATGATGGGGTTTATTATCGCTTAGGTAACGAATGCAGAGACTACAGCGAGTTTCAGCTGACTAAAAAAACAGCAGCTAAATGGGGTTAATTTTAAAGCCGTATTTATGATGGACTTTGCCGGGGATTCAAGAGATCCAATCGCAACGGAGGAGTGGTCTAGACGCTCAAGGCAGCTTTATGTAGAAACAGACAACTTACTCGATAATGGTACGCTATGGATTGGCCGCAGATATTATTACGATAAGGCAGTTGGTAGCGTACATATATTAGATTACAAACATATGCAAAGCTCGGGTAACGGCGTGGGTGTGTCCGACATTACGGTAAATGAAACCGATAAGCTGCATCTTGCTGCCATCACTTATGGTGGCGAGGGCGAACTTACAGGTAACAAAGCCACTGCAGATACTAACTATCAAAACTTTATGGCCGACGTACGCTATGAAATGGATGTAGGCGATGCGGGTAAAGTGGTATTTGCACTGCAAAACTTATTTGTAAATGATGCAATTGATGAAGCAGGGCTTACCGATGGCAGAACGTTTACAGTGCAATGGCAAAAGCAGTTAGGCAATGTTGATCAAAAAACAGTGATTCAATATGGTACCGGCGCCATGGCGCAAAACCCAGGCGCTGCCGGTACTGATGGCGGAAGCTTTGATTATGCGGCAGATAGCAGCTCAAGTGGCTTTCGTATTTTTAATAATGGCTTAATTGATATTACCGAAAAATTTAAACTAGATTACATGGTAATGTACGAAAAATCATCTGATTATCACACCCTAAAAAGTGTTGGTGTGCGCCCGCATTATTCAATATCGCCGCATTGGAGTGTGCTTGGTGAAGTGGGTATAACGCTTATCAAACTAAAACCAATGGCATTGAAAATGATGAGCAAACACTCATGAAATATGCGCTAGCATTACAAGCAACCGCCGACTCTACCGAATATTGGTCGCGTCCATCGTTACGCTTTTATCTAAGTAACTTTGATTGGAACAAGGCTGCTGGGCAAGAATCTGGGTTAAGTGTTGCAGGCAAAGAGGGCGACGAAAGTGCCTTAGTTGCAGGCGCTCAGGTTGAAATTTGGTTTTAATACGCAGTATTAATGCGCCATAAAAAATACAATAAAATAAGTTTCGCAGGCGCATTTAGTGCCTTCGAAACGTTAATTAACCTCGCTATAAAATTAACCTAAACCATCACTTAATGGTTTTTTTTGGCAATGCTTGCTGGTGGTACGCCATAGGCTTGTTTAAATAATCGGCTAAAATGGCTAGGGCAATTAAAACCCAGCTCATAACACGCTTGGCTAACCGTGCGCCCCTGTAACAATTTACTATAGGCTCTTTTAAGCCTAAGTTGCTGCTGCCACAGTGCTGGGCTCGTACCAAACGCCAACTTAAATTGTTGATAAAACTTGCTGCGACTCATGCAGGCAATTTTACACAGCTTCTCTATATCCAATGCCTCATTTAAGTGCTCTTCTATGTATTGCAAAGCATTATTTACCGGTGTTTTAAGCTGCGGATTATTGCCATGTTTTAGCAATAAATCTCGACTTTGCTGCTGTAGCAAACGGGTAATAAGCTCGTTTAACGATAAGTCGATTAAATAACCTCGCTGCTCGTCGGGCTCACTAAATAAATGCACCATACGCGCTAAAAGTTGTTGGGTTTGGCTATTGTGCTGGCTATGTACCAGCTGCGGTGTATAGGCAAATAAGTCATCGCTGGCAAAGCGTTGCTCAATATTGAGTGCATTAGCCACCTGCGTTATTTTATCTGTACTTATTTCTATGGCAAGGCAGGTAGTAGGCGCGTTTAAAGATGCTTGTTCAAAGTCAATTAACACCCCTTGCTCTGGTGCTAATACAAAGGATTCGTGAGGTAAAAATGCCTTATGATATTGGCAGCTCTCTACATGCATTACCTTTTTACCACTAAGCATGGCACAAAAAAGTAATTCTTTTGAATGCAAAGCTACTTTTTGCGCATTTTGATAAGTATCGTAAATACTTAGCTCGCTATTATCGGCAGCAAAGGTCACTTTATTTTCAATTAGCACCTTTAATTGCTGACGTTGCTTATTTAATTGCGGAGTATGCATTTTAATCCCTTTTAAATCTGGACTCATAGACAGCTTTTGTGGACAGCAATACATGCTTTTAAGTGTTTGATAGTCTAATGTCAATCAATGCTGATTAATTATAAAACAGCACTTGATTAAATATAAAGCAAAAAGACTTATTTAATAGCTCGACTTTTAGCTAATAACAACAAGAGAGTGTCACTATGATTTATGCAAATCCAGGCGAAAAAGATGCACTAATTACCTTTAAAGCGCAATACGAAAACTACATTGGTGGAGAATGGGTAAAGCCAGTAAACGGCCAGTACTTTGAAAATATTAGCCCTGTAAACGGCAAAGTGTTTTGCAAAGTAGCGCGCTCCGACAAAGACGACATTGAGCTTGCGCTCGACAAAGCCCATGCAGTAAAAGCGCAGTGGGGCACTACATCGGTTACCGATCGTAGTAACGTATTACTAAAAATAGCCGACCGTATTGAACAAAATTTAGAGTTACTTGCGGTTGCCGAAACGTGGGACAACGGCAAAGCAATTCGCGAAACACTCGCGGCCGATATTCCACTAGCCGCCGATCACTTTCGTTATTTTGCAGGTTGCCTGCGCTCACAAGAGGGCGGTATTAGTGAAATTGATGAAACTACCGTTGCCTATCATTTTAATGAACCGTTAGGTGTAGTTGGGCAAATAATTCCGTGGAACTTCCCAATACTAATGGCAGCGTGGAAGCTAGCCCCAGCCTTAGCTGCGGGCAACTGTGTAATACTAAAACCGGCAGAGCAAACCCCTGCCTCTATTTTAGTGTTAATGGAAGTGATTGGCGACTTACTGCCAGCGGGCGTACTCAACGTAGTTAATGGCTTTGGTAAAGAAGCAGGTGAAGCCCTGGCTACCAACACCCGTATTGCTAAAATCGCCTTTACGGGGTCTACCCCAGTGGGTTCACATATTTTAAAATGCGCCGCCGAAAACATTATTCCATCAACGGTAGAGCTAGGTGGTAAGTCACCCAATATTTTCTTTAGCGATGTAATGGACAAAGACGACGCGTTTTTATCTAAAGCAATAGAGGGCGCAATACTGGCCTACTTTAACCAAGGTGAAGTGTGTACTTGCCCATCGCGACTATTTATTCAAGAAGATATTTACGAGCAATTTATTGAACGCATTTTACAGCGTACAGCACAAATTAAACGCGGTAACCCGCTAGATACCGAAACCATGGTAGGTGCGCAGGCGTCTAAAGCGCAATTCGATAAAATATTAAGCTACATCGAAATTGGTAAAAAAGAAGGCGCCGAAGTACTTACTGGTGGTAACGTAGAGCAGTTAAGCGATGAGCTTAACGGCGGATATTACATTCAGCCTACGCTATTAAAAGGCACCAACGACATGCGGGTATTCCAAGAAGAGATTTTTGGCCCGGTTATTTCAATGTCGACCTTTAAAGACGAAGCCGAAGCGTTGGCACTTGCCAATAGCTCTGAATTTGGTTTAGGCGCCGGTGTATGGAGCCGCAACATGAACCAAGCGTATCGTATGGGGCGTAAAATTGAGGCAGGCCGAGTATGGACTAACTGCTACCACATGTATCCGGCTCATGCCGCGTTTGGCGGCTATAAAAAATCAGGTATTGGTCGCGAAAACCACAAACTCGCACTGGGTCACTACCAACAAACTAAAAACCTATTAGTAAGCTATAGCGAAGATCCGCTCGGCTTCTTTTAATTTTAAGTACAAAGTTAAAATAAACAACCGTTAAGTAATGACAGCGCTGCATATTTGCAGCGCTTTTTTGTACATTGGTTTAATTAATTTAAAACGACTCAACCGCGTTATCGCTCTTAGCACTAGGATAGTGCGTACCATGAAATTACATAAAAGTTGTAACCCATACCCATTGAAGGTAAGCATCAATCGTGTTTTTGCACACTTTTATTATATGTGTTCTTTTTTCAGTGTTAATAAAGGGTATTTCATACAAGCTAAATTTATAACTAATAACTGTATAAATTGGCAATAGTTGCGGCTTTGTCGGATAACATTATTAAAAGTCGTTTTGGGGCATTTTAACAAAGGCAGTTTTATAACACACGTAATTACTTGTTTACATTAGAGTTGTTTGATGGAACTATTAAGCTATGTAATATACGCCGTTTTGGGGTGTTATAAACCCCCAAAGTGGTGTTCAATAAGCTGTTATATTTTAAAGGTTGGACAATGATAAAAAACATACTGAAGAGTGCACTCAATAACTTCCAAGCATTTTTAGTCACTTGGGTGGTAATCATAATCGTTAATCAACTTTTTATATTCGGGGCATGCTTTGCTCCATACTGCCTTTTGGCTGCGTTACCACACACCTTTGTTATTGCTGTTTTGCTTAATTACTTCCTAAATGCTGAGGAATCAAATAAGCAACTGAACTCTTCAAAAATAGACAGCAATAGTGATTTTAAATATACACAGGCAGATAATCATATAGAAGATAATGAGTTCGAAGAAACAGAAATACCCTTCTGCCCAAAGTGTGGGTCTAAAATGGCCCTAAGAACAGCTAAAAATGGTGCGCATGCAGGGAATAAGTTCTGGGGTTGCTCAAAATACCCCAAGTGCAAAGGGTTGTTAAATATATAAAATATAACAAGGCATTTAAACGGAACTAAAACAGTGGGTTAGGTTTCGCTTCGCTACACATTTTAACCCACAATTTTAGTCCGCTTAATGCGGGCGTTAGCATTAACTCAATAGGTATATCTCAATGAAACATGGTCCAAATATACTATTCATATCTCATGGAGGTGGGCCAATGCCACTTCTAGGCGATGAAGGGCACAAAGAGATGGTGAATTGTTTACAAGACATTGCTACTAAAATAATTAAGCCATCGGCTATCATCGTGATTAGTGCACATTGGGAGGAAACCATACCGACCATTACTTCCGGGGATAAGCCAAGTTTAATTTACGATTATTACGGGTTTCCACAAGAATCGTACAATATTGAATACCCTTGTATGGGGGAGCCTCAGCTAGCGGAGCAGATTTATAACTTGCTCGAAAGCGAAGGAATTGACGCTAATCTCAATGAGAAACGGGGTTTCGATCATGGCCTTTTTGTGCCGTTAAAAATAATGTACCCAAATGCGGATATTCCATGCGTTCAGCTGTCCCTTGTTAACAGTCTTGACCCCGATCAGCACTTAAACATAGGGCAGGCACTTCAAAACTTGGATTATAAAGATTTACTTGTTATTGGTTCGGGATTTTCATTTCATAACATGAAGGCTTTTTTTGAATCAGATACCAACGAGTCAAAAGCAAAGAATGAAGCCTTTGAGACTTGGCTTCTAGAGACATGCTCTAATTCAGGTTTCAGTGAAAAGGAAAGGAGGGCCAGGCTATCTCAATGGGCTACAGCCCCTGCTGCCCGTTATTGTCATCCCAGAGAAGAGCATTTGTTACCGTTACACGTCTGCTATGGAATTGCTCAACGAAGTTGTTCGGAATCTTTTGAATTGAAGATACTAAACAAGAAGTCGAGCATGTATCTTTGGTCAACAAAATGCTAACAAAGCGTTGCACCGGACAAGCCGGTGAACGCGGCGTTGAGGCTGTAGAATTACTCTTTTTAGGAACGTATCTTACTATTTCGAATTGATTGCTTTTTAACCTTGAACCCATCCGTTCGCTGTGATCTAATAGATATTATTCACCCACGGTAAATCGTTATGGCCAACTACAAGCCTGACTTATCCTGTCAAAATAAATTCATTCCTATCAATTTTGCTGAGCAAATTTTGCCTGGCACATTTGAATATGCTCTTTGTTATATTGTCGAAAACAAGCTCGATTTATCGGGCTTTGACGCGTGGTATAACAACGACAAAACGGGCGCGGCGGCGTATCCGCCATCGGTGATGTTAAAGATTATTTTACTGGGTTATGCACATGGATTAATTAGTAGCCGTCGGATTGCAAAGGCTTGCGAGCATAATATTTTATTTATGAGTGTGTCGGGGGATATCCAGCCGCATTACACATCTATAGCGGGTTTTGTGGCTAAAATGCATGAACAGATTGAGCCGCTTTTTACGCAAGTGCTGATGATATGTGATGAGGAAGGCTTGATAGGCCGCAACATGTTTGCCATTGATGGGTGTAAATTAAAGTCCAATGCGAGTAAAGAGTGGAGTGGCACATTCGATGAGTTAGGTCGCAAAAAAGCAAAACTAGAACGCGCAAGCAAACGTATTATTGAACGCCACCAATCACAAGATGGGCTGGGCGAAGAATTGATAACTCAGGATTTAAAACAAAAAGAAAAGCTAGATAAAAGTGCAGGTAAAATCACCGAGTTTTTAGCCACTCACAAAGAAAAAACAGGCAGTAAAGGCAAGCCAGTTAAAAGTAATATCACCGACCCCGACAGCGCGAAAATGACGACCTCAAAAGGGACAATTCAAGGCTACAACGGCATCGCGATAAACGATGATAAACACCAAATTATCCTGCAAGCTCAAGCGTGGGGTTCAGTGGGTGAACAACAAACCTTACAGCCAGCCATTGCACAATTAAAACAGCAGCTTGCTAAACTCAATACAGAAAAACGGGCAGATGAACCCACGATTAAATTCACTGCAGACAGTGGGTTTAACAGCGAAGTGAATCTTGAATTTATGGCGCAAAGCGGGTTCGATACCTACATTGCGGATAACCAATTTAGAAAAAGAAACCCGCTGTTTAAAGCCAGCGAAACATACGAAACGGAGCAAGAAAAGCGCAGATTAAAACGCAGTAAAGGCAAACCACGACTATTTACCTCAGATGATTTTCATTATGATGAAGCAACCCAAACATGCCGCTGCCCTGCAGGCAATGCCATGTGGCGAAGCGGTATAAATGTAAACAGCCATAACCAAAAATACACCCGGTTCTGCGGTTACTTAAAAGACTGTAAAACGTGTCCGCTACAGCAACAATGCATGCGAAAGCCGCCCATTAAAACAGGGCGACAAGTGCAGTTTATCAATAATGAATCACGCAAAAAGCTGAGCTATGTAGACAAAATGAAAGTAAAAATAGACAGCCCGATAGGTCGACGACAATACAGTAAACGACTTGGTTGTATTGAGCCGGTGTTTGGCAACATTACAGTGAATAAAGGCATGAATAAGTTGACCTTACGGGGGCAAGCGAAAGTGAATGCGCAGTGGCAACTGTATTGCCTTGTTCATAATATAGAAAAACTGCAAAACACGATGCATTAAGAAGGGGAAGCCCTTTTAACCTAAAATAAAGCCACTTAAACACCAGTAATAGCTTCCAAAATACCAATTAAAACAACATCAAACACCCACTTTATATTCTGCATAAAATAAGTAATCGATTGAACCAAAATAGGAACTCAGCTATGGTTTGTTTATCAATAAAAAACAAATAAAAAAACGAGTAAATCTACAGGCTCGTTAGCTGTATATTAGCTCGATGAAAATTAGGTGTATATTAGCTCGATGAAAATATTGCTATCCCTTTTGGCTCTTGTTGCATTATCTGTTGAAGCGGATGAGTGTTCGATGAATACGCCCGAGCAAACATTAGAGTGCTACGGTGAATATACTAGAGCCAAAGATGTAGACTCGCTAAAAACAATCTACTGGGAGCTTAAATCGTTTCACTTTTCAGACAAGGTTCTAGAAGAATCTGCATATAAAGTCATTGAAAGAAAAGTCTATGAAAAAGACCTAGAACTAGGCGGCGCATTGTCTGAAGTTCCACTTTGGGCAAAGAAGGGGAACGTGGAGCTTATATCAGAGAAATCTACGAATGGTGCTAAAAATACATACAGCCATATATTCAGAAAGATAAACGACAAATGGTATATGGTTGGACATAGTGCCCACGGTGTTGATGACTTCGATGAAGATTGGTAAACACCTAACAAAGCCAGCCAGTGTCGCCAGCAAGCTGGCTGGACTCGTTTCACTCGCCCCTGCTGGCAGGCGTTATGCTATTTCAATCAAACGAGCACTTGAAGCTCATAATTACAAAAAGGAAAAACAATGAATAAAGTTTTAACCACTATTGCGGTAACAGTATTCTTGCTACCGGTTGTACTAGTGTTCCAATGGAGTCAAAAGAAAAAAGTGAACTCGCAAAACAATATAACTCCCCCTCAGAAGGAAAATCTGGCTTATATGTATATAGAGCTGGCAGCTTTGGCGGAGCACTTAAAAAAGATGTATGGCTAAATGGTAAGTGTGTTGGCGAAACAGCCCCTAACATTTTCTTTTATGAAGAAATAGAGGGCAATACTGAACATAAAGTTTCTACAGAATCAGAATTCTCGCCTAATGATCTACTTATAAAAACTGAAAGTGGTAAAAACTACTTTGTTAGCCAATACATAAAAATGGGCGTTTTTGTTGGTGGTGCTGGTGTAGAACTAGTTGACGAAAAGAAAGGAAAAAAACAAGTATCTAAATTAGACATGGCTATAAAAGGTACATGTAGTAAATAGCATAACAAATTGCTTAAAAAGAAAAATTACAGCTGGCTCGCGCTTCGCGCATTATAGCCAACCGTAATTTTCCTCTTAGCAAAGCGTTGAGGCTATAGAATTACTCTTTTTTAAGAAAAACAGCCTGTTTTATGGGTTCCAAATGCATTACCTAATGCCTTAAAAGCGCTTAGAATTAATTGTAGGAGCTCGTTTTTAAATTGATTTTGGCTGTTGGAGTTATTCTACAGCCTCGTTAGCATTACAAGGAAGTTTATGTCTATTTGCCCTAATTGTACTAAAAACATCAAACCTTTCAGTTTGTCTTTTTCCGTATTTCCACTTTACTTTAAGTGTGCTGACTGTAATGTAAGATTGAAGTTGGTCAGTTCAAAATTATTTTGGATTACATTTTTGCTTTATTTATTATTAATCGTTGTATTACTAACTTATATTCCCTTTTTTACTGAGTACAATATCGGAGTCATCGTTGCAATAACAGGTTGGTTTGCTGTTTATTATAAAATTACACCTACTTTATTCAACAAAGACAATCTTGAACTTTACAGATAATTTAATGCTAACAACACGCCCTGAGGTGGACAGCAAGCACTAAAGCTCACTTTCCACCGCAAATTTTAACAGCGGTGATCCCTTACTTTTCAATGCGATTAAGTAAGTTGATTCATCGTAGGGCGTATGTGTTTTTCAGCACCTAAATAGTATTTTTATCCACTTAAATGCCAGTGATCTAATAATACTGTTGTGCGGCTTACCCTTGGCTTTTTGTTGCTCATAATACGCTTTAGCCCAAAATGAATAACGAATAGTAAAGCCAGCCCATTCTACAAATTTTTGCTTTAAAATTTAGAAATTATACAGACATCCTTAAAGTTTTCACCTGGCGTATTCATAGAGTATTTTATTTATACCAATCTACATCAAAGGGCTTTTAAGTAGATTGGCATTGTGTAAAGTGCAATATAGTTGTTTTTACTTGTTTTTAAACGGCATGATGAGTAACCCCCACAGCGAGGCGTTTTGCTTAGCACTTGGGTATTCAACCAAACCTATATCTATTTCTGCGTCAACTTTTTTGGCCTCACTTTTATAGCTGCGAAAAAGTTTGTCCCACCAAATTACGCTAAACCCATAGTTTGAGTTTGTTTCACTCACTACTCTACTGTGGTGAATGCGGTGCAGTATTTGCGTCATTAATATAAGGCGTAGTGGCTTTTCAATGGCGTTTGGTAGGCGTATGTTTGCATGGTTAAACAAGGCGAGTCCATTTAACGCGATTTCAAATATAATTACGGCAATGGCGGGTACGCCAAGTGCAGTAACTGCAATGAGTTTTATAACTATGCTAAGCACAATTTCGATGGGGTGAAAGCGCAGGCCGGTACTGGTATCTACGTGCGCATCGGCGTGGTGTACGCGGTGTAAACGCCATAATAGTGGCACTTTATGAAACAATCTGTGCTGCCAATAAATGAGTATATCGAGCAGTACAAGGCTTAGCACTATGGTTACTATGCTAGGTATGGCTAGTTGGTTAAATAAGCCAATGCTGTGCTCTTGATTATAAAGTGCTACTGCGGTTAAACCAATAGGTACGGCTAAGCGCGCAATGATAGATGAGGCAAACACTAAGCCAAAATTTGCAAACCAGCGAGTGCAGCTTTTAATGGGCGATTGCCTTGCGGGCTGTCGCCATTCAAGCAGCATCATTATGACTAAAATGCTAAAAAAGCAACCGAGTCGCCACCAAACTTCGTTAGTCATTATTATTTATAACCTCATTGGCTTCTTGCTGTTTAAGTGTGTGATAACCGCCATGTATACGGGTAAAAATAGTTATGCCACACGCAATAGCAAAAATGCTCGCCATAACCGCAAAGTGCTGCGGCCAAATACAAAAGGCTATAAATAGCGCTATTGTTTCAGTGCCTTCTGTTAAGCCGTTTAAGTAGTAAAAGCTTTTGTATTTAAATTGCGGTTTTTCGAGTTTAAATTTTTCGGCGGCAATCGCAAAAGCTAAAAAGCTTGAGCCCGTACCAATAAAAGTGGCAAGTAATAACGATCCCGCTATCGCGTTTTGCTCAGGGTTTGCCAAAATAAAGCCAAGCGGAATGGCCGCGTAAAATAAAAAGTCGAGTGTAATATCTAAAAAGCCGCCGGCGCTTGAACTTAAATTAGCATGGCGTGCTAGTGCGCCGTCAAGCCCATCTAAAATGCGATTTAAAGCAATGGCAGCTAATGCGCCGTACCACATTTCAAAAGCAAGTAATGGCACAGCGAGCAAGCCAATTAAAAAGCCAAATACTGTTAGCTGATCGGGTGTTATGCCGCATTTATGTATCAGCATTACCACAGGCTTTAACAGTGGTTTTATTACAGGGGTGATAAATTTATCTAACATAGGGTGCCTTGTGCGCTTAAAGTACAGTATTTAAGGTGAAAAGTTTACCGTTTGCAGCGTCGTAATCGCTATGATCGTGCGTTACCATAATGGCAGGCAGTTTATGTTGGCGTATTTGGCTAAACACCAGTTCACGTGTATCAACGCGCAGTTGCGTGTCGAGCTTACTAAAAGGCTCATCGAGTAAAATAGCTTTTGGCTCACTTAATAACAGTCGTAATAGCGCAACGCGTGCTTGTTGGCCGCCCGACAAGCTATCGGGATGGCGATTGGCCATTCCTTTTAAACCAACTTGCTCAAGTGCGTGTGCTATTTTTTCAATGCGTTGTTTTTTATCCCCTTTGGGCATAGCAAAAGCAATATTACCCGTCACACTTAAGTGCGAAAACAATAAAGCGTCTTGATACAGTACGCCAATATGGCGTAAATGCGTGGGTAAATCATTTATATTTTTACCGTTAAGCCACACCTCTCCAGTGGCTTTAAAGCCACTGGGTAAAGTACCTGTAAGCCAATTTAATAAGCTTGATTTACCACTGCCCGATGGGCCCATAATTGTTAGAATTTCACCGCCATTAACTTGCTCGTTTAAGCTAAGTAGTCGCTCGTTTTGGCGATAAAGCTGACAATTTTTAATCTGTAAAGATGACTGCATTAAAAAACCTTTAACTCAATACTGTTTAATATAGGTACTTTACACTCGTGCACTTTTAAAAAAGTACTTAGGTAAACCCCATGCCAGTATAAATCCAATAAGCGGGAGTGCCATTTGCATAATAGCGTATACGGCACTGGTGCGCCTACTTGCGCCATTTGCCAGGGTAACGGCTTCGGTTGTTATGGTGGCTATACGCCCGCCACCGGCTAAAAGAGTTGGTAAGTATTGGCCAAAACTGATCGCTAACCCCAATGCGGCTGCAATTAAAATAGGTGCAAATAACTGCGGTAATTTCACCTTAAAAAACACTTTGCTGGGCGCTGCGCCCAAACTTGCTGCAACGCGCGCAAAGCGAGAGTCTAACCGCCTATAACTGCTCGCGAGAGACAAAAATACGTAAGGCAAAACAAACAGTAAATGGGTAAACACCACATTAAAAAACGCGGCTTGGTTATTTACCCATTGTTGTATCCATACTAGGCCAAACAAAAAGGCAATACTGGGTACTAATAGCGGTAAGTAAATAATTAAACTGGTAAAGCGAGAGATGGGTTTGTCGCTTAACTGCTCCGACTCTAAACACAATAAAGTAAGAATAATGGCAAATAGTGTGGTTACTAAACCGATTGCTAGCGTATTAAAAAGCGGACTGCCCATTTGCATTAGCGCACTTTTAAAATGCAGTAGTGTAAATTGCTCAGGGAGTGCATCGGGAAAGCGCCAAAAGCCGGCAACCGACCACAAAATAAGGGCAATTAGCGAGAGTAAAATAAAACCGATCACTAAAGCAGTGAGTATTACCGTTAGCTTTTGCCAATAAAATCCGCCGTATTCGCGCACTCCGTTAGTGAGTGAATCGCTAAATAATACTTTTATCGCTTTTTCGCCGCCAAGCCAAAGCGCAAGTAGCCCACCCGTGAGTGCCAGTTGTAGCAAAGCACCGGCTGAGGCTTTAATACGTAAGTTTAAATCGACATCGTTAAACCAATGCATAATAGCTACCGCTAATGTTGGCGGTGTATTTGGGCCTAAAATAAGTGGCATTTCTACACTGGCGCTGGCATAAGCGAGCACAGCTAAAATAGGTAAACGCAGCAGTGGGTAAAGGCTAGGGAGTATTACTTTAAAAAAGGCGGTCATGGGGCAGTAACCCAAATTAAGCGCAACTTTATGTTGCTGGCGTAATTTTTTGCCAAGCTCAGGCTGCGCCAGTACGCCTAGTGCCATTAATAACAAAAATGGCAGTTCTTTAAGCGTTAACCCTAAAATTATACTAATGCCGAATGAGTCATGCGGAAATAGGCCGTTTGGTGCAAGTTCCCACCCGCTTAACCAGGGCGATATAATTCGCGAAATCATGCCTGAAGGGGCAATTAAAAAACCTACCGCAATAGCCGCTGCAGCGTGTGGGATCACTAAAATAGGGCTCAGTAAACGCTGAATGCGGTTAAGCCAAGGGCTGTTAAAAAAAGCGGCTAAAATCATCAAAGTAATAATAAAAGCAAGTAAGGTACTTATTAAACCGGTGCCAATACTTAGCATAGCCATATTTACTAGGCCGGGTGTTTGCCAAAGCATGGTAAAGCCTTGCAAGCCAAATGTAGTTTGATCAAGTGCAGGGGCATAACCAAAGGCGGGTAGTAACACACTAATTAAGCCGCCAAGTACGGGTAAAATAAGTAAAACGAGTAAAAAGCGTGGGCTTAATTTTACTATTTTACTAAACATATCATGGCTTTTACGGGCGTGAGGCCCATGGCTTGTCGCCACTTTATTGCTAACAACATTCATTGGCTTACCCCATAGCGAGTTTGCCAGCCTTGCATTATGGCATTTACCCAGCTTGGGTGTGGCTCGCTCAATGTGCGCTTAATACTGTTAAAAGGCAGTGCGCTTGGGTGCGGTTTAGCTGTTTTAAACAAGGCTTGTTGCTCAGGCGTTAGCCTTGATTGAATAAGTACGCTTTTATCGCCCCATATATGCGCTTTTTGCTTTTGAGCTTGCGCCTCTGGGCTTAATAAAAAGTTAGCGACTAATTGCGCACTTTGCGGGTGGCTTGCATTGTAAGGAATAGCCACAAAGTGAGTATTACTTAAACTGCCATCAGCCATTGCATAGCTGCGAATGCTTTTTGGTAAATCGTAGCGTTTAACGGCTGCGGGCACTTCGGGTGCTGAAAAGGTAAAGGCAATACTTAGCTCGGTATCGTCTACTAAACGGCGCATTTGCGCGCCACTTTGCATAAAGTGCGTGCCACCACGCCAAAGCGTAGGGTGTAGCTTATTTAAAAAGTTCCACAATGGGGTTAATACTTGTGCTGTGTTGTTAGCGGTAGCCGCTTGGTTTAACTGCGCTTTAATATTTTCGCTGCTTTGCTGATGCAGTATTACTAAGGCGTATTTTAAAAAGCTCATCCCTAAAAAATCAGGCGGCTTTGGGTAGCTAAAGCGCCCCGGGTTTTGTGTGCTCCAGTTTAATAATTCGTTTAATGTAGTAGGGAGTTTATTGTTTGTTTGTTCATTTATTGCAAGGCTGTCGTAATAAAAGGTGAGCGATGCTTGCCCCCACGGTGCTTCCATACCGTTTGTGGGTATGCCAAAGTCAAAATTAACTGCAGGGTTATTAGCGGGATCTGTGTATGCAAAGTGTGGCAGTTTATTTGCCCACTGTTTTAACAACAATGCGTGCTCGCTCATAGTGGCAAAGTTAGCGCCGTTTATCCATACCAGATCAACACTGCCTTGGTCATTATTATGTGCTGATTTTTCGGCCAACACACGGCTTACTGCTTCGCTGGTGTCGCTGAGCTTTACATGCACTAAGTTAATATTATATTTAGTTTTAACTTGCTGGGCAGCCCATTGAATATAGGCATTTATTTGCGCGTCGCCGCCCCAGGCATAAAAGTACACGCTTTGGTTATTACCAAGCGTTTCAATATTTTCCCAGCGAGTGAGTAGTTCTTTACTCATATTATGGGCGCTGTTATTAGCAAAAGTACTTAAGCTTGTTATTAAGCAAACGCAAAACGCGACACAGTAAACACTGTATCGCGTAGCTGTTTGCCAAAACTTACTGGCGTACATTTAAATCCCAGCTGTAGTCTAAAAATTTTACTTTCATGTCATTATTTCTAAGCGCTTTTTGCTGAGCGGGTACTAGTTTAAGTGCATCGCTATATTGCAAAAAAAACTGCTGTAAGGTATTTGCTCCGTTAAAGCCTTGTTCAAAGTCATCGCCGTACCACTTAAATATAGAGGAGATATTTAGCGTATTTTCTTGAGCCATATTACGTGTTGTATCAGATAAAAAACGCACCGTTTGTTGTTGCAATTGGCTCTCTAGTTCAGTAGCTGTGAATGCCTCCTCGCGCAGCGCAGGGCAACCAATACTTGCACAATTTACAGCAAAATGAATACGTGGATCGTTATATTTACCGCTGCCACGAATTAAACCGTGCTCTATGTCATCAAGGCTGCGAGTTTTACCAAGTAGTGGCACAAACTCTTTGCTCCATGGTGAGCTAAAAAAGCTGCCTAAGTCTTTTATTGATTTAAGGTTTGGGTACTTAGTCAATATAAGTTCAACAGTCCACGCATTATACGCATTAATTAAAAAAGCGAGTTGCTTAGGCTTTTCCCACGCGTCAAACTCGTTTTGTGTTACAGCACTTAACGAATCTAAATACGTTTTTAGCTGTGCATGCTCACGTTTTATGGCTGCGTAATCAACCTCTGTGCTGTGATTATGGTTAATTGCTACAACATGCTTATTTAGCAATGCATTCCAGCTATCGTGCAGGTTATTAGTCGTGCTTTGCGCTTGGCTTGCAAGCGACGTTGCAAGTAACGCTGCACTTAATAATAAAGGCTTTAATGTTGTGTTAAACATATTAGCCTCGACGCCACGTATGATATTTTTCGAGCATGTTAAGTACTTTTTCAGGCGCATGCGCGCGTTTCCACTCACCTGCAGCGTATTTGTTGCCTTCAGCCCAAGTAGGATAACTGTGTATAGTACCCAGTATTTTATTAAGGCCTAAACCGTGTTTCATGGCCAGTACAAATTCAGCAATTAAATCACCCGCGTGTTCAGAGACCACAGTTACACCGAGTATTTTGTCTTTGCCTTTAGGGGTAATGACTTTTATAAAGCCTTTTGTGGCGCTATCGGTAATTGCGCGGTCTAGCTCTTCAAACTCAAAACGAGTGATTTCAAAATCGATACCTTTATCAATTGCATCTTGCTCGTTTAAGCCCACACGTGCCACTTCTGGGTCAATAAAGGTGGTCCATGGAATAACGCGGTAATCTACTTTAAACTTTTTAAGGTTACCAAATAAGCCGTTTACTGCTGCGTACCAACCCTGATGAGCCGCTACATGCGTAAATTGATAAGGACCTACAATATCGCCTGCTGCAAAAATATTTGGGTACAGTGTTTCTAGGTATTCGTTAGTTACTACTGTGCGGTTTGTTTCTATGCCTAGCTCTTCAAGACCGTAACCTTTAAGGCGCGCACTTCTACCAACGGCACATAATAGCTCGTCATATTCAATATCTATTTCTTTGTCGTTATGTTTAACAACAATATATTTTTTACCATCGCGCGTTTCACAACGAAGTGCTTGGTGCGATGTTAAAATATTAACGCCACTTTCGGTTAACGCTTCGTGAGCAAAAGTAGACACTTCAAGATCTTCTTTGATCATGATGCGTTCGCTCATTTCAATTTGCGTAACACTTGAACCTAAACGTGCAAAGCTTTGTGCTAATTCGCTACCAATTGGACCGCCACCTAGTACTACAAGTTTTTTAGGTGCCTCATCTAGCTCTGCAAATTTATTCCACAATGTATCGCTTGTTACATAGCCAGTTTCTTCAATACCAGGTAGTGGCGGTACAAATGGGCGTGCGCCAGTGGCAATCACAATAGTACGAGCGGTGAGTGTTTGCGTGCCACCGTCGTTAAGTTTAATTTCTACAGTCCACGGGTCTATTAATTTACCGTAACCTTTTACTACATCTACGCCTAAGTCTGTGTAGCGCTCAACACTGTCGTGTGGTGCTACATCTGCAATTACTTTATGTACACGAGCCATTACTTTTTTGAACGAAAACTGCGGTGTTGCGTTTTCTAGGCCGTAGTTTTCACCATGGCGAATTTGTTCTGCAATTTTAGCGCTTTTAATAACTGCTTTACTTGGAACACAACCGTAGTTTAAACAGTCGCCGCCCATTTCGCCGGCTTCAATAAGGGTTACTTTTGCTTTAACAGCAGCAGCAATATAACTTGTTACCAAACCACCTGCGCCTGCACCAATAACAATCATGTTACGGTCGAATTTTTTAGGCTTAGTGTAGTTTTTGTATACGCGACGTTTTTTAAACACGTTTAAGATTCCTTTAGCAATGAATGGGAAAATGCCCAGTAAAGCGAATGATAAGATTAAGTTGAATGATAAAATTCCAGATAAGCTATCTATTTGAGCCAGTTGCGTACCTGCGTTAACAAATACAAATGTACCGGCTAGCATACCTGCTTGGCTGACCCAGTAATAAGTCCATGACTTTATTGAGGTAACACCCATTAGTAAATTGATTAAAAAGAACGGAAACACCGGCACTAAACGAAGAGTAAATAAGTAAAATCCACCTTCTTTTTCAACGCCTGCATCAATTGCGGCTAAGCGCTCAGGAAAACGTTGTTTAATAGTGTCGCGTAGTAAGTAACGCGATACTAAAAAGGCGAGTGTTGCGCCAATAGTTGATGCAAACGATGCAACTAATAAACCCTCTACCAAGCCAAACAATGCGCCTGCTGCAAGTGTTAAAATAGCGGCGCCTGGTAAAGAGAGAGCAGTTACTACTACGTATAGTAAAAAGAACCCACCAATAACCAACAACGGTGACTGCTCTTTGTAATCGCTAAACTGATCCATTGACCCTTTTAAACCATCAAGCGTAAGTAGTTGGTGTAAGTCAAAATGAAAGAACAGGCCGACGGCGGCCGCTGCAATCAATAATAGAAATATTTTTTTAATCATGTTCTCTCTCTTTCAAACTTGTCTTTAAAAATTATGGGTAAGCGTAAGCTTGGCGTTAATTGGCAACTCAGGAAAAGCTAAAGTTGCACCAAAGTAACCGCCTTCAAATACTGGGCGCCAGTTTTTTTGATTCGTTACGTTGTTCACATCTAATCGTAACTTGGTACTAGGCGTAAAAGCATAGCTAGTATTTACGTTTAGTGTGTACTGATCACGAATTTTTACTGTCGCCAAAAAGTCTAATGGGTAACTCTTTGTATATAGACCTGAAAAACCCGTTTGCCATTTCGAATTAATTGAATAATTTCCGTTAAAGCTGAACGATTGCTCAGGGATACCCTGTACACGGGTGTTTGAAGGTGCAAAAGCGGTAAAGCTAGGTGCGCCAACACTGGTACCTTCAATAATATCTGGACGTGAGTTGTCAAATGCATCGGCTACTTGAGCTGAATCTTGGCTACTTGCAGAATTATCGTAGCGAGCATCAATATAGCTGTAGCCAGCACTTAGCCAATAAGGGTAAGCATCATAAAATACTTGGCTTTCAAAGCCGGTAGTACGAATGCCGGTATTGCTACCATCGCGATTACGTAAACTACGACGTTGGCTGAATACTGCTCCATCGGCGTACCAATCGCTGTCGGTTGGTGCGTATTTTAAACCAAATTCAACTAAAGTATTTTCGGTTGAAAAGTTTTGTGCGCTAATCGTGTTGTCGCTACCAAGAGACGTGCCGCCAGCCATGCTATTTGATGTGGCTTCGTTGTAACTTGCTGCACCATAAGTGGTGTAATCACCGTTTAATCGGTAGTTAAAGCTTATTTGCCCAGAATGTAGCTTATCGTTAATGCTATCGCGAGCTGCAATTTCACCCTCTGGTGCTATTGGGTCGTGCGCGTCTACATCATAAAAATCAATGCGGTAGCCAACACTTGTATGAAACTTATCTGTCCAATCAGAATCTTGCTGAATAGCAAAACCTGTTTGCCATGAACGCGAATCAGTAGTGTCTGATAAGTTAAAGTCGCCACTGCCGTCATTATTAATATCATATTGACCACCAGGGGATACAAATACACCTGGGCTAATTTCAATTAAACGCGCTTGTTGTACATCAGTTAAAGGAATGCGGCGATTTGAAAGTGGGCCAGTTAAATCAATAGGTAAATCGGCTTCTGTTGTAAATTGGCTGTAGCCTAATACGCGGTTATAACGCACATCAAATGCAAAAATTGTTTGCTGGTCGCTATTCCAAAGATAGGTAAGCTCGGTACGGTTTTGCGCGGTGTCGGCACCATCTATAATTTCAACAAAGCTATTTTGTGCAATTTCTTCACGTTGTAAGTGCTGAAAATACGTAATGTTTTTTATTGATGCATTGTTTGAAAGTTCACGCTTATAAATGCTGTGTAGTAAATAAGTAGTGGCTTCGTTTTGATTATCAGGGTCGGTAAGCACTGTACTGCGATCTATTTTTACTTGCCCAGTTGGTGAGATTATTGAACCTGCTGCCGGTACAGTACTGCCGTTTGCTTGCACGCCTTGGCCGGTAATATAAAGGCCATTATCTATTAGCGCTTGAGTAGGGCGGTTAATACCTGCGTTATCGGTAAATTCAACTTGGTATAACTCAAAGTTAATATCCCAGCTGCTCTTGTCATCGGGTAATACGCGTAATGATGCAAATAAGCTGTCGCTCTTTGTGCCTGAAAAGTCGTAGTAGCTGCCGTTATCTATGTGTTCAGCGCTTACTCTAAAACCTACTTTGTCTTTTACAATGGGTGCACTGTAATCCACTAAAACACTGTACTGATCCCATCGACCTGCAGATACAGTTGCTTTGCCTTTACTTTCGTCAGTTGATGCTTTTTTAGAATGTAAGTTTACAAAACCACCGTTGCGTTGGCTTGAGCCAAATAATACCGGCGGCGCGCCTTTTACCACGTCTATCTGTTCTATAGAGTTGAACGATAAGGGCACACCAAAGCCATTATTACCTGCTTGGCGGCGTGTACCATCTTGGAAAAGCTCACCTAGTTGCCCACGAATAGTAGGTAAACTTGGTGCCCCAAAACCACTGGCTGAATAGGTATTAGGGCTGACTGCAAGTACGTCTTGTAAAGTCGTAATATTGAGTTGTTCTATTAACTCGCTTGAAATTGGTGTTACTGATCGGGCTATATCTCGTAGAGCTAAGTTGTCGCCAAAAGGGCCGTCTACAGTGGCGTTTTTAACCGAAAGACCTTGAGATTTAATAACTTGGCCTGCCACCTCAATGCGTTCTATTGCGCCATCTTTTGTTGTTTTTGATTCTTCGGCTGCAAAAGCATTCAGTGGTGTATTTAATATGGTGGCTAGGGAAAGTGCTAAATATGCGTGTTTCAAACGTTTTCTCTCTACGGTTAAAATGTTGTTGGCGATAAAGACCGAAAGGATTAAAAATAACTTTCAGTAAAATTTCGATTCTTTTTGTTTTTTAGAACATAACAAAACAGATGTATTATAAAGGTGGTAATTAAGTACTATAGTTTTATCAGTCGATAAAATATCAATAGAGCGATTGTATTAGAGTGAATGTAAATATTTGCTTTTAATGGGCTTTTTTAATTATAGACTACTTTTCACCTGCTAACATTTTAAAGTTGTTAACTTTTACGCAGCATTTTTTAATTCCTAAAATAAGCTTCACTTTTATTACTACAAAGCTTAATTACTTTTTTAGTTAAAATAATTAAATTTTTTTGAAATAAAAAATAACTTATACGGTCTAGGTTACTTCAACGTTTATTAATATTCATTTAAGGAAATTTTATGACAGGTTCAATGAGTTCTGATGTGCAAAACCGTTTGCAATGGTCACTTTTATCTTTGCGTTTAGGCGTATTTATTGTAATGGTTATGTGGACGTTCGATAAATTCGTAAACCCTGGTCATAGCGCACGTATTTTCGAACATTTTTACGGTATTAGTGGCTCATCTGACATAGTTGCTTATGTTATCGGTGCTCTACAACTTGTATTAGTATTGGCATTTTTAGCGGGTATTAAAAAGCGTATAACTTACGGTATCATTTTTGTAATGCATGGCTTATCAACGCTTTCTTCGTACAACCAGTATATAGATGGCTTTAATAACTTATTATTCTTTACTGCATGGCCAATGTGGGCTGCGTGTTTTGCACTTTACTTGTTACGCGACCAAGACGTGAAATTTACTGTAAAGTAATAAAACAATAGCTATACCCTTCCTTAAGGTTGTAGCTAAAAATACATTGGGCTGAGTTATTTACTATTTCAGCCCAATGTATAGCCTTGAAGTACTTCTTTTAATAATCCAATCTCTTTGTCATCTTCTAAAAATAATCCTTTTTATATTATTTCATCTTAAATATTGCGTTAGATCAAAGTTAATATATTTGTAAGAACAATATCGACAGCTTTAGTTTATGTTAGCTATACGGTTAGTAGGTTTTAATTACCTCAAGTTATTCAACTCAAGGTTGTATAGAAGGCTCGTATGGAAAAGGTCAAAATTTCGTCAGCGCATCAGTCATCAAATCGTTCAGTAAACAAGTCTTCACATAATCAAAATTGCGATGAATGGAGCAAGCTCGATTTAGCACAATTACAAGCAAAGCTAAAAACATCATCCGACGGGTTAAGCCAAACTGATGCCACACAAAGATTGGCACAATATGGACCTAACGAACTAGTTGAAGAAAAAACAAACCTACTACTCAAATTTTTATCTTACTTTTGGGGACCAATACCGTGGATGATCGAGGCTGCTATTATTTTATCGGCGCTTGCTAAGCACTGGGCTGATTTTTTTATTATTCTTGTATTATTGCTGTCTAACGTATTGGTTGGCTTTTGGGAAGAGCATCAAGCGGGTAATGCAATTGCTGCATTAAAAGCAAAATTAGCCAACAAAGCACGCGTTCGCCGCGATACTCAATGGCAAAATTTAAATGCCAGCGAGCTTGTACCAGGTGATGTTATTAGAATGCGGATGGGCGATATAGTGCCTGCAGATGCGCGTTTGCTCGATGGTGATTCAGTAGAAGTAGATCAATCATCACTTACGGGTGAGTCGTTACCGGTTGTAAAGTCGGCGGGTGAAACTGTTTATTCGGGCTCTATTATTCGCCAAGGTGAAATAGAGGCAATAGTATACGCAACCGGCGCTAATACCTTTTTTGGTAAAACAGCACAGTTAGTGCAAGGGGAGCGAACCGCAAGTCATTTTCAGCGTGCGGTGCTTAAAATTGGTAATTATTTAATAATGCTTGCTGCGGCTTTAGTGCTGCTTATAGTTATTGTTGCTTTGTTTCGCGATGATCCAATGATCACCACATTGCAGTTTGCACTGGTATTAACCGTTGCGGCAATACCAGTCGCAATGCCAACAGTGCTATCAGTTACTATGGCTGTAGGCGCTCGTTTATTGGCTAAAAAGCAAGTGGTTGTAACGCGTTTAGCTGCAATTGAAGAGCTAGCAGGTGTTGATATTCTGTGCTCTGATAAAACAGGCACATTGACACAAAACCTATTAACGTTAGGTGACCCGTTTTATATCGAAAACTCAATAAATAAAGGCTCTGCTGAGCAAGTTATATTGTACGCGGCATTAGCATCTCGCTCAGAAAATAACGATCCGATTGACTTAGCAGTATTACAAAGTGTAAAAGCTGAGCAGCATTTAGATTCTTATCATATAGAGCATTTTCAGCCATTTGATCCTGTGAGCAAACGTACTGAAGCAATCGTTAAAAATGATGATGGCAAAACATTTAAAGTGACCAAAGGTGCACCGCAGGTTATTTTAGCTTTGTCGGCTAATATTGAGGCAGTTAAAACTCAAGTTGAGGCATCAATAGATGAATTTGCAGCACGTGGGTTTCGCTCTTTAGCGGTTGCTAAAACAGACGAGCAAGGTAAATGGCAATTTATAGGCGTATTGCCACTTTTTGATCCACCGCGTGAAGAAGCAATACAAACCATTGCCGATGCAAAAGAAATGGGTATGAGTGTTAAAATGGTCACGGGCGACCAAGTGGCCATTGCGCGCGAAACTGCAAGTAAACTGGGTTTAGGGACAAACATTCTTGATGCTAGTGGATTTGGTGCAACTGAGCATCATCAAGCCACACAGTTAGATGATTCTATCGAGAGTGCTGACGGATTCGCACAAGTATTCCCTGAGCATAAATACCATATTATTGATGTGCTTCAGCATAGAGGGCACATTGTTGGCATGACAGGAGATGGCGTAAATGATGCGCCAGCACTTAAAAAAGCTGACTGTGGCATTGCTGTATCGGGTGCTACAGATGCAGCGCGTTCAGCAGCATCAATTGTGTTAATGACCGATGGCTTATCGGTTATTATTGATGCAGTTAAAGAAAGCCGAAAAATATTTCAACGCATGAACAGTTACGCTATTTACAGGGTTGCTGAAACACTGCGCGTACTACTCTTTATGACAATGGCGATATTAATTTTTAACTTTTATCCGTTAACAGCAGTCATGATTGTAATGCTTGCTTTACTTAACGATGCCGCCATTTTGTCTATTGCATACGACAATGTGCATTATCAAAATAAGCCCGAGACATGGAATATGCGGCTCGTTTTAGGTATTGCATCTGTGCTGGGAATTGTAGGGCCAATTGCAGCCTTTGGTTTATTTTACTTAGGAGATAAAGTATTTGAACTCGACCGTCCTCATCTTCAAACATTAATGTACTTATTACTTTCTGTAGCAGGGCATTTGACTATATTTTTAGCGCGTACCCGAGGTCCATTTTGGTCTATTAAACCGTCTGCTATATTAATGGTCGCCGTATTTGGCACGCAAGTTATAGCAACACTTATTGCTGTTTATGGGGTGTTTATGACCCCACTAGGATGGGGATGGGCACTTGCTGTGTGGGCATATGCTTTGGTGTGGTTTTTTATTAACGATGGTTTAAAGCTAGTGGCGTATCGAATTTTTGATCCGACAGAGGCACCCTTACTAGAGAAGAGTTAGCACATAGGCTTAAAAAATGGTTATAAGCCAAGTGGCTTATAACCAATAGTACACAAGGGAGTGTATATAAGGTGGTTCAATTATTTGTGAGTAAAGTTACTCACAAATAAAAAGTATTAGTGCATTGCATCGTTATACTGCTTTGCCAAGCTTTGTTTTTGCCCTTCGGTTAGTGCTTTACCCGCTAATTGAAATACTTCGTGTTCTTCTTCGCTTAAATGATGATGTACTAAATGATGCAGTTTTTTAGCTGCAACTAACCATGCAGACGAGCTCATTTCGGTATCTTCAAGTTGTTCAATTAATTCATCAATTTCGTGATGTTCAGCTACGCTGTGGCGCGCTTTTTCATGAGTTAAGTCATCAAACATAAGTGGGTTGTAAAAGTAACGTTCTTCAAATTTTGCGTGTTGTTCTAGTTCTGTTTTTAGCTCGTCCATTAGCTCGTGGCGCTGCTCTGTGTCGCCGTGCGTTTGAATAAGCGCATCTACTAATTCTCGTTGTTTGTCATGGTCATGACGTAGTGCTTCAAAAATATTCATAACTAATCCTTTTACAATTTATTTGCTTATATCATTAACTAGCAAACTAAATGCCAAATATTAAGTTGATGTATTTTATTGCTTTTATTTTGATTTTTTATTTTTAGGCTGCTATCACTGTAAATTTTACAGTGATATGAATGCAATAATTTCAGGCTTTTACGTAGTTCAATTATAAAGTGAGTATAAATTCCTACAGAACCTTACAAATATTTACTGGTTGTTTATTTTATTGCAGTGATAAAGTAGCAACATTATTTAGGTACAATCTATATGTATTACTCCCACATATAATATCAATCGGTATAAATGCAGGTAGCACGTTAACTTAATAGGATAGTTTAAGGATGAACATAAAAAGCCCCATCGCCGCATTATTGCTGTGCGCTTTACTAAGTGCCTGTAGTACAGCCCCACGTTCTGACCCTAACTTATGCATTGAAGAGGCCGAAACGGTTGATCGAAATGGCGCTCAAACAAGCTCAGAAGTTTATAATCAATGCATTAGCGCACAAATTAAAAAGGATGAAAAAAATGACACTTTTTTTGATGCTATAGGTACGTTCTTTTTTGAATTTTTTGTAATGGTGGTAGAAAGTAAATAGGCTAACTTGCAGCTGTAATTTAAAGTAAATAAGTTGCGTAAAAATAGGATTAGTTATGAAGCAATTATTGATAGCAATTCCACTTTTTTTATTACTAAGCGCTTGTGCGGCACAGCCTTACGCAGGCTCGGCAAAATGTATGGAACAAGCAGATATTGCATACGAAACCGATACACGTAAAAATGAAACATTAGATAATGAATGCAAAGCTGCAAAAGTAAATACGCCTAATAAAGAGCTTGAGAATCACGGTTTGGTTGATAGAAGTCTTTTACAGCTAATCGTTAGCTTTTTAAATGGCGTATTTTAATAGTAAAAATATAATTAAATAAGGTATGTATGAGGGAAGAACTAAGAGCAAAAATAATTACCGTATGCGATAAAAAAATAGCAGCTAAAGGCGAAAATGTAGGGCTTTCTTTTTATGCCTTTTTTGCCAATAAAAACGACGACCCAGAGCTACTTATGGAAGCTGCTACTTGGTGGATACACACCCATAAATTAGATCATTTTGTAAAAGCACATAAAATTAAACAAATGGTTTTAGACGAACTTTAGTCAAGTAAATGAGCCAATACTTTTAGCTGTGTTTATTTAATCAACTACGACTTGGTTTCTTCCGTTTTCTTTTGCTTTATAAAGTAATTTATCTGCATGCTTAATAAGAATATCTAGTGTGCTTTTTAAAGGGCTACTTACAGAGGCCCCTGCACTAAAAGTGATTTTTGTATCTGTAGGAAAGTCTTCTATATTACTGCAATGCTCGGCGAAGCTAATGGCGAGTCGGTTAAATATATCGCGAATTATTCGTTCATCAGCCGTATTTAGTGCAAATAACCATTCTTCGCCGCCGTAACGGCCAAACTGATGATCATTACATAGTGTTTCTCTTGCAGCTTTTGCAAAGGCAATAAGAACTAAATCGCCAACATCGTGACCAAAATGGTCGTTAACTTTTTTAAAGTAGTCTAAGTCAACAATTGCTATCGTCATTTTACCTTCACCAAGCTTTGCTTCTGCTGCGCGCATTATTCCTCTGCGATTAGGGCAATTTGTTAGATAATCTGTTAATGAAATATCGTGATACTTTTGACGTTGTCGAGCTTGTCGATAAAATAAAAATAATGAAGCAATCACTAAAATAAACGCAATAGCAGCGCTGAGTCGCCAAATTATTTTTTGTTGGTACTCTTCTTTAGCTTGTAGTTCACTAATGTCTTTTTCGTACTCTAGTTGCTGTATTTTTTCTTCTTTTTCTTTTACTTCAAACTGCACCTGTAGTGTTTTTATATTATTTTCACTGGTAGCTTCGTAGTGTTTTTTTGTATAAAGGAGCTTTTGTTCAATTGCTTCAAAAGCCTCGTCAGTGTAGTTAAGGCGTCGCTTTAGCTCATAGCGTTTACTTAAAAAATCGGCTTTATAAATACTGCGGCTGAATTTATCTAATTTTAAAAACACCTCATCGTTTGCTTCATTTGCTTGATCAAGTAAATTTAGTTTTATATATATGTCAGCTAACAAAATGAGCGATGCGAGTTGCATGTCATGTACACCTGCAGAACGAGCAAGCTCAATGTTTTCTTTAGTTAAAGTTAAAGCTTTATCGTAGTTTGCTTGTAAGTACTCAATACTAGCAATTGAGTACTGAGCAAAGGTTAAGCCTTTTTGCATATTAGCTTTTTTAAAATAGAGCAATGCTTTGTCTAGGTATATTAAGGCATCTTTAGGTTTTTCTATCTCAAGCAATATATTGCCTAAACTCCAATATGCTTTTGCAGTAAAAAGCCCATCTTGTGTTTGCTCATATGCCGCAACCGCTTTTTTTGCATAATATACGGCTTTGTCTTTTTCGTTTAGATAATTGTATGCATCGGCTATTTTTCTAAAAAAGTATCCTTGAGATGCTGAATCATCATCTTTTAATGCTAATTCTAACCCCTCTAGTGCAACATTTAGGGTCTTTTTCAATGCATCTGTATCGGTGTAATAGTAAGCAAGTGCTCGTAAAATAATGATTTTTTCTTTAGTTGAATGCTGTTGCAAGCTCTCTTCTAATTTTGTGGCTAGCGTTTGTGCTGGAGCTGGGTTTGGCTCTCTCGCTAGAGACTTGAGTTGTGATTCGAGAAATAATAAATATACACTTTTTTGATTTGGTAACTCTTTGTTCTTTAAGTAATAGGATAAGTGTGTGTTTAACGCTTCGTATTTTTCTTGTCTAAAAAGTAACTCCGCATACAAAGCGGCCGCTTCTAGATGAAGGTTTTCCCAATTTTGCTCTTTGCTTATTTTAAACGCTTGAGTGAGTTTGTCTTCATTTTGAAGATAGTCTAATTCATTCAGTTTTATGTTGTTGATCAGGACTTGAGTCGTGTCAAAGTCTAGCGCATGTAAAGTTGCACTTAATGAGTCGCCGTTAGCTGAGGCAAGCTTACTTAAAAGTAAAAATAAAAGGAGAACAATATACTTTGCCCATAAAGTATTACCCAAAACCTTTATTTGTGTATTGTTAGTCATGTTAATCCTTTGCTGACTTATTTTTATTAGGAAATACTTTTCTACATTGCTTAATAAACTTGGGCTTGAACAGTTTTTTATACTCATTATTGAAAAAATAAGACCATAAACGATATCAATTTAATTAATAAAAACCAACACATTGTATAATATAGTCGTTGTAGCTATGTGTTTTTATTAAAAATCTGCAGCTACTTCAAACTCTAATCGTTTAAGTGTAATTGGGTGAGTAAACGCTAAATACTCAGCGTGTAAATGTAATCTATCGGCTTTTTGCCCGTAATGTGTGTCGCCTATAATTGGCATGTTTAAACCTAAACTGTGCGCGCAATGCACTCTTAATTGATGAGTTCGCCCTGTTTTAGGGTATAACTGTAATCGAGTAATGTTGTTGTTACGCTCTAAAACCTGCCAGGTAGTAAGTGATGGCTTACCATGTTTGTAACACACCATTTGGCGCGGTTTATCATCAAAGTCGAGCATTAATGGTAAATCAATTACTCCGCTATCCTCAGCTACGTTGCCATTAACTAACGCGACATAACGTTTATCTATGGTGCGTTCAATAAACTGCTTTTGCAGTGCTTTGTGCACGCGTTTATTAAGCGCAATCATCAATAACCCTGAGGTCGACATATCTAATCTGTGTACAATTAGTGGGCCTGATGCCTCTGGAAACTGCGTTTTGATTCTCATATAAACTGAGTCATCAATATTAACGCCAGGCACAGATAAAAACTCAGCGGGCTTATTTACCACAAGTAAGTCGTCATCTTTATAAACAATACTTAAATCTTTACCCTGAGCTGGGTTGATAAGTAGCGGGTTATCTTCAACATCTAAACCCTTTAACATATGCCCAAGTATTGGTTGGCATTTACTGTAACAAGAAGGGTAGTAGTTTTTATGCTGCCTAATTGCTGATTTAGGTGCTGCTCCCCACCAAAACTCTGCCATAGCAAGTGGTTTTAAACCATGCTTATAGGCGTATTGTAATAATTTAGGCGCTGCACAATCGCCAGCACCCGAAGGAGGAGTGTGCTCAGGTAATGCTGCAAAAATAGCATTTAAGTCTGTAGTTTCACCATTTGCATTTAAAAATTGGTACTGCGCAAATAGCTTTTTTTGTAAGTTTTTAGAAAGCGTTTTACGGCGCTTTTTTAAATGAGCAATTTCATCAGAAATATTGATGTGTGTTTGCTGCAGTGACTCGATTATATTTTGCCAATAGGATTTAAGTGCCAGCAGTTGCTTTTTTTCTACGATACTTTGCCCTGCAAGCTTATTTTTTAACTGCTCAAAATCACTTTCGCTAAGCTCTAATTCGCCTTCGGTACGTTGTATTTTTCGTTGCTGACGACCGGCTTGCATCACTGCCTGTTGGGCTAATAGTGCTTGCTGGTAGCTTTGTGTTGCATCATCAAGTTTGCTATTAACTTCATGCAGTTGTTCGCTATTTTCTAATTGCTCAATTTGAGCATTAATATCGTTAATTATTTTACTTTGAGTCAAATAGCTATCGTCTTGCAGCTGCATGCTAGAAACAGGCGGCACAAAGCTAATATTGCCCTTATCGTCTTCAATTTGCCCCGAATAAGCACTTAAAAAGCCTAATTGTTGCTTAGTATTTTGCACCACTAAAACCCCAAACATTTTACCGGCATTTTCTGCTTTTAAATGCGTTAACGTTTCAAGTTGTTGCTGTAATTGTTTTGTGGCTGCTACAGCTAATGGTTGCGGCTCGTAATAAAAAGGGAAAGTAAACTTTTCAGGAAGCGCGAGAGAATCAATATTTTGAGAAAATAATGTAAAGCACGAAGCAGAATTTGACATAGAAGTAAGAGAAAAGCATTCAGTAAAATAATTGAGCGCATAATAACATATTCATAGTTAAGCCACTAAAAATCTCGCACCCGCATATTCATAAACACTTTAAAGCGGACATTCATGTTTTATGTATCAGTATGGGGGCGCAGCAAACCTAGGAGTATCGTTTGTTAGTAAAGTCTCAGTAGTAATATATCTATCATTATCAGAATACCTAAGCTTATCGATTCTCAATAATTGAGCGCATTTCGAAACGATGACTTACTTGATAGAGCAGAGGCGAAAAATCAATTTACAGAATAACTGAATATTTAGGAGTTCTATATTATGAGTCAAAATATCGCAAGTTTTATCACTAAAACCCTCGAACAAGCTGGCGTAAAACGTATTTGGGGAGTAACTGGCGATTCACTTAACGGCATTAGTGAAAGTCTGCGAAAAATGGGAACAATTGAATGGCTAGGAACGCGACATGAAGAAGTTGCCGCATTTGCGGCCGGTGGCGAAGCGCATTTATCAGGCGAGCTTGCAGTGTGCGCGGGTTCTTGCGGCCCAGGTAATCTTCATTTAATTAACGGCTTATTTGATTGTCAGCGCAATAATGTACCGGTATTAGCTATTGCCGCACACATTCCTTCATCTGAAATTGGCAGTAGTTATTTTCAAGAAACCCATCCGCAAGAATTATTTAAAGAATGCAGTGTATATTGTGAAATGGTGTCGAGCCCTGAGCAAATGCCGTACCTGCTAGAAACCGCAATGCGACAAGCAATACTAAACAAAGGCGTGAGTGTACTTGTGCTACCTGGCGACATTGCATTAAAAGATATGCCCAAAGCTATTAAGCCAAAATGGAACGTGCCAAAGCCAGCAACGTATACCCCTGCTTTATCTGATATTAAAGCAATGGCGACTCATCTCAATAAAAGTAAAAAAGTAACCTTGTTGTGTGGTGCTGGTTGTAAGGATGCCCACGACGAAATTGTTGCGCTAGCCGAAAAATTACAAGCACCGATAGTGCATGCCATGCGCGGTAAAGAATTTATTGAGTACGATAACCCTTACGATGTTGGTATGACCGGATTTATTGGCTTTGCGTCGGGCTATCATGCAATGCAAGAAGCCGATACGTTACTTATGATTGGTACTAGTTTTCCTTATCGTGCTTTTTATCCTGAAAATACCACCATATTACAAATTGATAATCAGGCTGCGTCACTCGGGCGACACGTGCAAATTGACTGTGGCGTGCTAGGGGATACTAAAAATTCAGTGACCACACTGCTTGATTATATTAAAGGCGAACGGACAAGTTCGCACTTACAAAAATGTGTTAAAAACTACAAAGAGTCTCGACAAGATCTTGATGAACTTGCCAGTGGCAAAACCTCGCAAAACTTAATTCACCCGCAATACCTAACGCGTTTACTAAACGAGCAAGCGGCTGACGATGCTGTTTTTACTTGTGATGTAGGTACGCCAACAGTGTGGGCTGCGCGTTATTTATCAATGAATGGAAAGCGTAGATTAATTGGATCGTTTAATCATGGCTCTATGGCAAATGCCATGTCGCAGGCAATGGGAGTTCAATCTGTTGATAGAGACCGCCAAGTCATTGCAATGTGTGGCGATGGTGGCTTTTCGATGTTAATGGGCGATTTGATCTCGCTTAAACAGCTTAATTTACCAATAAAGATTGTTGTTTATAATAATCGCTCACTTAGTTTTGTGGCCATGGAAATGAAAGCCAGTGGGTTTTTATCAAGCGATACCGATTTAGAAAACCCAAGTTTTGCTAAAATTGCAGAGGCTTGTGGCTTAAAAGGGATTCATGTGGACGACCCTGAAAAATTACCATCGGCAATGAACGAGATGATGAACCACTCAGGACCTGTTGTTTTAGAAGTAGATACCGCAAAACAAGAGCTTTCAATGCCGCCGCAAATTAAACTAGAGCAAGCAAAAGGCTTTAGCGTTTACATGATGAAGGCGTTGATAAACGGCAAAGGAAACGAAATTGTAGAGCTTGCCAAAACTAACTGGTCACGCTAAGTGAGTTACTTTTCTTAGAAATTGATAGCGCTCTAAAATTGCACGAGTGCTAATTAATAAAACCGTATAATTTTTTGAATATTGACCATGTAGAATGAATGCTCTACCATGTAGGTAGAGTGTTCGTTCTACATAGGTTTGATACTATGCTTAAACAAGAAATAGCAGGGGCTTTAGAAGTCGCCTTTAGTCAGTATGGCTTTGCTGAGCCAAGCGTCGCAAAATTGCAAAAGCTGAGTGGCGTTAGCCTTCGCACGCTATACAAATATTACCCTTCAAAACAAGCTATGATCGTTGCTGCACTTGAGTATCGACATCAGCGCTATATCGCATTTTTACTCGAAAACGCTCCAGCTAAGGGAGCCGATTGCATAGTGCATATTTTTTCACGATTAAAGCATTGGATGGAGCAATTTGCCCCTAATGGCTGTTTGTCGATTAATGCGCTTAGTGCTTTTCCTGATGATTTAGAAGTTAGTAGCGCCGTGCAAAAACACAAAAATGAGGTGAGGCAACTGCTTGCACAGCAAAGTCTACAGCAGTCACTTGCCGATGTTTTATTTTTACTACACGAAGGCGTTTCGAGTGCATGGCCTGTAATGGGTGACATCGCCGTTATTTCTGCGCAGCAGAGCGCTTTATTACTAATGAAGGGGAAAAGCTAATGACTCATTTACCAAAAACTATGCAAGGTGTTCAGCTTACAGGGCATGGTGATTTTAGTATGCTTAAATACGCGGCTAACATAGCACTGCCAACACTTGGCGCAGACGATGTTTTAATTAAAGTTATGGCAGCGGGTGTTAATAATACCGATTTAAATACGCGTTTAGCTTGGTATTCTAAACAAGATGAAGGTAGTGAAGATGCAAGCTGGTCTGGTAATGCTCTGGTATTTCCACGTATTCAAGGTGCTGATGTGTGCGGTGTTATTGTTGCTGTTGGCAATAATGTAAAGCCAAATAGAATTGGCGAGCGTGTACTTATTGAGCCTTGTATTGTTAATGCTGCTGGTAAAGAGCTTGAAACACCGTGGTATTTTGGTTCTGAATGCGATGGTGGTTTTGCACAATATACCTCTGTTGATGCAAGTCATGCTTATAAAGTTAATAGTCATTATAGTGATGTGGAACTTGCGTCATTTCCTTGCTCGTACTCCACAGCCGAAAACATGCTTTATAGGTCTAACGCAAAACACGGCGAAACCGTTTTGATTACTGGTGCATCTGGTGGCGTAGGCTCAGCTGCTGTGCAACTAGCTAAAGCGCGTGGCGCATACGTTGTGGCTGTTACAAGTAAAAGTAAGGCGCAGCAATTAAAAGATTTAGGTGCAGATAACGTTATTTTTCGAGAAGACGATTTAGTCCAAGCATTAGGGAAAAACAGTATAGATGTCGTTGTTGATTTAGTTGCTGGTGAGCAATGGCCTAAATTATTAGACGTATTAAAACCTAAAGGGCGTTATGCGGTTTCAGGTGCAATTGGTGGCCCGTTAGTTGAGCTTGATATACGCACACTTTATTTAAAAGATTTAAGCTTTTTTGGCTGCACAGTGTTAGAGGCTGGGGTATTTAAAAACTTAATACGCTTTATTGAGCAAGATAAAATAAAGCCAATCGTGGCGCATACTTTTCCTCTTACACAAATAGTAAATGCACAGCAGGCGTTTAGTGAAAAACAACACGTGGGTAAGATTGTATTAACTATCCCTCATGGTGATTAAGTTTATTTTAAAAGCTCGCTATGCTGTAAAAACGCAGCGAGCTTTTGCCCCAAAGGGAGTTTTACAAACTCTTTTTAGGCGGTAGGGCTACGTTTGCAAATATTAGTCCTGCAACAAGCGACATAAATATTAAAAACGTTTGTTGGCCTATGTGCTCTGCATATACAAAGTCTTGGCCTTCAATGAGTGAGTTTAAGCCAATATAGGTTTTGCTACCTGGTACTAATACAATCAGGCCTTGCATGGCAACAATAGAGGCCGGCGCATTAGCAACGCGGTTAAACAAGTTACTAAATATACCCACCGATAAAGCACCTACAAACGTACCTAACGTGTAATCAAGGTACATAGCCGAGCCAATACTGGTGCCGTACGCTATAAAGCCTGATGCAATAGACCAAACTGCGTGTTTAAGTTTGGTTCTAAAAATAACGATTAGGCTGCTACAAAGTAAAAATATAGCCAGCCATGCGGTCCACTTTGGTAATGGTTCAGGTTGTACAAAATCGGCTTGCCCAAAGAGTGCAAAGCCAATACCTATGCCAATAAAACCGCCAAAATACAGTTTAAATAGCAGCATAAACGAGTCCATGACTCGCGCAGTACCTGACACTAAATGCCGTGCTGCCAGCTCAGCTAAGCCAAGCGCAAGTGCTAAACCGGGTATAAACACAATAATGGCTGAAAGTACCACCAAGCGTATATTTATCTCAGGTGTTATATACACGCTTACTGCACAGGCAAGTATGGCCGATATTATTGCCACTAATGGCTCAAGCATATGTGCTACGCGTTTTGAGCGTCCAGACCAAAGCACAAACACATAAACAACTAAAGTAAGTAGCGATGACCAAATAACATCAGTCCAGCTAGTACCCATTAACATTGCAAACGCACCACCAGAAGTTGCAAACGCAACGCCCGTAACAAGTTTATTGTATGGGTTTGGCATTACAAAAATAGCGTCTAGTTGCGCATCAACTTCTTGTAAACTTAGCTTGTCGTCAAGCATTTGGTTTACAAGGTCGTCGGTGTCGGCAAGTGAGCCTAAATCGTGATCGCCAGGGTCTACACGTGCAACATGGGTGTACTCGTCTTCGTGGCCATCGGTCCAAATAACAAACGTTACAGAGGTTGGCGACATAACAAACGACGATTTAAGTCCTAAGTATGTAGCCACTTCCATTAGGTGGGCTTCTAGGCGGTAAGCAGGCGTACCATATTTGTGAAGCATTTTACCCAATTTAACGATAAATTTGCGTTTTTCTGTAAAGGTTGCAGTTTTCAAATCTTTTTGGACCAAATATTGCGATAACTAAGCTAAAAATATAGACAATACAGCTAAAAATGCCCACGTTTGATGGGCGCGATTTTAAACACTAATTGGTGCGTGTCTAGTCATTTTTAATCTAATTTTTTATTTTTTTCGGCTATCCATTGCGACATGTATTGAGTGCTGCGCATTGTATGATGTTTGAGCATTTGGCCTGTGAAGTTTTTTTCGCGATGAGCGTTTAAACCACTACTTATTGAATCGACTTTTTGAATTAACGCAGCGCTCAATTGTACTTTGTTGTAGAGCGTATTAAGGAGCGTGTTGCCATCTTGCTGCGCTTGTTCAAAGTCACTTTGATTGGTGTACATTTCAATGGCAGCATTGGCAAAGTCATCGGCGGTGTTGGCTATTTTACCCGGCCATGGTAAATCGTTATGCATGCCTTCTGCGCCAATATTGGTGGTAACGCTGGGTGTTTGCATAATCATGGCTTCAAGCAATTTACCTTTAATGCCTGCACCAAAACGCAGTGGTGCTAAACATACGCGTGCGCTTTGCATTACATCAAACGCATTATCGGCCCAACCTTTTATTAAAAACCCTGTTTTAGGGTTATTTAGTGCCGTGGCTTTTGGTGGTGGGTAAGAGCCATAAATATGTAGTTCTGCTTTTGGTAGTTGCTTGCGAATAAGTGGCCATATTTTTTGTAGGTAAAGTACAGCATCCCAGTTTGGCGCGTGTCTAAAGTTACCTATGGTCATAAAGTGCTGGCGCTGCTCAAACGTTTTTGTACTTGTAGGCAGTGAGCTTAAATCGACCATAAATGGTAAATGGTGTAATAAGCTTGGCTCTATTTTAAATACGCTGTTTAGTAGGCTCATTTCGTAACTTGAAATAATTAAGCTTAGGTCGCAGCGTAAAATAGCGGCAATTTCGCGTTTTGCTATGTCTGAGTGTAAATCGCTGGTTGTAAAATCACGCTCACCTTTAAATGCTTCGTGGCGAGCGTTACGCAGACATTGTAAATCTTCGGTATCTAAAATTTTAATTGCGTGTGGGCAATGTTTATCGATGCGCCAGCCAAATTGTTCTTCCATCATAAAACGGTCAAACATGACTATATCTGGATTATAGGCTTTAACGTATTCGTCAAAGCTGTCGCAGTTTAGTGCAATGCTTTGACTGGTTATGCCGAAGTCGTCAAGGTTTACCATATGATCGGTGCGCTGCGCGGGCGTTGCAAATTCAACGTCCCAGTTTTGCGCTCTAAATGTATTTAATAACGACATCATGTGCGTTCCCGCAGCAGACGAATTTGGCTCTGGCCATACGTAGCCAATTACCAGCACTTTTTTCATTGGCTAGAATCTCTAATTTGTAAGTTTACATTTACCAGTGTTTTTACTGGCGGGGCTGTATTTTGTAGTAGCTCTTGCAGTATTAAAAGGCACCGCTTGGCTATATCAGTTGTACTTATGGCCACAGTGGTTAAGTGATCATTTATAACCGCGCTATTAGGAATATGGTGGCAGCTCACCACTTTAATACAGTGATGTGTTAATGAGTTAATAGCAGCAATAACACCTTGAGCAATAATATCGTTTGCACACACCACTGCGTTTAATGTTGGGTTGTGTTTATATGCTTCTATAAATGCATTTTTAGCGCTAAGGGCTGTGTTTACTGCGCAGTGAATGGGTGCTAATGGTGTAATGCTGTGCTGCGCGCAAGCGGTATTAAAGCCACTTTGTAGTGCTTGTGAATCACTTAAAGTAAGTTCACTGCCTATAAATGCAATGTTTGTCACGCCTTGTGAGAGCAAATGCATACTGGCTACGTGGCTGGCTTTTTTATAGTCGGGTAATACGCAAGGAGCTGCGCTAAAGGGCACTTCACTCATTACGGTAATTACTTTGTGTTGCGCGCTGAGCGTATCAAGCCATTTGGGGCAAGTACTAGCAACGGGGCAAATAATAAATGCAGCAGCGTTGTATTCTTTTAAGTTTTTAACTGCGTTTGCTTGTAGTTCAAGACTATTATTACTGCTTACAATCATGGCTTGTAAGCCATTGTCGTTTAACAAAAGTTGTAGGCTGGTAGCAAGGTGTGCCATAGCTGGGTTAGTTAAATCGTTTATTACTATGGCCACTAAATTTGAGCGCTTTGAGCGCATAGCAGCGGCATCACGATTATAAACGTATCCTAGCTCATCAATCGCTTTGAGTATTTTTTGTTTACTTTTATTGCCCACTTTATCGCTTTGGGTAAGCACCAACGATACGGTTGATTTTGATACACCAGCACGCTCTGCAACATCAAAAATAGTGACTGATTTGGCTTTGTTATGCATTGTATTTTAAGTACCGCAGTGGTGAATAAATAGCGCTGTAGTTTAGCTTAATCAGCACTATTAAGTCATCTTTTAGAGGTGTTTAACTTACCTTAATACTTTATGAACAAAGTAAAACGTGTTTATATACGCTTATAAGAGTAAAAAATAACAAAAGGATAAAAACATGAGCGCTTTTAGGCTGTTAGTTGCCTTTATTTGTTGTGCGGCAATAGTACCAACAAGTTACGCCGAGCAGGGCTATCAAACCCCATCACCTGAACTTGCAGCATTGGTTGACGCTAAGTTAGCACCCACTAGTTACTTATCGAGCGATGGCCAGTGGCTAGCGCTTTTTGAACGCAAACGTGTAGTAACCCTTGATGAACTTGCAAAAGAAGAGCTTAAGCTTGCTGGTATTAAGCTAAACCCCGCTAATTTTTCGCGCTCTCGTGTGAGTGCCAAATTTAGTGCCGTGGAGCTAAAGCATGTTCAAAGCGGGTCGGTTATCAGTATTAATAACTTACCTAATGGCATTATTCGCTCTCCTAAGTGGTCATCTAATAGTCAATATTTAGCCTTTATTGTTGAGCAACCAACCCAAGCCAACTTATGGCTTTACAGCGTTGAAACTAAACAAGCAAAAGAGCTTTCAAGCGCTGCATTAAATTCGGTATTAACTGCCTCACCATATAAATGGCTGCCAGATAGCAGCGCCATTGTTGCAAATCTTGCTGTTAATTTTGGTAAGCCAAAGCTTGAAAATAACAGCCAAAACGTAGTGCCTGTTATTCAACAAAGTACTGGCGAGAAAGCGCCAGCACGTACTTACCAAAATTTATTAACAAGCCCGTTTGATGAAGCACAATTTAAGTTTTACGGCCAAGGGCAGCTGGCTTACGTAACGCTTGATGGCAAGACTCAAGCAATAGGTAGCCCTTCTTTATTTAAATCGTTTTCGGTGTCACCTGATTCAACCAATATTTTAGTTGCCGGTATTAATGAGCCGTTTTCGTACCAAGTGCCTTACAGCCGATTTGCAAGCACATGGCAAATATGGGGCATGCGCGGCTATGCATTAGCAGAGCTGGCAAAACAGCCACTTGCCGATAACATTCCACAAGGTTACGACAGTGTACGCACTGGCCGCCGTGATTTTGAATGGCGAGCCGATCAAGGTGCAGAGGTTATTTGGGCCGAGGCGCAAGATGGCGGCGACATGAAAACCGACGTTGAGCATCATGATTATGTTTACAGCTTACGTGCACCATTTAAACGCGAGCCTAAATTATTTGCCAAAGTAGAACGCCGTTATGCGGGAATGGAGTGGGGCAACGAAAACGTAGCCATGCTGACAGATTGGCGCTTTAGCGATCGCCAAGTACGTACTTACATAGTGCAACCACGAAATGCCGACAGAAACCGCGTGCTATTTTCAGAACGTAGTTATAACGATGCGTATAAAGACCCAGGTAATGCAATTTACGAGCGCAACGATTTAGGCGCAAACGTAATTAAAATTGTAGGCGGGCGTTATATTTACTTGCGCGGTAATGGTGCTTCAGAGCAAGGTAATGTGCCATTTTTAGATAGGTACGATGTTAAAACAAATAGCAGCAAGCGTTTATGGCAATCAGAAGCGCCATACTACGAGCGTGTTCGCGCACTGCTTGATGACGAAGGTGAGCGCTTTATTACTATTCGTGAATCTAAAACTGAGCAACCTAACTTTTTTATACGTGATTTAGATAACGACACGCTAACGCAATTAACGACATTTGAGCACCCGTACCCTGCATTTAAAGGCGTAACTAAAGAGCAATTACGTTATAAACGCGACGACGGTGTTGAGCTTTCGGGCACGCTTTATTTACCACCAGGGTACGATAAAACACAAGGGCCGTTACCGGTACTTATGTGGGCTTACCCACTTGAATACAAAGATAAAGCCGTAGCATCGCAAGTTCGCGAATCGCCTTATGCATTTACCTACATTGGTTATTGGGGGCCAATGCCTTACCTTGCTAAAGGGATTGCCGTGTTTGACGACCCTAAAATGCCAATTGTAGGTATTGATGGCAGCGAGCCAAACGATAACTTTAGAAAGCAGTTAGTATCAAGTGCGCAAGCAGCTGTTGATGTATTGGTTAAAAAAGGCATTGCCGATAAAAACAAGATAGCCATAGCAGGGCACTCATACGGTGCATTTATGGTTGCTAACTTATTGGCTCATAGCGATTTATTTAAAACAGGTATTGCCCGCAGTGGCGCGTATAACCGCACATTAACGCCGTTTGGTTTTCAAGGAGAAGAACGTGACTTTTGGCAAGCACAAAGTGTGTACGCTAATATGTCGCCGTTTTTCCATGCTGAAAAAATTAACGAGCCAATGCTAATGATCCACGGCCAAGAAGATCCTAATTCTGGCACTTTCCCAATGCAAAGTGAGCGCATGTACGCAGCGCTAAAAGGTTTAGGTAAAGATGCTCGCTTAGTAATGCTCCCTTATGAAGCACATGGTTACCGTGCGCGTAAAAGCTTATTACATGTATTGTGGGAACAAGAACAGTGGTTAGATAAGTATTTGTTAAATGGTACAGCAGAGCCAGTAGAGGTTATTACTGAACCCGTGGTAAGTACTGGGCAATAGTAATAAACATGAGTAAGCAACAGCGCGGCTACTTATAGCCGCGTTTTTGCTTTTAATATGAGAGTAAACTAATGATTGATGTAGCAGCACTTGCGGTTTTTATTCCTACGTTCTTTTTTGTGTCTATCACCCCAGGTATGTGTATGACTCTTGCCATGACACTCGGTATGAGCATTGGCGTGCGCCGCACATTATGGATGATGATAGGTGAGCTGTTAGGCGTAGCAACCGTTGCTATAGCTGCGGTATTAGGCGTTGCAAGCGTAATGCTAAATTACCCAGATGCGTTTGCCATTTTAAAGTGGGTAGGCGGTGCATACTTAATTTATATTGGCGTTAACATGTGGCGAGCCAAAGGCAAAATGTCGGTTGATACCTCAAAACCAAATGACGTAAGTCGGAAGTCGTTATTTACGCAAGGTTTTGTAACCGCAATTGCTAACCCTAAAGGGTGGGCATTTATGATCTCGTTATTACCGCCGTTTATTAGTGTTGAGCATGCTGTAGCCCCTCAGCTTTTAGTATTGCTTGGCGTTATAATGACCACCGAGTTTTTAAGTATGTTAGCTTACGCAACAGGCGGTAAAAGCTTACGTTTATTTTTAAGCCGTGGTGATAATATTAAATGGATGAACCGAATAGCGGGCAGCTTAATGGCTATAATAGGCGTGTGGTTAGCATTGGGCTAATTCTCAAGGCTGATAACAAACTTATTTGAGTGATATCTGTATAGGTCAAGGTGTTTTTTTGACCTCAAATTAAGCAAATAGAGCTATTATACAAAAATGAGCCAAAAGTATTAACCTAAGCTGAATGCCTTACTGTGGTTACATTTGTTGCTTTTTTTTATGGATAATAAAATTTTCTTTATTTTTTTGTGTTGCATTTTTTTAAAAATTCGATGATTCTAGTTACATATTCAAGGAAGAATGAATTAAGTCAATAGCTTAGCTTTGTGCTTTCTTGCCTTTTTAACGTATAAGGAATTACCTCATGAAAAAAGCTATTCTATCTGCACTTATTTTTGCACCTCTTTTTGCTGGCTGTGTTTCAACAACCGACACTAATACTTCTGCTAATTTAGATCGTAATGCTGCTGTTTCTGACCTTACAACTCGTATGGATACTTTAGGCTATTTTCATCCGGTAACAATACAAGTTGGTATTGACGAATTTTTAAATATGTCTGCAATTATACTTGAACGTCAGCGCAAAGTTATGGGCGAATACCGCACTCAAACAGATAACTACCGTGATGTACAAGCCTTTTTATATGCCCATCAAAAATCAACACCTGAAGAACTTCAAGCAGCTATTGCTGAATTTGATGCCGGTGCAAAAAATAAAGATGAAGAAATTGGTCATAAAATCGCAGCTTATAACTTAGCAAATGAAGGCATTTATCAGCAAAATGTTGCACTTGCGACTGATTTAACTGTCGAAATTGCTAAGTCTGCTTATATTTTAAGTCAATATAGTACTGCAGTTGCTCAAGCGACCGCTATAAACGTAGGTGGTAAATACGTGACTAGTTGGTTATCTAGCGACGAAGAAAATACAGATTCTGCTAAAGAAGAAGATTCTAAAGATATAGGCACCGCGCTTATTAAAGCAAAAGATCAACTTGCGTTAGCACTTGAAGCAAACGACATTATAGAGCTTGAGCAAGCAACAATAACTGCTATAAATGAGCTACAACTTGAGCAAGAAGCGAAAGGCTAATGAAAACAAGCATTTTTGCTTTTTTAATAGCATGTGCTTTTAGTTGTTCTGCTCAAAATTGGCCTGATTGGGTAACCCAACCGCAAAAAAGTGATGAATATATTACTGCGGTTGGTATAGGTGAAAGTCGCTTAGCTGCAAAGCAAGCGGCTTTAGCCGATATTATCACTCAATTAAGTGTTGATGTAAGTACGCAGCAACTACAAAAGCTAACAAAGCAAGATAACCAATCAAGCAACTATTTTGAACAAGCAACTACTTTAACTAGCTTACCGTTTACGTTGACTGGGCTAGAAGAGCTTAATGCGCTTGAGGAAAATAATTTATTTGCTTTAAAAATGGGTGTTAAAAAATCGGTTTTAGTGAAAAATCTTAAATCTGATTTATCAAAGTTATCTCGCATTTCTGCGCCAGAAAATAACAACGAACAACGCTTTATTTGGGCGCTTAAAAATAGTGGCGAACTTAATGTTGCGACAAAAAAATTAGCAGTATTAGAGCACCTTTCCGGGCCTAAGCTATTTATTCAATCGACTTTAAATAATTTATTAACTGAACAAGCAAAGGCATTAAATGCTGTTTCTTGCGATGTGATAGGCGCTAATAATATTAGCGAGATTAAATCTGCACTCAATAATGCACTCCCTCATAGCGGCGATACACGCTTATGGGTGCGCCCTCAAATACGCTGGCAGTATGCTAAATCTAATAATAAATACTCTGCTAAAGCTATTTTAACTCTAGCGCTTACGCGCAGTTCAACCCCTTTTAAAGTGTTATTGCAACAGGATCTTGTTGCGCAAGAAAGCGCTGCAACACAAGAAAATGCAAAGCAAAAAGCAACCAATAATTTAGTACAACAACTTAAAGCGCCTGCTAGCCAGTGGCTGTTTGATATTTAGGAATAGCAATGAAATTAGTAAAAAAATTAGCTCTATCTGCACTAACACTCGCCTTATTAGCTGGTTGTAATTCTACACCACAGCAAGGTCGTTCTACTCAGCAGGGTAATGTGAGTAATACTGCTTCAAATGCTGTTATAGCTAAAAGTGCATACATATTTAACGATGCAGATATAACTATGCCAGCTTATTTTGATACACAAGGTTTAGAACGTTGTACGTTCGATGTAAATAATGAAACCGACAGCTGCCCACTTAAAAAACCGATTGTACGTATGTACTTTGACTTAGCAGGCGTGAGTGGCAGTGGTATTGGCGTTGATGCGATGCGTGAGTTTGATAATAAAAACTTATTACTCATGCTTGAAAATCAATTTGCAGGTATTAATCGCTTCAGAATAGTAACCCGTGATGATGACGCTATTTCAAAAGAGCAGCAATTAATTTTACAACAGCAAGGCGTAAAAACAGCGGCCAAACGTGCCGAAGTTAAAGCATTAATCCCCGATTTTGTGGTAAAAATTGATTCATTAAGAACACTAAAAACTGAAGGCGCGATTACAGATTGGGCCGATTACACATTAGAGCTAACAACCGGTGTGATAAATCCGCAAACACGTGAAAAGCTATCGCATCCTAATTTAGGAAAGATTCGCGTTAAATCTGAAGATATACGCGATCGCTCGGAGCTAAAATTCACGACAGTAAGCGGACGATACGCTGCAGGTTTTCACTTTGATCAAAGTGCTCATGTGAATGCGGTACTTAGTGACATGGGATCGCGTGGTATTGATATTTTACTTACTCGTATGTTGAGTGAAATGCCTGCAACAGCACAGGTATTAGGTATTAAAGGCAGTAAAATTAGTTTAGACCGAGGCCAAAATGCGGGTGTATTACCTAATGAAACAATGATTGTTTTTAGCTATGAAGCTGGATTCGTTGAGCCAATTGGCGTTGCAAATGTAAACCCTTCTATTAACAGTGCCCAAGGCGAAATTATCCGCTGGAAAGATTCTGATATGGCTGATGATGTTAAAAATAAAGCCGAAAATGGAATTTATCGCCCATCAAATGGTACAAAAATATTTGCTGTTTCTGTAGGTACTCCAGCTGACTTTTTGGAGAATCGTACATGATAAAAAAGCTTGGCTTATTAGCATTATGTTCTTTGAGTGCGCAAGCTCAAGTGGATGTATTGTCTGATGGTACGCTACAAACACAGGCATGTGCATATGGACGAGGTAGTACGGCTATTTCGGGTGCAAAAACCCAGGCTAGTGCTGAGCTTATAAGTTTTATTAAAGGTAATAAAAGCCTAACAACCCAAAGTGCGCAGCAACATTTAACAACAAGTTTAGATAATGATGCCGCCAGCTTATATGAGCAGCAACGCACTACGATGATGGAAGGTTTGAGTGCTGGTGCCGTTCCTTTAAATTACTCAACGCCAACGCTTAGCGGTAACGACACTTGCATGACTGTCAGTATTAATCCGCAAGAGTTAGGAGAGCCGCAAGAGCAAAACTGGCAGCAAACCACTCAAAATATTAGTGTAACAGTAATAGGCCAAGGCTGGAAAAAAGAAGGTAAAACAGCACTGACGATTGCAGAGCAAGATGCTCTGCAGCGTGCTGTATCGCAAGTTGTAGGTGTGTGGCTTACTCAGCAGCATACTCAATCATCAAGCACGAGTATGAATGTTGTTGATGGTAACGAATCAACAAATATGCAAGAGCTAATAGGGCAACAACTTTCGAGTCATAGTGAAGGGCTTGTTAAAGAATGGCAAACGCTGCAAACCAAAGAACTGCAAAATGGAGGTGTGGAAGTCACCGTTATGGCTGTTGTAGAAAAAGCACCTCTCATTCAAAAAGCATCTAAATTACTGAGCATGATTGGTTCGCCTAGAGTGCAAGTTATTGCGCCAGAGCCATTAAAAACAGAGCTGAAAGTTTGGCTAAACGAGCAAGGTATTGAAGTTGGTAACGCGGCTAGTTTAGTTATTTATGCAAAATCTGAAGTGATTAAGCGAGGCAATAATAGACAGCTTTATTTAAGTGCTGACGTTAGAGATTTAGCTGGAAATATTTATGGTCAGTGGAAAAACGATCCTTCATTTATGTCTTTGCCTAATGACCCTTACGTAGAAAAAGATTTAATGGCAGTACATTTGGCGAGTGAGTCACAATCAAAGGCACTTCATAACACGCTTAATAATGCATTTACTCAAGTTGTTGCAAGAGGGGGGTTGGTTCGTGAAATCATGCTGCCAAGCAATAAACTAACGCAACCAGAAAAATTGCATGATGTATTAAGTACGTTAGGTGGAGTGAGTGATGTATCTATACATAAACAGCAAAAATATACTGTAGCCAGCCTTAGATTTAAAGGTAATACCGGTGAACTTGCTCATGCGCTCGATCAGGCGCTCATAACAATAACAGCAAAAAACCTTTCAAAAATTACAGTCGAAGACGATTTTACACTCAGGTACAAATAAGGATAGATGATGAAATTAAAAATATTAACATTAGCAATGGTTTTAGCTATGCCTGCAATCGCAGCGGAAGAATTTAGCTTAACAGATATGATCCCAGCTCGCCCTGGCGCACAAGTAGCGGGTGCTGAACAAGCACAGGTTTCTGGCGATGTAGTGGTTGCAAAAGATACAAACGTTGCAGTTGCTGTTGCTCATCAGGCACTAATTGATGACGATGAAGATGGTTTGAAAATGATACAAGTAGGTAGTGGTACGGGTATTTTATCTATTGGTAGTGCCAGTTATAACACCTACGAAAATATTAATGCGACCTTGTTGTCTAAGCGTGGTGCTTATAACAAAGCCTATTTAGTAGCTAAAAAGCAGCTTATTGAAAATATGAAAGGTGTCGAAAATCAATGTTCTAATTTAGTATCGGCAACCTCAGATAGCATCGATTCTGGAGCTGAAGGCGCCGTTAATGAACAAACAACCGCGTTGGAAAATTGTAAAGATTCTGTATCTGGTTCTTTAGCTGGGTTCGTCACCTATGATGTATATGATGATGTAGAGGAAAACTTAGTACGGGTAAGCTTAATTTCTACTCCAAAGACGCGTTCGCAAATAAAAGGAAATCGTGGCGCAGTGGCGGTGACCACAGATCCTAATACTATTTTCAAACAAGTGATTAGCGATGTTAAATCAGGAGTACTGCCGCCTGTGGGCGCAAAAGTATTAACCAACGCACAAACCGGAGAAGTAATTATACTTGGTTATGGCTCGGCAATTATTCGTCAAAATCGCAGTAAAAATGTGGCGCGTAAGCTAAAAGGTGTTGCTAAATCACAATCTCAAACCCGTGCTCGTTCAGCTTTGCTTGCTACAATGCAAGGCGAAAAAGTATATTGGCAAGGTGGTTTTGATGAGAATCAAATGGAAGGTACAAACCAATTTGAGTATGACGATCCTAACTTAAACGACCCACAACAAGTAAAGGTGTTAGAAGAGGATCGTAATACTTTCTTGAATCAAGTTAAATCATCTGATGAATATGCGACTATATCAAAAGGAAAATTACCACCAGGTGTGAGTGTTAAAAGTTTTTCAAGTGATGATAACTTATGGCAGTACAGCGTAGCTGTTTATGCGCCAAGCTTAGAAGCTACAGCGCGACAAGCAGCTAAAGAGATGGAAGGTAATAACGTCCAAACTGTTAACGGTGTAAGTCACCACGGCCACAAGATAAAAGCACATGGAGGTTTAAACGAAAAAGCAACTAACCCTCAGGGTGTATCAGGTAAAGTAAGTAGCGAGAAGGAGCTTTAATGCTATCTGGGCTTATTAGCTTGACGTTGGTGGCTTCGGCCACCTTCGATTCAGCGACGACCATCGAAAAGCAAACTGCTTTTTTTAAAAGCCAAGTAAATGGTGAATTTGCCCGAGTAATGGCACTTAAACCAAAGCTAAAAAATGCATTAGAAAATGCCTGCAGAAATGCGTTAACCATTCCAAAACGCAATGAAATAAGAGTGAAATTAGCAAAAAAGCTAACTATTGATATTGATCCATCGATAAGCTTTATTGATGCACATACCTCTGGGTATAAACAGGAAAAGCAAGGCGATTGGTTAACGTGTACGGCTAAGGTTGAAATACAAGACCCATCTTTAAACGAAGCTGGGCTTGCTATTAGAGCTGCTTGGCAAGTAGGTAGCCAAAAAGATAAGGCAAACTTACGCCCTTTACTACAAGTTGCATTGAATCACCCTACAACAATGTCTGATGCGGTAGCATTAGCTGCTGCTCTGTCGCCAGAGGAGCAACGTTTGAACTATCTCGATAAATATTTAAAAGCGAGTGAGTTAAAACTCGATGAAGCTAAAGCCTCTGTTGCACAAACGTGGTTTGTTAATGAGCGTTATAAACAAGTTATTTCGCTAACTCAGCAATGCGAAAGCATAGACTGTAAGCGTTTAAGTTTAGCCGCTCAAACTGAATTTGATAATCTATCTGCTGATGATTTAAGTAGTTATTTTTAATTTTATAGGGATATAAAAAATGCACTCAAAAGTTAAAATACTACTAAAAATTAGCGCGTTAGCTTGTTTAACACTGAGCTTAAATAGCGTAGCTCAAACAAGTGAAGAAGCCGAATTTGAGGCTTTTTTAAAAGCGCGGCAAAGTGAGTTTAGCCAGTACGAGCAGCAGCAAAAGCAAGAATTTGAAGCGTTTGTAAGTGCCTGGCATGATGCGCAAAGTGCATATTTAAAACAAGTAACCCAAAAGTGGCAAGACCCAAACCTGCCAAGTTCAAAAGTGTGGGTAAAATACAGTGATGATTTAAATAAACGCACCAGTGTGAATTTTGAAAGTGGTGAAGTCGTAGTTGAGTTATTAAATAGCCAAAACGACGAACAAGCTGTTGAATATGCAAAAGATCAATTAAATGAGCTTTCGCAAGTAACGGTAAATAAAACACTTGCAAATGATCCGGTTTATATTGCGGCTAATAACACAATAAACAGCAAAAGTTTTACCTCAACGGGTAAGCCTTTAAATAGAAAAATTGAGCAAAGTAAGTCACCAACAACGATTCAACCTAAAAAAATAGCCGAGCAAACAGTGCTCTCTACAGAGATTATAGAGGAGGTGCTCACTGCTAAGGCGCCTGTTATAACTAAGCAAAAAGACAGAGTAACAATTAGCTACCAATTGCCTACTAATACACTTTCCAATCAAGCCAAACGTTATTTACCTGATGTGCAGCAACAAGCTAAACGTTATAACTTAGATCCTGCATTATTATTGGCAATTATACACACTGAATCAAGCTTTAACCCGCTTGCACGTTCGCCAATTCCTGCTTTTGGTTTAATGCAAATAGTGCCTACTTCAGCGGGTAAAGATGTGAGCAAATTTTTGCAAGGTAAACCGCTATTACTTAGTCCTGAGTACTTATTTCAGGCTGATAATAACGTAGAGGCAGGTAGTACTTATGTGCATATTTTAAGTAATCGTTACTTTAAAAATGTACGTAACGAGCAATCAAGAATTTATATGAGCATTGCAGCTTATAATACGGGCCCAGGTAACGTAGCCAAAACGTTAAGTGGCTCTAAATCACTTAATCAGGCAAGTATTGCTGCTAATTCAATGTCTGCAGACAAAGTTTATACCTTAATGGTAAACAATTTACCTGCGCAAGAAACCCGTAATTATTTACAAAAAGTGGTTAAACGCACCGCTTATTATCAAGAGCAATTGAAAGGAATTTAAAATGAAAAAATTATTACCAGTTATAGCCGCTTTAGCTTTAGGTGCGTGTTCAAGCACTGAAAACACACAATCTGCGCCATTGGCAAAAAACGATTCAGTACCAAGCTGGGTGTTATTGCCTGTGTCTGATAAAGGTTTAGCGTCGTCGTCATGTGTTCCTTGGTCGGGCAGTATGTCTACCGACAGAGCACAAGCTATTGCAGCAGCTCGCGCTGATTTATCACAGCAAATACAAGTTAAAGCAAGCGTTATGGACAAGCTATACCAACGCAAAGCGCAAAGTAATGATTCGCTAAATGTTGGTGGAACGTTTGAGCAAGTAAGCAAGCAAGTTGCGCAGCAAAGCCTTGTGGGCGCTATTCCACAAGAAGTTGCATTTGCTAAATTAGACGGTGTAAAGCAGCTTTGTACATTTGTTGTAATGAGCAATACACAGGAAACGTTTAATAACCTAGTTTCTCAATCTGGTAAGCGTTTAGATCCTAGTTCACGAGAAGCGCTTTACGAAGAGTTTAAAGCTCAAAAGGCAATGAAAGATCTTGAAAAAGAGTTAGATAATTTAAATAAGTAAATTATTGAGTTAAATACTAAAAACTAAATTTTAATATTTAAAATGATAAAAAATATAATTCAGACTAATAAATTTTTATAGGACTAATATTTATCATTAGTCCTAATTCAATCGAAATAAAATAAGGAGACATAATGTCATCAATCACGGAATTAAAAGACAGCATCAACACTAAAACTTTGAATTTAGTGCTTTTAACAGTTGTTACTGCAGGTATTTATGCAATTGTATGGATGTTTTTAAATACACCAAAGCTAGAAAAAGTAGCTTCAAAAAAGATAGCTGACAATACATTTCTGATTTGGTTAGCTGTGTGTGTAGGGCTAGGTGGTGCTTTGACGAGTACTGGTGAGGAGTCTTTAGATATTATTGCTGGTTTACTTACTATTGCCTCTTGGGTCTTATATATTATTTGGTCTTTCCGTGCAAAAAGTGCTTTACAAGAATACGCATTAACAGAGCATAAAGTGGATCTTAGAATGAATGGTATTTATACTTTCTTCTTAACTATTTATTACATCAATTATTGCATTAACGATTTACCAGAAGCTCAGAGAAAACAACAAATATTATCAGGGCAAGAGCCTAAAGCTGATAATTTATAAACATTATTTCCGTAATTTAACAGTTGGCTTTAGTAAAATATAGCCAACTTTTTGCTATCTAATGAATTATAAACCCTCGTAAGTTACATGTTTAAAACCAATTAATGTATTCACTTTATCGCTTAAAACACTTTTCTAGCATTAGCTAGCAGAAACCCTACCATTCTTATTTTTCTATAGAAAAATTACTTTTTTGGTATCTAGTTACTCCTTATGTTTAAAATAAAACTATTGTTTAGGAATTTGAAGTTAGTTGACAGTATCAATTAATTTGGTATGGTAGACTTTGTCATCTAATTTAAAACCGAAGGTATGCCTAAATGAGTACTCCTGTAACCGTAAATCCAGTAATGGTTGAGCCTAAAAAAACACCTGTAATTTATAAAATACTGGTTATGGTAAGTATTATCACTCTAATCGGCGGTACTCTAACTGGCATTATGACTTATGTGAATGTGGGTGTTACAGAGCACTTTTATGCCGACTGGTTTACCTCATTTATAAGTGCAGTATTGGTTATGGCGCCTGTTGGTTTTGTAATGATGACCTTAATGCATAAGCTAGTTGCCCAGTTATTACCTAATAGCAGTGAGCTAAAACGTAATTTATTGATTAGTGTTTTTATGGCGCTGATAATGGAGTCGGTGATGGCGTTTGTTACCGCTACTAATAATATTGGCTATGCAGATATGCGTGTATTTGTAACTGGATGGGCTGAAGGGTTATTAGCCGCATTACCAATAGGTTTAACTATAATGCTGATAATGTCGGTTACGGTAAAACCTAAAATAGAACGCTTTTTAAAGAGCTAACACTTTGAGCGCTAACGTATTAAAGCAAATAATTTAATACGTTTATAGTGGGCAGATGCATGAAGTAATTAGTTACTTAATTGAGTTTTCTACCGGGCAGCCTTGTTTACGGCATACACCTTCGTTACATAATTTGCATATTTTACGTGCTTCTATCTGCTCGCTTGTTAGGCTGCCAAGCGCTATTTCCATCAAACTTAAAAAGCTTTTTTTTTGTTCATCATTAAAGTTGTTTAGTATTTTAGAGGTGGCTGTTTCTCGGCTGCTTAGTACTAGTTCAACCCTTTGGCTTCCTTTATCAGTTACGTATAAAACAACAGAGCGAGCATCTTTTGCTGACTTTCGTCTTTCTACAAGTTCTTCTTTTTCAAGCGTATTTATTAATCTAACCGCACCAGAATGCGTTAAGCCTAAAACCTTGCTTAGTACATCGATGGTTTCATTTGGGTGATTGTAAATAGTGACCAGTGCCGCTTCGTGGCTCAAGCTTCGCCCGCCTAATTCGGCAATCTGCTTTTCAATGTCATTAGAAACAGAAGTAGCAAACGTGCCGATTAAATTTGATATATATTTTTCATTTTTCATAAATTTAATTATATGTGATTCGATCATATAAATATAGTGACAAATTAAGCGCCCTCATTTATTATATGACTCAGTCACGTATATTGACTCGAAATTAGTTAATCTACTTCGAATATTACACAAATTAGATGAGCGAGGATTTACCGCCAGCTCATCAGTTAAATAGAGCGATATAATTAAATGAAAAATGATTCAGAAACATTACGTTATACAAAAAAGTTTAAAACTGTATTAGATAAAAAGATGGCCTACATAGATGAAGGCGAAGGTGATCCTATTGTGTTTTTACATGGTAACCCTACATCTAGCTTCCTTTGGCGAAACGTTATGCCCTATTTGCAAGGAAAAGGGCGTTTAATTGCTATCGATATGATTGGATTAGGAGATTCACAAAAGTTAGATAACACCCATGAGGGCAGCTACTCACTTGCTGAAAACAGCAAATACACATTTGCACTTTTAGAAGCGTTGGGTGTACATAATAACGTTACCTTGGTGCTGCACGATTGGGGTTCAGGCGTTGGTTTTAACTGGGCTAATACACATCGTGATGCTGTAAAAGCAATTGCGTTTATGGAAGCAATTGTTACTGACTTTCCAACATGGGACGATTTTCCTAAAGATTTGCACGGACCTATTGGCACTATGCGCTCAGCTGAAGGTGAAAAAATGGTGCTTGATGACAACTTTTTTATTGAAACAATATTACCAGCGACCATTGCACGCAAATTAACGCAGGCAGAGCATGATGAGTATCGCAGACCCTTTATTAATTCAGGAGAAGATCGCCGTGCAATTTTAGCAGGGCCTCGCCAACTGCCCATTGCTGGAGAGCCTGCCGATACCGTGGCTTTAGTTAAAAGCTATGCGAGCTATTTAGCTAACTCTCACGATACTCCTAAGCTATTTATTAATGCTGAACCGGGTGCTTTTTTAGTTGGTTACGCAAGAGATTTTGTGCGCACATGGCCAAACCTAACTGAGGTAACCGTAAGCGGTATTCACTACATCCAAGAGGATTCACCGCACGAAATAGGTAAAGCTATTTCAGATTGGTTACCAAGATAAAAAAGGGATGTATTAGTAAACCTGAACTTTGGATAATTAATCTATCTCAAGCCGTTATTTTCAGCGTTAACTACCATATATAGATGACGCTTTTATACAACTAAAAGCGTCATCTATTAACTATTTAAGTAAAAATGGTGCGGTTTTACTCGCCTTTACGCTTGCCACTTTTTCGGGTGAACCTTGTGCTACAATTAAGCCGCCTTCTTCACCAGCACCAGGGCCTACATCAATTACCCAGTCACTATTGCGGGCTACTTGCATATCGTGTTCAACCATAATAACGGTATTGCCAGCATCAACTAATTTATTTAACTGCGACATTAGCATTGATACATCCGATGGATGCAGCCCTGTGGTTGGCTCATCAAGAATATAAAGCGTGTTACCGCGCTGTGCACGTTGCAGCTCGGTTGCTAATTTAATACGCTGCGCTTCACCGCCAGAAAGCTCAGTTGCAGGTTGCCCTAAACGCAAATACCCAAGACCTACTTGCATAAGTGCATCGAGTGCTCGCAGTATTGCAGGTTCATTTTCAAAAAAGGTATGCGCCGCTTCAACCGTTAAATTAAGGATACCGCTTATGTTTTTATCACGATATGTAACCTCAAGTGTTTGCTCGTTATAACGTTTGCCATGACATACTTGGCAAGGTGAATAAACGCTAGGTAAAAACAGTAGCTCTATACTCACAAAGCCAACGCCTTCACAGTTTTTACATCGACCTTTAGCAACATTAAACGAAAAGCGACCAGCATCGTAACGGCGCTCTTTTGCTTTTTGTGTTGAAGCAAATAGTTTACGCACATGATCAAACAAACCCGTGTAGGTAGCTAAGTTTGAACGAGGGGTACGGCCAATCGCTTTTTGATTTACGGTAATTAGGCGGCTTATATTATTTATACCTTCAATGATTTTTCCGCTGGTGTGTGTTTGCAGCTCTTGTTCGAGTAAGTCGGCTTCGTCGGTTGGCGCTTGTGTTACTACTTTTTGCCCAAGTGCTTCGTAAACAAGTTCTACTAACGCTTGGCTTACTAAACTTGATTTACCAGAGCCCGAAACCCCAGTAACGGTTGTCATAACACCCAATGGAAATTCTGCATTGAGTTTTTTAAGATTATTACGCTCAATATTAGCCAACTTTAGCCACGCTTTAGGCTGCCTTAGCCCCTTTTTTTGATCGCTGCTTTTAGGGCGCTCTTCAATGGTATTTTTATCAAAAAGATAACGGGCAGTGTGCGAATTTTTTATTTTTCTTAACCCTTCAACAGGGCCGCTGTAAATAACGTTGCCACCATGCACACCGGCATCAGGGCCTACATCAACAATCCAATCGGCATGTTTAACAACGCTAACGTCGTGTTCAACAACAAATACAGAATTGCCAGCCGCTATTAGCTCATCAAGCGCTTTTAAAAGTGCTTGTGTGTCTGCAGGGTGTAAACCCGCTGAAGGTTCATCTAGCACGTAAACCACCCCAAATAATTTAGAGCGAATTTGTGTAGCAAGTCGCAATCGTTGTAGTTCTCCGGGTGAGAGCGTTGGCGTTGTACGCTCAAGCGACAAGTACCCTAAACCAAGCATGGTTAGTGCTTCAATACGAGTGAGAATATCGCTAGCAATGCGCTGCGTAACAATGGCTTGCTCTGGATTTTTTGTATTTTTATTTACTTTGGTATTGGCGGCGTTACTTAGTTTTTTAGCAAGCTCGTTTAATGTAAGTTGAGATAGCTCGCCAATATCAAGCCCTGCAAATTTGACACTTAACGATGCTTGTTTTAATTTTTTACCTTGGCAAGTAGGGCACTGCGATATTTGCATAAACTGCGATACGCGCTTTTTAGTACGCGGGCTTTGGGTAGTAGCAAAAGACTGTAAAACAAAGCGTTTAGCGCTTGAAAAAGTTCCCATGTAGCTTGGATCTTCGTTATTTTTTATCGCATTCTGTGTTTGCTCATAGGTGTAATCTGGGTATACCGGCACAGTAGGTGTTTCGTCGGTAAATAAAATCCAATCCCGTGCTTTTTTAGAAAGTTTGTTCCAAGGTGTGTCTATGTCATAACCAAGCGAGGTAAGTATACGGCTTAGGTTTTTACCTTGCCATGCTGGTGGCCACGCTTCAATGGCGCGCTGGCGAATAGTTTTTGTATCGTCTGGCACAAGTAGCTTTTCGGTTACTTCAAACACTCGGCCTATTCCTGAGCATTCTGGGCACGCACCTTGTGGCGTATTCGGCGAAAATGCATCAGCATAAAGTATACCTTGGTCTTTTGGGTATTCACCTGCGCGTGAGTAAAGCATACGTAGCGCGTTAGAAATAGTTGTTATGCTGCCAACGGATGAGCGAACCGAGGGCGCGCCGCGTTGCTGCTGCAAAGCAACGGCAGGCGGTAGTCCTTCAATAGAATCAACATCGGGCTCATCAACTTGATCTATCAACCTACGGGCGTAAGGCGATACTGAATCAAGATAGCGGTGCTGCGACTCAGCAAACAGCGTTCCAAACGCAAGCGACGATTTTCCAGAGCCCGATATTCCTGTAAAAACAACCAATGCGTTACGAGGTAAATCAACGTCTACATTTTTCAAGTTGTGAACGCGTGCCCCTCTTACTTGAATGCTATTACTGGGATCAGATAAATCCATTGTTGAGTTTTTATGTGTGCTTGCCATACGTTTATACTCCTGTTTAATCGCGCTTTTTACTTTAAGTTAGCTTTGAATTATTTACTCTTATTACTCGTTATTACCCTAAAGTAGCGCAAGCACACTGAATGAGCGCTTAGTCTGTAGTGGCGCAGCCAAAGCGCTGGGTAAAATTGCGATGATTGTTTGTTTACATAATAGGTATGGAATGCGAATATAATTTAAACAGTTATTGTTATGTAATTTGTTACGTAATTTACTAGGTATTTTACTAGGTATTTTACTAGGTAATAAAAAGGAACTAACAGTGAATAAAGCCTTAGTGATCATTTTATTGGTGCTTTCGTGGGCAACCCAAGCCGACTCTATAAAAGCGCTAAATGTTGACCGTGCAGTACCAAATAGTATGCACTTATCGTTTGCAAACAATAACAACATAACCCCTAAAAAAGGGGATTTTAAAATCGTTAATTATGTATTAATGAGCAATGAAGAGGGCGAACGCTGGGCTGTTATAACGCTAACTAACTTATCGTCGGGCAATCGCGAATTAGGCGAGGAGCACTTACTTGCGCTTTTTGCTGATGGCAGCCGATTCATGCCAATGGAATTTAAACTCGGTTTTAAAGGCAACGAAACACAATCCGTAACTGTATCGTTTGCCGATTATAAATTCCCTATTTTAAGTGTGTATTCGAGTAACGATTTGTAACTAATAACGATGCGATAATATTAAATTAGGGATATTTCTAAAATTAAGGATTTTTATGAAGTTTGAAGATGCGCAACAAAATATGAACCTCGCATACTTCGGTGGTGGAACCGGTGTATTAGTGTCTGGCTTGGTTTGGTGTATAGCTGGCTTTGTCGCATTACTGCATTCAAATCAATCGAGTATGCTTACTTTGTTTTTTGGTGGTATGTTTATACATCCTTTAGCCATGCTACTTTCAAAAGCTCTTAAACGCTCTGGCAATCATGACCCTAAAAACCCATTAGGTAAATTGGCCTTAGAAAGCACTATTATTTTATTTGTTGGTTTGTTTTTAGCGTTTTATGTAGCAAAACTTCAAGCTGAATGGTTTTATTCAATAATGCTGATGATAATTGGTGTTCGCTATTTAGTTTTCAACACTTTATATGGCATGAAAGTGTACTGGATTTTAGGTGTTTCGCTTATGTTTTCTGGCATGCTGTGTATTGTATTAAATGCCACTTTTGTAATCGGCGCCTTTATTGGCGGGATAACCGAAATAGTATTTGCGCTAGTGATATTTGCCCAATCGAAAGGTATGGTTTTAAAAACAGAATAATAAGCCCCTATAATCACAAAATAATGTGCTGCTGGAGTTACCCTTCAGCTTGGTATATAGCAAAGGCTTTAAAGTATTGAGTATTTGCAAATTGCATGTATCCATTAGTCGGCTTAGAGCGATAAGCGGTCAGTCGTATTTTTTACATTGTATGACTGTTTCAAGCTCATTGCTGACAGTGATATGTTGCCTCTGTACGATCACTTATGCCACAAAGAAGACGTTAGCTATTACTGTTAATTGACCTTGATGGATTAGATTTTGTATTGATAACCTATCCTTTTTTATTATGTGCCACTGGCTAATTTGTTAAATTTCTTTGGCTCGATAATATGTACGCCCTCTAACTGGGTAATATTGTGGCTTTATAGAATTAAATTTACCTTCAGAAAAAAACACATGGGCTACATTAGGAAATAAATTATAGTCGAGTGGACACAATGCATTAGGGTTATGATAAATAGTTATAGAGTCCTTCCAAAACTCCTCGTATTGTTCAGGAGTAACATTTTTTTCAAAATCAACATGTACTTGATTATTATCATATATTGCTTGTCCGACAAACCTAATATCTAAATCCTGGCGTCCAAATCCAGCCAAATATCCCATTCTTAAAAACTTACCAATCGTTGCTTGATTTGAATGTATTATTGCGCTGATATTTTCAGAGTTTGGTTGAGAGAAAAAATTTGATGGTATAACTTTTTCATTCCAACGATGCTCTTCAATGATCTCTACATTTTCACAAAGGCCACTCTCTGGTGTAAATGAATATGTTCTTCTAGCACCAAACAAATAAGATTCAAGTGCTTTCCTTGACCACATCATGGAGCCTTTTTGGTGAAAATCATGAATAGCAATTAGTAAGGGGTGTCCCGTGACGTGCTCTTTTTCCCAATATTTTTTATTCAACTTAGAATACAATGGGCTGCCATATTTTATTGGCATATAATCCAACAATAATCTGTCCATTTCTTCTGTAGTAGATGGCTCTATTTCATCTACAGAATGCTGACTAGGGTTTACCGTTACGGCTTCAATACAAAGTCGCTTTCCTGCTTTTTCAATTACATAATCAGGTGCATTAAACTCTCTATTAATCATGAAGTCCATTTCATGAAACAGTGCATATAAATATAGCTCCCATAATCTAGCGTTAAAACCTGTACTTTGGAATTGTTCAATATAATTCCCATCAGGATCTTCAAATGAGTAAGCTATTTCAGCTATTAATTCCTTTGCTGGGCTAAACAAGTCCAATTTGGTCAATAACTTATAATCATCTGGCATAGGTTCTTTTTTTTCAATATAGTCGAAGATTAGGTTCTTCTTCCTAGTAATAACACCTTGTGGGAACTCTTCAGCCCCATCTTTAGAGTGCTTATTAATGTTTTCCAATAAGACTTTTCTAGCTTCAGTTATTGTTGGAATGCTCACTTTTGCATCTATACACCTAAAGACGCCTGCTTCATCCCTCCCTAGCACCATCGCTACATGATCATTATCTATGTTATCCAATAAAATAGTGCCTAATACAGCATTGTTGTCGTTTGAATACCATTCAACCTCATCCGACATGATTTTAACCAGAGGTACTCTTGCGTAACTAAGAGCTTCGAATCGAGCTTTCGATATTTTTCTCACAGCTTCCCCTAAAGATTTAACGCCTCGTTAAGAGGCAAATAATATGTTGCTAATATAGCCTTAGCGCAGAGTGTTCATAACTTCTAAGGCGCTTTGTGCCCTATACAGAGATAGATATAACAGTCACTAGTACAACCATTGCGGACATTAGGAGTTAGCTCCAATCCGCGCTATTTTGAGTGACTGATATCCCTTATAAATTAGGGAAGTTAACTTAATAAGGGATTGTAAAGTATCTGAATACAATATTTACTATTTAAGTCCGTTTTATATTTATTTTACAGATGTTTTAAACCACTCTTCTGATATTTTGCAGTTTTCACTATCTGGTGCTGGTTTAGCTTCATGAATTTTTACATGTAATGGCATTGAAACACAATTTCCAAAAACTAAAGCTTCACCAGGTACTGATTGTTTTATTTTATTAACAAAATCTTCAGAGAAAAATGGCAATACGGCATAAACGTAGCGCATATCTACTTCATTTTGTATTCTATGAATAATGAAGTTAGCGCACTGTGATAAAACAGTTTCAGATAACTCTGATGGCCTTTGTGACGAAACCAATAGGTATAAGGAGTATTTTCGCCCCTCTCGTGCTATTTTCTCAAAAATGTTTTCTTTAAATACATATTTATAATCTTTCTTAATATAACGATGCGCCTCATCAAGAATTAAATGTATCGGGTTTTGCCTCCTTTCATTGTTCATATTGTAGTGGTCAATAAAATTTGGCCACAGTTTTAGAGTCTTTGTATCTAATCTCAGATTCATTTGGCGCTAAACCAGCATTATAATGATGCGGTCTAACGTTGTTGTAATATCCGTTGATATAATCACTCACACTATATTTAGCGTCTATAAAATTCCCATATCCAACCTTTGGCATCCATTCTGTTTTAAAGCTTCTAAAAAATCGCTCCATTGGCGCATTATCCCAACAATTTCCGCGTCGACTCATGCTTTGTGTGATTTTATAGCGCCATAAACGTTGGCGGTACTTCAAGCTCGTATAATGGCTTCCTTGGTCTGAGTGAAACATCAACCCACTTGGTCTGCCTCTGCTTTCGTAGGCTAACTCAAGCGCTTTTAGCGTTAAGTTAGAATCCGGCGACAATGACATTGCCCAACCCACAACTTTACGCGCAAATAAATCAATAACGACCGCTAAATAAGCCCAGCGATTGCCTATCCAAATATATGTAACATCACCGCACCACACGGTATTCGGTTCAACAACATCGAACTGCCTATCAAGCAGGTTTGGGATTTCAAGATGTTCATTACCGCCGCGTTTATATGAATGTTGAGGTACTTGGCAGCTTTCTAGCTTTAATTTAATCATTAGCTTAGCAGCACGATAACGGCTTAATTCAAAATCGTTATTCGTTGCGATTGCCGCGATTGTCCTCGCACCTGCTGAGCCCCCACTCATTGTATGTATGGCTTTAACTTCAGCCTCTAACCTTACTTGCTCTGGTGTCGGTGTCGTATCCCGTATAGCCCAGTATTTATAGCTGCTACGATGCACATTAAATACACTACATAGCACACTAATTGGGTAACGCTCTCGTTGATTTAATTTCTCAATTAACGAGAATTGTTCAGGGAGTCGGACATCAAGAGAGCGGTAGCCTTTTTTAATATATCCTTTTCTAATTCAATGCGTTGGATTTGCTTTTTAAGTTCACGGATTTCAATTTGTTCGGGTGTCATTGGTGAAGCCAATGGTGACTGGCCATTACGTTCTTGCTTTAATTGAGCAACCCATTTACTTACGGTTGATTTACCAACACCCATCGCTTTGGCTGCTTCTTCTTGTGTATAACCTTGGTCAACTACAAGTTGAGCCGTTTCTAATTTGATTGCAGCGGAGTACGTTGCACGGTTTAATTTTGTCATTTTTTTCACCCAAATTTGTATGCAAATAGCATAACATTTCTTTCTTAATGGGTGGCCAAAATCACTGTACCACTACATATACTTCTTACGCTCTTCAAAAATCAAACGCGAAGTAACACTTGTTAATGTTTCTAATGAATCCGGAGATAACTCACTTGTATCAATAATTACCATTTGAGTTTGATGGGTATTGCTCTCATCAAAATCCCAAAAATCAGCTAAAAAAGACTTAACATCTGTTATTGAATCATCCGCACGATCACGCATAAAATCACAATTAGTATTCTCTAAAAAATAATCCAAGCGTGTAAGCATTGTAGACGTATATTCTCTCATACGTTTATTGCCACGAGAGTCTTCTTCTAGCAATGCTAGATTAGCCGAAATTCTTAAAAATTTATAATCGAAGTATTCACCATGTGGGAGTTTATCGCAGATAACAGCATCAACATTTTGATGATTTACCTTTGCATAAACCGTCTGAGTTCTACCCAAAAGTACGCCATCATTAGAGCCATAATTTATTCGACAGGCACCTTTCAGAGTTTCCAAGTCTGAACCTAATCCAGAACTAATAGCTATTGATGTTAGAGACGGATCTGAATGAATAATCATTTGCAAACTTGCAATAATACTTGAAGCAGTAGTGATATTTGTTGTATCCGAGTCACCTTGTCCAATTATATTTAAGATAATAGAACAAACTTTATGCCTTAAATAATCAACCGTTCTTGCAACTTCATTAGGATCATTAGAAAGCATCTTATAAAAGATATAAGCTTCTTGAAGAACTTTATCCCAAAAAGGTCTCTGAGTAGCTTCCGTTGCTAATAAAAAAGCACTCCACTCATCAATCGACATTAAAAAATGTGGCAAGAAGAATGGTGTGAAATTGTTGTCAGGTTTATTAATGTTGGGCTTATAAAGCTTTACTTTGATGCTACCATCGAATGAACCTTTAAAAGCATTTTGATACTCACCGTTTACGTCAAAGATTAATATCCTAGAACCAATAGCTGAGTTACTTTGTTTTTTATGAATTTCTTGAATAATATGAGCAATCGTATTTGATTTACCACTTCCTGAATTACCAAGAACTGCAGAGTGAATATTAAAAAATTTATTAATATTAATATCTATAGGGTAATTAATTAAACTTTTACTTTTGCCTAAGGAAAAGCTTTCGTGGATTAGATTTCCTTCTTTACTGCTATTTACAGTAGCACCAAGTATTACTTCCATATCTTTATAAGTAATTATTCCAACATTACTATATAAACTTGGAAAAACACCAACACCTAAGTTGAATTTTTGATCACGAGAGATTGTACCTATGGGTTTAAGTAGTAACTCTCTATTTCCTTCTATATCAAAGGCTTTTTCATTGAATTGAAGATCATTGTCAAAAATTGAAATAACCTCAGATACTATAGTTTCACCAACCGCGTTAGTCGATTTTAAGTAACTACCTATATTACCAAAATAATAAATATCACCATTTAAGTTAATCGAATTCCCTCTTATCTCGGAGGATACTTTTACTTTAAATTGGTTGTAATTTACCGATATTATTTTTCCTATCTTCATTATTTAGAACCTTTAGCTTTATTTTTTTCATCAGCCAAATTATTCATGAATTTTTTGAGTAAATTAATATCTTCAAACTCTTCTAGATCAGGTAAAAAATTATCGACTATATATTTAAAGTAATGGATTTTATCGTTAGCAACATTACCAAATATTTTATATATTCTACGGTCATTAACTTTAAATATCTCTTTATCACCATAATCACCAAAAACCACAACACTGATAGATGAATTTGAAGCTAAAGCTTGATAGATAATATTATTAAGGTGTTCATCACTGAAACTATATCCAATCACAAAGATTACGCTATGAGGCTGTAATAGTTTCTTTTGGAATTCTCTTATTAAATCAGAATATGGTGAACCTAAACTTTTATTCTGTTTTAAAGGCGTTGGGTAAATAAGGATATTATCATTTGGAACATCTTCATCATGTTTAGTTGCTACTTCTTGAATTTGAAAAAAAGAGTTGTTTTTGCTTTCTCGCCAACTAATCGAACCATGCAGTTTATATAAATAAACCATATTATCTAATGGCTCATACTTTTGTACTTCAGCATCAATTTTTCTGGAAAATGTATAGTTAAACCTAGCGGGATTAAAAACTCTATCCAATCCTCCACCAAAGCCATTGTTATAATTGATATTAGAATAATCGAGAGCTTTCTCATTAAATAAATCGTTATTCGTGGTGAAAACATTAACTCTTGATAAGTCTTTATTGCGTAAGGTTATTTTTTGATAGAAATCGTTATACAGCGCTAAAGTCTCTTGTGATTTACCAGTATTAAAATCTATATTAATTTGTTTAAACATCTCACTTTCAATAATTTTAATCAAAGGAAGTGTTTCATAATAATCACCAGATAATTTATCACCTGAACCTTCTAAATAAGCTCGCCTTGAATAGAGGACTCCTAAGATATCTTCAAGATTATCTTTCGTAGAGCACTTTATTTTGTTAAATAAAGCCTGTAAGTGTGTCGTAGCAACAAATGGGGTAGGCAATATTGTACTGGACGGTATTGGTGGTGGAATTGTCGGAAATGTTGGAGGTGGAGGTGGAGGTAGCAATAATCGCGAATCAATACTTGCTACCATTTCTTTCATTGTAGGAATAGCACCAGAACTTGCACCTGCACCTAACAAAAAATGAACATTTTTCACATTAGATAAATCAGCAATTTTTTGTCTTATTTTATCCAAATTTTCTTTGAGATCATCACCATCTATTAAATTTTCTTGTCCTTGTAAAAATGCTATTCCCAGTGGTGGCTTCTTCATCTCACTTCCTTTGTTATAATTTACTTTACCATTTGAATAATATACAGAAATATTCATAATGTGATAACTTAACATAGAAGAGATTTAAGAAAAGCAATTAAGATCAATAAGAATTAAATTTTTATTTTTAGAACGATCTTATTTTTTTACTAGAATATCTCGAATGTTAAAAAATATTGGATATATCCGAACTAACTGTCAACTTTAGTATGGGTTCATTCAAATCTAGATATGCCCAGTAATACTACGCAATTAAACCCAAACGCAATACCTCAAAAACACCTGCAGGAGTTATTAGGCCACCCATAATAATTATTCATGGCGTTCGTTAAATAACTACTTACTATCATTATTTCAATGGCGTCTATTTACTAGCATATGAAAAGATTAAATACGCATTAAACGTAACTATTTTAAAGGTATTTGTTACTGAGGTGTTTTAGTGACATGGTCGGAATGATTCATTAGAAAAAATAAGGACAAATATTAATTGCTAGTGTCAGCAATGCGCACAAAGTGATCGTTAATACTTCAAACGTGAACGACCGCAATGGTGGCATTTGCGTCCATCAGTATAGACTTAAATTCAAATACTGAATGTCCGCAAATGGCACAAAGCGGACTATCCCTAAGTCTATCCATTTAACTCCCAAGCTATAAAACCATTACTCAATACTAATACCTTGTTTTAAAAGGTACTCCACTGCTTTATCTGTATGTGGCTTAAACGCCTTCCAACGCCCAATTGCTTTGCTATTTAATGGTTGGCGTACTTGTACTTTACTGGCGGTAGAGACCGGTGCGGTGTTTAAGTGAAAATCTATACATTGCTCTTGCCACTCTAGGTTACAAAAGCTGACTAACTCTTTAATTTTCTGCTCGGGCTGGGCGACTAATTCTTCGTATTTTACTAATTTTATATTGCTGTGCAGGGCACTAAAGTGCTGCATGAGTTTGTAAAAGCGGGTATAAAATTTGGCGGTGTCGAGTAAATCAAGCGAGTATGCGTAGTAGGGGTTATTTATAGTAAAAAGCTGGCGATAGTTACCAATGCAGGTGTCCATTGGATCGCGCAGCATACAAATTATTTTGGCGTTTGGCAGTGCTTTGGTTATTAAGTCGATATAAAAAAAGTTAAACGGGAGCTTATCAATAAAGTGTTTATGGCTGCCTGTTATTACGCGTGTTGCGTTTAAATAGGTTGACCCAAGCTGATTAAAATCAAGCTCGTAGGCTTTACTGAGCGTTTGAGTGTCGAGCACGTGAGGTGTTTGTGTTTGGCTTAGCTTTTTAACACTTAGGCCAAAGTCTTGTAATTCACCGGCTGACTGCACGTTGCTGTGGCTCGATAAAATACGCTCAACTAATGTGGTGCCAGAGCGGGGCATGCCTAATACAAAAATAGGTTCGGCCGTTGGGTTACCTTGTGTTAGCGCTTGTGTGTGCTGCTCACTTAAGCGTTTAATATGTTCAAATAACTCAGTTGAGCTTTTATGATCAAACGGCTGCACAGTACGTTTTGCTACTTTACCTTGCTCTAACGCGTTGAAAGCCTCTGAAAATTCACCAATATCTTGATACTCTTTTGCTAAAGCATGGCCAATATGCAGTTTTGCATCGGGGTGTGTTACTTGCTCAAACACGTTTTTTAAGCGTTCAATATGGTTGTTTTGCTTACTTACTTTAGTTAAATCACTTAATGCAAAATGACTTTGATGGTGCAGCGGGTTAAGCGCTATGGCATTTTCAAAGGCGTGTTGGGCTTTATCAAATAGCCCTAAAAATTTAGCGCTTACGCCGTAGTTATAATAAAACGGTGGTTGAGCTTTGTTAGCTGCTGTAGCCAGTTTAATAGCGCACTCAAAGTAGTTAAGTGCGTGTTCGTGAATGCCTGCTTGAGTAAGTGCAACGCCGAGTGTGTCGGCATCAAGTGCTTTAGTTATTTGCTTTAATGGCACCGATAGTGCGGTGTTTTTTGCTTTTTGTAATTCGCCAGTAAGTGCGTAACATTTAGCAAGTTGCGCGGTGTATTCAATACTTTGGCCAAGGGTAAGGGCTTTTTCGATGAGCTTTATTGCTTTGTGTATTTGCCCAACAGTTAAATTAACCATAGCTAACAAAAAATACCCATCAGCAAAGTCTGGTTTGAGTGTCACTAACTCCACTAGGGCTTTGTGTGCTTGCTCTATTTTACCTTGGTTTAGGGAGTGTATTGCGCTTTGATGAAGTTGCTTTAAATTTGGCTGCATGGTTTTGGTAATTATTATTTTGTAAAAGAAAATAAAAAGGCTCAAATAAATTTGAGCCTTAAAACAGTATTTAAAAAGTGAGACTGTTTAAAAGTCGCTTAAATTATATTTCAAATTTGTAGTTAAATTTAACACCTACCGTAAGCGGGCGATTAATGTAATGGCCGTAGTTACGTTGTATGTCGGCGCCATTAGCTGATGTTATATCTGCATCTGAACGACGAACTGAGGTAACCGCGTATTTGTTGAATAGGTTATCAACATATAGCGTAGTTGACCATGCATCAGCCGTTAATTTAGCTGAAATATTACTTAAGCTGTAACCAGGTAGTGTTTCGCCGTTATCGCGAAGTCCTACTCTTGAAAGCACGTCGCTTTGCGCGGTTAAACCGTAGTTAATATCAAGCGTTTTGTCGTTAAACACATCTGTTTGATAGTTTACACCCATCGAAAATTGGTTTTCAGGTGAACCAGGTAAACGGTCGCCGTCTTCTGCGCCACCGGTACCATCGGCGTTAAACAAAAATGGTGCGTTTGATGTTAACTCTGCTTTTGTATAAGCGTAGGTTGCGTACAGTGAAAATGAGTCAGATAAGATCGCGCGAGTTGATACTTCAACCCCTTTTGCATTAGCGCTGCCGGCGTTTGAAAGGTACGGCAATTGTCCTACTTCGGTAGCACCTGAAATTTGTGCATCATCCCAATCTACGTTAAATAACGCAGCGTTAAAGTGTAGTTGGCTTCTAAACCATGTACTTTTGAATCCTAGCTCGTAGTTGGTTGTTGTATCTGCGTCATACAGCATTTCATCAGGGTTACCACAACCGGCTTGATTAGCTGGTAATGGATCAGGGCACGGAGCTAAACCATTTGAACCACCGATTCTAAAGCCTTCACTTACCGTTACATAACCCATAACTGAATCAGTAAATTGGTATTTAGCATTAAACTTAAATAAGTTGCCGTTATCGCTTGCTTCATTTTTTTCAAAATTTAGTGATATATCATTTGGTCCTGCACCATCAAATAGTGTATTAAATAATGGAAAGTCCACTGCAGATTCTGATTCTACATCGTATTTATATAAGCGTAGCCCAAGAGTAACATCAAGCTTATCAGTTACTTTATAGCCAACTTCACCAAATAGTGCAGACTCAGTGACGGTACTTTTTGTAAGCTCTAAGTATTCTAATGAGTCAGGTCTTAGCTGCTCGCCACCAAAGTTATCGATAGCGAATTGGTCAAACCCAGGCGTAAACTCTCTGCTTGATGCTTCGGTTTCTGTTTTGTTGTAAAAGCCACCCACAATCCAGTTAAAGTCGCTGTCGCCTTGAGACACTAAGCGAATTTCTTGAGTGAAGGTATCTTCTTCGTCAATTTCACGGGTAAACGTTGAAAACGAAGGAAACTCTTCATAACCGTAATCTAGGCGAATAAGTAAGTCGGTTTGATCGCGTTGACCGTCGGCATCAAAGCTTGAAATACCGGTTGCCGATACTAGCTCTGCAAAGCCTAGGTCGGCTTTTAGTTCGAGGCTTAGTAATTGATCTTTTTTCTCGCGAGGCTCTTCAAAGCGATAAGCCGATTCGTATTTACCTATTACATCGCTTAAGCCGTTGTTTGCATTAAGGCTGTTGTAATGAACAATCGAGCGGCCTTCGCTGTCTTGGTTTTGGTAAAAGTAGTTAAGTGTACCTTCAAACGATTCATTTGGTTTAAAGCGTACAGAAATACGACCTGTAGTGGTGGTTTCGCCGTTGGCGTCTTTTACATTTTTAAGGTTGTTATTAATTGCTGAGCTATCGCTCCAATCTGGATCTGGCAACGATACGCCAGGCTCGCGTACTACGTAGCCGTAATCGATAAAACCTGGGTCTTCATATACGTTTATGCTGGCGCGAACTGCAAGCTTGTCTTCAATAAGTGGAAGGTTAAATATAAAGCCGCCTTCGCCACCTAAAGAGTCACTTTCTTTTGTTTGAAATAGGTCGCCGTATACTTCAAGCGATGTAAAATCAAGCTCAGGCTGTTTAAGCATGTAACGAATTGCACCGCCCAATGTGCCTGCTCCATAAAGCGTGCCTTGTGGCCCAATTAATACTTCAACACGCTCAATATCTACTAGGCGCATATCTACCGAAACTGGAATTTCGTTAATGTAAGTAGATACCGTGCCACCATCTGACGATGGACCAGAAGAGTTTGTATTTAAACCACGAACAATAATAGGCGAGCCTGAGCGGCCACCTTGATCGGTAATTGTTAAACCAGGTACCCAGCGTGCTACATCCGCAAGCTCATTGATATTTTGATCTTTCATAATATCTGCATCAAGGGCTGTAATATTTAGCGGTGCATTTTGCACAGAGCCGCTGCGCCTTGTTGCTGTAACTTCGATTACTTCGAGTGATTTGTTTTTAGCTGCAACTTCTTCTTGAGCAAGTGCGGCATTAGGCAATAAAAATACGCTAGAAACAGCGCTCGAAATAGCCAAGGTTAACAAGCTTGGTTTAAACATAAAAAGTGATCCCCAGTTCAAATGTTTTACATTAGTAAATTAAGTTAAGCAGTTTATCAGGGAGTGAAGTAGCTTGGAATATCTAAATTGAATTTTAATTCACTTTTATAGAATAAATATGGTTTGTATGTGGGGTTTTTATTTAGTTAATAGGCAATATAAGCAATAGCTTAGTGCTATTAGGTACAGTTAGGTTAAAAATCACACCCTTGTTTAAAGGTAAATAGTCATTCATTTTTTAAAGATGGCTTTATGACGTGCTCGTTAAACAAATTATTACATTAAAATTGATAGTTTATAATGTCATTAGTTATGCTTTTATCAGCACTATTAAAGTGTGTTTTTATCCCCATTAAGAGTGGTAGTCGTATTTATAAGTAACTGTGTAAGTTATTGAGTGAGCGTGTTTGATTGCCGCTTCGTATACTCTTTTTTGTTTTGTCCGCACTTTTTTGTGCGTGTTTTTAAGGATTAACAATGAGCCAACTATTTTCGCCTTTATCACTTGGGCAAGTAACGTTAGATAACCGTATTATTATTGCACCCATGTGCCAGTACTCAGCAAACAATGGCGCTGCTAGCGATTGGCACACTATTCATTTGGGCCAATTGAGTTTGAGTGGTGCAGGATTGCTAATTTTAGAAGCAACAGCAGTAAACCCAGAAGGGCGTATTAGCTACGGCGATTTAGGGCTTTGGAATAACGAAACCCAGCAAGCCTTGGGCAAAAGCCTAAAAGCAGTAAGACAATATAGCCCTATGCCTATTGGTATTCAGTTGGCACATGCTGGGCGCAAAGCATCAACTGAAAAACCATGGGACGGTGGCGATGCTATTGCACCTGATGACGTTAATGGCTGGCAAACCGTGGCACCTTCGGCAGTTGCGTACGACGATAGCAGCCCAGTGCCAAAAGCAATGAGCCAATCTGATATTGACTCATTAATTAAAGACTTTGTCAGTGCAGCTAAACGCGCTGATGAACTCGGCCTTGATTTAATCGAGCTACATGGTGCGCACGGTTACCTGTTACACCAGTTTTTGTCGCCACTTTCAAACAAGCGCGATGACAACTACGGTGGTAGCCTAGAAAACAGAATGCGTTTATTGCTTGATGTGTTTAAAGCGGTAAGAGCGGTATTTCCTAGTGAAAAAGCGGTAGGTGTGCGTATTTCGGCAACTGATTGGGTTGAAGGCGGCTGGGATTTAGAGCAATCGATAGTGCTTAGTAAAGCGCTTGATGAACTCGGTTGTGATTTTATTCATGTAAGTACGGCGGGCCTAAGCCCTGAGCAACAAATACCAGTAAAACCTAATTTTCAGGTACCGTTTGCAACAGCCATAAAAGAAGCGGTTAAAATGCCTGTTATAGCGGTGGGTTTAATTACACAGGCGCAACAAGCCGAGGATATTATTAGTGAGCAGCAAGCCGATGGTGTAGCGCTGGCGCGTGGCATTTTATATAACCCGCATTGGCCGTGGCATGCAGCTGCAGAGCTTGGCGCTACAGTAACTGCACCTAAACAGTATTTACGCTCAAGCCCACATGGGCAGCCATCACCAATTAAGTAAAACGAAGCTTTTTGTAAAAACCCAACCCGCGTTTGCTGGTTGGGTTTTATTATTTTTATAAAGTAGAGACACACATGACCCAAACAGGCGTTTCAGCGCAACCACTTAGCAATACACTCGTTACTATTATTGCTTTGTGTTGCGGTCTTATTGTTGCCAATATTTACTACGCTCAACCTATTATTGAGTTGCTTGCCCCAGAAGTTGGATTAAGTGCGCACAGTGCTAGCCTTATCGTATCGCTTACACAAATAGGCTACGCTTTGGGGTTGTTTTTTTTAGTGCCATTAGCTGACTTAATTGAAAATAAGCGTTTAATGCTTATTACTTTAGCTGTGTCGTTTTTGAGTTTAGTGGGTACTGCACTTGCTGACTCACCTAATGTAATGCTTATTTTATGTTTAATGATAGGTATGAGCTCGGTTTCTGTTCAGGTGCTTATTCCGCTTGCTGCGCATTTATCGTCTGACGAGAAGCGCGGGCAGGTTCTTGGCAATATTATGGCGGGTCTCTTGCTAGGTATTTTGCTGGCAAGACCTATATCGAGCTTAATTGCTGATCACTTTGGTTGGCGCGCTGTATTTTACTTTGCAGCAGGGTGTATGGTGTTTATTGCAGGCGTAATTTATTTTGCTATTCCAAGCAGGCAACCTACCCATAAAACAACGTATTTTAAGTTATTAAAATCGCTTAAACAGTTAATGATAAGCCAGCCAGTGCTGCGCCAACGTTCACTTTTTCAAGCATTAATGTTTGCATCGTTCAGTTTATTTTGGACAAGCGTACCGGTTGTGCTTGCCCGTGAGTATGGTTTATCGCAATCAGAAATAGCATTGTTTGCATTAGTGGGTGCGGCAGGTGCTGTAGCTGCCCCCATTGTTGGTCGTTTAGCCGATAAAGGCTATACGCATCAGTTATCGTTACTGGCCAAAGTAATTGCAGCAGTGTGCTTTTTACCAAGCTTATTTGAGCTACCTTACGGCATTATAGTATTGGCATTAACCGGTGTGTTTATTGATTTTGCTGTGCAGGCCAATATGGTATTGGGTCAACGTGCAGTGTATGCACTAGAGCCGCAAAGCCGTGCGCGTTTAAACGCTATTTACATGACGAGTATATTTGTAGGTGGCGCAGTAGGCTCGCTTATTGCCAGCCCATTATATGAAGCGGGCGGGTGGACAGGTATTGCTCTGGTCGCTACTGGCATGCCGCTTATTTCGTTGATTGGTTATTTGGTTACAACTAAAAAGCAAAGTAAGGCTGTGAGTTAAAAAATTACCGGATACAACATAATAAAGTCACCATGTTGCGTGGTGACTTTATTTAGGTTATTTAGATTATTTGGTAGTTAATTAAGTAGTCTGTTTTTTTGCGTTTGAAAACGAGCTACCAACAGATGCAATAATTACAAGTAAAATAGCGAGCCACTGCCATAAAGTAAGCAATTCACCCAGTATAATAAACCCTGCGAGCGAAGCTATTGCAGGCTCTAAACTCATCATTACGCTAAACCCTTGTGAAGGCATGTTACGCAGTGCAACCATTTCAAGTGTGTAAGGCAGTGCGCTTGATAAAATAGCAATACCAATACCCAGTGGGATAATTTCCCATGTAAACGCGGCGCTTTGCAGAATGCCGCCGTATGGTACTAGCACTATAGCGGCAACGGTCATACCCAATGCGACAGTTGCTCCACCAGAGCTTTGTGTGCCCGTTTTTTTACCAAATAATATATAACCTGCCCAACATGCACCAGCACCAAGCGCAAGCGCTACACCCAATGGATCAAGGCTGTCTTGGCCGCTCATATCAGGAAGCAGAAGCAAAATACCGGCAATAGCACACGCAACCCAAAATAAGTCACGTTTGCGGCGTGATGAAAATAAGGCAACAGCAAGCGGGCCTGTAAATTCAAGCGCTACACCAATGCCTAGTGGAATGCGTTCAATGGCGTAATAAAACAAAATGTTCATGCCGCCTAAACTTAAACCATACACAATTATAGGAATACGATTACCAGAAGTAGGTAAGTGTTTCCAAGGTTTAAACACTAAGCAAAGTATAAAGGCAGAAAAACCAAGCCTAAGGGCAGTTGTACCTTCAGGGCCAACAATAGGAAAAAGCTGCTTTGCAAATGACGCGCCCGTTTGAATGGTCATCATTGCAAGCAGTACACACACGATAGCCAGTAAATAACTTTTTGAAGATGCTTGCATTTTTATCCTTGAGTTGAGTAACTCTATCAATTAGTTATGTAATGCAGGGAGTATAAAAGCTAAACCCGCCCGATATTAATGGCGGCATAGTATCTTTTTTTAAATTTATAGGTAAGTGTTTGCGACCAAAAATAGTGCAATTAAAAGTATATTAAATAGGGCAGGTAAATAAAGTAAGAGGTAAAGTTAGCAAACAGGCGTTTGCTAACTTTAATCAGTTGGTTAAAAGGCCTTAATGGGCACTTTTATTAACTAAGCCATCAAGCGAGTAGAGGCCTCGTTTTTCATCATTTTTGCGTTTAATTTCTTCAAGTGCACGCGATTCTACAGCGTCAAATAAAGCATTAATTAAGCGGTTAAAATGTTTGTGCATTGCACTGCGCGCTGCATTTGCATCATGCGACTTTAGGGCTGTATAAATAGCGGTGTGTTCGTCCATAACGCACTCGTTATTGTTTTTACACACACTGCCATAGTCAGCAACAATTTGTGGGTTTGTTAAACGTAAATCCCACAAGTTAGACACTGCAAATTCAAGTGCTTTATTGCGTGTTGCTCTAGCTATAATTTCGTGGAACTCACGGTCGGCTTGCTCAACATAAAGGCCTTTTTCCATGGCAATTAATGTTTTATTTAGTTGCTCTAGTTCTTCTTCTGTAATGCTTTGAGCAGCTAAAGCGGCAATTTCGCCTTCAATTAATGCGCGAGCTTGAGTAAGTTCAAATGCACTGATCTCTTTTGATTTTATAGATGCATTTTTTTGTTCTACTACGTAAACACCAGAGCCGGTTTTAACTTCAACTCGGCCACGTACTTCTAATGCGATAATAGCTTCTCTAATGGTAGGGCGACTTACATCAAACATTTCTGCAAGTTCACGTTCAGGTGGTAAACGACTCCCAGCAGAAAATTCGCCTTGATTTATTAAAGACTCAATTTTATCAACTATGCGCCAAAATAAGCGACGATTACCCATACTTTACCTTCATTACCTTAAGGAATAATGGCCTCTGGGGCCTAAAAGTCAAAACCAACTGTTAATACCAGAGGTTACCTCAAAATTCACTATTATGTCAAAATTCTAACGCGATGTTATGGTTAAAAACCACTATACACCAATGGTTGTATTCTTATATTACCAATTTAGTTTAAAATAATGCAATTGGCTAGCTTGATTGGTAATGTTTTTATGTGTTAGGTTAGTTTTAAGGTTATTGAATAATAAATATTGGTAATAAACCGATTTTGGGTTGTTAGTGTTAAGTTTGTTGTAGAAGTATTTGATTGCCCATGGATGGGGATCGCTATTTTTAAATGTGTTTGTAAAGTGTGTTTTGTAAAATGTGTCGTTGTACGAGAGCTATTTAAGCTTTCTTCTGGGCGTTAACTGTCGTTGGTTAACGCCCATATTTTATTTAGTTAGTCGTTAGGGTACACAACCCCAAGCTGTTTGCGCGCTTCATCAAGTACGCTCATTACGTTACTGGCTAAAATATGTGTATTAACGGGTGACTCAAGAACATTTTGCTTCACTAATGCCATAAAATGTTCAACTTCGTATTTCATAAAGTGCTCATCAAACGGCTGGGATATAACCTCTACCTCACCATTATTAGCAATAAACTCCACCTTTTTGAGTTGCGATACGGCTTCTATACGTATGCGTCCAAGTTCGCCTTGTATTTCGGTTATGTTGTCGCCTTGCGATATTTTAGAGTAACTAATAACGGCTTGTTTATCTGCGTAGTTTAGTAATACATCGCCCGCACCATCTACACCTGTATCAAGTAATACGCCACTGGCACTTACGCTTTGCGGCGCTCCCCAAAGTGCAATTAATAAATACAGTGGGTAAATCCCTAAATCAACTAAAGCACCATTAGCAAACTCGGGCAAAAACGTATTTGGACGTTCGCCATTTTTATACTTATCGTAACGCGATGAATATTGACTGTACTGGCCAATATATTTACGTGGTGTGCCAATTTTTACCATTGCCTGTTGCAGCCGTACAAAGTTAGGCAAGTGAGTGGTCATCATGGCTTCCATGTAAAGGCGCTGATGTTTTTTTGCTGTAGTAATAATGCTTGCAAGCTCTTTAGAATTGGCTGCTGATGGTTTTTCGCCAAGGACATGTTTACCCGCTTCTAGGCACATAACGGCATATTGCTTATGTAAGCTGTTAGGGGCGGCTATGTAGACAGCATCAACATTTTGATCTTGGCATACTTGCTCGATTGAGGTGAAAATTTTTGCTTGTGCATTTTGTGGGTGTTTGGCTAAAAACGCTTCGCCGCTTGATACTGCGCGCGAGCACACCCCATATAAATTAAAATCGTTTAACGTATTTGCAGCGGCTAACAGTGTGTCGCTAATAAAATTGGTGCCAACAATAACAAAGTTCATGCTCACTCCTTAGCTTAAATAAAAATAATAATAAGAGTGTTTAGTTTAACATTTTTTTAGTCCTATATGCTCGAGGAGAACATCCAAACCAGCGTTTAACATTAACACTTAGCGTTGCTTGTTCCTGATACCCTAAAAGCTCAGATATGGTTGATATTGTAAATTGGTTTTGCGCTAAATAGTGTGCAGCTAAAGCGCGACGAGTGGCATCTTTAAGTTTTACAAAGCTCGTATTATGTTTGATAAGTTCTCGATGCAGAGTACGCGGGTGCATACCCAGCGCAGCTGAAATAGTTTGGTTACTACATTGATAAATAGGAAGCATAGGCCTAATTAGTGCACTAACTTGGTTGGGCAATGGTTGTGTGTGTTCTTTGTTTTTTGCCAAGAAGCTTAGCGCCGCTTGTACTTTATTTAGTTCAGGGTGATCAAGCTCAAGAGTTAAATCACTTTTTGAGATTACAATACCAGCGCTGTTGCGATGCTCTATAACGTTACAACCAAAGTAAGTGTTATAGGCGCGAGTATTAGTACTTAATTTTTTTGGCAAAAATATATTAATTGGTTTGCAGCGGTTATTACTCAGTTTTTTAATAACAGCCAATGCTAAACCAATGGTTAGCTCAATCACTTGGTTAATGTTCGGTAATGGTTTTAAATTAATTTCGAATGATAAAAACAAGCTTTTATCATTCTCTAAAGGGTGCGAGTTTAAGCTAAGTGCAGGGCTGTGCAAGTGAAGGTATTTAATAACCCAATTAAGTGCATCACCTAAATTAGTACTACTTTTAGCTGCTATTGCAATATGTCCTAAAATATCAAAATTTTGTCTACTTGCGAGCTTAAGGCCAAAACTAGAACAATTGAACTTACAAGCACAGTACTCTAATAGCTCAGCGTAATCTCGATAAGGTAAATATTGGTTATCGAGATTTTTAAAGTCAACGTTATTAATATTACAGCTTTGCATTATTTCATGCGGATCGCCGCCAAATTCGCTAATTAGCGTGTCTATACCTTGTAATGACGTGGCTCTGATTAGGCTGCTCATGGTTAACCTCAAATAAACGATGTCTAAAAATATCAAGTTTTGTTGAGTTTTTCTATGCACTATTACTGCAAAAGCCGTTTAAAACTTTTATTAAGGCACATCATGAACAATACAACATTTGATTACATTGTGATTGGCGCAGGTAGTGGCGGCTGCGTTATGGCATCGCGATTGTCTGAGGATAAAAATGTAAGTGTGTGCTTAATTGAAGCTGGCGGCAGTGATGACAGTGTATTTGTGCAAATGCCAGCAGGCATAGCAGCGAGTGTGCCTTATGGCATAAATAGCTGGCATTACAATACGGTGCCACAAAAAGAGCTTAATAACCGATGTGGTTTTGTGCCGCGTGGCAAAGTATTGGGTGGGTCAAGCTCGACTAATGCAATGGTTTACATAAGAGGTAATAAGTACGATTACGACCAATGGGCGGCTAATGGCAATACGGGATGGGATTTTGATAGTTTACTCCCGTACTTTATTAAAGCTGAGAACAATAAAGCGTTTATAAATAATGAGCTGCACGGGACAAAGGGTCTGCTACATGTACAAGAGCTAAATAACCCAAGTGATGTAAACCAGTATTTTTTAAATGCCTGTGCTGAGCAGGGCGTTAATTTAAGCGACGATATAAATGGCAAAGAGCAAAGCGGCGCACGTCTATCGCAGGTAACTCAGCACAATGGCGAACGTTGTAGTGCAGCAAAAGCATATTTAACACCGCATTTAAACCGCCCAAATTTAACGGTATTAACCCATAGCCACGTTAATAAAATAAATATAACCAATAAGATAGCGCAAGGCGTGCAAATAGAGCGTAATAAAGAGGTTATTAATTTACGTGCTAAAAAAGAGGTAATACTTAGTGCAGGCGCTATTAATTCGCCGCAAATATTAATGCTTTCAGGTATTGGCCCAAAAGAGCAGTTAAGTGCACATAACATTAAGGTTCAGCACGTACTTGAAGGTGTTGGCGCTAATTTACAAGATCACTTAACGGTAGTGCCACTTTATAAATCAAAAACAAATAAAGGCACATTTGGTATAAGCCCGCTAGGCATTGCCAGCATTATAAAAGGCTGTGTTAACTGGTTTAGTAAACGAGAAGGGCGATTAACCAGTAACTTTGCAGAGTCGCACGCGTTTATTAAATTATTTGAAGGCTCGCCAGCGCCCGATGTGCAGCTAGAATTTGTAATTGGGCTGGTGGACGATCATAGTCGTAAATTACGCACTGGGCATGGTTACAGTATACACAGCAGTATTATGCGCCCTAAAAGCCGAGGTACTATTACATTAGCCGATAACAACCCGCGTAGTGCTCCACTTATTGACCCTAATTACTTAAGCCATCCAGATGATTTAACTGTAATGCTTGCAGGCCTTAGAAAAACACTCACTATTATGCAAAGCAAAGCTTTTGATAACATACGCGGTAAAATGGTCTACCCGCTTGATATAAATAATGATGATCAGCTAATTGAGTTTATACGCCAAACTGCAGATACCGAATATCACCCAGTCGGGACATGTAAAATGGGTCAGGACTCAATGGCAGTGGTGGATACTAATTTGCGAGTACACGGGGTAAGTAACTTACGCGTAGTCGATGCGTCGATTATGCCTACCATTATTACCGGCAACACAAATGCACCGGTAATTGCGATTGCTGAAAAAGCAGCTGATTTAATTAAACACGAAAAGGTGTAATTAAATAAACTGTAGTAGGGCTATTAATTAGCTATAAAACTCATTTAGCCATTGTTGCCAATCGCTTTCAAGATGTAGCATTTGCTGATGCTTTTTAGCGTTTAGATGCTTGGTTTCGTCCTCGCTTGCCATATAGGGCCCAACGCGGCAAAGGGGGCAATGGTTAGATGTTAAGTATGCAGGTTTGGTAAGACGTGAGCTTAATTCGCTAGTATGTGTATCAATACTTTTTGGGCTGAAAACGTAAGTTATGCCGCTGGTGTCTTTTACGTGTTTGTCGCGGTCAACATTACGAATTTTATAACCTTCAAAATGGCTAATATCAAATGGGATTTGGCCTAAATAATCAGCGTTTAAACCGTTATTTAAACTCCCTTCTATATTCCATTCTCGATAAGGTTTTACATCCTTTGAAGTGATGTAACACAGCATTGGACCATTTTTATCAAGCGCGTATTCGTTAGCGTATTTAATAAATTGATGCAGCAAAGCGCGGTTTAATACGTTCATACTGGTTTGGCGCGTGTTGTTTTCAAATGCTTCACGGCCAACAAACGCAGGTATAAGCGGAAACTGAAAAATAACCACGTCAAAGCTGTGCTGGTTTTCACTTAGAGTTTGCCAACACGCGGGATTTGTTACATCAAAACTATTAAGTACCTCAACGTTATGCGCTTTTAGGTTACCAAGTGCATTGTGCTGGTACTTTTGCTCAATAGTAGTTTGGTCATCGTAAGTGGATGCAAGCAAAGCTTTTGGCGATAGATGAGTGTAAATAGCGTTCGAAAACGATAAATCGCCATCGCCTACGGTGAGTATTCGCCATTGAGGATTTAAATACATATTTTATTTAGCGTTTATGTTTGTAGCAGTATTATTTATATCGCTATTTGTTTGTGAGTCTTTTGCTAGTAAACGATGAAACGCAAGTCTGGTTTTTAACCCTTCAATAGCGATTTGTTTAATAATAAGATTAAAGGTAATTAAAATGGCAAAGGCAATATGAATAGGGCCGTGAGTAAATCCTGCATCTGTATCGTATAGTGTTAAACCAAATAGCAAAAATAAGACGACTAAAAATATTTCGAGTAATTGACTTGAATAAAAGCTTAAACGACCTTCGCTTTTATGATCTTTTTTAATGCGTATAGCACAAAAAAATGGGATCACTTTGATTTTAAATGCAGCGTTTTTTTCTACGTAGTTTTCGCCAAGTTCGTCGAGTTGTTGGCGTAGTTGGTCAATCATGGTGTGTCCTCAAATAGCAGTGCGCGGATATTACCTTATTACCACGCAATATTTAAGTTTACAGCTGCTATTTAACCTGAACTCTGGTTAATAGATTTGCTAACGCATTGAATTATGGTGATATTTAAATTTATTTTCTCTAGCCAGAGATTTTCTGTGAGAACAAGGCGAATTTACGCGTCAATAGCGGGCCTATTGCAAGTAAATTCAACGCAGTTAGCGCTGAAAATAGCTGCTTGAGATAGATTTATTATCCAGAGCTCAGGTTACTCAGGGTAAATACTCATACCAATAGTCAGAATGTGACAAACAAATACAACAGAGGTAAGTACTACACGCATTTTTTGATAATCTTTATGATAGGTTTGCCATTGCGGCGTGGCTTTTTCAAATATAAGTACTAACCAAAAACTAGCACCTAGCCAAGCCAGTGCCCACTCTACAGGTAAAAATGATAAAAATGGAACTGGGATAACAGGTAATATCGCTTTAATTGCATTGCTATAGCTTTGCTCTCCGGCGCGCCACAAGCTACCTGCCATAAATGCTAAAATGGCGATACTGTAAAAAGTAAAAAACTCTAAGTTAAGGCTATTACTGCCAAACATAAGCGGCCAACCCACACACCCTAAAAACGGGATTAAGCCTAAGTAACCTAGTTGTATGTGGTTAACAAATTTTTCCATTACGGTGTGCCTTATATTTAATGACTTATTTGAAGCGCGGCTATTGTAGCAGTATTGGGATTAGCGATCTTAATAATTCGCCAGCTTTACAATCCTAAAAATGGTTACGGTAAAAGGTGTTATAAAGTTCAATCTAAAAAATCGATTGTTTTAATCTAAACAATCAATTTTATTTAATTCCTCATTAGCCGTATTGTACTTATCAAGCCAACGCGACAGGCCACTTTAATTGGCAGCGTTGATTACTTTGTAAATACTTTAAATATAAATGAGGAAATACCATGAGCACTTCTTTAATTAATACAAAAATACAACCATTTAATGCAACCGCTTACCACAACGGTGACTTTGTAGAATTGTCTGAAAAAGATGTTCTAGGTAAATGGTCAATCTTCTTCTTTTACCCAGCAGACTTTACATTTGTATGTCCTACTGAACTTGGTGATGTTGCAGATTATTACGCACAACTTCAAGAAATGGGCGTAGAAGTTTACTCAGTATCTACTGACACTCACTTCACTCATAAAGCATGGCACGATACGTCAGACACAATTGGTAAAATTACTTACCCAATGATTGGCGACCCAACAGGACGTATTACTCGTAGCTTTGGCGTAATGATTGAAGAAGAAGGCTTAGCACTTCGCGGTACATTTGTAATGAACCCAGAAGGCGAAATTAAAATTATCGAAACTCACGATTTAGGTATTGGCCGTAGCGCTAAAGAACTTGTTCGTAAAGTACAAGCTGCACAATACATTGCAACTCACGACGGTGAAGTTTGTCCTGCATCTTGGCAGCCAGGTGAAGACACACTTGCACCTTCACTAGACCTAGTTGGTAAAATCTAAGTATAGATTTATTCCTACTATAAGGGCAGGTAACTGCCCTTAAATCAACGAACATCCGTTTGTTGGTGCCTCCTATATCAATATACTTGTTTAAGCACATGCATTATTTGGCATGGGAGGCTTGCTGTTTAAATTTTCCTAAAAGGGTTAAGCCATGTTAGATAACAACATAAAAAATCAATTAAAAAGCCATTTTGAATCGCTTACTCAACCTGTTGAGCTGCTTATTGCCTTGGATGACAGCAAAAAATCAGCAGAAGTAGAAAGCTTAGCGAACGATTTAGCCTCACTGAGCGATAAATTTACGGTAATGAACAATCCTGATACAAGCGCGCGTCGCCCGTCAATGGTTGTGCATTCACCTATTAAAAACACTCATATTACGTTTGCAGGCGTACCTATGGGCCACGAATTCACAAGTTTAGTGCTAGCACTTTTACATACTGGCGGACACGCAAGTAAAGCTAAAAGCGAAGACATTGAACAAATACAATCGCTTACTCAAGAACTTAACTTTGAAGTATATATAAGTTTAAGTTGCCAAACGTGCCCGCAAGTAGTCCAAGCACTTAATACTATGGCAGCGACAAACAGCAATATTAAAGCGACCATGATTGATGGCGCATTATTTCAAGATGAAGTAGAAGAGCGAAATATTTTAGCTGTACCGGCTGTATATTTAAATGGCGAACCATTTAGCCAAGGTGCACTAAGCCTTACCGACATACTCAATAAAGTAGATAGCAAAGGGGCACAGCGCCAAGCTCAATCGCTAAGTAAAAAAGATAAATTTGATGTACTTGTAATTGGTGGCGGGCCTGCGGGCGCATCGGCTGCGATTTACTCAGCACGAAAAGGGTTAAATACAGGTATTGTTGCCGACAGATTTGGTGGACAAGTTGCAGATACATTAGCAATAGAAAACTTTATTTCGATTAAGGCGACTGAAGGGCCAAAATTGGTTGCCCAGCTTGAAGAGCACGTTAAAGAATACGATGTAGATGTAATGCATAATCAGCGTGCAGCGGCACTTGGTTATAACAATGGCTACGAAATTACACTTGAAAATGGCGCAGTACTCAAAGCTAAGTCGCTCGTACTTGCCACTGGTGCACGCTGGCGCGAAATGAACGTACCAGGGGAGCAAGAATATCGCGGCCATGGTGTGGCATATTGCCCACATTGTGATGGCCCTTTATTTAAAGGTAAACCTGTTGCCGTAATTGGCGGTGGTAATTCGGGTATAGAAGCAGCAATCGATTTAGCTAATATTGTGCAAAGCGTTACGGTACTTGAATTTGCAGACACACTACGTGCTGATGAAGTGCTTATTCGTAAAGCTAAAAGCATGGCTAATATTACCATTATCAAAAGTGCACAAACTACCGAAGTACTTGGCGATGGTAAAAAAGTAACTGGCTTAATGTACACCGATAGAGTGTCCGGAGAGAGCAAAGAGCTTGAACTTGCCGGTATATTTGTACAAATAGGCTTAATACCAAATACCGAATGGTTAAAAGACAGCGACCTTGAATTAAGCAAATTTGGTGAAATACTGATTGATGCTAAAGGCGCAACGTCACTACCAGGAATTTACGGCGCGGGGGATGCAACCAATACTCCGTTTAAACAAATTATTATTGCAATGGGCAGCGGTGCAACAGCAAGTTTAGGTGCATTTGATTATTTAATTCGTCACTCTGAAGAAGCTGATCAAAGCGCTGCTTAATGTAATTAGTAAAAACTCTCTTGATATAACAGCAAGGCTACACCCATAGCTGTTTGTTAACCCAAGCCGCCCTTCTCCAAAGGCGGCTTTTTTAATGCTTAAGAATTAGCACACGATTTAATCGCACCCACCACCAGAATCACCGCCGCTACAATTTGTGTGAGAGTGCGATGAGTTACTGCTAGAGGAAACTGATGAGTCACTGCCAGTATAAGCTGATGATCCACGTGATGACTTAGCACTGATAAATGTAACTAACAACAATACGCCTGATACGATAACAATTGTTATTGATGAGCTCCATTGCCCAGTGGAAACGCCTTTAAATACTGCAACAATAAGTACTGTTAGTAATATAGTTCTAATTATGTTTTTCATTTTATGTTCTTATTTTTTACCAGTGCCAGTGCAGTAAAAATTAGCTGATTTTTACGGTATGCTCAAGCGCATTAATAACCGCTTTTTCAAGTATGGGTAGTTTAAACGGTTTTGATATAAACATATCCATACCGGCTTGTTTGCAGGCAAGTTTATCTTGTGATGAGGTATTAGCAGTTATAGCCACTATGTAGGTTTCTTCATGCGAGCAGATGTTTTCTGATCTAAGCTGCTTTGTTGCCTCAAATCCATCGAGTATGGGCATTATGCAGTCCATAAAAATAAGGTCATAATGCTTTTGGCGGCATTTTAATACAGCATCTTGGCCATCAACTGCAGAGTCGGCTTTTATATTAAGTTTGCCTAAAGAAGCATGAAGTACCAACCTATTAATATCGTTATCATCGACTACAAGTACTGATAGTTCACTGCCATTGATATCTAACGTTGATTTGAGGTTTTCTTGTTTTTGTTCTGTCCCTTTCTCAATAGGAATATTTACTAAAAACGTAGTGCCTTTATTAGGTGTACTTTTTACCTTTATTTTTCCGCCCATATATTCAACAAGCTCTTTTACTATTGCAAGGCCAAGGCCTGTTCCACCTTTTGAATTTTTAGCATCTACTTCTTGAGAAAAAGGAGAAAACAGTGATTCTAAAAAGCCTTTACTCATTCCTCGGCCTGTATCAGACACTTCAATATTTAAACTTAGCTTATTTTTTATTTTAGAAAGGCTGGTGTTTAGTGTAACTGAACCATTTTCAGTAAATTTAAGTGCATTACTCAGTAAGTTAGAAGCAATCTGGCTAAGGCGTGTGTTGTCGCTAAACGCCCAGCAGTTGTCATCAATTGTATTATTTACTTGTAGCGTTACATGCGTGTTTTTAAATAGAGGTGTATATAAAGAAGTTAAATCGGTAAAAATTGTTTTTAGTAAAAAGTCAGTAGGTTCAAGCTTTAGCTCACCATGATTAATTTTAGAAAAATCGAGCACTTCGTTAATAATACTAAGTAAAATATCGGCGCTTCTAAGTCCTATTTTAATTTTTTCAGCGCGAACTTCTTCACTGTGTTCATCAACTAATGTGGTTAGCATACCTGTAATGCCATTCAGTGGGGTTCTTAATTCGTGGCTGATTTTAGCAAATAGCATGCTTCTGTCTTCAAGTAGGCGCTCTGCTTGAGCTTGCTTTTGTTTAAGCTCTTCTCGGAGCATTACTGACTCGGTTACATCTTGGCAGGTGCCAAATAATCGGACACATCGGCCTTCATCAAATTCGGCCTCACCAAAGGTAGCCACCCATAAATGTTTATTTTTAGCGGTTACTATTTCTAGTTCTAGATTCCATTTTTTGCCTTTTTCTATGGCTAATTCTACCGCGCGAGTAATGCCTTCACGACTTGGACCTTCTTTATAAAACTCGACTGCAGAATTCATTTGCGGTTGAAATTGTTCATCCACCTCATGTATGAGGTATGTTTGCTCGCTCCAGGTAATTTTATCGGAGATTAGATCAACCTCCCACGTACCTATATTTGCAACGTGTTCTAACTTTAATAAAGTATTACTATTTTTTATGAGTTGTTCTTTAGCTTGGGTGCGAGCAAATTCCGATCCAAGCCATTGTGCAAATAACTCAATATAATCATAGGCTGCATCATTAAAAGCTGGAGAGCTGTTTATGGATGAAAAGTTAACGGTACCAAATATTTTTTCACCAATTTTTATTGGCGCGCCAATATAAGACTCTAACTGAAAGTTTATATAACAGGGGTGGTTTGCAATTGCGCTTTGAGATGCTTTATGAAAGGCAAGTGCAGAGCCTGCAGCGAGCGTATGTACGCAATAGGTGCCTTGTAATTCAAACACGGTACCGGGTAAAAGTGAGTTGTCAGGGGTTTTGGCATATAAAACGGTGTAGCTGTTTTCATCTACTTTACTAATAATACCTAGCTCAAGGTCAAATACTTCTAACCCAAACACTAAGAGCTTATTAATTTTATTTTCAAAATCAAGAGATTGATTAGAAACTATATCGTGAAAACATCGTAAAAAATTCAAAAGAAAACACCCCGTAAGCTTTTGTTCAATTTATATAATACATAGGCCAATTAGGGCATTGGTATTAGTTTAAAATCCAGTTTAGCAGTTTTAATTACTAATAACTAAAATTGATACGTATAAAATTTTATAACCTTATGTTTTTATGAACTAAGTTAGTGGTTTATTAATAGTAGTAGGGCCTGTTGACCTTTCAGGATTAAAATTTGTTCAATCTAGGGGCGATTTAATCGCGGCGCGAGGTTTGTAACCTAGTGGGCTCGATAACTGCTCCTGCGTTATTCTACTGGCTTACATCCATGTAAGAATAAGTAAAAACCGAGCAACAAAGAGTAAATTGTCCCTAGGCAGAATAACCACACTACATAGGCTCTGCCTTGCCTAAATACCAAACAGTCTGCTGCAAATTTAACCTCGAAAGATAAACAGGCCCTTGTATATAGCGCAGCATGCCGCCGAGCATATAATACTCAGCGGTATACTTTTAATACGTTGAATTTGGGGTATATTGCGGGTTGATATCGCCGCCTACTTCCTCTGGGTCAACATCGTTAATAAGCAGTGTTTCACGTACAGCTTCAATGTGATCAAGCACGCTTTGGTAGCGCTCGCCATATTCATACTTTGTCACCTCAATCGCTTTAGGCATGTAAGTAAAAGCTATTTTTAGGGCGTGGAGTGCTTCTTCGTTTATTTTTTCGCTCATAATATTCTCTTATGTGTAGGCTATAGTTAGTAAAATAACACCAAATACGATTCGGTAAAGACCAAAACTAACAAAAGTGAAATTTTCTAGAAAGCGTATGAATAGTTTAATAGTAAAATAAGCAACTATAAAAGACGTTAAAAAACCCACAGCAAGGGCAGTTAGGTCATCTAAGCTAAACAGTTGGTAATGTTTAAGTAAGTCGTACCCTGAGGCTGCTGCAAGTACAGGTAAACCAAGTAAAAATGAAAATTCAGCGCTGGCTTTTCGGTTTAAACCACACAACATGGCACCAACAATAGAACTTCCAGCACGACTAGTCCCTGGAATTAACGCAAATACTTGTGCTACGCCAATCCAAAGAGCTTGTTTATAAGTAACTTGGGTTACATCGGTAGTTGTGCAGTGAGTCTCTTTATAACTGCGCTCTAATAGTAAAAAAATCACACCGCCTACAATAAACATAACACCTACTACTGGTACGCTAAACAGTGTTTTTATTACATCACTAAATATAAAACCAATAATACCCAAAGGAATAAATGCAATGGCAACTTTCACCCATAAATTGAAATGTTTAGGGCTGAACTTGTCTTTATAGTTGGCTAGTACCGCTAAAATGGCGGCAAGCTGGATAATTACTTCGAAGGCGAGATTAGCGTCTGTTGATTCAATGCCTAACCACTTTGACGCTACAATTAAGTGCCCAGTTGATGATATGGGTAAAAATTCTGTTATACCTTCAATAATACCTAAAATAATCGCGTTAATTATATCCACGGTTTACTGCTTCCTGAAAAATTAAAAAGCCCGAACTCGGCTTAACTGAAATGACGCATTACTGCGTACCTAAATTGCGAGGCGTAGCATAAAAGCTCTAAAGGCAAACCAACAGTGTTTTTAGACTTAATTTGTTTAATAAATTGCATTAAGTATTAAATGCACAATATAATGACAATTGTTATCATTTGCATGTGCTGTTTTGTATATGTTTGGGCAAATTTACTGAGCGAATAATGAATAATAAAAAAACGTTTACAGCTACACGGCGAAGGCACTTAATTGCGTGTGTATTAGCGCTAATTACAGCGGTAATAATGATTCCGGGTATGACAACCTATTTACCGTTTCAAATGAATGAACAAATATTACTGCCTATTTTACTCTTTCCTATTATTTGGACTGCGTTGTTTATTTATGCGTATTTGGCGCAAAAAGTATGGCAACCTTTTGTAGTAATGATTGTATTGTGTGTATTACATGGTTTATTGAGTTTTTGGGCGTTAACGCAGGGGCAGGGATGAAGTCGATTACTTTAAAAAAGCTATTTTTATTACATAGCTGGGTAGGAATTATTACTGCGGTACTGCTATTTATTGTTGCATTTAGTGGGGCGTTAGCAGTTCTGTCGCGACCTGAGTTAAAAATATGGGCTAATCCAGAACTACAATCTAGCCAATACGTTGCCAGCGCGCAAATTAACCGACTAGTAAACGAATACCATAAAAAAGTACCTAGTAAATTTGGCGAAAACATTCATGTGTTTTTACCAAGTGGGCATAACTTTCATTTATTAACGTTGGTATTTGAATCTCACCATGGGGATGAAAATTACGACCAAGAGGTAGCCAGAGTATTTCAGTTTCATCCCGATACGTTAGCGCTGGAAAATACTTACTATGGGCCTAGTAAAGAGTTTTACGCTAATAAAAAAACGGATGCGCCAACTTATATAGGTGAGTTTCATGCAGATTTGCATTTAGGGCGACCAATTGGGTTAATACTCACTGGTTTTTTAGGTTTAACGCTTTTAGTAAGTGCAGTGACAGGCTTGTTTATTCATCGCAAATTGATAAAAGAGCTCTTTACGTTTAGGCGAGATAAAGAGTTAGATATTGCAGTAAGCGATGCTCATAAGGTTATAGGTATTTGGGGCAGCGTATTTAATATTGTGATTGGTTTTACAGGATCATTTTTAGGGCTCGCGACCATTATTTTACTACCAGCAGCTGCGTTTGTGAGCTTTGGTGGCGATCAAGATAAGTTAATAGAAACGTTTACCGCTATTCCTGAGCCTGTAGTTAGCCACATTAAGCAACCTACAAAAATAGACACTATTTTAGAGCATGCTCATAGTCGTTACCCTGAAGCAATAATTAGGGATGTCACAATAATGGCGCATAACGATGCGAATGCGCAGGTATATTTGCGTTTGTTAGGTGGCGAGGCTGTTGCTTCTCAGTTACTGCATTATCAGGGCAATGGTGAGTTTGTGCAGTCGATGAGTAGTTTTGGTGATATTTCAGGTGTTTCGATAAAAGTAATTGAGTTGATGTTTCCGCTGCACTTTGGGAACTTTGCAGGAGTGTTTGTAAAATTACTTTGGGTATTGCTTGGCTTAAGTACTGCGCTTTTACCTATTTCGGGCATGATGATGTGGCTAACAAAGCGCACACGTGGCAGTAGCCCTTCACTGAGTATGCAGGCATATGCACGCTGGAATCGTTTTATTATTGGCAGTTGTGGCGGTTTGGTATTAGCAAGCTTTGTGCTATTTCCTGTGCAAGTTTTACTTAATTATAGCGTTGTTGGTGTGGCGCAAAATAGCTTTTTTGGACCCGTGTTCTTTTATACGTGGTTGGCATGGTTACTATTAAGTGTATTGCCCATAGGTTATAAAAACTATTTTAAGCTGACACTTTTACTATGCGGCGCTTCGCTTGCTTTGGTGCTGCCACTTAATATTTTACTTGGCGTTAGCAATGTTATTAACCTTAATAGCTCGCTTGTCGCGGTAGTAGATATAAGCTTTATGGTGGTGGGTATCGTGTGTATGTTTGTTGCCTTAAAAATAAAAAACACACAAAAATTAAAAATTGAGGTACAACCCGCATGAACGAGCTACTAATTACAATTGCGATGGTGAGTTTACTACTCATGATGCTCAACCTACGAAAAAACACACTTACATTAGCGACTAAAACATTTTTAAGTGCACTGCTATTTGGTTTAGCGCTGATATGTTTTATGAGTGTTTACGGTATTTTAGGCGGTGCAATATGCACCGTTGTGGGAGCTATGTTAGCTGGTTTACTAACCGCAGTTATTGCGGGTAAAGCACCGCAATTATTAGGTTAAATAATGCAGTTATTTAGCTAAAAAGGCCTTAGCAGTATCAACTCCCATGTTGTAACCACTATTAAGTATTTCAAACTTTTTAGTGGTACGCCCAACTTTAAAATTAGCCGGTGGTGCAATGATATTGATTTTGCAGTCACTAGGGCGTGTTGATCTTTGGTGGGTGAATTTGCAGCAGTATGTTTGGCTTTTAGGCAAGGCGGAGCCTATGTAGTGTGGTTATTCCCCATGAATAGGCGATAACGCAGCATAAATACCAAACATGCGCTGCCCAAAGGGTTCTTTCTAGGGACGATTAACTCTTTGTTGCTCGGTTTTTACTTAGCCCACTAGGTTACAAACCTCGCGCCGCGATTTAATCGCCCCTAGATTGAACAAATTTCAATCCACAAAGATCAACACGCCCTAGGTGGATTCATAATAAAATCGATAGACTTATTATAAAAATCAGCCCTGTTTAAGGTCGTTTGAATTAATGCGGGATAGCTTTTATACATTTTTTTAGTAAGCCAAGGTGCCTTACTTGGTTTTTTACGATAGCCTAAACATTGAGACAAAATAACGGTGATTTCGCGTGCACCCATTTCGTAAGCTTTTATTACCGGAATTGAATCAGCAACACCGCCATCGGTCATCGCTATGTCATTAATAATAGGGTAGTCACGATATGCAATGGGTATAGCGCATGATGCTTTTAATTGATGCACCATATCGGCGCTGGTGGCTTTTAAATAGTGTGCTTTGCCTGATTCGATTGCCGTAGATACAATATAAAACTCGTGTGGAGTTTGCTCAAAGACCTCCGTATGAAGGCGTATTTCGCGAATTGTTTCTTGCCATAACCAATCTAAATCAAATAAATGACCACCTTTAATAAAGCGCGCTAAATTAATAAATTCAGGACGGCATGAGTAGTCAGTAATCACTTTATAATTTCGCATTGGTTGTTTGCATAAAAATGCGGCTATATTAGTTGCCCCGGCTGAAACTCCAAAATAGCGTTCAAACGGCTGATATTGATGTTTTAAAAACTCATCAAGCACACCTGCGGCAAATATACCGCGCATTGCACCGCCTTCAACGACGAGTGTGTTTTTATTATTGTTGTTCATGGCCAATCCTTTTTATGAAATTTGATGTTATCAACTCAGTCTAAAAATTACTAATGGTGTTGATAAATTAAAGCCGGGTACACATCGCGAAATTCACTGTTTTCTGGTAAGGTTTAGTATTACAAGGCTTTGTTAATAATAAAGAATAAGTATTTATGTTTGATCCTAGCGTAACCATTTTTGAAAGCACACAGAATCAGCTTGGAGAAAGCCCACTTTGGCATCCAATACTGAATACTTTTTTTTGGGTCGACATAAATAAAAAACTACTTTTAAGTAAAAATACACACAACGAAAGCCAACTAAAAATAGTTAATATGCCTGATACGCTCAGTGCAATAGCGTGGATTGATGAGCAGCACTTGTTACTCTGTACAAGTACTGGTTTATATAAATATCATATTAATTCAAACACTCGCCATCTTATCCTCAATATTGAAAATACACTGTTAAACAGGCGTTCAAACGACGGCCGCGCCGATCCATGGGGTGGTTTTTGGTTTAGTACAATGCATGTAAATGCTAAAAAAGGTGATGGTAAAATATACCGTTATTATAAACGCCAGCTTAAAGCCGTTGTAAGTGACTTGAGTATTCCAAATGGATTGTGTTTTGATAAGGCACGTTTATGTGGCTATTACTGCGACTCTTTAACGAGTTGTATTTATGTATTAGATTTGGATGAGCAAACTGGCGAACCTTGCTCTGAGCCACGTGTTTTTTATCAATTTAATAATACTGATGTTGATCCCGATGGCTGCGTAACCGACCAATTAGGTAATTTGTGGCTAGCTGTGTGGGGAATGGGGTGTGTTATGTGTTTATCCCCAGGCGGTGAGCTAATTAAAACAATAAAGCTTTGTGCAATAAAACCGACATGCACTGCATTTGGTGGTGAAAATGCTGAATTGTTACTTGTGACATCGGCATTTGATGAAGCGATTAATAATACTGTTACTGAACAAGGTGCTGTATTTCAAATCTCAGGCATAAAAAACGGGCAGTTTGAGCCGCCCGTTTTACTGTAATTTATTATACACAGTGCTTGTTTTAAAGTGATGGTTAGCTTTTAGGCTTAACCCACATAACACCCACTTCTTTTTTGGTTACTAAAACCTCAGTACCGGCGCTAATTGGTTGCTCACTTTTGAGTTTCCAGCTAATACCTGAATATTGATGTGTAGTTAAACCTTGTTCTGTTACATCGCTAGTAAGTACAAAAGTAAGTTCAGCAAAATCACTATTCACTTGCTTTTTATCTACGCGATTTTGCATTTGTTTTAATGGTTTCCAAAGTGCAATGGCTAAGCCAGCTGTTACAACTGCATTACTCCAAAGGGCTGTTGCTAATGAGTCAGGTAAAATACCAAAACTCATTAATAATCCTGTAAGGAATAACGATAATCCAAAAAACAACAAAATAAATGTAGAAAGGCCAAGTACTGCTACTTCTATTATTAAAGCAACAATACCAAGTACCATAAGTGTTTGCGGTAAATTTTGCGTAATAAAATCCATACAAACCTCTTTATTTAGTTATTAACCCTGATGCTTTTTATTTAAGCTATTAATGATTGCCATACCTTGGGCAACCATTGAGCTTGCATCTGTCGCGTTGTCTGGCAGTAATACAATTGATGATTCACGAGCAATCGCTTCTTTAGCCGCGATTGCTTTAGTTGCTAAATCTAACTGAATTGCTTTTTGACCTTGCTCTGTATCTGCAGCTTCACCTATTTTAATAAGTGCATTTGCTTGTGCTTCTGCAACCGTAGTAATAGCTGTTGCTTCACCTTCAGCGCGTAAAATTTGCTCGGCTTTGTCGGCTTCAGCAGCAAGTACTTGTGCTTGTTTTTTACCTTCAGCAACATTGATATTTGCTTGGCGATCACCTTCTGACTCTAAAATTTGAGCTCGTTTAACACGCTCAGCTTTCATTTGTGCTTCCATCGCTTCCATAATAGAGTTAGGCGGCACAATATCTTTAATTTCGTAGCGAAGTACTTGAATACCCCAAGGCTCAGATGCCTGGTTTATAGCTGCAACAATGTTGGTATTAAGTAAATCACGCTCTTCAAATGTTTTATCAAGCTCCATTTTACCTAATTCTGAACGCATTGTTGTTTGTGAAAGTTGTACAACTGCAAACGTATAGTCGTCAACGCCATACGTTGCTTTGTATGGGTCTAGTACCCTAAAGTACAGTACGCCATCAACTATAAGTGAGATGTTATCTTTAGTGATAGCTGACTGCGATGGTACATCTTGAGCTTGTTCTTTTAAGCTACGATCAGCCGAGATTCTATCAATAAATGGAATAATAAAGTTAAGGCCGGCTTCTTTAGTTGATTGGTATTTACCAAAACGTTCGATTAACCAGGCACGGTTTTGTGGTACAAATTTAACGCTACTTTTTAAAAGCACGATAACAAAAACAAGTAAAAAAGCCTCAACAGTAAAAACCATATCGAGAATTTGTGTGACTGGATCCATTTAAACATTCCTTATAATAATTAAACGCTGAGTGGTTGTATTGTTTATAATTTCAGCGTGTATAGATTATCACTACAGCGAACTTTTAACCACTAAAACTCACTGTAGCGCGCCGACTTAGTCGGTTTTTTTAAAACTGGCTATTTTATTTCTGCCTGTTTCTTTTGCGTTATAAAGGGCTATGTCGGCGTTAGTTATAACTTCTTTAGGTGTTGTTTTTTGATTGGGTATAAGGCTATAAAATCCGATACTCAAAGTGAGGTATTTACTGGCACTTGAAAAGTTATGTTCAATTGCAAGTTCTGCAATTTTTTCCTGAATAAGGACAGCATATCTTTGACAATGATCTGTGTCGACTGCAGGTAAAATTATCGCAAATTCTTCACCACCGAAACGAGCGGCTAAATCACCTTCACGTTTACAAAGATCATGCAGCGCTTTGGCAACTTTTTTTAACACTTCGTCACCTAGCTGATGCCCATAGTTATCGTTATAACGCTTAAAAAAATCAATATCACACATTATTAAACTAATGGGTTCTTTATTACGTGCGCCGCGCTTAATTTCGCATTTTAAAGTTTGATCAAAACAGCGTCGGTTAGCAATGTTTGTAAGGCCATCAGTATTAACTTGTTTGTTAAGTTTATGATTGGCATTAATGAGTTGCTGCTGAGCTTGTTGTAGCTCTTGCTTGTAATTTAAATTTTTGAAAGCATTAGCAAGCATTTCACCTACTAACCTTAAGCGAATAAGGTCTAAATCAGTCCAGTTTCGCTTTTGAACAACGCAATCACAGCCTATAAAGCCAACGAGCTCTTTGTCATAACGTAGACCAATGCAAAGTACTGATTTTATTTTTTGTTGCTGGAAAATTGTTTTTTCGCTCATTGCTTGAATGGGTAACGACGTTACATCGTTAACTCTAAATAAGTGAGTACGTGCCATCAAACTAAAAAAGTAGGGGAGATCGCTTTTCGGAAGGTTTTGTAAGTCCTCTCTAAATGCTTGTATATCATTATTGACCCATTCGTGGGTGTTATTTATGGTTTTACCATCCTCGGCAAACTTAAAAAGATAACTTCTATCTGCGTGGCAAACGGTACCAATAGCTTTTAATGCGTAGTTGATATGCTTATCAACGTCGTTGTTTTGAATATCAATTAAGTCAGTTGATATGTTCGAAATAATATTATCAAAATCATATTGTTCATCTACATTATTATTCAATATATCAATTATAATAATGGAGCTTGAGTTAGGTAATTTTGCAAATTTTACATTGAGTAGCAATTTAGATACCTGTTTTGATAAAACAAACTGGCATTGGTTATTTGCAGTGAAATAATCAAAGAATAGCTCCTCGACTAATAGTTCTTTTTTACTGTGATGATTGGTCAAAGTGATGTGTGAAAAATCAATTTTATTAAAATGTGATTTATTTCTTAAGCCAAACAAGCCCTGTGCTTGGCTGTTAACTTTAAATATATTTTCATTGGCATCATAAAGTAATACACAAAACGGCAGTAACTCCAAGTTTCGCCATATTTCATTTGATAGGTTATTACTCACTCAACTCTCCATGTGTTTAAGCCACAATTAAATTGTTATCTATTGTATTTTTATTGTTTTTACTTGGGCGTGTTAATCTTCCTTAGATCGAGCTCAAAGGGCAGCTCATGCTTGGTATTTATGCTGCGTTATCGCCTATTTATGGGGAATAGCTACACTACATAGACTCTGCCTTGCCTCAAAACCAAAAATACTACTGCAAATTCAACCAACGAAGTTCAACAAGCCCTACTAATTATTAGCACATTTTTTTTGATTTACTAAGTTTTTAGTGCGTTTGAGGGCAGTACGTATTATAATTGATACTGTATATCATTACCCTTTTCTACTCTAAGCCATCTTTGGTTTATTTGCACTTTAAGTATAGGTTATTCAAGCATTTCATGACAGAAATCACTACACACCAAGCTTCTCGTCGTCGGTTACTTATTGCGCTAGCAATTACGTGTTCGTTTATGGTAATTCAGGTTATAGGTGCTTATTATTCTAATTCGCTTGCTGTACTTGCCGATGCGGGGCATTTGTTTGTTCACAATAGCTCGTTATTCATCGCACTGATTGCATCAAGTCTCGCTATTCATTTTGCTAAAACTTATAACGATGGTCATCAAAGAGCCGAGCTTTTGGGTGGTCTGGTGAACGGATTTTTATACCTAGCAATCAGTTTAATTATTTTGTATGAAGGTGGTGAGCGCTATATACACCAGCATGAAGGAAATGAGCTGGCTATTAATAGTTATTTAATGTCGGTTATTGCTGCTATTGGTTTTTTGTTTCATGGTGCTGCTGCATGGGTTTTATATAAAGGCCGCAAAGCGAGTATTAATGTTTACGCGGTATTTTTACATTCATTCTTTGATTTGATTTCTACCGTATCGACATTTGTGGCTGGTATTCTTATATATTTTACGGGCTGGGTTGTTATCGATATTTTATCGAGCATGTTAATCGCCTCTTTCGTGTTGTTTACCGGTGTTAAGGTCATTATTAGTTGTATAAAAGGTTTACGCTTAAATAAGGCCAAACTTCCTAAAGTTGCAGATATTGAAAGTGAGATTACAGATATGGAGCATGTTCACAATGTCCATAACGTCACTGTAACGCGTAAATATAAGGGTGTAGTAGTCGGGGCGCACGTTGTACTTAAAGAGCATTGTACTATTGAAAAACACGATGAAGCATGTCGTATGAAGGTAGAACAACTGTTAGCTGAAAAATTTAATGTACGCAATAGTGTATTACAAATAGAAAGCCACGAATGCCATCACATCCATTAGTAGCATTTAATTAATATAAAAGCGTGTAATAATGATTAGCACGCTTTTAATGTTTTAAATCAAATCAAATCAAATCAAATCAATGATATTGCTAAAACAATCGCTTTTACGTAAGTCTTTAGCATCCATTGGCCTTGCAAAGTAATAACCTTGCAGTACAGTACACCCAACCTCGGCTAAAAAGATCATCTGTTCGCGCGTTTCTACTCCTTCTGCAATACAGTAAAGATCTAGGTTTTCGGCCAATAAAAGAATGGTCTTAATAATTGACTCATCCCCTTTATCTATACCAATACTGTTTACAAAGCTTTGATCTATTTTAATAACATTAATAGGAAATTGGCTCAAATAGGTGAGTGACGAGTAACCAGTACCAAAATCATCAAGTAGTAATTTAAACCCAGCAGCTTTTAAGTTTTGTAGCTGCTTGGCTGCTTTGAGTTTATCTTCTAGTAAAATACTCTCTGTTATTTCAAGTCTTAATTGTCTTGGATGAACTTGAGAGTCCGCTAATATGGACATTAACCGCTGGGTTATGTTTGTTTTTAAAATGTGTTTAGGAGATAAGTTTAAAGATATATAAAACAATGGGTTTGCGCTGAGTATAGGTGCAATTTCAATAAGAGCTCGTTGCAATGCTTGCTCAGTAAGGAGTTCTATTAAACCAGTTTCTTCTGCTACCGGTATAAAAAGTGCTGGGGATACCAACTGTCCTTGATTTTTCCAGCGCATGAGTAACTCCACGCCATTTATTGTTTTTTCTTCTATGTCGATAATGGGCTGATAGTGATTAAAAAATCGGTTGTCTTTTACTGCATCTTTTAAATCATTTTCGAGCAGTAACTTTTGTTTTATCAGCTCATTCATTTCATCGCTAAAAAACTTAAAGTCGTTTCTCCCGCCTTGTTTAGCGTGCATCATCGCAACATCGGCATTACGGATAAGTATATCGGTGGTTACAGCATCAAATGGGTATAGAGCTACGCCAATACTTGCTGAAATATTAATAGAGAAGTCTTCAATAATTACTTTATTAGCTAACTCATTACTAATTTTTCTTACTGTATCGCGAAGAGACTGAAGCGATTTTATATTTTGAATCAGCACTAAAAATTCATCACCACTTTGACGGCCAAGTTTTGCGTTTACGCCAAGCATACCGTTTACTCTTTGGGTAATATTACAAAGTAGCTTATCGCCAACTGCGTGGCCAAAAGAGTCGTTAACAGGTTTGAACTTATCTAAATCAATAAATAATAATGCGCATTGTGTATTACTTTCATTGGCATGTTTAATCGCGTCTTCAATATTTTTATACATTAAACTACGATTAGGTAGATGCGTTAGAGGATCAAAATTAGCCAAATAGCGCAGTTCGTTTTCTGCACGTTTTTGCTCAGTTAAATCTGTAATAACAACCACGTAGTAGCTTGCAGTATCTTTTGTTACGGCTGTGGCGCTTATATGTATTGGATGTTCGTTACTTTTTGCTGTTTTTATATAAGCATCACTTTGCCAGTTTTCTGTAGCTTTTAATTTTTTTAAAATATTTGCAAACTCTCTACACTTATCTTTACCAATGGCCCTAATAAATAATTTTGGGCTAATTTTAGTGGCTGCTTGTTCACTTGAAAACGTTTCAATAAAACTGTTGTTCGCAGAAAATGGCATTAAATGCTTATCGAGTATAAGTAACCAGTCGTTTATTTGGCTAAACGCTTCACCTAGAATTTTTGCTTGTTGCTCATTAGCCCGTTGCTCAGTGATATTGGTATATATGCCAGAAACATATAGCGGCTCATTTGTTTGAGGATCGTATATAACTTGTCCTGTATCTTGATACCATAACCAATGCCCATTTTTATGCTGTAGACGATAAGTTGCTTGCCAGTTTTGTTGTTTTTTGTACTTGAAGTAGTTTTCCCATTGGTTTTCAAAACGACGTCGGTCATCTGGGTGTATTAGCGCTAAAAATTGATCTATATGCACGCGTACAGACAAGCCTGTATAGCCTAATTCACTTCCTCTGAGCGTACTTACGGAAGCATCTTTAAAATTATAATCCCACACGCCACTTTTGTTATTTTTAAGCGCGAGTTCTGTTTGCTTTTGCGAATGAATCGTCGCTCTATGGGCTTGTTCAATTGCAACTTGGCGGCTGCGGTATTGCCAAAAAATGAAAAACAACACGGCAATTATTAAAACTACATAGGCGACAATAGCTAAGGGCGACTTCCATGGTGCGTAGGCTACGTTGATATTAAGTGTTGCAGGTTCGCTTGTAACAATACCATCGCGATTATGTGCTGATATTTCTAGCGAATAACTACCGGGTTGAAGTTTTGTGAAAAACACTTGGTTAGATTGTAAGTCTTCATATGTAAGGGACGTTGGCCCTGAAAGAATTACCTTATAATACGCTTTGTCTATATTGGGGTAAGAAAAGTTAGAAAAACTAACTGTAAGGCCCATGTCTTCATAACTGAGATCAAGTGGTTGGCTAAGGTATTTATGAGGGTAATAATCGAGCTCTTTGGTAAAAAGGTTTATATCGGTAATCGCTACATTATTTTTTTTAAATAATTCTTTTTCATCAAAGTCTAAGGGGTCAAAAAGTAGCGCGCCCGCATTACTACCAAATATAAGCCTGCCATCGTTTAATGTTGTTGCTGCTATAGGAGTAAATTGGTTTATATTCAATCCGTCTTTTACTGAATAACTCACCACATTGAGTGTATCTAGGTTTATTTGATATAAACCATTGTCGGTACTTGCCCATAAAAAACCATTTTCATCAGGAAGTAACGAATAGATAGAGTCAGTATTAAATGAATTTTTTAATCCTATGTAGTGTTTTCTCTCATAAGTAACTGGGTCAACACCAAGCAAGCCTTCGTGGGTGGTTGCCAACCATAAAATATTTCGTTTTGAGTCTAAGTAAAAGTTTTCTACAGTGTAAAAAATATCTTCTTTAGGATTAAAAGACTGGAATATAGTCGTTAAAGTTTTCGTTTTTTCGTTGTACCTAAAAAAACTTTTTGATGTGCCAAGTACAAACTCTTCAGGATGTGTGTCGAGGGGTTTATAAAAAGCATAAGAAAATAAAGGGTCAACTTGCTCTTTGAGTCCTTTAATAATTCTTGTTTTTCCGGTTGTTTCATTAAAAATATAAAAGTTATCATCAGACATAAATGCATATTTATTTGCAGCAACTTGGGCAAAACCAAATAAGTTGAGCTGGTTAATTACATTATTGTCTGTGTCTTTATTTTCAATAATTTTACCCGTTTGCTTATCGAAAAGTTTAAAACCATCATAAGTAACAAGCCAAAGAAATTGATCGTTTCCAATTGAAGACGCAAAAATATCAAATACCGCTGATGCTCCGTATATTGCTTTTGAGTCGGTCGAGCTCAAATATACTTCACTTTTATTTGTTGCTTTGTCGTAGCGCGCAATTCCATCTTCTGTTCCTAGCCATATAATATTATTTTTATCTTGGTAGGTGGCATGAACAGTATTGTTACCGGGTAAAAAAATGTGTTTAAACCGTCGGGTTTTAATTGGCCAGGTAAACACGCCTTGGGTTCTAGATGCGAGCCAAAGCACGCCGGACTTATCAATCATTAGATCGTTGATTGAGTTTTCATTAATATTAAACTTACTTTTTTCATAATTTAATATGAACTCTAACTCTTTGGTTTCGCGGTGATAACTAAATAATCCACTTTCGGTTGCTACAAACTCGCCGTAAACAGTATTGGCATAATCCCATATATTATAATCAGGAATTAATGTTGTAACATTTGCTGCAGATATATTTTTGTTATTATCAAATGCTAATTGATACATACCTTCGACAGTACCAACAAGTAATCCTAATTCATTATCAACACTTAAAAATTTGACGTTTATATTATCTATCGTATTTTTTTCAGGGGGATGAAGAGGGATTTTTACAAGTTCTGAATTATCTATATTTGCAGTGTATAAACCATCATTTGTACCAATATATAAAGTGTTTTTATATATCGTTAATGACCTAATGTAGTCCCTTTTATTTGGGAGTGCTAGCTTAAGTGTAAAGTGTTTACTCGTCTCATCAAATGTATATATTTGACCATCTATGGCGAAGTAAAAAGTATCTTGTTGCTGAGTCATTGCGGAGATTGGAGAAAACATCTTTTTTTCTTTATCTATTTGACCAGAATAGATTTTTTCGGTTTTTAAAGTGAGGGGATCTATTATATACGCACCAGAAAGATCAGTTGAGACAATGATTTTTCCGTCTTCGGCTTTAAATAATGCATAAATATAGTGTTTATCTAAGCCAAAGCCACCATTAAAAGTTTTTACTTTATAACCATCAAAACGGTTTAAACCCTGTTGGGTTGCTATCCATATGAAGCCAATGTCATCTTCTTGCGACTGCAAAACGTAACTTTGCGAGAGACCTTCGTCAGTAGAAATTCGTTGTAATTGTTGAGCATAGTTTTGTGATGCAAAAGTGCTTTGGATGCATAGTAAAAAAACAATGGTGATATGAAAAAAAAGTTTGCTCAAACGCACTTATAAACACTCTCAGTGGAGGATAGGATGATACTTAGCTAGATAGTAAATATAGCATAAGTTTTTATTTTTTAATTACAAATAATATACGTAAAGTTAAAAGCTCTATTTTCAAATAGTGAGCTAATCTATATAGATAACAGTTAATGTTCATAAGGAGAGTATAGTGGTTTTATCTAATATTGATGCAAAAAATAGCGTGTTATTAATAATAGACTTACAAGCGTTGCTTGCTCCTGCAATTAAAGACTTTCCGAATATTTTAAAAAGTACATTGCAGTTAGCGCAGGCGGGTATTATTCACGGTGTCCCAGTCTTAATAACCGAGCAATATGTCAAAGGGTTGGGCGAGACTAATCAGCAAATTAAAAATACGTTACCTAATGCTACGTATTTTCATAAAACGTACTTTAGTGCGTGTGCAGAGCCTGGCTTTGTTGATAAGTTAAAAAGCTATGGTAAAAAGCAAGTTATTGTTGTTGGCACTGAAGCGCATGTGTGTGTTTTACAAACATGCTTAGATTTAATAGAAAATGGTTTTGAAGTTATTATCGTACACGACGGAGTTGGCTCGAGAAATCCGCAACATAAAAATTTGGCGATTGAACAGCTACGCCAAGCTGGATCGGTAATTTCATGCGCTGAAATAGTTATTTTTCAATGGACAAAAAAAGCAGCAACACCGACGTTTAAAAAAATATTACCTATAATAAAATAAGCTTATTCAAAGTCTGGCTTAAATTTTATTAAAATCGGTGCTCTAATTTAAGTTTTACTACGTATAATGCTGTGTGTTTAGTAAGCTTCAATATATTAAAGGGTTTTATGTCTAGTGTCGCTCGGTTATTTACCATCATTTTTAGTCTTCTATTTATTGAGTCTATTGGGGTTGGTCTGTATTTTGGTACGTTAACTCAAGCTTTTATTATTGGCTTGCCACTTTGCTTACTCCCAATTTGGTTACTCAGAACGTATCCTGACAACGTTGTAACGGCACACGTAGTTGCAGCCGCTATTATGATGTTCTCCTTTTTGCACATCCAACAAACATTCGGGCTAATAGAAGTTCACTTTGAGATATTCATTTTAATGGCTGTACTTATAATGTTTGTACAGTGGCGTGTTTTTATAACGGCAATTATATTTGTTGCTGTTCATCATTTATCTTTTTATTATCTTCAAACTCAAAATGCAGGTTTCTACGTATTTGATCCGGATAGACTCGCTTTTACTACAGTACTTATACATGCAGGGTATGCGATTGTTGAAGTGCTAGTTGCAGGTTATATAGCTAAAACATTGCAACGTGAGCGCCGTGCAGGCTTGTCATTAAGTTATGCGACAGAGCAAATAATGAAAGACCCCGAAAATATTAAACTTTCCCTACGTGCTGATGATACTAAAAGCGATGCTGTGGTTGGATTTAATACATTGCTAGACTATATATCTGATGTTATTAAGCAAGTTCAAGCGCAATCAGAATCACTGCAAAAAAACTCGCGAGAGCTTATACATGTTCATGAACAGCTGGCCGGTGGTGCAGTGCAGCGTACACAGCAAACGGATGATATAGCGAATTCAGGCTCACAAGTTGCACATGGCTTTAAGCTTGTTGAAGAAGAAAGTGAAGCGCTTAAGAGTCAAGTCGACCATATTACTAAAACTGTAAGTAATGCGTTAGAAGATGTTCATCAAACAGATTCGAAAAGTAGAGAGTTATTAACGTTACTTAATCATACAGAAGAGCAAATAAGTCATTTAGTTGCAGCTGGGGGGGTTATTTCTGGTCTTCTTAATGAAATATCGGGTATCGCTGAGCAAACAAATTTGCTTGCTTTAAATGCAGCTATTGAAGCCGCCCGTGCAGGTGAACATGGACGAGGTTTTGCTGTTGTTGCTGATGAGGTAAGATCTTTGGCTAACCATAGTAAAGCAACAACAGATAAAATTAGTCTAACATTAAAAGATCTTGTTAATAATAGCAAAACGTCAACACAATCAATGAGTCAGTGTGTGAATTTTGTAGTTGATTTAACAAGTATTAGTGCTGCAATGAAAGAGAATATTTCAGCAATGAGCGAGCAAATAGCCGCAGTATCCTCAAGCTCTGATTCAGTTGCACAAGTTGTAGCTGAGCAGGCAGGTAATACTGAATTAATAGCAAGCAGTACTGATACTATGCGCCAAAATCAGTACCAAGATACGCAAATAGTGCAGCAGTTAACCGCTAAGGTGCAGTTAATCGATGTAAGTATTGATGTGTTAGAGCAAAGCATTGCCAAGTTTAAATAAATCTAACACTTTCGTATTTTCGCTTATAGCTACATGGCTTATTTGTGTTGTTGCAGGGTTAGTTTATTTTCAATTAGAGCAGCTTAAACCGTTTGATAGCTCAAAAGTTTTATTGCAAAAACACTGGTTTAATAACTTTAAAAAGCAATTGGATTGGGTTGATACTGGTGAGCCGTCTTTAGTGCTTATAACAGAAAAAAAATGCGGGTGTACTATACAAGCTAAGCCGCATATTTCATCGTTAACCTCTTTTGCTGCCAATAAAGCTATGAAGGTTGTACAAGTTGAATTAACACCAAAGCTTAAACACGTTATTCCGGCAACGCCTGCCGCCGTTATTATTAATAAAAACGGTGAGTTTGTTTATGCTGGGCCGCTCTCTGAAGGATTAGCTTGTGCCCAAGGAAGTGGTTTTGTTGAAACTGCGGTCACTAATTTAGCTGCAGGTTTTAATTCAAATCTCTTAATTACACAAACCAAGGGATGTTACTGTGTAAATAATGCATAAATAACGTATCGATAAACTAAAGCTCGCACTTAAATCAACAGTTGCGAGCTTTAATATTGATTAAATTGTAACTAAGCCATAAATACCTAATGACACAAACACACAAGCAGCAATAGCACGTACGGTGTTTAGAGATATTCTTTTTAGTAATGCATTACCAGCGTATATAACAGGCACGTTAGCAATTAGCATACCTAACGTGGTTCCTACCGTTACCCAAAACACAGACTGATATTGTGCGCCTAACAACACCGTCGCTATTTGTGTTTTATCACCAATTTCTGCAATAAAAAATAATACAAAAGCGACTAAAAAAGCCCCGTAGCTATCGTATTTACTACTTACATCTTCGTCTTTATCTGGAACTAATAGCCAAAGGCCAACAACAATAAAGCAGATGTTTACAAGCCAAGGTAAATATTCAGAAGAAAAACTATTACTTAACCACTGCCCAAACCACGCTGATAGGCCATGATTGAGTAAGGTTGCGGCTAAAATACCAAGAATAAGCGCGCCTTTATTACGAAAACGGGCAGCTAACAGGAGCGATAAAAGTTGGGTTTTATCGCCTATTTCGGCAAGTGTGACAGTGACGGTTGAGGTTAAAAAAACTTCCATTATTGATTCTTACAGGCGGGAATACTAAACCAAGGCAAACAACTATCTCCCGCCATGAGGATAGTGTCTACCTAGGTCTCGCCGATAACGCTTGCTACAACATTACAAACTTACCATGCACATGAGGTGCAATTATGTTGATAAGTTTACTCATTACTGAGCGGGCTACTCCCCTAAGAGGCGGGCATTATTCCACAAAACTTTTGCGTGGTAAATATTAAGAATCGAATATAGTTAATTTATTCGGGAGTAATAAAGTTAGCTTTTGGCAATTAGTTGATAGTCAGGAAAGAGCGATAACCGGTCATTGAGATTAGCTAAATATAATAGTTAATTGATTGGTCAAACTGCTTTTTGCGCATATATTCATAAAAATGAGCTGCACGAGCATATTGATCTATTTAACTTAACTCAAATATTTTAGAAAACTTAGTGATAGTAATACCTTAGGTTATTTGTTAAAACTATATAGAGTAGACAAATGAGCGTTAAGTCGGCAGAAATATGTGCGATAAGCGCACTATTAAATTTTTAGGTAACTCAAGTATGTTCAGTATCGTCAGCAAAATGAACAACAACATTAAGATAGGATATATGTATCTGGTACTTGGTGTTCTGATGTTTTTGGGTGGCTTGTATATTACTAAAAGTACGTCAGATTTTATCGACAACGCGTTATCAGCAAAAGGCACTGTAATTGAGTTAATTCAAAAAGACGACTCGCTATATCCTGTAGTAAGCTTCATGGATGAAACTGAAAAACAGCATACTTTTGAGTCTAATTATGGTTGTAGTCCCGCTTGCTATAAAGAACAAGAGCAAGTAACCGTTCTTTATAGCGGTGGTAATGTTAAAGCTCCTGTAATAAGTGGGTTTATGTCCTTATGGTTACCAAGTCTGCTTTTGTTAGGCATAGGCATTAGTTTTATTGTTGTAAGTCTATTCCAAATAAAAAGGTTACGGGGCAATATAGCGCAAAGCGTTGCCTAACAACACGCCCTAAGGTGGACGACCAGTAAAATCAGCTATTAATTACAAATTTTAAAAATGGTGGACCTCAGTTCTTTTAGCCAACAGCAATTTGCCGCTTAAGACAGCATTCTACGCTTAGTCTAGTTCGGTTGTGATTCACTATTAGGAGTAAACTTTGAATAAAGGGATTTTGTTATTTCTACTCACCGTACTTTGTACCATTAATTCTGCGAACTCCACTGAGACAACTTGGAAAACCCAAGGTTATGGTTACGTTTTTCATACTGTGGACAATAAAACAACAGCCTTTGATTTAACAACTAAGCATTGTTTGGAAAACCACTTTATCACCGATGAGTTTGAACAAATCTCGTTCATTGAAGAAACAAAAAAAGTGAATAAAGATACTCGCTTACTTAACTTTGGTGGTTTGTTTCCGTTAAAGCTAACGAAATTAGATAGTTTACCCGCTCAATGTCAATCCGAAAAAATTGTTAGTATTAAAGACAAAAACTATGAATTTAATGCCAGTATTGTTCTTGACGTTCTAATGAATAATTTTGAAGAGCACTATGCATTTTCAAAAGATAAAAATATTAATTGGGTTGAGCAGAGAAAACTTTGGCAAAAAAGAATAACCTCAAAAACTACGCAAGATGAGCTATTTAGTATCATAGATGACTTTCTTAAAGAATTACGCGACGGTCATGCCATATTACTCAATCAAGATCTTGATAGGCTTTCACATTACTCACCAAGAAAGTGGTCATTTTGGGATGAATTAAAAGCGCACTCAGAAAACTACCCTGAATACTCAACTTACTGGGAATTACATACCGCATTAATTGAAAAGTCTCAGGAAAACATTAAAAATTACATTGATAAAAACTATTCCACTCTTCAATATCACGATAATTTTACCTTAGCAAAAACGCCTCAAAATATTGCCTATTTAAAAATAAGTAACTTTGATGATTTCTCAAATAATGACGTAAAAGCAGCAAAAGAGGTTATGGAGATATTTACGCCTATCATCAAACAAAGCAATGGTTTAATTATTGACTTACGTTTTAGTATGGGTGGAAGTGACTTAGTAGCATTTTCTATTTTATCTTACTTAATAGATTCAGAATTAGCCTTGGGGGGGAAACAATTTAAAACATCGACAGGTTATAGTGAACTTCAAAAAATTGTTGTCGCCCCATCAAAAATTAATCATTACACAGGAAGCATTGTTGTTTTAACTAGTCAAAAAACACCTAGTGCGGCTGAAGTATTTCTTTTAGGTTTACAAGCAAGAGGCAACGTTACTTTTATTGGTGAAAGAAGCTACGGAGCTTTTAGCGATGCGTTAACAAAAGCTTTGCCCAATGGTTGGGGGATCACATTATCAAATGAAAGATATCTCAATTCTCATGGGGATAATTATGAAAACATTGGATTGCCTGTAGATCATGAATTTGTATTTCTTGATGTGGAGAATATTGAAAGCGGAAAAGATGTGCAGCTTAATGAGGCAATTAAAGCTTTTAGATAAGTGCATTTGGCGTATAACGAGGCGTTACCAATGTCTGCTGATGGCACTGAGCCGAACTTCGGCAAAGAGCGATAAACGGACCTGAGATTGGCTAAATATCGTCGTGAATTGATTGGTTAAGCTGCTCTTCGCGCATATAGTCATGAAAATGAGTGGCGCGCGCATAGTGTTCCATACAACTTTTCTTTAAAGTTTTAGAAAACTTAGTGATAGTAATACCTTAGGTTATTTGTTAAAACATATATTATGTAGAAAAATGAGCGTAGCGTCGTCAGAAATATATGCACACAATTGAACTCGTTTAACGCCGCTTCATGCTCCGCATCTGTTTTTACCGGTAAGTGCGACATTTCCTCTGAAGACGTTGTTGAACTAAGCCGCTACGCGGAGATCCTATTCTGACCATTTGAGCCACACTTACCTTGGGGTTATCCCATATTTGGAGGTAAGTCATGAATACACTCATTGAACAAGTCAAAATTGAAATAGCCTACCGTGGTTATTCACAAAGTACCTGTAAAAGTTACTGCGAGCATTTACTTAAACTCAGCCATTATTTTAATAAACCACTCGATTTAATTACTGATGATGAGCTGAATATCTTTTTTAAAGATCCCGCCATTCGCAAGCTCTCCAGAGCGAGTCAAAAAATACAAATAAACAGCATTTGGTTTTTGTTTAAGAATATTTTACACCGCCCACTGAACTTAGACATAGCCTTGCCTAAAGCAAAACCTCGGGCACCTACTTATTTATCGCGTGATGATATTCGACGACTTATAGAAAGTTGCACGGATATGCGCTTAAAAACATTGATAGTGGTGTGTTATGGATGTGGTTTGCGTATTGGCGAACTGCTGCGCATCAAAGTGCAAGACATCGATGGACAGCGTAAAACCATTTTAATTGAACATGGTAAAGGAGATAAGTCACGCTATGTTGTTGTATCAGATAGCGTGCTAAATCAATTACGTTGCTATTGGAAAATGTATCACCCAACGGGCTGGATGTTTTATTCACGATGGTTAATGGATAAACCTATGTCACCCTCAAGCTTCAGAAAGGCATTGAAAAAACATGCACAAATGTGTGGTTTAAAGCACTGTAATCCACATGTATTACGCCATGCTTATGCAACACATCAACTTGAGTTAGGGATGCCGCTTCATCAACTTCAACATCAGCTTGGTCACAGTGACATTAGAACCACGCAAAGTTACTTACACTGGTTACCTGAATTAGGGCATGGTGGTATTGATTTACTCGCAAGTTGGGGAAACCAATGAGAGGCTTGCACCTCGCTGATATTTTAAATTCTGGCCTTGGGAATTATCGGCAGCACCACATAATGAGTTATCAGCAGTTACGAGTCTGCCAACACCTTCAATCATGCAGAACGGGTCAGCTCGGTTATCAAGCATGGCAATGTGATAACTGTAGTGAAGTACAACAAATTGGGTGTAGTTGTCGAGACCGTCATTGCCCACGTTGCCAAGGGATGGCTACGGCTAAATGGGTGCAAAAACAGCAGGAAGATTTATTACCGTGTCGGTATTTCCACCTTGTTTTTACGCTCCCGCATGAGTTAAATATCATTGCGCACTACAACCCAAACGCGTTATATCACTGTTTATTTAAAGCCGGATTTATTATCGTGTCGCTATTTCCACCTTGTTTTTACGCTCCCGCATGAGTTAAATATCATTGCGCACTACAACCCAAACGCGTTGTATCACTGTTTATTTAAAGCTGCATGGCAAACGCTGTGTAAATTTGCGAAACGAAAGAGGCATGGCCAGTTAGGCATGACAAGCGTACTGCATACGTGGGGGCAGAACTTAAGTCAGCATATTCACCTGCATTGCTTGATACCCGCAGGCGCGCTTGATAAAGCGCACTGGCATGAAATAAAAAAAGGCTATTTATACCCCGTTAAAGCATTATCAACAGTGTTTAGAGGGAAAATGCTCGCGGCGCTCAATGAATGCGATAGTTCATTCGCGAAGGTAAGCACACCAACCAAATGGTGCGTGTATAGCAAAGCCTGTTTAACGTACAGTGAAAAGCTAGTTAGTTACCTTGCTCGTTATACCCGAAAAGGCGTGATGTCAGAATCGCGATTAGTGTCAGCGACTGAAGAAACAGTGAGCTTTAAATACCGCGATTATGCAGATAACAACCGCGATAAAGTCATGACTCTGAGTTGTGATGAATTTTTACGGCGCTACTTACAACATGTATTGCCCAAAGGGTTTATGCGCATTCGTCACTATGGCTTTTTAGCTAATGCGTGTCGCAAGCGAAAGTTAGGGTTAATAAAGGCTCAAGTATCAGCAACCCCATGCAAAGCGGTGAAGCCGAAGGTAGAGCAAGAACGATTAATACCCCATTGGTCTTGCCAGTCATGCAAGACGGGTACCTTACGATTTATTGGTGTGATGAATTTAGATGAGGCGACAAATAAAATAGCGCGAACGAGTTAGCAGCCTTGCTTGCTGCATCAAATCAATAAGTTAACCTGCTTAATTGCTCAGGCTAATAGCGACTGTGCGAGCGAAAAATATCCTTGCTTAACGGTTAAACATTCGGTTTAATGAATAGATAATAAACGCTGAGCAATGCAGGGAAAGCTTAAATTATAATAGGTAAGCTTATTAAATTAGCTGATTTAGCTAGAGCCTCTAAAAAGCAAATTCCCATAGCATAAACAACACCAACTCTGACACACCGAGCAGGTAGCGCCTCAGTCCAACAAGCGATTATGCAACACAAACTGCGTGTCGCATAAATACTAAAGTGTTAAATTTCAGTCAATAAAGGAGCATTAAATGCCATCAAACTCTTTAGCTACAATCCAAAATTCATCCTTAGCTGCACAAGACTATTTCCTAAAAAGTTATGAGAGAGCTGCGATGTCAGTTGAATTACTATCTGAAAAGCTTCGACATGTTGAAGGTGCGGAAGCTGATGCCGTTCGTTTAACATGTGTTCATTCAGGGAGAATTATTTTACTCGTTTTAGCAGACTCTAGACCTGGCGAAGTTGGTATATCTTTAGCTAATAAAGGAGATGAGGATGCACAATTTGTAGAGGCTGTTGATGAAAATATTGTTGACTCAGCTTTCATTCTAAAACTACTTGAAGCAAATATGAGCAAAGGACCAAAAGAAATTTAACAAGACGTTAAATGCTAGGAGATTGAGTAAGCATGGAAGAGATATATCCAGTCGAAGAGTTACAAGAAAAGTTTGAAGCTGAAGTCAGCGTCGAATACTACTTCATGAAAGACATAGATACTATTGCCAAACTTGAACCGAGTTGCTTATGTGAAATCGGTGGTAACGCTTGGATGCATTATGTTGAGTCAGGAGCTAAAGTTAACCCACGCAAGTTAAGTGAGCACTTTGATAACGGGAACCCATTTCTTTTCAGAGAAGTTGAGAAGGTTATGAAAAAAAAAGTTCTTCAAGACATAGTGCTAGTGCATGCCAAGGTACAAGATCCTGAACTAGAAAATAAAATTTGTGGTCAATTTCTTCTTGCTAGAGTTTATCCAAATAACTTACATATCTCGGATGTTGAATTCAGTAATCCATATGAACCAGTACCAGAGAATGAGAAAAAGCATCATTTTCATGAATATCGTAGTCTTGGCCTGTTTGCTAAATTACTAAAGAATATCATTGTCTACGGTAAGAAGAATAGTATTGCGAAAATTACGCTGTCGGCCGCCTCAGATCATCAAATTAAATATTTTGAATCGCATGGCTTTAATATTGAGAACAACAATTTTTCAAAAGACGCTCTTGAACATGGTATGAGTATACCTATGGAGCGTAAATGCATTTAACAAGAAAAGGCAGTCGGAGGCGTAAACGCGCCGCTGCTTTGGCCGTTGTTAGAGCTATTGGCAAAATTTAAAATTTGAGGTTTCTATACAAATGAAGATTGAATACGATGATAGATTTTCTATCGAAGAATCAGACAAATTAAAAAGCTTCGAAAATATTATAGAAAAGCATTGGCTATTAAATTCAAATAGCGACACTTCATTGATCTGGGAGATTGTTGTAAAGTCTGAAAACCCTCGATTATTTGCCTTACTCAAGGCTCAGGCTGGTTATAAGCAAGTTCACTTAGAATCTTGCTCATCAATATTGAAGAAAAGCCCTGAGACGTTTCAGAGTGAATTTGTTGATGCAGCTATTGAGTTTTCACGGAAATAGCTCTAACAAGTTACTTAGACAGAATAAAAACAGTTGGTTATCGCTTCACGATTATAACCAACTATTCTTATCTGCTTAGCAAGGCGATGAGGCTGTAGAATTACTTTTTTTAAGAAAAACAGCCTGTTTTATGGGTTCCAAATACATTACCTAATGCTTTTAAAGCGCTTAGAGTTGATTTGAAGAACTCGTTTTTTAATTGAATTTGGCTGTTGGAGTTATTCTACAGCCTCGTTAGCACTGTCCGCTTATGGCACTCTCCAGCCACTCGACAACATAAAATGTTGATAATAATTGGCAAGGTATTTTACTGTGTCGGATGGCGCTTCGCTTATCCGACCTACACTGGCATAAACCGGAAATAACCGACCCGTAAATTCCGTATTTATACATTAAGGTTTTAAAGCTTTAATGTAATTAATTTTCAACCATTCAAATATTTACCTAAACCTAACCTTATTTAGATTTAAGGTGGGCTGTAGTTAATAAATCTCAATCTAAGTGCCACACCTTTCTTAAAATTTAAACTATTCTCAAGCTGCCGCGAATTCTCAATTTAAGTGGCGCTGGCCAAAAAAAATTTTAAATAATACATATTAGCTAAATAACAATTGATAACCATTTTCGTTTAGATTAGTATGTACGCACTAAATGAAATTGAGAGTGGTTTGTATTCATGTATATTTGTCTATGTCACGGTGTGACTGATAAAAAAATTGAGCAAACAATTGACGATGGTGCAACGACCATGCGTGAATTAACTAAAGAGCTTAAAGTAGGCAGCCAATGCGGTAAGTGTTGTGGTTGTACTAAAAAGATCCTTAATCGCAGACTTATTCAGATTGCTGATGTAACGGATCAAGTTGCTTAATTACATATAAAAACTTAGATATAAAAAAAGCAGCTTTTTAGCTGCTTTTTTTATGCTTGTTACTATTTACAGTTGAGACTGCAAATAGTTTTTAATACCCGTATTTTTAATAAGCAATTGTTGGGTTTCTAACCAATCAATTTGCTCTTCTTGTTCATTTAAAATGTGATCAAGGGCTTCACGGGTAATATAATCTTTTTTGTTTTCAGCCAGTTTAACTGCGCTACGTAACTCATCAATAGTATCGAGTTCAAAACCCATATTAGCTGCAATCATTTCTTCGCTGTTTTCACCAATACGTAATCGGCCCAAATCTTGAAGATTTGGTAAGCCTTCTAAAAACAAAATACGTTCGATTAAACGATCGGCGTTTTTCATTTTTTGAATTGATACTTTGTAATCTGCTTTGTCTAGTTGAGTGAAACCAAAATCTTTAAACATGCGTGCATGTAAAAAGTATTGGTTAATACCAACAAGCTCATTAGCGAGTACTTTATTAAGCGCTGCAATAACGTCTTTATCGCCTTTCATAATATGCTCCTACTAAGCCATTTGTGCTTGATGATAATTTTCAGAACCAATCTTATCAATTAAGCCAAGTTGCTGCTCTAACCAGTAAACATGGTCTTCTTCGGTATCAAATAACAGTTTTTCTAAAATGCTACGAGATTGATAATCTTGTTGTTCTTCACATATTGCGATGACGTCTTTAACACACGCAACTACTTCAAGCTCTAGTGTTAAATCGTTTTGCATCATGCTTTTTACATCGTTACCGATAAGTAAATCACGGCGCTTAGTCATATTTGGTACACCTTCTAAAAACAAGATGCGCTTAATAAGCCAGTCTGCGTGATCTTTTTCTTCTTCCATCTCGTGGTTAAGGCGTTCGTATAGTTTGTTTAAACCCCAGTCGTCATACATGCGCGAGTGTATAAAATACTGATCGATTGCTGCTAATTCGTTAGCTAACAATGTATTAAACGCATCGATTACTTTTTGATTACCTTTCATGATAAATCGCCTTAACTATTTCAATTGTATGCAGTGTAGTACAAATAGCCTATATTGCAAGTTTTCTCTATAAAAATCATTGCGTTACTATTGGTTTTGATTCTTATTTAAGTTTGCGTTACTGCTTGGTTTATGGACAGTTTTTTATTTGCATTAGCATCTAATACAAGATCATGATTGCTAGGGCGTATTGAACTTTGGTGGTTGAATTTGCAGCAGTGTGTTTGGTTTTTAGGCAAGACAGTGCCTATGTAGTGTGGTTATTCCCCATAAATAGGCGATAACGCAGCATAAAGACCAAACATGCGCTGCCCAAAGGGTTCTTTCTAGGGACGATTAACTTTTTGTTGCTCGGTTTTTACTTAGCCCACTAGGTTACAAACCTCGCGCCGCAATTTAATCGCCCCTAGATTGAACAAATCTCAATCCACAAAGATCAACACGCCCTAAATAAAAATTGAGACGTTTATTTATGCGGGATTTGTTGAGCATATAGGCATGCAGGGCATGCCTATAACGTGTGTTTATTTGTTAAAATTGATATTTAGCACCCAGCGTTGCCGTTGTGCCTAATCCTTTAATATTGTATCCACCGTAGGTGTATGCCTGTGCGCGGGCTGGGTAGTAGTCACTATTGAATAGGTTTTCTATTCCAAAATAACCACTCCATTGAGCGTTAACATTGTATTGGCCACTTAAGTTAAATGTATTGTAGCTACTAACAGGGCCCTGATCGCCAGAGTATTGGCCTTGTGCATTTTTATCAAAGCGCTTTCTGTCGCCTACATATAAAAAGCTCATTGCAAGCGATAGCTCGTCATTTGTTTGCCACGTTACATTCGCTGTTGCTTTAGGTGGGCTAATTTGACTTGCGCCTAGATAGTCATCAGCTTCGGTGTTTTTACCTTCTACGTAACTGTATGTGGCGCTTAATTTAAGGTCTTGGGTAATAGTGTAGTTAACTAACCCTTCGTAACCCCATATTTCTTGTGGTGCACGCACAGGTTCGTAAACACCCGTTATTTCATTATACTCATTACTTGTACCAAGCTCTGAGGTACTTCTGTAAAGAGCAAATTCAAAACGCACGTTTTCAAACTGTGAGGTAAAACCAACTTCGTAATTGTCGATTATTGAGGCTTGTGTTTGAATAAGTGCAATATCGTCAACGGTTGCTGCGCGAAGTAGGCGACCAATATCAGAAATATCAGAGCCCTGTGAGTAACTAAAGAACGGGCTAAAGGCATCTGTTAAGTTATATTTAATACCGGCATTATAGGTTGTTGCATCGTAATTAATGGTGTCGCCACGCACATTTAATGGTACTGAACATTGCGATGCGGTTTTGCAAAGTTTTAGCGTTTGGTAGTCACTTACGCTCAAATCAATGCTTTCGTTTCTTACACCCGCTTTTACAATAATGTCGTCGTTTATTACCCATTTTGTTTGTAAAAAGCCTGCCACACTTTCCATGTCCATTTCTGGCACCCACACACGGCCATCTACTAAAGGTTGCGATGTTTTATCGTTTAAGGCATCAATACCGTAGATTAGGGTGGCTGTTACGTTTTCAAAATCAAACTGACTATTAAATGTAGCTCTGGCACCTTGCTTGTCTGATTTAATAACCGATTGACCACCGCTATAACCTTCATCAAGATTGGCTAAAGCGGTTGAGAAAAAGAATACGTTTTCTATATTTTGTTTATACAGATCGAGGGTCATTTGTGTGTTTTCAAACAACGCGTAATCAACATATTTTAGGGTTATATTTTCGTTGCCTTCTGGGCCTTGCGGTTTACCTTGTTTTTGAAGCTCTAAGGGGACGTGTATAGCGTATGTTTTTTCCCCTATATTGCCATCGCCAGTAACATCGCCTAAATCAGTTTTTTGCTGTGAGCTGTAAAAGTTATAGCTAAACTGCAGTTGCTTTTCGTCGTCAAAATCATAAGTTAGTTTGGTAAAATAGTTTTGAGTTTCAGAGTCAGATAAACCATATTGTAAGCCTAAAATATCGCCCTCTGCATCGCGTTGTACGCCGTTTTCTTCATAACTTGCCGTTAACAGGTAGCTTAGTTTGTCGAGCTTTCCGTTTACTGCGGCCGCTATTCTACCGCCGCCACTTTCTGCTAATTTAACAGCGCTAAAGCGGCTTGAAATACTTATTTCACCTTCAGGTTTTCCATCACTGCGAGCCTGTTTTGTTATGTAGTTAATAATGCCACCTGAGGCACCATTACCATAAATAGACGTTGCCCCTTTTATGACTTCAATGCGCGCTATGGCACTTGCATCAAGCGTTTTTACGCCTAAAGAACCATTACGAAGAGGGGTTGATTGCGGTACACCATCAATCATTATTAATGGCGCGCGGCCGCGTAGTGTTTGTCCTGAATTACTTGAACTGCCAGTATTGGGAGCAAGGCCAGGAACCATTTGCGCGAGTAAACTTCCCAGCTCTGAGCTTACTTTTAAATGCTGTTGTATTTGTTGCTGATTAATAACGGTAATCGAGGCAGGTACTTCGTCAATGTTCTCTGATATGCGGCTGCCAGATACAATGACATGCTCTAACTGATCAGAAGTGTATTCATTTTTATTATTTTCATTTGCTAACGTGTTAGTACTGATTGCAACAGCAATAAGGCAAAGCGAAGTTTTTAACATGGGGTGTCTTAGTTGATAATAATTTACGTAATGGTAATTATTATCAACTAATGACGCAAGTGTTAATGAGATTTATTTCCATTTATGGCGTTTTAACCAAAAATATACACCGCTTACAATAAAAAATGCGAGTGAAAGGGCTATTAATAACCATAAAAACTGCACAATAGGACCTGCAAAATCACCAATGTGAAACTTATACTTAAAGTTCCATGCTTGTGTTGTAAAGTTGGTTTTACTGGCGTCAAATGAGTTTAATACTTTACCAGTAAATGGGTTAGTCCAAACCCAACTGTAAGCGTGGCTTTCGCCAGGGTTTTGCATTCTCAGTGCAATTACTTCGTCATCCTTTTTAGGTAAGTAAATTCTATATACTTTGCCATCTGGAAATACGTTCTCTGCATTTTTAATTGCTTGATTGTAGTTTAACGCAGCTTGAGAAGGGGCTATTATTTTTGGCGCTTCAGGTCTTTGTTCTACTTTATTAAACGTTACAAATTCTAATACAGATTGAGTTTGTGTTTTCCAGTTAAATGCCATACCAGTAAAGGCAATAAGCATAAGGGGTATAAAAAAGTAAACACCAAGCACTGTATGTAATTGATACATGAGCACTCTAAATTTGGCTTTTGGTTTTATAGCTAAACGTTTAACTCTGTTTTTGGGCTTTACCCATAAATAAAAGCCGAGTAATACATTTATTAAAAGTAGCAATGCACACACCGACATCCAATTTCGAAAGGTTTTTTCACCCTTACTGTTTTCAAACAACAGCCAGCGATGCAATCCCATCGCAAACCCATAAATAGTATCTGTTGATTCATAGACGTTTAGTACACTCCCAGAGTAGGGATTAACACTGGCGTAATGTTTATTGGCTAACCTAAATTGCCATGCGGCGTTTGGCGCTTGCTCTGGCATAAAAAAAGTGATTTTTTGCTTAGTTTGAGCTTGTACATTTTGTATAAGTTCATCGTAAGGCATTAAATTTTCTTGTGGTGTTACTTGCCATTTTGCAGGCTCTATTAAGTGCTGTATATCTTTTGCATAAATCATAACAGCACCGGTTAAGCTCACTATTAATAAAAATAGTCCGCTAATAAGGGCAAGGCCTAAATGAATTCTACGTAACCAAAGTTTCAAAAACGGTATCTCATTATGAGTTAATGGCAATATTGTAAATGATAATACGAGCTGTTTTCAATTAAATAGTTATGTATTTGGTTTAGCTTGTTATTAAGAACATTAAATTGGGCTTTAATTTGCGATTGGTCGGATTTCTATTATGCAATTTTCGATATTAAAATTGTCGTGTAAAAAGCTTTTTATTGTTGGCAAATTAATTAAGTGCTGAGTGCTAATAACAAGCTCACAATAATTTTCTTTATCATCTAGTTGCCAAAGCTTAATGCTAACTACCGATTCGATATTAAATTCATTGCTAATAGCATGTGATATTGCGTGTGTATCAATGTTGCTAGGCGCTGCTTGCATTAAAATTTTGCAGCTTTGCTTTAATAGTAAAATGCCATGATAAATTACATACACAGAAATAAGCACAGTGGCAATTAAATCAACAATATACCATTGGTATAAAATAATTAAGGTGCCTGCAATAATAACAACAATAGATGCCATTGCATCTGATACGTTATGAATAAAGGCCGCTTTTATATTTATACTGTGATTTGCTCCCGCTCGGTAGGTTAAAAATGCGGTTGCTAAATCAATTACCAACGCTATTGCTGCCACCCACACAACTATCCAGCCATTAATTGGTTGAGGGTTTAAATAGCTCGAAATGGCTTCAAAAATTAAATACACGCCAATTAATATTAATGTACTGCTATTAAAAAGTGTGGCAAGTATTTCAGCGCGTTTATAGCCAAAATGATGAGTGCCGTCAGCAGGCTTATTACCAACTTTACGTGCAACCAAGGCTATAAATATAGCGGCAGCATCACTTAAATTATGAAGGGCATCGGCTATAAGTGACAAGCTGCCCGAAAATATCCCGCCAATAACTTGGGCTACGGTTAGCAATACATTAATAACCACAGCGACGGTGAGCTGTTTATTGCTTTGGTTTTCGTCTACATGACTATGTGAGTGATCGTGCGCCATAATGCCCTCAAACGCATTGATTAAATACTGCTTATATCACGAGGAGTTTAAAACAGCTACAGAAGTTGTAGCGTAAGCAAGTGTAATTATAAGTTAGTAATAAAGGCGTATTTTTTAAAAAATGTGAATTTAAGATTGTAACGCTAAATACCCAGTTTTTAAGGAGTTTACCGCTCAAAACTTGCGTCTTTATATATTTAGTGCATTAATGTAAGTAATATTAAATGATTATAAGTTGCTGGATATTAAGCATGGACAAAGGTTTAAACTTTGGTGAATTAACAGGTAAAGGACAGTCTGTTCGAAGTAAGTTAATTATAACCTTTATAATTATAGCCTTAGGGCCACTTTGTATACTTACGTGGTTTAGTCTTGAACATGTAAATAGCACGCTTAAACAAAATGCAGACACTGAACTTAACGAGCTTAATAATATAGGTAAGCAATTTGCTGATATTTGGTTTACAGACCATGTTAAAGATTTATATTTGCTTAGATCACAATTTGATATCAGCCCCAATAAAAAGCAAAAATTAATTAATCAATTTATTGAGCAGTATGATTTTGTTAATCATGTAGAGCTTATTGATGTAAACCTCGTTAATTCACTACCTTCATCACCTTTTTTAAATGTTATTGAAGAGCCGCGCTTTAATAACATACGTTCTGGGATTATAAATACAGGTAAAATCCAATTCCAGTCAATGACTGCCTCAGGGCGTGAATATCATATTATTGGCTTACCGATATTAAATGATGAAAATAAGCTACAAGCAATATTGCTTGCAGATATAAATTTAAATGGCTTATTAAATAATCTAAGTAAAATACACGCTGCTAATAAAGACATAACATTTTATGTTATGCACAATAATAAAATTCAAAAAAGTAATATTTCAGACGATACCCAACCATCATTTTTCTCTCAAAATGGCTCACCAATACAACGTGTTTTTTCTTATATTGATAAAAATGAAGTCACTTTATATGGGTATATTAATTCATTAGAGTTTTTAAATGAGTCTGGCTGGCAGCTACTTGTATCAAAACCAAAAGAAGTCGCACTACAAGGTGCTAATTATTATAAGCAGCTCGCTGTATTAACTAATTCAGGTGCCTTACTGCTGATATTAACGTTGTCGTGGTGGTTTGGTCGCCGGCTGTCTCAGCCTTTAATTAACTTAGCTAAAATTGTCGAAAATATTACAAAAGGCGATTTAGTTAAAGTTCCAATAATAAACGATAGCATTGAATTTAATCAGCTTTCATTAGGCTTACGTAAGTTAGTAGCCGTAAAAGAAGAACAACAAAGTATATTACAAAAACAACGTTCGGCACTTCAAATTGCGTTAAAACAATTAGCAGAACAAAAAAGTGCATTAGATGAACATGCCATTGTTGCGGTAACTGACTTACATGGCACTATTACTTTTGTAAATAAGAAATTTTGTGAGATCAGTGGTTTCGACGAACATGAATTAATAGGCGAAAACCATCGCCTTTTAAATTCAGGTAAACACGAAAAAGAATTCTTTAAAAATATGTACAAAACGCTTAAACGCGGTGATGTATGGAACGGGCAAATCTGTAATAAAGCTAAAAATGGTGGTTTTTATTGGGTAGATACCACCATTGCACCATTTTTAGATGAAAACGGTATACCACAAAACTATATTGCTATTCGTACCGACATTACAGCGCTTAAGTTACAAGAGCTAGAGCTTGAACAGCACAAAACACAGCTACAACTAGTGATTGACTCAACAGCAGTGGGTATTTGGGATTGGTACATTGATACTAAAAATGTGACATTTAATAACCGCTGGGCCGAGATTATAGGTTACAAGCTCAGTGATATTGAACCTTGTACTATAGATACTTGGTATACCTACGCTCACCCTGATGATTTAGCTATGTCGGAGAAAAAACTTCAAGCGTATTTTTCCGGCGAGACTGACTATTATGTTAGTGAAGCCCGCATGAAGCATAAAAATGGACATTGGATTTGGGTTCTCGATACTGCAAAAATAGTTGAGTGGAATACCGATGGCTCTCCAAAACGCATGATCGGTACGCATTTAGATATATCAGATCGAAAATCTACAGAGCTTGAGCTACAAGGAAGTCGAGACAGATTTGCATCTTTGGTATCAAATATCCCCGGCATAATTTATAGATGTAAGTTTGATGACAAATTAAGCATGCTTTACATGAGCGAGCAAGCGAGTGAAATAACCGGTTATTCACCCGGTGAGTTGATACACAATGAAGACCTTTGCTTCTTTGATTTAATATGTGAAGACGATTCTCAAAAAATCAAAGATGAAATTATCCGTTGTGTTAGCGCTAAGCAGTCATGGTCTGTTGAGTATAGAATTAAAGCCCGCGATGGCTCTTTGCATTGGGTAAACGAAAAAGGCCAAGCGATTTACGCAGATGATGGCAATATATTGTATTTAGATGGATTTATTTTAGATATTACAGAACGTTACAATACACAATTAAAAATAAGCCGTCAGCAAAGCCTGCTTGAATCAATGAGTAAGCAAGGACAGATTGGTGCATGGGAGATGGACCTAGATGCGCATACTCTTTATTGGTCTGATGAAGTTAAAGTTATCCACGAAGTACCAGAGGGATTTGAGCCGAGGATAGATACTGCTATTGATTTTTATAAACCAGGAATACACCGAGACACTATAAGTACCTTATTTGAATGCGCTGTGACTTTAGGTGAAAGCTGGAGTGTAGAGCTTATTATTTTGACCTATTCGGGACAAGAACGTTGGGTTAAATCGATGGGCCAAGCAGAGCTTAAAGATGGTAAATGCGTACGTGTTTTTGGCTCATTTCAAAGTATTGATGCACATAAGCGCCTTGAACTCGAAAGCGAAAAAGCAAACCGCTATAACAAAAATTTAGCCGCGCTTACAGTCGCACCTGAAGTGCAAAATAGTGATGTAGAGCAAGTTAAAAAGCTAGCCGTTAAATCTATGTGCGAAGTGCTAAATGTTGCACGTGCGTCGGTATGGATTTTTAACGATCAACGAGATGTAATGACGTGTCATAGTTTATACATAGATGGACAAGGGTTTGTAGATACAGATGCTGTTTTAACTGCTAAAGACTACCCTGCATATTATAGCGCCATTTATAAGCAAAACTTAGTAGCCATTGATGATGTTTATACGCACCCAGCAACTGTTGATTTTATAGAAGCGTATACAAAGCCATTAAATATTAAATCGATGCTTGATGCAGTAATAGCAACTGGTGATGGTAATTTAGGTATTTTGTGCGCTGAAACGGTAGGCGAACATCACAATTGGACGCAAAGTGAAGAAACGTATCTTCGATCATTGGCTACTTTAGTGGGAAGTACTTTAATTTCTCAGCAACGAAAAGTAATCAGTGAGGAGTTAAAAGTAGCCCTTGTAAAAGCAGAAGATGCAGCCATTGCGAAGAGCCAATTTTTAGCAACCATGAGCCATGAAATAAGAACGCCAATGAATGGTGTACTCGGTATGCTAGAACTTGTTCAATTAGAGTCACTCTCTAAACCAATAGAAACAAAAGTAGGTATAGCCAAAACAAGTGCGCATTCTTTATTGGGTGTAATTAACGATATTTTAGATTTCTCTAAAGCCGAAGCGGGTAAAATCGAACTTGAAGAGATTAACTTTAATGGACGTGATTTAATTGGCGAAGTTGCTGCCGCACAAGCATTGACTGCTCAAGAAAAAGGTATAGAAATAATTTTAGATTTGGTAGCGCTAGAGCCTTCGCAGTTATGCGGAGATCCTGGGCGCATTCGACAAGTACTTACTAATTTGCTGAGTAACGCCGTTAAGTTTACGAGTAAGGGCGAGGTTGTGGTAAGCGCCAAAATTAATAAAGTGGCTCAAGGTTTAGAATTTGTTGCAAGTATAAAAGATTCAGGCATAGGAATAAGTGAAGAAAAGCAACAGCAGTTATTTACCCCTTTTTCTCAGGTAGATGCATCAACAACGCGTGAATACGGGGGCAGTGGCTTAGGGCTGGCTATTTGTAAGCAGCTTTGTGAGTTAATGGGAGGAGCAATTTCTCTTACAAGTGAAGCAGGTAAAGGGAGTACCTTTACCGCCACTATAATGTTAACTCCGGGAGATCAAAAAGAGCGTTATATTCCTAATATTAATATGGAAGAGCTAACAGTTTTAGTTGTTGACGATAACGAGACAAATCGAATTGTAATTTCACAACAGCTTGAACATTGGGGCGCTAAGGTTGCACTCGCATGTGATGCACATGAAGCACTTGATATGTGCGCGCAGCAATATAAAGATAAAAGTTGCATGTACGACATTGCAGTGCTTGATATGCAAATGCCAGGAATGGATGGCATAGAGTTGTGTAAAGCACTAAAAGCACATGAACATTATAAATCAATGCCACTTGTAATGATGACTAGTATTGCAGGTATGGAAGGCGCGCAGCGTTATTCTGATGCTGGCTTTCAGGCATATTTTCCTAAACCAGTAACCACTGCCGATTTAATTTCTGCACTGTCGGTTATAACGAGTAATGATGCAGGCGAGACGCTCCCACTTGTTACGTCAGGCTATATTTCGTCACTTAAAAAAGAAAAGATGCAGGAGTTTTCCCAAATACTACTGGTGGAAGATAATCCAATTAACCAACAGGTGGCTAAATTAATGCTCAAAAAGCTTAATTGTGACGTTACTATTGCTGGGAATGGCCAATTAGCGATTGATATATTAGAAGCGCATGATTCAGGATACTTTAAGCTCGTACTTATGGATTGCCAAATGCCTGTTATGGATGGTTTTGCAGCAACCGCTGCTATTCGTAAAGGCGTGGCGGGCATACAGCATAAAAACATTAAAATAATCGCTATCACCGCAAATGCAATGAACTCAGATAAAGAGCGTTGTATAACAGCTGGAATGGATGACTACTTGAGTAAACCTATTCAATTAGATATTTTAAAAGATAAATTAGAGCAGTATATTTAAGGTAAAAATACAATGAGCCAACCCGTTATAATACGTGATGCAAAACCAAGTGACGCAAAAACAATTTTGCACTTTATTACCGAACTTGCCATATATGAAAAAGAACCTGATGCAGTAAAAACAGACGAGCAGGCAATTTTAGATACTCTGTTTAGTGAAGGTGCAACTGCGCACAGCATAATTTGTTTAGAAGGTAATGAGCCAATTGGTTTTGCGGTATATTTTTATAATTACTCTACCTGGTTAGGTAAAAATGGCCTATACCTTGAAGATTTATACGTAAGCCCAGATAGCCGTGGCAATGGCGCAGGTAAAGCCATTATGAAGCACTTAGCTAATAAGGCGATTAGTAATAACTGTGGGCGTTTTGAATGGGTAGTGCTTGATTGGAATAAACCCGCTATCGATTTTTACAATAGCATTGGTGCAAAGCCTCAAAACGAATGGATTATATATCGCTTAACAGGGCAGGAATTATTAGACTTCGCTAAGTAGTTAATGAAAATCATTTGCATTTAGTTTTGTGGGTGTGTAAGTTAAATACACACTCATAAATAAACGTGCAGATGATTATATGATCTCAAGTCAAAAACAACCCCACTCAGATTTACTTTATCTTGATCAAGCATTAAGCCCTTGGCAGTCGAATATAATGCAAGGTAATTATGCATTTGAACAAGGTGCACTTCTCGAAGCCCGCGATAAATACTTATTAGCTAAAACACTTGCAGATCATCTTCTTCAGCAGTTTTTATATGCTCAGATTAATAACACTGTCATTCATGCTATTGAGCACTGTATACCCGCACTTGTTGTTGCGTCGCATAATTTAGCTGATACCTATATAGCTATGCAACAGCCTGAAAATGCATGCAAATGGCTATGCGAAGTACACTTAACACTCTCTTCATTAATTAAGCATACTCATTACGATATACAAAAAGTGAGTAAGCATCATTACATTAAAACTTCCTCTGAACTTGTATCATTTGCAAGACGCTATCATTTTTTACCTGAGCTAATAGAGCAAGTGAATTTTTGCTTATGCTCTAAAGACTCAACAAACAGCCTGCTACATTAAAATAAAGGAGTAATTTATGGCGTTTACATTGCCAGCACTTGATTATGAATATGATGCGCTTGAGCCTCATTTAGACCGCAAAACTATGCATATTCACCACACATTGCATCATCAAACGTATATCAATAAAGCCAATGCTGCTTTAGCAGATACTGTATATGCAACCGCAAATGCTGAAAAATTACTTAAGGGAATAAACAGCCTGCCTAGTAATTTGCAAAAAGCAGTACAAGAGCATGTAGGAGGGCATTTTAATCACAGCTTATTTTGGCAAGTAATGAGCCCACAAGGAGGAGGTGAACCTGAAGGTATTGTGGCTCAGATTATAAATGAGCAACTAGGCAGTTTTGATAAATTTAAAGACCAATTTACAGCTGCGGCAATTAGCCAATTTGGTAGTGGTTGGGCGTGGTTATGTGTAACGCCGGATGAAAAGTTGATTGTAGAAAATAGTGCTAATCAAGATTGCCCTTTAATGCAGGGAAATATCCCTATTTTGGGACTTGATGTATGGGAGCATGCCTATTATTTGAAGTATCAAAATAAGCGTCCTGACTATATTGCTGCATTTTATAATGTAATTAATTGGCAAGAAGTACAAAATCGCTATTTATTGGCTATTGGTTGAGTGCCGAATATGGCTAGTAATACAGTTTTTTTTGTATAAGCTAGGCTTTATTAGGTTAACTTATAGAGCCGTTTATGGACACTTCACATTGGCAAAAAGCACGTCAGAGTCGCGATCCTCGTTTTGACGGGCTTTTTTACGTAGCGGTAAAAAGTACCGGTATTTATTGCAGACCTATTTGCCCAGCTCCTACCGCACACGAAAAAAACGTCACGTATTATCAGTTTGCCCATAACGCGGCGCAAGATGGTTTTAGACCCTGCATTCGTTGCAGGCCCGATAGTGCCCCTGGCAGCGCAGCATGGCAGGGTACAAAAACGACTGCACTTAGAGCAAAACAGTTAATAGATCAAAATGACGAGCACGACTGCGAAAAATTAGCAGCTCGTTTAGGTGTAAGTAGTCGTTATTTAAGACAGTTGTTTAAGCAGTATTTTGGCGTGTCGATTACGCAATATCGATTATTTAACCAATGTCACTTTGCTAAAAAGCTGATTCAAGAAACACATTTACCCCTTACCGAAATAGCGTTTTCCGCAGGTTTTAAAAGCATTAGGCGCTTTAATGATGCATTTTTACAGCAGTTAAATATAGCTCCCTCGAAGCTGCGCAGTGGCGATAAAAAACCAACGTCAACACTCACTTTAACCCTGCCATTTAGGCCGCCTTATAATTGGCCTGCTTTGCAGGGCTTTTTACAACGGCGCTTGATAAAACCAATGGAGTGGATAACACAAACGAGCTACGGACGTACTTTTGCAAGTGAGGAATATAAAGGAAGCTTTACCGCTGAATTTATAGCGAGTAAAAACCACTTTAGTGTATCTATCAATATAGACAATACGGTGTACTTACAACCTGTTATAAATAATATACGCCGTGTTCTTGATTTAGATGCCGATATTAATTTAATTGAAACGCATTTAAGCGCCAATATAAACAATGCGTTTACAGTGTGTGAAGGGCTCAGACTTCCAGGGATTTGGTCAAGTTTTGAAGCCGGTATAAGGGCGGTACTCGGACAACAAGTGAGTGTTACTGCGGCGCATAATTTAGTAACAAAGTTAGTTGATGAATTAGGCGAAAAAGAGGGCGATGCCGTTTATTTTCCTACGGCTAAAATTGTTGCTAATAGTGATTTTGCATTTTTTAAAATGCCACAAGCACGCAAAAATGCGCTACACAACTTAGCCCAGTTTTGTGCACTAAATCCTGAAAATGACGATTTAGACGAATGGCTTAATTTAAAGGGAATTGGTCCTTGGACGGTAAATTATGCAAAGTTGCGAGGGCAAAGCCAGCCCGATATATTACTTGATGGCGACTTAGGTGTTAAAAAAGCTCAAGCGGCGGCAAACCCTTTCGTACCTACTAACAGCGCTCCTTTTCGCTCTTACTTAACTTTTCAACTTTGGCAGCAATTATAATGATCATTCAAACATCCATTTCGAGCCCTATAGACGACATAATTATTCAAGCGACCGAGAAAGGCGTGAGTTACGTTGGGTTTTATCCACCAGTTGAACACCCTTATACGCCATTTGAGCAAGTTACTAACAAGGCGGTGCTTATTTGTGCTGCGCAGTTAAATGAGTACTTTGCAAAAAAACGCACTACTTTTGATGTACCACTTGATACAAACGGTACGGTATTTCAACAAAGCGTATGGCAAGCACTATTAACGGTACCTTTTGGACAGTCGCAAACATACGGCTATATTGCAAACCAACTCAATAATCCAAAAGCAGTGAGGGCAGTAGGCGCTGCGAATGGTAAAAATCCGATTAGTATTATAGTGCCTTGCCACCGAATTATTGGCGCAAATGCAAAGTTAACGGGCTATGCTGGTGGGCTTGATAGGAAACTTTGGTTGCTGAAACACGAAGGATTAATGTAAATTAATTTAACGAATATTTTGTATGTTTAGTTCTACATACTACACTGTAGATTTAGTTTATAAATAAAAATCACTATGAAAATTAGAACGTTACTTTATATTTTTGTTTTGAAGTGTATTGTTTTTTGCGATGGCGTTACGGCCAAAGAATTACTTTTTTGTTATGAAGATAAAAACGCAGCACCACTATTTTTAGGTGTTGATAAGGCTATACCTATTGATCAACCTGATGCCTCAGTTGAGGTTTTAAGTTTATTAGATAAAGCGATTGATGGTGTTGAGATTAAGTTTGTTAGAAAACCATGGCGTAGATGCTTAAGCGATTTAGAATTTAATCGAGTTAATGCTGTTATTGCCAGTTACCGCAAAGGACGAGAAAACGTTGCTGTTTACCCTGTTGATCAGCAAGGTAAGTTACAAGATGACTATGCAGTAAGTGAATTTAGTAGCTGCCTTATAGGGCGTTATAAATTTCATAAAGAATGGGAGACTCGCGAAGTATTTCAAAATAAAGCATTTACGATAGCTATTCCTAATGGCTATGGACTAAATAGCGCGTTGAAAGAAGAACCATTTTTTATTCATAATACGTTTTCTAAAAGCAAAGCTTTTGAGTTGTTAGATAAGGGGGTAGTGCAGGCGAGCGTTGATCTATGCCAAGTAGATGGCTTAAAAGTGTCGAGTTATCCGTATGAGGGTAATAATGTTAAACCTATTTATCCCCCTTACGAAACCAGCCATGATTACCTTGTATTTTCAAAAAAATTCTATGAAGAAAATAATGCTCTAAGCTTGCAAATGTGGCAGTGGTTATCAAAATTTGAAAGTGCACCTGTGTATATTAAATACTTACAAACACCTAAATAACCTCATTAAATTCGCGTTTGTAAATTGGTATTAATTTAATATTAAGGTAGCATAAGCGCACTTTTTATAAAATGGCACCACAATGGCTCAATTATACTTTTACTACTCTGCAATGAATGCAGGTAAATCAACCACGTTATTACAATCTGCATTTAATTATAAAGAACGTGGCATGGAACCTGTGATCCTTACTGCTGCCATTGATGATAGACAAGGCGTGGGTAAAGTATCGTCTCGTATTGGCTTGCAAGCAGATGCGCATGTATTTGATGCTAGCAAAGATGTTTTTGATCTTATTCAATCACTCAATAATGAAAAAAAACGCCATTGTGTGTTAGTTGACGAGTGCCAATTTTTATCAAAAGAACAAGTAATGCAATTAACCGATGTGGTTGATGAATTAGGTATACCGGTATTGTGTTATGGCTTGCGTAACGACTTTAGAGGCGAGCTATTTATAGGGTCGCAATATTTGCTTGCGTGGGCTGATAAGTTAGTTGAGCTTAAAACTGTATGCCACTGTGGACGTAAAGCAAACCATGTACTGCGTACCGATGAAAATGGTGAAGCAATAGCCGATGGTAACCAAGTAGAAATTGGCGGCAATGACCGATACGTTTCGGTATGCCGCAAACATTATAAAGCCGCGTTAAATATGGGCCGACAAAGCATTTAAAAATGTATCAATATCTTCGCGCGTAATATCTAAATGCGTTACTAGCCTAAGCTGCTTGCTTGGGCTAAATAGTATACCTTGTTGTTTAAGTGCCTCAGCAATCTCTTCAATGTTTATACTGCTAGTGTATGTTGCGTAAACCATATTAGTGGTGTTACTCATATCTACAGTAAAGCCACTGATTTCACTTAATTGTTGAGCCAAATAGCGTGCATTTTCATGATCGTCTTTTAAGCGCTCTACATTGTGCTCAAGTGCAAACTGCCCGGCAGCTGCAAGCATTCCGGCTTGGCGCATACCGCCACCAAGTACTTTTCTCCATCGTCTTGCTTTATTAATAAGTGCTGGTGAGCCTAATAATAAAGAGCCTACGGGCGCCCCCAAACCTTTAGATAAACAAATAGAAATTGAGTCAAAGTGCTTTGTGATTTCAGTGATATCAACATTTAGCTCAACAGCGGCATTAAAAGCACGTGCGCCGTCTAAGTGCAGCGCTAAATTATACGTATTAACAAAGTCACGAGCTTGGGCTAAGTACTCAAGCGGGAGCACTTTTCCGCCTATGGTATTTTCTAAGCTAAGTAATCGCGTGTTTGCAAAATGGCAATCGTCTGGTTTTATTGCTGCAGCTATTTTACTGAAGGGGATGCTACCATCGGCTTCATTTTCAATAGGCTGTGGTTGCACAGACCCTAAAACAGCTGCTCCGCCACCCTCAAACTTATAATTGTGAGCATTTTGGCCACAAATGTATTCGTCACCTCGCTCACAATGCGCCATTATTGCAAGTAAATTGGCTTGTGTACCTGAGCTACAATAAAGTGCGGCTTTAAAGTTAAAACGCTTACACGCATAGGCTTCTAGTTGGTTAACGCTTTCATCATCACCGTATACATCGTCACCAACCGGTGCGTTGTACATAATATCGCGCATTGTGTTTGTTGGTTTTGTAACTGTATCAGAGCGAAAATCTATCATGATTGCCTTATCCTTTTTATTGTTTTTAATAAAATTGGTATTAATCAAGCTCGCTACAAATTTGCTCACGAGTGTCTTTATCAAAGTAAGTCCATGCAATAAAGCGGCTGATTTTTTGACCTTGTGCCATATCAACTATTTTATATTGTGCTATTGGGTGGGCTTTTAATACTTCTTCAAGAGCTGCAATATTATCTTTTTTGGATACTAACGACGTAAACCACAGTACTTGCTCTGCAAAGTCTTCGCTCTCTTTAATCATGTTAGAGATAAACTGTACTTCACCGCCTTCACACCATAATTCATTATTATGACCACCAAAATTAAGTGCGCTACTGGGTGTTTTTCCTAGGTTTTTCCACTTCCGTTCACTGCCTTTACTTGCCTCTTCTTCGCTTGCATGAAACGGAGGGTTACAGAGCGTTAAATGATATAGATCTTTTTGATTTACAACGCCTTTAAAAATATGTGATGCGTTTTTTTGTTGTTTTAGGGTTATTTTTAAATTATTAAACTGAGCAATTTGCTTTGCTATTTTTACCGAAGCTGCATCAATATCAGTCCCTGTAAAATGCCACTTATATTCACTTGTACCAGTAAGCGGATAAACTAAGTTAGCGCCAGTGCCAATATCAAGCACTTTAATTTGCTTACCTAAAGGTATTTGTTGTTGATTATCATCACTTAATAAGTCAGCTAAGTAATGAATATAGTCAACACGCCCAGGTATAGGTGGACATAAATTGTGCTCAGGAATATCCCAAAAATCAATATTATAATGTGCTTTTAAAAGAGCTTGATTGAGTGTTTTAACGGCTTTGTTATCACTAAAATCAATACTTTTAGTACCTGCAGGTGTGGTTATAACAAAAGGCAGTAGAGCAGGGTGCTCTGTTGTTAATAAATCGAAGTCGTACCCATTTTTATGTAGGTTACGAGGGTGTAGTTTTGAACGTGTATTATTTTCTTTCATGGCTTCATTTTAACAACAGATATGATGTGGTGATTGTAACAAATGCTGATGAGTAAAGTGCAGACATTTCCTTTGGTATATTTAATATTGCTGGTAGGATGAGTTGAAAATAATAAAAAGGAATAACTGTGGCGATTTCTCAGCAATCAATAATTATTAATTTAGACGCTCACCAAACACTTCATTTACGTCGAATCAGCGATGATAATCAGCAAGGGCCTGTCGTATTTTTTATGCATGGAGCTGTAGAAAACGGTAAAATTTTTTACACCCATTCTAATAAAGGGCTTGCCCCTTTTTTGGCTGAGCATGGGTATAGATGTTATGTGGCTGATTTACGTGGACGAGGTGATAGTAAGCCAATTATTTCGAGCGAGTCCGAATATGGACAAACTGAGTCTATCCTAGAAGACATCCCTACCTTTATTAAGCAAATAGAGTTGATTGAAGGCAAGAAGCCTGACTACTGGGTCGCTCACTCTTGGGGCGGGGTATTGATGAACAGCGCGTTTGCACGTTTTCCAGAATATATTAATGATGTAAAAGCGTGTGTGTATTTTGGCTCTAAGCGTTCTTTATTTAATAACCATCCTCAAAAATTATTACAAGCCAATTTAATTTGGTATTTTATGGCACCTTTACTTGCTAAAAAACACGGCTATTTAAATGCTAAAGGCTATAAGTGGGGAAGCGATAACGAAACTCAAAAGTCGCATTATCAAAGTATGCAATGGGCTAAAAAGAAGCCATGGATAGATTCTGATGATAATTTTGATTATGCAAAAGCGCTAAACAATCTGCATTTACCGCCAACGCTTCATATTGCTGCGGTAAAAGATAAAGCATTAGCGCAACCAATCGATATTCAAAAGTTTATGGACGAATCAGGGCCTGGCATTCAACAAATGCGAATTTACGGTCGTAAACACGGGCATAATTTTGATTACGATCATATTAATATGCTTACCCACCCAAGTGCGCGTGATGATCAATTTAAAGATTTACTTAATTGGTTTAAAGCACATCCGATTAATTCTCATCAAGTAACTTTAAAAGAGGTGTTTTGTAACGCTCCCACTTAGCGATTGCGGCGTTATTAATAGGTTGGCGAATAGCATGTTTACTCAAGGTCGTTACCGGTGCTTTTTGTTTATAAAACGCTAAGCAGCGCTCTTCAAAACTACAGTTTAAAAAACCAAGTAACTGCGTTAGCTGCTCTTTTGGGTTACTCACTAAATCTTCGTAACTGACATCATAAATTGGCATACCTTTAAAGGAGTGCCAATGGCTCATCAGTTTTTCATACACACTATGGTAAAGCTTAAACTCAGGTAGTGAGCAAAAATAAGGCTCGTTTTCAGCAAAGTAATTAGTGAAAATAGAAAACGCTGTAGCATTAAAATTACGACTTAAGTTTATAAATTTGGCATTTGGAAATAGGATATATATTAGTCCGAGCGACTGATAATTACTCGGCAGTTTATTTATTATAAAAGGTCTGATGGGCGATGCTGTTTTTAATGTTGTGATATAAAGCTCGCGGGCTTTTTTGATTAAGTCAGGCGTTAAATGTGCTAAACATTGCGGGTAAGCAACTCCCGTTTTTTGTTCGATAAAAGCAACCGCGTTATTACTAATACTCGTACTTTCTCCTAGGCTCGAAAACTGACTATGGCTTGCCAACATTTGCTCCAGGAGGGTAGAGCCACTACGAGGCATACCAATAATAAAGACAGGCGTAATATTACCTGTAAATTTTTTATCGGCAGAGGCAATAAATTCCTCGGTGTTGTATTTTATTATTTCATCGTAAAAAGGGATTAAATCTTTAGTGCTAAATTCACTTAATTTTCTTTGTAATTTATTCGCCAATATAAAATAATTAAATGCTTGCTCGGTATCTTCAAGTGCATCGTAACTGTTTGCTAATGCGTAGTAACACACCATTTTTAAACGTAAATTGCTCGTTTGAGTTAATAAGTGGTGCAAATTACTTACATAATTATGTTCTTTATCAAAGCGGCCTAACTGCACAAGTTCAAATAAAATATAGGCTGTAACAGGGTATACCCCAATACTGAGTGCATGGGCAAAGGTTGTATGGGCTTTATCTAACTCGCCATGTGTTAAATAGTGCTGTGCTAAATAATAATGAGGTTCTGGGTTATGACTTGCTAATTTTTTTGCGTATTCGAGCACCGTTAACGCATCGTTTGGCGAATTAACACCGTTAAATGCATCAGCAAGGGCATGTAATGGTTCAAGCATATGAGGCATGCGCTCACACGCTTTTTGGAGTAAGTACACGGCAGCGTCATAACGCTCTAATCGTAGGGCAATTCTGCCTAAGCCAAATAAAGCTTCACCATTTTCGGGATTACTATTTAATAGCGTTTTAAAATGAAACTCAGCTTCTTTGAGTTTATTTTGTTGCAGTAGTTGGTTGGCTTTATTAAGTAGCATAGTTATACCAATTTTATTAAAAAAACAATCATTCTATCGCATTAAATAGCGTACTCACTGCGTTAAAAATTATTCATATAGAGCAACTATATATCATAGTTTTCGCCTTGTTATTACGCTATTTTCTGAGCGCTATAATAGAACACTTATTCAATGCAATTGGTATTGTTCATTATTATTTTTATTAACTATAAAATTAAAAAGGCGAAATGTCTTTAACATTTCGCCTTTGGTTCTTCATGAAAATAGTTTAAAAAGTATATGTTGCTTTAGCGTAGTAAAAGCCACCGTTAATACCAAACGGAGATGTTTCGTAGAACTGACCACCCCAGTTGTTATTAGGGATACCCGTTGCATCTGCAAAATCAAGTTTTTCAGCATCTTGGTCGAATAAGTTTTGAGCGCCTACAGAGAAGCTAACTGATTCATTTAAGAAGTAAGTTACTTCAGCATCAATAGTGACTGCAGCATCTGCTGTTTTAGCTGTTGCATCATAATCAACGTGAACACCTTGGTATTCGCCGTAGTAGTTTGCACGAGCAAATGCAGAAACTGATTCCCATTGTTGAGACAATGTGAACGTTGCACGATGGTTAGGTAAATCTTCTTCTAAGCGTTTAACTTTAAACGCACCTGTAATCTCACTAAATTGAGTTACTTCAGTATCATTCCAGTTATAAGCAAGACTAAATGTAGAGCTACCGCCCATTAGTTCAGCAGTATAGTTTGCAACTAAATCGATACCTTGAGTTGTTGTATCAAAGTCATTTGTAAAAAAGCTTACCTGAGCAAGACCTTGTACATTAGGAACTCCAGCGGCTGTAAGTGTATCTTTATCTGCTTGGCTTAAGTTGATTTTATCTGATTGGCTAATACGGTCATCTACTTGAATGTTGTAGTAATCAAGCGTTAAAAATAACTCGCCGATTGTGTATACAGCACCAAGTGTATAGCTTTGTGATTCTTCCGGCTCAAGCTCTGTACCACCTAATTGCACTGCAATAGGGTTTGTTGGTGGAAGAAGCGCTGAATCTTGTAATACACCGCTGTCTAAGCTTGTTTGTACGTTACTTACGTTAGCTTGACCAACTGTAGGTGCACGGAAACCGCTACTTACAGAACCACGAATATTTAAATCTTCAGTTAAATGGTATTGAGCCATTACTTTGTAGTTAGTTGTAGTACCAAAGCTGTCGTAGTCTTCAAAGCGAAGCGCTACGCCCATTAAGAAATCTTCAGTAAATGGTGCTTCAACATCAACATACGCTGCATAGTTACGACGAGAAAACTCACCTGCTTGTGATGGTTTAAAACCAGGGAAGCCGTTAGAGCCAATACCAAAACCTTGTGCTGTTAAAGGGCCTGCTGTGTAAGATTCTTCATCACCAGAAATGATAGTGAATGTTTCTTCATGCCATTCAAAACCACCGGCAATGTTTACATCATAAGCTAAACCAAAGTCGACACCCTTTGATAAATCAAAGTTAAAGTTTTTTTCTAGCTGTTCATATTTACCCGGACTGAAGTCACGTGGCGTATCTGCACCTAAAGAAGCATTAACCGTGTCATAGATGAAGTAACGTGATTCATTTAAACCCACAGTACCGCTTAAGTCATAGTAAGTATCTTTTAAGAAACCACCAGTGAATCGCCCTTTAGTACCAATAGTTAAAGAAGTATCAGTAATGTTGCCGCCAAAGTTAGGTGTAAAGCCACCTGGAAGCGTTTCGTTAAAGGCAAAACAATCTGGGTTGTTCGCTACACCATTTATATAAGCAGGATCATCTAATACGTTGCCATCTGTTATTGCAATAGTAGGACAGTTAGCGCTCATATCAGGTGTTAAATCTGCAACAAGTAGTGTTTCGCCACCATCATTTGAGTAAACGCCAGAACGTGTTTGCGGGTTACGGTAGTAAAAGCCACCACGTACATCACGTTCAGAGTAATTACCAAACATGTAAAATTCAGAATCGTTTGTTAGCTCTAAACCTACGTTACCAAAAATTGTAATATCGTCGTTTACTTCTGGTGCGCCCCATACTTGTGCAAGAGAAGATACATCAGGAACACCGGCAGCTGAAAGTGCTGCGGCATCGGCACGTTGAACTGAGCGGCTTGTTGCATCAGCTGTTTTATATTGAAAGCTTAAATTAGCAAAGCCATTGTCGGTAAACGGTAAACCCACGTTACCCGACACTTGTGTTGTATCGCCATCACCTTCATAAAATTGACCATGGCGGATTTCTAATTTGCCACCTTCAGAAGCGTCTTTTAGTTGGAAGTTCATTACACCGGCTATTGCATCAGAACCATATTGTGCAGCTGCGCCATCACGAAGTACTTCTACTTGTTTAATAGCAATGCTTGGAATAACTGAAATATCTGCGCCTTGCGCGCCATCGTTAATACCACCGCCTAAAAATGCAATTACAGAAGCACGATGACGACGTTTGCCGTTTAAAAGAACCAATGTGCTGTCTGATGGTAAACCACGTAAGTTAGCTGGGCGAACAAGAGAGGCCGCATCGCTAATAGGATTTTGATGTACGTTAAAAGATGGCACTGCACCTTTTAATAGCTCAAGCATGTCGGTATTGCCTGATCTTTCTAATTCTTCGCCACCAATAATATCAATTGGCACTGGTGAGTCACCGATTGAACGTGGAGCTGAGCGCGTACCTACTACGGCAATTTTCTCTACGTTTTTGTTTACTTTAGTTTGTTGTTGCTCGTCTGCTGCAATAGCAGAACCCGAAAAAAACAACCCTGCAGTGGTTGTAGCTAAAGCAAATTTGATTGCTTGGTTTAGCGCATTATTTTTTAATTTCATTCTAATTTTCCCCAGTTAGAATAATTCTTATTTTTGATGCTAATTTCACATCATTTATTTTTAACTTAATTTTTTGTTTCACATAAGTTTGAGGGTTTAGCTCAAAAGCCTAATCAATTAAGCTTACTTTTTGTGAAGTCCTATTTACAGACTATAGGTAAAAAACGGGAAGGGCAATTACTAATTAACCATTTGATAACAAAAAGATTCAATTTAAGAAAAAATGCAACAATGGTGCAAAGTAAAGCTAAAATGAACTAAATAAGTGCAAATAGGGTTGTTGAGAGGAAAATTAATGCGTTATCAGTATTTAAATGTTATTTATTTGTTTCTTTTTGGTGGGGTTTTCAATGTTTTGTGCGCATCGCCAAGTTGCTAATTTCTCTTTATATTCATCCCACACGCAGGGGCAGCAACTGCCACCACCACAACATTCATCAGATTTTGGTTTTTCAGGTTTTTGCGGTAGTTGGTTTGTCATATTCAGTGTTGTTGTATGTATTTAATACTAATTTGGTGCAAAGGATAAGTTAAAGGATGTTGTAAGTAAATTATTCTTTGTGAACCCGTGCTGGTGTGTGAAAATAAAAGTTATGCGATTATATAAAGTTATTCACCGTGCACCTTGGCGGGTAGTTAAAATTAGTAAGAAACGCCAACAGCTGCGTTTTCGCCGTGCTATGGTGGCGCTTAAAATTGCACTTGCGCAAGAAAAACAAGAAACCAAAGAAATGCTCTCTATTTATAGGCGCTATACCCAAGGCCAAACAAGTAAAGAGGAGTTAAAACGCGCTAATGAACAGTTTGTTGATATTCTAAAAGGCCTAGGGCTCGGTGTGTTTGCTGTATTACCTTTTGCCCCGCTTACAATTCCTTTAGTTGTTAAATTAGGGAGTTTAGTGGGAGTTGATGTACTGCCAAGTTCGTTTAATATGAACAAATCTATTAAAGAACTTGATGCTAAAATAGATCAAGAAAATCAAAAGCAAGAATCCAAAAATAGCTTAAAAAAGTAGCTAAAATCCCTTCAAATTAGCGATACCTTTTAGGTGCGCTTATTGATATGCTCTTAAGTACCATTTTTATATTATATGAGCTTTTTAATGAGTGCATTACTACGTCATACATCTTCTGGTATTCCTTTATCTTTTATTCTTAAAAACGAATTATCTGACTGGCAAGCACAGCAGCCTGCATTTATACAAAATTGGTTAACTAATACAGGTTTCGAAAAGCAAGGTGTTGCTTTAATCCCTGATGCTAAAACGGGCGAGTTAAGCCAGGTATTTTGTTTAATGCAAAGTAGCGATGATTTTTGGGCTGCGGGTAATTTAGCAAATACACTTCCTACTGGTACTTATCAAATTCAAGGCGAGAGCGCTTTTGTAGAGCAAGTTGCTTTAGGGTTTGTGCTTGGTGGTTACGAATTTAGTGAATATAAAGAAAAACCAACAGCAAAAGCGCAATTAGCCATTAGCGATAAAGCGTTGTTTGAGCGTATTAGCCAACAAGCTGATGCTATTACACTTGCACGTGATCTAGTTAATACGCCAGCGGTAGATATGATGCCGCAACATTTATCGCAAGTAATGGAAGATTTAGCTGCAACTTACAATGGCGAATTTTCACAGTGGATTGGCGATGAGTTACTAGAGCAAAACTACCCGACTATTCACATGGTGGGTCGTGCAAGCGAAAATAAACCGCGTTTACTCGATTTAAAATGGGGTGCAACAGATGCCCCATTAATTACACTAGTAGGTAAGGGCGTATGTTTTGACTCTGGTGGACTTGATTTAAAACCAAGCTCTGGCATGCGTAACATGAAAAAAGACATGGGCGGGGCGGCGCACGTAATTGCACTAGCACAACTTATTATGGCAGCTAACTTACCAATTAGATTACGAGTGCTTGTACCCGCTGTTGAAAATGCAGTATCGCGCAATGCATTTCGCCCTGGCGATGTTGTTAAAACACGCAAAGGCATTATGGTCGAAATTGATAATACAGACGCAGAAGGGCGCTTAGTATTGTGTGATGCATTAAGCGAAGCACAAAACGATAATCCTGAGCTAATTATTGATTTTGCTACCCTCACGGGTGCATGTCGTGTTGCTTTAGGCACGGAGCTTCCGGGCTTTTTCTCAACAGAGCGCGATGTAGCAAATGGTATTATTGATGCAGGTTTAAGTGTACATGACCCTGTTTGGCAACTTCCGTTGTTTGAGCAATACAAAAGCTTACTAAAAAGTGATGTAGCTGATATGGCAAACTGTGCAAGCACACCGTTTGGTGGTGCTATTACAGCGGCGCTTTACTTAAAAGAATTTGTTGAACCAACAACACCGTGGGTACATTTTGATGTAATGGCGTGGAACTTACGTGCATTACCAGGTCGCCCAACGGGTGGTGAAGCATTAGGTATTCGTGCTGTATTTAACTACTTACAAAATCGTTTTAATAAATAAGTTTTTGATTCAATAGTAAGAACTTGAGCTTATGAGTTTTAAACCTCATAAAGCTCAAGTGGCAAGTTATCTGGATCGGCAAAAAAGGTAAACTTTTTGCCGGTTATTTCATCCACTCTAATATCCTCAACGTTTACTTCGCACGACTCTAAATACGTTTTTGCAATCTGTACATCCGCTACCTTAAAAGCTAAATGTCTTAAGCCTTGTGCTTCGGGATAGGTTGGTCTTGCGGGAGCTCCATCAAACGAAAATAGCTCTATTTGGCTACCATCTGGCATGGCTAAATCTAATTTATATGAATTACGATCAGCTCTAAAGTGCTCATTAATAACGTTAAGTTTAAGTACATTGCTATAAAAGTGTTTAGAACGTGCATAGTCACTACAAATAATCGCAGCGTGGTGAATACCTAAAAGTTTCAAATTTAATTCCTTAAAAAGCAAAAACGCACTTAAATAAGTGCGTTTTATATGTTGCTTACTACATGTTGTGTTAGCTTGGCTGCGCTTCTTTACATGCTTTAACGGCCGGTGCTACAAGTTCTAAACCGGTTTTATCACATGGCGGTAAAGCGGCATCGCTTACACTAATAGGCGTTACGCGTTCGCCCCATTTTATGTAACTTGCAGCCCAGGTAAGGCCTGCACCAAATGCAGCAGACATAATGTTTGAATGCGGTTTAATTAACCCTTGCTCAACGGCTTCACATAACGCAATAGCAATCGTAGCAGCAGAGGTATTACCATACTCACCAATGTTAACCATTACTTTTTCGTCAGGTACTTTTAAACGATGCTGAATAGCTTGAATAATACGTAAGTTAGCTTGGTGTGGAACGAGTACATTAATGTCATCAAGGCTCAAATCGGCTTGTTTAAGTACATCGTCGCACGCTTCGCTCATGCCTTTAACAGCACGTTTGAAAATTTCACGACCTTCAAATAATAAATCAGATGGTCCAATTGGCTCATATTTATTTAAATCACTACCAAAGTTAGTGATGTGTAAAATATCGCGGTCTTCACTGTCACAACCAGTTTTGGTTGCTAGTAAACCAGCTGGCGTATCTGCCGCTTCAAGTACTACTGCACCTGCGCCATCGCCAAATAAAACAGCGCTATCGCGACGTGCCCAGTTTACGTACCAGGTCATACGCTCAGCGGCAATGACCACTGCTTTTTTGATCATACCCGCTTGAATTTGTGCTGTAGCAGCTTGCAATGCATATAAAAAGCCCGAACATGCCGCGTTTGTATCCATTGCGGCAGCGCCTGTTGCACCAATATTTTTTTGCACTTGCGAGGCAGTATTTGCCACAACAGTAGAAGGTGTACAGGTTGCTAATATCACTAAATCAATATCTTTAGGATCAACGCCTGCGCAGGCAATAGCATGCTTAGCTGCAACGGTTGCCAGCTCGGCGGTACTTACATGGCTCACTCGGCGAGATTTAATGCCTGTACGCGAGGTTATCCACTCGTCGGTGGTATCAACTATTTCACTAATTTCATCGTTGCTAATGCTTGCTGGTGGAATGCATTTACCCCAACCAGTGATATGTGCGTAAGGCATAGTATGTTCTCTTAAGGTGGTCTGACATGTATTACTTAATGGGTGAGTTATACCAAAAAACGGCTTTCAAGACTAGTTTATAGCATGCTTTGTGTCGTAAATATTCGCAATTACAGGTTATTTAAGGTAATGCTAGTATAAAAAAGGAGCAAGTATGAAAACAACACTAATAACAACATTCACTGCAATAACGCTGGCATTAATAGCAAATGGGGCTTTTGCTCAACAGCATAAAATTATTTATGCGGGCAGTTTACTTGCATCCGAGGATCAAAAAGTAAAAACAGAGCAAACGTTAGTCATAACAGATAATACAATAACAGCCATTAAAAACGGCTACCTCACAAAAGCAGAACTTAACCTACCTGATGCAGATATTATAAATCTAAAAAATCAATTTGTAATGCCTGGCCTTATTGATATGCATGTTCACGTTACGTTTGAGCGAGATGCTAAAGCAAACCCTCACCGCTGGGCAACAGAATATGATGCCGATTATGCTTTGCGCTCAATTAAATATTTACAACGTACGCTCGATGCGGGTTTTACATCAGTGCGAGATTTAGGTAGCGATCACAAAGTTATATTTCCGCTAAAACGTGCTATTGAGCGAAATGATATTAACGGCCCTCGCATTTTTGCAGCGGGTAATACAATATCGCCTACCGGTGGGCACGCAGATATGCACGGTTATCGAAAAGATATTACAGATGCGGTTACAGGCGGGATTGGTATATGTAATGGCGCGGATGATTGTAGCCGTGCGGTACGCGAGGTAATTAAAAGTGGCGCTGATGTAATTAAAATTACTGCCACGGGTGGAGTACTAAGTAATACCGCTGCTGGTGTTAACCAACAACTTACAGATGCAGAGCTGATTGCAATTGTTGATACTGCTCATCACTTAGGTCGTAAAGTTACAGCGCATGCACACGGTACACAAGGTATAAAAGCGGCCTTAAAAGCCGGTGTAGATTCTATTGAGCATGGCTCTTATTTAGATAAAGAGGCAATAAAGTTATTTAAAAAAACGGGAGCTTATTTAGTACCGACGCTTTTAGCGGGTGCAACGGTAAGTGAAGAGGTGCTTACAAATCCAAATATGCCACCGGCAATAGCCGACAAAGTGCGTGAAGTGACTCCAAAAATGCAGGCTTCGTTTAAACTTGCACTGAAAAACAAGGTTAATATAGCTTTTGGAACAGACTCTGGGGTGTCGCGTCATGGGCTCAATGCTAACGAATTTAGTTTAATGGTAAACAATGGTATGAGCGAAGCCCAAGCTATTAAATCAGCAACCATACATGCAGCTAAACTGCTGGGGCAAAGCGCACTCATTGGCGACTTGAGTGTTGGTAAACAAGCAGATATTATCAGTGTGAATGGCTCACCGCTTAAAAATATCGACGTACTTAAAAACGTGCAATTTGTTATGAAAGCCGGGCAAGTTTATAAACAATAGGGAAGGTTATGAGCAGCAAAATAAAAGTGTCGTTGTTTAATCATTTGATTGACGCTGAGCGCCAGTTACTCGACCCAGAAGTTCGCCAATCTGAGCGCGCATTAGATGCTTTACTCGATGATGAATTTATCGAAATTGCTGCCAATGGCACTACATTTAATAAATACCAAGTACTTACCCGCTTACCTACCGAGGTTGTGCCACAGTTTTATAATCAGCAGTTTAAGGGCCGAATGCTGAGCGATGATGTAGTGCAACTTAGTTATCAAGCAGCTTATAGGCGCTCTGCTCGCAGTGAATTTAATTATTCATTGCGTATGTCGCTTTGGCGTAAGCAAGGTGAGCAATGGCAAATGGTGTTTCACCAAGGAACGCCTTGTGCTCCGTTTTCAATTTCGATGGATGATGATTAAAAACCATATAACCGTTAAAATAACCTTATTAAACATTTGATTGGGCAATTACCTCTTGTTAATGCGTACCGACCCCACCATTAGTCGACTATTAATGCTGCGAAGCGGCGCTATTGCGGTGCAATTAATTGCTGTGCTTAGCGTTTATTTTTTACTAGAACATCAAATTGCATTACTGCCTTTACTGATTGTTATTGCCGTTGAGGCTGTGTTTCAGCTTATTAGTCTATTTGCTTATCGTAATGTGAGCCGCGCTAAACCTTTGGGTATGTTGATGCAGTTAACCGCTGATGTATTATTTTTAACGGTTTTACTCTCGCTAAGCGGTGGTGCAACCAATGCATTTGTATCACTGTTATTGCTCCCAATAATGATAGCCGCTGTTACGCTGCGAGAAAAAGGATTAGCTTATATTGCGGTATTAGCCATTGCCGCATATAGCTTTTTACTGATTAAGATGCCCGATCACAGCATGCATCAAATGAATATGAGTGGTCACTTTATTGGCATGTGGGTCAATTTTGTTTTAAGTGCCAGCGTAATCGCACTTGTTATTGGCGCAATGAGCAGGGCACTTAAAGAGCGAGAGCGAATTATTGCAAACGTGCGTGAAAAACAATTACGTAATGAACAGCTTGTTATCCTTGATGGGGCCGCTGCACAAATAACCCATCAACTAGCGACCCCAATTGCAAACTTACAGTTACTGTTTGAAGAGTTATTAGAAGAGCAACCAAACAATCCTATTGTTAAGTACATGCAAGCGCCGCTTACTCAGTGCAGTACACAACTTAACGACTTTAGAAAACTCTCAGAGCAATTACGTCTTAAAAATTCGCAAGAGCATACCACCGTAAAGCAACTGCAAACGCAAATTACAGATACGCTTTTACTGCAATACCCTGATCAGCACATTAAATGGATTACGCCACCTATTGCAGCAACATTGATAAGTGATGCGATGTTATTGCCTGCTATTTTGAATTTATTGCAAAACGCCGCGCTCGCTAATCAAAAACAAGGTCAAACTCAATTAGAGCTGAGTTGGCAGCAAGATAACTTACATAGTGAATGCGTTTACTTGTTAATTCGCGATTTTGGCCCTGGCTTTTCATCATCGCAATTAGCAGAGCTGGGTGGTCAACTTATGCCAAGCGATCAAGGAATGGGGCTTGCTGTGCTTTTATCAAACGTTACTTTTGAGCGTTTAAATGGCTCACTTACCTTGTTTAACCATGCAGATGGCGGCGCTGTCGCCAAAGTTAAACTCGCTATTGTAAACACTGAGAATAACGCCTCATGAAGTTACTTATAATTGAAGACGACATAAATTTAGCCAGCACACTGGCAAGGCGTTTAACTAAACAAGGCTTTACCTGCGAGGTGGCGCATAATCAAAGTGATGCGTTACTTACCGCGCGTAAACTATTGCCCGACTTTATTTTATTAGACATGAAACTAGGTGACGATAACGGACTTGCACTCATAAAGCCGCTGCGTAGTTTGCTCCCCCAAGCTCATATTGTTTTATTAACCGGGTTTGCAAGTATAGCAACCGCAGTAGAGGCAATGCGTTTAGGCGCAAACGATTACCTTACTAAGCCGGTTGATATGGCAACATTATTAAAAGCGCTTAACACCGAGCCTATGGCATCGGCATCGAATGTTATTGATGATGCGGTTATGTCGCCGGAGCGCTTAGAGTGGGAGCATATTCAACAAGTACTGCACAGTAATAATGGCAATGTGTCGGTTACCGCAAGGCAACTTAATATGCATAGACGTACTTTGCAGCGCAAGTTACAAAAAAAGCCGGTGCAGCAGTAATTTAGTACTTAATTTAAGGAAAGTGTTATGAGCGATGATGCAGTGACAATAATGCAAAATCAAAAAATTATATTATTTGATGCGCAATGTAAGCTGTGCAGCGCGTGGTGTAATTTTATTATTGCTCACGATAAAAATACTATTTTTAAATTATGCAGCGTGCAATCTCCAAAAGGGGAACTGTTGTTAACACACTTTGGTTTTTCAACAATTGAATATGCCTCAATGGTTTACCTAGAAAATGGTAAAGCGTATACGCAAAGCCATGCTTTTTTTAACGTTGTTAAGCAGCTAGGTTACCCATACAAACTAGCAACTGTATTTAGTATTTTGCCAAATAGGTTTAATAATTGGTTATACGATAGGATTGCTTTAAACCGCTATACCTTATTTGGAAAATATCAGTATTGCAGAATTCCCAACCCAGAGGATGCCAAACATTATTTATAAATTAGGCGTTAATACACTGCAGTATAAGTAGATGCTAGGTTTATGGGGTTGTGTTAAAATCGCCGCGTTTAATTTTAGCTAACGGTATAAAAGGCTTTTTTCATGGCAAACACAGCACATGCACTTCACATTTTGGTTAAACATAAAGAAATTGCAGAAGATATTATTAAGCAATTAGGTAAAGGTGCAAAGTTTCAAACCTTAGCTAAAAAATATTCGTCGTGCCCATCGGGCAAAAAAGGCGGTGACTTAGGTGAATTTGGACGCGGACAAATGGTCCCACAGTTTGACAAAATTGCGTTTAAAGGCGCAATTTTAGAACCCCACCTAGTTAAAACTAAATTTGGCTGGCATGTAATTAAAGTACTTTATCGTACTTAGTTTATTTAAACTGTTTAGCAATTGACGCGTCTTAGCAAGCGTCCACCTCATCACCTATCCTAAACGTTACACTTTGACGAACTAAGAATTAGGATGGGTGTCATCTTAATTTCTGTTAATTTCTGCTTGCTAATAATGGTAGGCGTTATTCAGCCAATAAATTATCTGAAATGGTTGCGCGGTATGTCAAACTAGCTGGGCATAAACGAGCTGGAGCATGTCATTTATTTAGACATGCCACAGCGACTATTATGCTTGATAACGGCGCTGAGCTTCGTCATGTTCAAGAAATGTTAAGGCATGCCAATATATCAACAACGCAAATATACACACACGTATCACGGAGTGTTTTAACAAGTACCTACCAGCGCAGTCACCCGTCTGCACCATTAAAGTCATCATTCTATTTGTAATAGCGACAGGATAAACCAGAGGCTTCAATGAGCAATACATTGAAGCCTTTGATATTAAGTGAGTAATGCTCTTTTGTTATTAAATAATGTGATTGCACGTGGAAAGCTATAACACTGAGTGGTATAGTTAGCCAAGAGTAAGGAATTTAAATGTATATCTTTAAATCAAAATGGTTCAGTAAGTGGGCTGAAAAAGAATGTTTAACCGATCATGCTTTGCAAGAGACTATACGTGAACTTGGAGAGGGACTTAATGATGGTGAACTAGGCGGCCATGTTTATAAAAAACGAGCAGCAATTCAAGGCCAAGGTAAACGTGGCGGGTTTCGTACTATTGTTGCGTTTAAAGTGGGTGATAAATCATTCTTCATGTTTGGTTTTTCTAAAAATCAACGAGATAACATAGGTAAAAAAGAGTTGAAAACACTGAAGTTGATGGCAAAAGAATTACTTGGTTATTCAGATATTCAACTCAAAAAAGCCATTGAATCAGGTGAATTAATAGAGGTAATAAATCATGAGTAATAGTATTTTAGATGTCATGCACGACACCGCAAAAGGGTTGACTGATGCGGGTGTAATGGATGTGCAAACAATGCGGGAATTTGATGTGTTATGCCTACCAGAAATAGAGCGCTATGATGCTGCACATATAAAAGCGATACGAGAGAGAGCTCATGTTAGTCAAGCCGTGTTTGCTGCTTATTTAAATACAAGCCCTTCGACGGTTAGATCATGGGAGCAAGGTGGGAAATCACCAAAAGGAGCGTCTTTAAAATTACTCAACCTAGTAGCGCACAAAGGGCTAGGTGTACTTGCTTATTAAATTCATTGTACACTGAACACTTAATATCACTAAGACGTTCATTTAAATCATTACTTTAATAAGATTAACTCTGTGGATCATAAAGCCAATTACTGTATATGCAGGCACGATACTATGATCCAGTCATAGGTCGTTTTTATTCGAATGATCCAGTAGGTTTTACTAACGTGCATACTTTCAACAGATATACCAATAATAATCCGTATAAATACACTGATCCAGACGGAAAATTTCCGCTTCTAATATTATTTGCACCTGAACTAATTGCGTTAGGTAATGCGGCTTTATTCACAGGAAGTGCAGCTTTAGCAGGTTATGCTGGTTCAGAAGCAATTAATGCATACAATGAATCATCTGAAGAACAACCTGAAATTAAAAAGCAAAAACAAGATGAACACAAAAAAGGAACTCCAGGAAATAAAAATAGGACGAAACAAAACCCAGGAAATCCTCCTTCGACATGGGATAACCCAAGCGAAGCTGACGACTTGACTCAAGATGCGTGGGAAAATGGAACTACAGATCCCAATAACTCGAAAATTAAAACTCTAGAAACTGGTAGAAGAGTTGGAACTACAGGGGACGGTACAAAAGGTCAATTTGGAGTTAAAGTTCACCAAGATAGTAAAGGTAAGATACATGGACATCCTTACGGTGTGGACAAAAGTAAAGATAAAACATAATGAGGCTTGATTACAATGAGTGATAATGAATTTGATAACTTTAATAAGGCTTCAGAAGCTATTAGAGATGTTTTATTTATGTATAAAACACTAATTGAGTATTCTGGATTATATGATGACTTTGGCTCTGAAGATGGAAAATTTGAACCCGAAATTTTTATAGATTGTAAGGCAAGCGATTATTGCATCGACGAAGATGATGCAAGGCTTCTTCATGAGGGAAGTGCTATTAAATTAATATGTTCAGTATTCCAAGCTTGGAGCCAAGGTGGTTACCCAGTGAGTTATTCTCAAGCTGCTGAGAAAGCTAGAAATATTCTAGAGAATGGAAGTATTAGCCACATGCCTGAATTAGAAACAACGTTAAAAGTCGCTTTATCTTCTTGTGAAGATGCACAGCCTCACTTTAAAGTGGTTTATGAAAAATATGTTAAGAGCTATTTCAAATCCTTAGTTGGATAAGAATTTATTAATAAAATTGTTTGAATCCAAAGCTCCTTTGAAATGCCTCTTAAAATTAACGTGACACCCATCTTAATTGGGATAGTTTTGCTTGTTCAATTAAGGTGACTGTTCTGCTTGATTTTGCTATACAAATTAGCTGTTTATGTTCGTTGAAACTCAAATAAGTTACTGTGTCGGATGGCGCTTTGCTTATCCGACCTACGTTTTTAAATATATTTGATGGGTGGTTACCCTCTCTGCCAAGCTAGTTGTCTAATATTAAATATTCGTTGTGTTTCGCTACGCTCTATCCAACCTACGTGTTGAACTTAAATTTTTACGCAGACGAAAATAGCGTTGCCTGAGCGTTTTGCTCATCAGCTGAAATTAGTTGACCACTACAGATACCCATCCTAATTTTTATACAGTGAAGTTCATTTACGAGAATCCAAGAGGCTGTGTTAGAGATAAATCGCTTGTGATGTTACGAATAATCACACGCATTCAGTGCTGTATGTTGACGATAAAATATCTAACAAGTTTATAGTAAGATAATTCTTGTTCGCTTACTTACACGTAATAAAAAAAAGCTGCAATGTGCAGCCTTTTTTAAGTGTTAAACAATAATTTACTCGTTAAGCGTCTTGTTTGGCTTCTTCTTCACTAATTTGTTTTAGTGCTTGAATGAATGAGTCGCTTGGTTGTCCGCCAGTAAGTGCATATTTATCGTTTATGATAAACGTAGGTACTGAAGTAATACCCATCTGTTTAAAGTTGTCTTGCTCTTGGCGTACGTCTTGTACGTATTTGTCTGAATGTAGAATACCGCGCGCAGTTTCTTTATCAAGACCCACTTTTTCAACTACGTCGAGCAATGCTTCTTCTTGATTTAAGTATTTTAAATCTGTGAAGTGCGCTTCGAAAAAGGCGAGTTTTAACTCTGTTTGCTTACCTTCTTCACGTGCCCACATTAATAAACGATGCAAGTCAAAGCTGTTGATCATGATGCGTTTGCCATCAAAATTAAAGGTGAATCCAGCACGTTGACCGGCTTCGAACATGTTTTTACGATTTTCGTCGCCTTGCTCTTCACTTAGGTTGTACTTTTGCATTAAATGTTCGTTTAAGTCTTGACCTTCAATTGGCATATCTGGATTTAGTTCAAAAGGATGCCACGTAATATCTGCGCTCATTTCGTCTTTAAGTTGCTCTAGTGCAGTTTCTAGGTTTTTATAACCCACTACACACCAAGGGCACATTACGTCTGAAACGATATCAATTTTAAAGTTTTTCATATTTATCCTTTTGAGGATTGCTTATAACTAAGTATAAAAAAGGATATTGGGATTAATTTAGCTTTATCAATACCAAACTAAAAAGAGCAGCTATACAGCTGCTCTTTTAGAAGGTACTAATCTTTAGGCGTTAAGCCCAAATGGGTCGTCAATGCTATAACTTGGTTGTGTAAACCAATGAGGGCCGTTGTCGGTCATGTAAAAATGATCTTCTAAACGTACGCCAAATTCATCCGGTATAACTAACATTGGCTCGTTACTAAAGCACATGCCTGGGGCAAGTGGGGTTTTATCACCGCCAACTAAGTATGGCCATTCGTGAATGTCTAGCCCAATGCCGTGGCCAGTTCGATGCGGGCAACCCGGTGTTTGGTACTGCGGACCTAGGCCTTGCGCCGCTAAATAAGTACGTGCGCCCGCATCTACGTATTCGCAGGTGGCACCGATTTTAGCTGCATTAAATGCCGCCATTTGCGCTGCTTTTTCATGATCCCAAAACATACGTTGGCGCATTGTTGGTTCGCCAAATACATAGGTACGGGTTATATCTGATAGGTAGTCGTGTACTTTACAGCCGGTATCTATTAATACCATATCGCCTTTTTTAAGTACTTGGGCGTCTTTAACACCGTGCGGAAAAGACGTTGCAACACCAAACAACACAATACAAAAATAGTTACCTGGCGCGCCTACCTTTTGGTGGGCTTGTTTAACAAAGGCTTCTACTTCGGTGGTGGTTATTCCCTCATAAAGCATGCTTGCTGTGGCTTGATGCACGGCTAAGGTCATATCCATCGCGCGCTGCATTAAGCTAAGCTCATGAACTGATTTATGCATACGACAATGCGCCGTTACAGGTTGTGCGTTTATGAGTGTTAAACCCGTTTGCGCTTTATTAATGCCGTCGAATATAAAAAATTGTGCGCTTTCATCAATGCCAATGGTTGCGTTTTCATTAATATTTAACTTTTTTAGTACTTCGACAAAAAGTGCATAAGGATTTTCGTGTTCTTGCCACCCATGAATAGGCCCCTCTATTACTTTAAACCCGTTTAGTGAACCAATTTCGAAATAAGGCGCAATGTATTGTACTTCACCAAGGGCCGGTAATATTGCGCCAACCATGCGCTCGCTCGCGTACCATTTCATACCTGTAAAGTAGGTTAGGTTGGTGCCAGCGTTTAAATAAATTGCATCTATGTTGTTTGCAAGCATATAAGCTTGCGCTTTGGCTATGCGCTCTAAATGTTCGTCAGCTGCAATAGGGGTTAGCGTTTGCGTCATATTACTTAGGCTTGCCAGCGCTTGCTCGCTCGATTGTGTACCAATACCGATGGTAGTCATATTTTTCTCCTTGGATTTTTAGCTAGTGTGATTAATACCAAGGTAAAATTCAATGTTATGCGATAAGAGGCTATAAAATAATAACCTCTTAAAAGGTCATATTATTTTTTAGCGTAAGGTAAACGCGTGAGTTTATTACTTGTGTGGTAGCTATCAAGCCCGGTTACTGCCACTGTTTCTATTGCTTGTAAATCTAGGAAACCATCGCTTTGCAGCGCGGCTTTATCAACAAAAACATCCATAATTTCGCCAATAACGAGCTCAGTCCCATTGATGGCTAAATGTTGGTTTTCTATAAATTTAACCGAGTACTTTAAGCGGCTTTCTTTTACAAAAGGCGCTGCAAAGTCGTTTAAGTATTCAGGTGTTAAGCCTGTAGCATCAAACTCAGACTCGTCTTTATCGTAACGAGCTGAAGTTTGATGAGCTTGTTTGTAAATTGACTTATTAACTTGGTTAATGGTGTAAGTGCCCGTTTGTAAAATGTTTTCAAATGTATGACGCGGCACACTATGAGGGCGCATAATCATTGCGACTAAAGGTGGGTTAGCCCCAAGGTGAATAACCGAGCTTACAATCGACAAGTTGGTATTGCCGAGTAAGTCTTGCGTGCCAATTAAATTAGCGCTTTTAAAACCCGAAAGAGAATTAATTAGATGTGTACGGGTATGTTTTTCAAGTGCGTCTATACGCGCTTTAGTAAAATGCATTAGAAGTCCTTACCACGGTATTGTAGAGCCTTGCCAGTCTAAATAAGCAGGCTCACCGTTTAGTTTTAAATCAGGGTTATTGTTTGTTAATTCAAATAGTTGCTTGGCTACAAATTCAGGCGTAAATAATTTGCCTTCAGGTACATTCTTTTGAAAGGGCTTTGAAAGTGCTGTATCTGTAGTGCCAGGGTGAAACAGAATGAGTTTGGTATTTTTAGCACGACGAGCAAGCTCTATAGCAGCGGTTTTAAATAGCATGTTAAGCGCCGCTTTAGATGCGCGGTAAGTATACCAACCACCTAATTTATTGTCGTTTATGCTGCCTACGCGCGCACTTAATGCAGTAATAGTACACTGCGTTTTGTGGGTTAAAAGCGGCAAAATACTCTGCAAGCAAAGTAGGGGAGTTAGGGTGTTTGAATTTAGAAGTTGGCTAAAATACTCAGCGTCTAAATCCTCCAGCTTTTTTTCGGGCATATGGGTTTTGTTGTGCAGTGTACCATTGAATATAATAACTTGTTGTATATCGGCATTTTGCTCTTTTAGGTAATTAGTAACGCGCGCTAAACTTTGTTTTGTGTAGTCAGTATGCAGGTGGACAACACTTGAGCCAGATTCAATACTTTTTGAACTAATACAAACGATCTGATGAGTAGGCGTGTTTATTTGTAGATGTTCTATATATGCATTTGCTATGGCGCTGCTTGCGCCGAATAAAACAATAGTTTTCATTTATCACCTTTTGCTTTTAGTCCACATTGGCCATTACTGCACTGAGTATTTGGCATTAAAAAGCGACTGATGGGGTGCCGATACTTAGCAAATAATAGGTATCCGCAGTCAGCGAAAAAGCGAATTATTGGCAAGCGAAAAATTTTCAACCAGCTATGTTTACCCACTATTTTCCATGCTTCGTAAGTTACATCAAGCCCATAAATCATTTCACCTGATTGCTTTTGAGCTTGCAGATAGTTCATTGCTTTGTCTTTATCAATATACGGGTAGCGCTCACTGAAGTCGCTCGCGTTAAGATCTTCAAGCGTAATTAAGTTTTTGTTATCAGCGTGTTTTAGTTGCTGCATTTCGGTGCTACAAAGAGGGCAGTTACCATCGTAAAAAATGATCATGTGAATGCTTTGTGATTATTTTATATATACTTTTTTACGACAAGACATTGCAAATGGATCTATTAAATATCTCTTCATGATGATATTAATAGTGTCCTACGAAAAAATGGAGACTGATAAATGAGTGAACAATACGCCGCCTTGCGAGGTAATGTAAATTTACTAGGGCAACTACTAGGACAAACAATCAAAGATGCCCAAGGTCAAGCGATTTTAGATAAAGTGGAAGAAATTCGTGCTTTATCAAAATCATCTCGCAGTGGTAACGAAGACGACAGACAAGCGCTTATAGATGTTTTACATGCGCTTAGTGATGAAGAGCTTTTACCGGTTGCCCGTTCATTTAATCATTTTTTAAACCTTGCTAATGTAGCAGAGCAATTTCATACCGTTTCGCGTTTTAATGACGTTGGCCTTGGTCAACAAAATCCTCTCACTCAAACATTAAAAACGTTAGCTACAAAAGCAGAACAAGGCCAGTTAGACAGTAATCATTTGGCCGAAACACTCTCAAAACTCCACATAAACTTAGTATTGACCGCTCACCCAACCGAGGTTACGCGCCGTACTATTATTAACAAACACGTTGAACTAAGTGATTGCTTAGCGTCATTAGAGCGAAAAGATAACTTAGTGCAAGAGCGGGACAATATTTTAAATCGTATTGAACAGCTGATTAGCCAAGCTTGGCATACCGACGATATTCGTCGCTCTCGCCCAACGCCAGTTGATGAAGCCAAATGGGGCTATGCAGTAATAGAAAATAGCCTTTGGCATGCGGTTCCGCGCTTTTTACGTGAATTTTCAGCCAATGTTAAAGACCAGTTGAGCTTAGAGTTACCAATAGATTACAGCCCAATCGAGTTTACATCGTGGATGGGTGGAGACCGTGATGGTAATCCATTTGTAACATCGCAGGTAACAAAAGAAGTGCTTGATCATGGTCGTTGGATGGCACTTAACTTATACATTCAAGACTTAAAAACGTTGTGCGCTGAACTCTCTATGTCAGATGCCAGTGATGAGCTTGTTGAGCTTGCAGGGCAAGAGTTTGAACCATATAGAGCGGTAATCAAAAAGCTTAAAAATCAGGTTGCGGAAACAGTGGCGCACTTAGGTGCTAAAATTAAAAATAAGCGCAGCGATTCACAAGATTTAATTACTAATATTAATCAGCTTAAGCACCCAGTTGAAGTGTGCTATCGCTCTTTATTAAAGTGTAATATGAAAGTAGTTGCGGATGGTTTATTACTTGATTTACTGCACCGTATAAATAGCTTTGGTTTGCGTTTAGCTAAACTTGATGTGCGCCAAGATTCGTCTCGCCACGGCGATGTGTTTTCAGAACTGACTCGTTATTTAGGTTTAGGCGACTACAACCAATGGCAAGAGCAAGACAAACAAGCATTTTTACTTGCAGAGCTTAACTCGCGCAGACCGCTTATTCCAAAACATTGGCAACCAAGCCCTGATGTACAAGAAGTACTTGATACCTTTGATGTAATTGCCAAGCAAGACGAAGCAACATTTGGTTTGTATATTATTTCGATGGCACGAACAGCGTCAGACATTTTAGCAGTACAACTATTGCTAAAAGAAAGCGGCTGTAGCTTTGATTTACCAGTAGCACCGTTGTTTGAAACACTCGACGATTTAAACGCAGGCAGTGATGTAATTACCACATTGCTTGATAATGTTTGGTATCGCGGGCACATTAAAAACACCCAAAATGTAATGATTGGTTACTCTGATTCTGCTAAAGATGCCGGCATGATGGCAGCAGGTTGGGCGCAGTACGAAGCAATGGATAAACTAGTGCAGCTTGCTGATGAGCGTGGTATTGAACTTGTTTTATTCCACGGACGTGGTGGTACAGTAGGACGTGGTGGTGCACCCGCTGCACAAGCGCTGCATTCACAACCGCCTGGCTCATTAAAAGGTGGCTTGCGTGTAACCGAGCAAGGCGAGATGATTCGCTTTAAATTTGGTTTACCCGATGTAGCACTGCAAAGCTTAAATATTTACGCAGGCGCAGTTCTGCAAAGTAACTTATTACCGCCACCAGAGCCAAAACCGCAGTGGCGCGAAGTAATGAAGCTAATAAGTGAGGAGTCATGTGAGCATTACCGTAATGTAGTTCGTCACGATGAAAACTTTGTACCTTACTTTAGAATGGCAACACCTGAGCTTGAGCTGTCTAAGTTACCGCTTGGCTCGCGTCCTGCAAAACGTAATCCTAATGGTGGCGTTGAAAGTCTACGTGCTATTCCATGGATTTTTGCGTGGAGCCAAAACCGTTTAATGCTTCCTGCATGGCTAGGTGCGTTAACAGGTTTAAAAGCTGCGCTTAATAAGTACGGCGCTGAAACCCTAAACGAAATGAGCTTACAGTGGCCGTTCTTTAGATCGCGCCTAGAAATGCTAGAAATGGTATTTAGTAAAGCCGATTGTTGGTTGAGTGAGCATTATGATAATGCGCTGGTGGAAGATATGTACAAACCACTGGGTGTAACACTTCGTAAAGAGCTTCAAGAAGCCATTAGCTTGGTGCAATCACTTAGCCCGCAAAAAAGCCTACTAGCCGAACAACCTTGGATTAAGGAGTCGATTAGTTTACGTAACCCGTACACCGATCCACTTAACTTACTACAGGTTGAGCTTTTACGCCGTGCTCGCTCAGAGGAAAAGCGCAACGAAGGTGACATTGATAATGCATTAATGATCACGATGACAGGTATTGCAGCAGGTATGCGTAATACCGGCTAACATATTATTTTGTTAGGTATACCAATTAATTATTTTGTTGGGTATATCAGTTAAAATTAAAGGGAGCACGCGATGTGCTCCCTTTTTTGCGTTAAATAGGCTGGTATTTAACATCCTAACCTTTTAAACTACTTAGCCATTGAATAATTAAAAAATGTTATGGCTTCAGCAACTTTTACTGTACAGCAAGATACAGCACTTACAAATTCGCACATCACATTAAACGTAGCGCAAACAGCGTCATTACGTAGTCAATTAAAATCACAACGTGGCATATTAAATTCTAATAATATTAAGCAGTTATGCGCACAACTCAATGTGTCTGATGATGCATTATTACAAGGTTTAGTACCTTTGGCTTCTGAGTATGCTGTTGCGCCGATATCAGATTTTCATGTAGGCGCAATTGTTAAAGCACTTGATGAAAACGATGAGGTAAACTTTTACTTTGGTGCAAATGTAGAGTTTGATCATCAAGCATTGAGTTTAGTGGTTCATGCAGAGCAATCGGCTATAAATAACGCATGGTTAAACGGCGCTAAAAAAATAGTTAAAATAGCGATTAGCGATGCACCGTGTGGGTATTGTCGTCAGTTTATGAACGAACTCGCTGATGCGAAAGAGTTTGATATTTTATTGCCAGAGCAACACTTTAAATTGGCAGAATTACTGCCGCACTCGTTTGGGCCGACTGATTTAGGTAACGCGTTTAGCTTGTTTAATCCAGAGCCTCACCAGCAAGTATTTGCAAATGATCAACTAGATGAAAAACTAGCAAGTACAGCATTAAACGCATACGTACCCTATAGTAAAAACTTTAGTGCAGTAAAAATTAGTACATTTGAAAATGGTGATTTTTACGGAAGTTACGCAGAAAACGCAGCATACAGCCCAAGCTTGTCGCCACTACAAAGTGCACTTAGCCAATTATTTATCGCAGGGCTTAGCTTTAACGAAAGTACAGTAAAATCAATTACACTTTTAGAAACCGCAGGCCATGAAAACCAAGCGGGTGTAGCACGTGCTGTACTTGCAAGTTTTAAAAATCTACCGGCAATAGAAGTAATTAGCGCTCAGCTAAAATAACCTCTTAAAAATTATAAAGCACAGCCAGAGCTGTGCTTTATAATTTTATCTATTGAGTTTACTTGGTATTAATCAAGTAATACTTTAGCCGCTTCTAATACTACCGCTACAGATTTACGCTCAATTTCACCATGGTCAACATTTGGTATTTCTTGGCGAGTACGATTAACAAGTACGCCGGCAACACATGCTGCTTGTAAGCCAAGGGCTGCACACATAGTAAATAATGTTGCTGATTCCATTTCGTAGTTCATCACGCCCAGTTTTTGCCACTCTTCGCAGCTACCTTGTAGTGATTTAGGAACGTAACCAGAATGCGTATCGTAACGCTCTTGTCCTGGATAAAATGTATCGCTTGATGCAGTAATACCAATATGAAAATCGATATTTAAGTTTTTACATGCTTGTACCATAGCTTGTGTTGCATAAAAGTCAGACACAGCAGGGTAGCTAAGAGGAGCAAAATGCTGGCTTGCACCGTCTAAACGTACAGACGCTTGGCTAATTAAAATTTCGCCTTCGTTGATATGTGGCTGAATCGCACCTGTTGTACCAATACGTAAAAATTTACGCACGCCAAGTTGTGCTAATTCTTCTACTGCAATCGACGTAGATGGACCACCAATACCCGTAGAACAAACAACCACCGAATGGCCGTTTAGTTGACCTAAGTAAACATGAAACTCACGAGTTTGAGCAAGGCAGGTTGGGTTGTCTAGGAATTGTGAAATGCGTGCAGCACGATCTGGATCGCCCGGTACAATCGCAAGTTTTGCACCTTTAAGATCGTCAATACATAGTCCTAAGTGAAATACCTTTTCCATAGCTAAGCCTTTTTATAATAAATTGTGTCAATCTAGCATCATTGCTAGAAACGTTTATCAAGTACAGGACGATTGTCCGTTTTATTTTAACTCCTCCAATTAAGTCTTAATAATTTTAAGGATTAATTTGATTTATTCATCAACTATGAATATTCAATCAAGTGCTTATATACGTAGGCTTGTTGTGCTGTTGACATGTTCAAGCAGACATAATAAGTATCAACCAAGCGCGTAACTACAATTAAATAGTTTATGGTAAATATTCATTAATATTAAATTAATTCAATGGCTTAAATTTGTATTAAGCACGTAAAAGATAACGTGTTTATTTATATTAGGCACAGACTTATTTAGCAAAGTGGAATTTATTTGAAGTTTAGGCACTTTTGGTGATTTTGCATAACTAATCAAAAGTAATTAGCTACGTACAGAATAAAAATCGAAGGAGTTTATTATGAGCACACAATTTGAAGCATTTAAAAACAAAGTTGAGCACTGTTTGTGCGCACCTGGTGATGGCGTATACACAGTAAATACTGCAAAGGAGCGCAAAGCCGCACTGCGTAATAAACTTTATGGACAAACTGAAAACGTTGATAATTTGTGGCGCGAGTCTTTAAATGAATTACCAAATTCTCCACATAAAGCCGTTATGTTAGGTATTAGCTCAGACTGTGGCGGTGGTATTTTACGCGGTGCAAACTGGGGGCCACTGTTTGTGCGCTCAGCTTTAATTGATCAGCAACCGCAGTGTCACTCGTTTGATTTAGGCGATGTACGTGTAATCCCACATTTACTTCATGATAAATACCTAAATGATGCAACCATTTCTAATTGCCAAAAAGCCCTATATGGCAATGAAGATAACGACTATTACGTAAGTCCGTTATCAATCACAGAGGATGTATGCGACAGCTTTTACGCAACATTTAAAGATAAAGGGATATTTGGTATTGGTGGCGATCACTCAATTAGTTACCCACTTACCAAAGCGTACTTAAAAGCAAAACGTGAGCAAGGTAAGCGTACCGCTATTATTCACTTTGACGCGCATACAGATTTACTTGTTGAGCGCCTAGGCATAGATTTATGTTTTGGCTCGTGGTGTACACATATTTTAGAATTTTTACCAGCACCACATCATTTAATACAATTTGGTATACGCTCAAGTGGCAAGCCTAAAGCGCACTGGGAAAGTACCTTTGGCGTTAAGCAACATTGGGCACATGAAATCATTGAGCGCGGCGCAGCAGCAGTTGCTGCCGACGCTATTGCACAATTAAAAGCCGATAACGTTGATGAAGTATACGTAAGCTTTGATATTGATGCGCTTGATGCAGAGTTTGCATCTGCCACAGGTACGCCAGAACATAATGGTTTAACACCACAGCATGCGCTTGATATTTTATCAGCCATTGCGGATGAGTTTCCGATTACGGGTGCGGATATGATGGAAATAGCGCCATTTACCGACAGCTCTTTAGTGGGCCAATCAAGCTCTGAAACGACACTTAGAGAAGGCGCTAAAATTTCAGCCTTTTTAATTAGTGCGATGAACAAGTAAGCTGTATGAGCTATAAATACTAGCACTATCAGCGTATAAGTGTGCATTACATGACTAAAAACTAGCAGTTCATAAAGCCTCAGCTATATTTATTAAATACTTATAATGAGTTAGTTGAGGCCTTGCTAAATGAAATTATTGATCTTTTTATTGTTCATTAGCTGTATTAAAGTTGATGCAACTGAAATCACAATAGTAACGGAAGTATTTCCGGACTTTCAGTATCTCAATGGAGATAATAAACTCGTTGGGCGTTCCGTCGATAAAGTTCATAAAGCGCTAGAAGGCACTGGTATAAAATACACTATGTTGGCGCATAGTTGGGCCATTTCCTACAATGCAGCGCTACGCGATAAAAATACCTGTATATTTTCAATTGTTCGATTACCTAATAGAGAAAGTAAGTTTAACTGGGTAGGTGAACTGGAAAGCTTTGATTCTGCTATTTATGGTCTAAAATCTAGAGGTATAAAGTTAAATACTCTCAATGATGCTAAAAAATATAAAATAGCAGTACTGCGTGATAACTTTAGTCATCACTATTTGCTTGAGAGGGGCTTTAGTGAGAACAAGCATTTATTACTCATCGATAGCCTAGATAAAATAGATAAACTCATAAGCACTCGTCACCATATACTTGATTTTGTTATCCTCAACAAAAAGCAATTTAACTACCGAGTTAAAACAGAGCCTAGGCTTGAGCTACTCGAGCCATTACTAAATCTAAATACAGCTCAATCTCCATTATTTTTTGCTTGTAATATAAATATGGATCCGGCCTTAGTTGTTCAATTAAAAGTCGCCTTTAAAGGCAATTAAACAGTTTAAAAAAACAGTTTAATCAATGTAACCTCATGAAATTAAATTACTTTAATATATTTTATAAATATAAATTGCCGCATTTTAAAAACCGATTATAATCCAGCTGCTTTTTGTTTAAAAAAGCACTAACTTTTTGGAGCATTAAATGGGTGATTTAATCGGGATTAGCTTATTGATCTTGATCAGTGCGTTGTTTGCTATGTCAGAAATAGCAATTGCAGCGTCGCGTAAAATAAAACTGCGAGTAATGGCAGATGAAGGGAATATAAAGGCAGCAGCGGTACTAAAGCTACAAGAAAATCCAGGGGCTTTTTTTGCCATGATCCAAATAGCACTCAACGCGATTGCGATATTGGGTGGTATTGTGGGCGAGCAGGCCTTATCGCCTTATGTTGAAAGTGTGTTGGTATTGTTTTATCAAGGTGCGCATTTAGAAAAAATTAGCTTTTTATTCTCGTTTTTTACTATTACATCCTTGTTTATATTATTCGCCGATTTAATGCCAAAGCGTTTAGCGATGATCATGCCAGAAGCGGTCGCTGTTAGAGTGGTTACAATAATGCGCTGGGTTACCTTTGCATTAACCCCGCTGGTGATGTTTTTTAATGGGGTAACTAACTTTGTGCTGCGCTTATTTAAAGTGCCCGCTGAGCGAGAAGACAATGTGACAACAGAGGACATTGTTGCCATGATGGAAGCAGGTGCTGCATACGGTAGTTTGCAAAAGCAAGAGTATGAACTCATTGGCAATGTGTTTGACCTAGAAGCGCGATTTTTATCAAGCGTAATGACGCCACGCGACCAAATTGTATATTTTGATTTAAACGAATCTAGCCATGATATTGCGACTAAAATTATTGACCATCCTCATAACCACTTTTTAGTGGTGTCAGGAAATTTAGATAAGTTGCATGGCTCTGTTGAATCTAAAGATATTTTACGACAAGTACTAAAGGGCGAAGCTGCCAATATAAACGATGATCTCATTGATAAAGATGTTTTTTACTTACCGGAAACATTAAGCCTATCAGAAGCTTTAAATGCGTTTAAAAGCGCAGCAAAACCATTTGCTGTTGTCGTAAACGAATATGCGCTTTCGGTGGGCATTGTAACGGTAAAAGATTTAATGAAAGGGTTTATGGGTGATTTAATTACTCATCAAGGCGACGAATTAATCATAGAACGCGATAAAAATTCATGGCTTGTAGATGGCTTAACCCCAATTACCGATTTAGCAAAAGTACTTGATATAGAAGAATTTCCCGATCAGATGCACTATGAAACGGTCGCTGGCTTTTTAATTTACAATATGAAGCGAATACCTAAACGCGCGGAGCATTTAACTTTTTCAGGCTTTAAGTTTGAAGTTGTTGATGTAGAAGGAATTAGGGTAGAGCAGTTGTTAGTCTCAAGGGTTATTAACCCGCAGAGTGCTAATATCCTTTAAAATAAGGTGTGCGCTTTAGTTTTTATATAAATAGCCAAGCTGTATTTGCTTGGCTTTTTTGTGTCTGTTAAAAAATTCGTTTCTAAAATGGGATATTATTTCAATATGTTAAGTTGTTTTATTTTCATACAGTCTTGATTCTATTTTCATCTAATTAACATTAAATCCAACCTAAGACGTATATTGTACTGAGGAGTGTAAGTTTGTGTAAATTTCTTCTAATTAAGATTCATTATCAGCGCGTTTTAATTTAGAATGATCGTTCACTCTAAACTAAAAGGTATTTAACATGCAGCGTTCCCGCATCGCTTTATTTGTATTGTCAGCCCTCGTCGGTTCTGTTGCTTTAACTGGTTGCGATCAGGCTGCTGAGCAGTCACAAGCTTCAGCTCCTAAAGCTGTACCAGTGGGTGTACTTACATTAAAAAGCCAAGCGCTTACTCTCAAAAAAGAACTTCCTGGTCGTATCAGTGCATTTCAAATTGCTGAAATTCGCCCACAAGTAAGTGGTATTGTGCAATCTCGTTTATTTGTTGAAGGTAAAGAGGTTAAACAAGGCCAGGCTCTGTATCAAATAGACCCTGCGACATTTGAAGCAGACTTAGCAGCAAGTGAAGCAAGTGTTGCTCGTGCTCAGGCGAGTATTTCAAGTAGTAAAGCTAAAGCATCTCGTTTTAGCGAGCTTTTAAAAATAAAAGCGGTAAGTCAGCAAGACTTTGATGAAGCAGATGCTGCATACAAGCAAGCAAAAGCAGAATTATTAACGGCTAAAGCGCAGTTAAAATCGGCGCAAATTAACCTTGATTACAGCCATGTGTCGTCACCAATTAGTGGTCAAATTAGTAAATCAAGCGTAACTGTAGGTGCACTAGTTAGTGCTAACCAAAGTACTGCACTTGCTACAGTGACTCAGTTAGATCCAATTTATATCGATTTAACACAATCAAGTAATGAGCTTACCAAACTTAAAAAAGCAATATCATCAGGTGCTCTAAGTGTTGATTCGACTAGCCAAACTGACGTTGAACTTATTATGGAAGATGGCTCTGTTTATCCTCATAAAGGCACATTGCAGTTTTCTGAAGTGACAGTTGATCCAAGTACTGGCTCAGTAATACTACGTGCTAAATTTTCAAACCCAGAAAAATTATTACTGCCAGGCATGTATGCTCGAGCTTCTATTGTGGAAGGTGTTAAGGCGGGTGCTATTTTAGCTCCGCAACGTGGTGTTAGCCGTAATTCAAAAGGCGAACCAACAGCAATGGTTGTCAGCAAAGACAACACGGTAGAAAGCCGCGTATTAAAAGTAGATAGAACGATTGGTTCTGATTGGCTTGTTACTGATGGCTTAATGGATGGCGATAAGTTAATAGTTGAAGGTTTACAAAAAATCCGCCCTGGTGCACCAGTGAATCCATCTGAAATTCAATCGTCTACTAAAGCCGATCAAGCGCAATAACGGAGAGTTTTAATGTCACGATTTTTTATCGATAGACCGATATTTGCTTGGGTACTCGCTATTGTAGTGATGCTTGCAGGTATTTTGGCGATTAGGAGTTTACCTATTTCGCAGTATCCTTCAATTGCACCACCTGCAGTGAGTATTACTGCAACGTACCCTGGTGCATCTGCACGCACACTTGAAGATACGGTAACGCAAGTTATTGAGCAAAAAATGAAAGGACTTGATGGCCTGCTTTATATGTCATCTACGTCTGAGTCGAGTGGTTCTGCTACGCTTACACTTTCGTTTAGCGCCGAAACAGACCCTGATATTGCACAAGTTCAAGTGCAAAATAAACTAGCGACAGCGACTCCACTATTACCAGAAGCCGTACAAAGGCAAGGTGTTGTAGTTGCAAAGTCAGCGCGTAACTTTTTAATGGTTTATGCTTTTGTGTCTAAAGATGGCAGTATGACCAATATTGATATTGGCGATTATGTTTCATCAAACGTGCAAGATATTGTCTCGCGTGTTGAAGGCGTAGGTGAAGTGCAGCTGTTTGGTTCTCAGTACGCGATGCGTATTTGGTTAGACCCTTCAAAGTTACAAAATTATAAGCTGACACCTGCTGATATTAGTGCATCAATTAGTGCGCAAAATGCACAAGTATCTGCTGGTCAACTTGGCGGTATGCCTGCCGTTGATGGTCAGCAACTTAATGCAACAGTAACGGCTCAAAGTCGATTACAAACGCCAGAGCAATTTGAACAAATATTGGTTAAAACCAATCCAGATGGCTCTTTTGTACGTCTAGAGGACGTTGCTAGAGTAGAGCTTGGCGGTGAAAGCTACCGCGTTGTTGCTCGTTACGATGGGCAACCTGCATCAGGATTAGGTATTAAATTAGCCAGTGGTGCTAACGCACTTGATACTGCCGCTGGAGTTAAAAAAGCAATTGAAGAGCTAAAACCGTTTTTCCCTGAAGGGTTAGATGCTGTTATACCTTACGACACAACGCCGTTTGTATCGTTATCTATTGAAAAAGTTATTCACACCTTAATTGAAGCTGTTGTACTTGTTTTTGTAGTTATGTATTTGTTCCTACAAAACTTTAGGGCAACACTTATACCAACAATAGCAGTGCCAGTGGTTTTACTAGGTACGTTTGGTATTTTGTACACCTTTGGTTATTCAATAAATACGCTAACGATGTTTGCGATGGTACTTGCCATAGGGTTATTGGTAGATGACGCAATCGTTGTTGTAGAAAACGTTGAGCGCTTAATGACCGAGGAAAAACTCTCGGCACTTGAAGCTACGCGTAAATCGATGGATGAAATTAAAGGCGCGCTGGTAGGTATTGCCATGGTGCTTTCTGCGGTATTTATCCCAATGGCATTCTTTAGTGGCTCTACCGGTATTATTTATCGTCAGTTTTCTATAACACTGGTATCGGCGATGGGGTTATCTGTTTTAGTTGCTCTTATTTTAACGCCTGCATTGTGTGCAACGCTTTTAAAACCAAGCCATGTACATAACAATGAGACGTTATTTGGCCGATTTTTTACAGGCTTTAACCGTGGTTTTGATAAAACAAATTCAGGTGCACAAAGCTTTGTAGGCCGTATGCTTACACACTCTAAACGCTACTTACTTATTTATGGCGTGATTGTGGGCGGTATGGTTTATGTATTCTCAAGCTTGCCAACGGCATTTTTACCTGACGAAGACCAAGGTATTTTGTTTAACCAAGTTTCATTACCGGCAGGCTCTACAACACAACAAACGCTTGAGGTTGTTAAAAAGGTAGAAAATCACTTTTTAAACGATCAATCTGAAGCTGTGAATGGTATTTTTACCGTTACTGGTTTTAGTTTTGCAGGCTCTGGCCAAAACTCAGCAATTGCCTTTGTTAACCTTAAACATTGGGATGAGCGTCAGCGTGACGAGTTATCTGTTCAAGGTGTTGCAGGTAAAGCGATGGGCTACTTTTCAACGATAAAAGAAGCGTTTGTGTTTGCATTCCCGCCACCTGCAATTGTTGAACTGGGTACTGCTAATGGCTTCAATATTTTCTTACAAGACCGTGTAGGCCTTGGCCATGACGCACTTTTGGCGGCACGAAATCAGTTATTAGGTTTAGCAAGCCAAAGTCCAATTTTAGCGGGCGTACGTCCAAATGGACAAGAAGATATGCCAGAGCTGCAACTTGATACAGACCTTGCAAAAGCCGAAGCGCTTGGCGTGTCGCAAAACGATATTAACAGTACACTTTCGACAGCATGGGGTAGTAGTTATGTGAATGACTTTATTGACCGTGGTCGAGTTAAAAAAGTGTATATGCAAGGTGATGCACAATCGCGCATGGTGCCTGAGGACCTAAATAAGTGGTATGTGCGCAATGATAATGGCGATATGGTGCCGTTTTCAGCGTTCGCTAGTGCTTACTGGACGTATGGTTCGCCACGTTTAGAGCGTTACAATGGTTTTTCAGCAATGGAAATTCAAGGTAGTGCAGCGCCGGGTTATAGTACAGGCCAAGCAATGGATGAAATGGAGCGTTTAGTTAAACAGCTGCCTAATGGTATTTCGTCTGAGTGGACCGGTATTTCATTCCAAGAGCGCTCAAGTAGTGGTCAAGCACCTTTACTATATGGCTTATCGCTGTTGTTTGTATTTTTATGTTTAGCTGCACTTTATGAAAGTTGGTCGGTACCGTTTGCGGTAATGATGATTGTGCCACTGGGTATATTTGGTGCAATTATGGCAGCGCTAGGCGGTGGCTTATCTAACGATATTTACTTGCAGGTAGGCTTGTTGACCACCATTGGTTTGGCATCTAAAAATGCGATACTGATTGTAGAGTTTGCGATTCATAAAATGGATGATGGGCTTGGCTTAGTTGATGCGGCTATTGCAGCTGTACGCTTACGTTTACGTCCAATACTTATGACTTCGATGGCCTTTATTTGTGGTGTTTTACCACTTGCAATAGCCTCAAGTGCGGGTTCTGGTGCGCAAAATGCGTTAGGTATTTCGATTATTGGCGGCACACTCGCATCATCAATATTAGTTGTTGTATTTGTACCGTTGTTCTTTGTGTTAGTTCGCCGTGTATTCCCTGGTAAAACTAACGAGACAACAAAGGAGAGCGCAGAATGAGCATTAAAACATTCAGCCTAAGTGCAATTGCTTTATTGGTGCTAAGTGGTTGTCAATTAGCGCCAGAGCAAAAAGACCTTGCTCTACCAGTATCTGATGCTTATGCATCAGGTACTGAGCAAAGCGCTGCGCAGCAATTAAATTGGCAGCAGTTTTTTAATGATGAAAAACTACAAACCTTAATTACGCAAAGCCTTGAGCATAATAAAGACATGCAAATTGCAGTGCTTAATGTGCAGCGTGTTCGTGGTTTGTATCAAATCGAAGATTCTGCTTTGTATCCGTCGCTTGATTTAAATGCTTCTGGTACGCGCCAGCGTTTACCGGCTGATTTGTCGGGTACTGGCGATGCAGCTATTAGCTCGCAATACAGTGCAACAGTGGGCATTACGTCTTACGAGTTAGATATTTGGGGCAAAGTACGCAATCAATCAGCGCAAGCACTCCAAAATTTATACTCTACAGAGCTTAGCCAATACAGTACGCAGGTGTCTTTAATTTCAGAGTTGGCAAATGCGTGGCTTAGTTACGCGACGGACTTACAACTGCTAGAGCTTGCAAAAGAAACGCTCACCTCTCAGCAAGAATCATTATCGCTTACGCAAAAAAGCTTTGATTTAGGTGCGACGTCTTCAATTACCCTTGAGCAGCTTAGAAGTACAGTTGCTACAGCAAAAGTAGACATAGCAACGTACAAACGTTTGTTAAAGCGTGATAAAAGTGCCCTAGATTTATTAGTGGGTAAATCTGTTTCAGCTGATTTACTGCCTAGTAAAGACCTGACTAACTTGATCAGCATGCCAGAAGTGCCGATTGGTTTACCGTCTGACCTGTTATCGCAACGCCCTGATATTAAAGCCGCTGAGCATTTAATGCTTGCTGCAAATGCCAATATTGGTATTGCACGTGCGGCGTTTTATCCAAGTATTAGCTTAACAGCCAATGCCGGGTCTGCTTCAAGTGATTTAAGTGGCTTGTTTGATTCAGGCTCGGGTACATGGAGTTTTGTGCCATCAATTAGCTTACCTATTTTTAATATGGGACGTAACCAAGCAAATCTTGATGTAGCAAAAGCTGATCAAGAAATTGCAGTGGCTACTTATCAGCAAAAAATTCAAAATGCGTTTCGCGAAGTTGCCGATGCACTTGCTGATAGAGAAGGTTACCAAGAGCAATTAAGTGCCCTTGATATGCTTATAAATAGCCGACAAATCACGTTTGATTTATCAAAAATGCGTTACGAAAAAGGCGCAGATAGCTACTTGCAAGTACTTGATGCTCAGCGTACATGGTACGGCGCGCAGCAACAGTTAATTTCGGGTCAGCAAGCGTATCTTGCAAGCCAAATTAACTTGTACAAAGCGCTTGGTGGCGGATGGAACGTAACCAGTGAAACAGCTCAGGTAGAGAAATAATATTTGCGGCTTTTAAAGCCGCATTACATATTTACATGGCAAGACTATTTATAGCTCTTGCTTTACTGGGTTTATGACTTGGTAGTGGAGTTGAACATGAAGCCTAAAGCAAAAAGGCAAACAGATCCCGCGATAGCACTTGCTAGGCGTGAGCAAATATTAACAGCTGCTGCAGAGTGTTTTCGCCGAAAAGGTTACCACGGTGCAGGCATGGCTGAAATATCTAAAACGGCAGGGATGAGTGCGGGCCATATTTATAATTACTTTGAAAGTAAAGAAGCCATTATAGAAAGCATTATTGAAAAAGACATGGAAGAAATGTTTTCTATCTTCCAACAGTTTGAAGATCACCCAGGTGATGTTTTAGCAGCTCTTTTAGATGGCTTAAACATTGGTGTGCAAAGGCACATGGACACAGGGGCATGTGTAGTTGATTTAGATATGATGGCTGAAGCAGGTCGAAATGTTAAAGTAGCTTCATTGCTACGTGATATGGATACTCAAGCACGCGGGCGCATGAGACAGCTTTTAACTAGCGAGCGAAGTGCGCTCAAAGACATTGATGAGCTTGAACTTGAAAGTCGAATTAATGTTATTTTTTCGATGATGGCAGGGTTATTACTTAGAAAGTTACTCTACCCTGAGCTCACCGAAGAAACGGTACTAATAGCGCTTCGCCCGGCGATGAAAACATTACTGATGCCATTTGATAAAGCGCAGTAACGCTCAAAATAAATAACCAAAAGTAAGCTAGCCAATACTTTGGCTAGCTTTTTTATTTTAGTCTATTTAAAATCGCTCGATTGACCACTGAAGTGCAATGATTGCGATAGCAACGGAGCCCATTGGCATTAACCACTTTTTATACCAAGTGTAGTGTCGTACATAAATGAGTATTGGTAAGGCTACTAGTAAGATACTAAGTTGACCGATTTCGACGCCTAAATTAAACGCCAATATACTAAGCAGTTGATAGTCGCTCGACAAGCCAAGTTCGCCAAGTACGCTCGCAAATCCCATCCCATGTAGTAAACCAAAAGCAAAAGTAAGCCAACCTAAACGAAGTACCAACGGCCACACATTATTTAATGCTGCAAATAAAACCGATATAGCAATTCCAAGCTCTACCCAGCGGCTATTTGGTGATACAAAGTTCATAGCTGTTGCGGTAAGCGTAATAGAGTGCGCAAGCGTAAACGCGGTTACTATCCATGCTGTGTGTTTAATAATTTGTTTTTTAGAGCTAATACCTTGCCATGCTTTATCGCTGCGTTTTAAAACACAGGTAAGTAACAGGGCGATTAAAAATAAAATATGATCAATACCAATCCAAATATGTAAAACACCCTGATACACGTATTGATTAAACGTACTTAAATAACTTGTTTGCTCAAAGCTGAACGTTTGTTGTGCCTCGTTGATATTAAATACACGAGATACACCGTTTATATTTACGATGGATTTATGATTGGCATCGGTATTAAAAAAAGCAGAATAGGAAAGGGAGATTGCTTCATTGTCATCACAACTAAACAGCAGCGGAATCACCAAATAAGGCTGGTTAAAATGGTTATCTAGTTGATAGATACCTTCACTTTTTATAAGGCATGATTGCGCGTTTTGCGTGATATTTAAATTTTCTTCAATGAAGTTATTAATTGAGCTGCGTTTTGCTTTTATTTCTGCCCACGAAATTTGCCCGTTTTTATCTAAATCCAGAGGCACTGCGTGCTCTAAGTCGGCTATATTTATTTGCCAAGTACCCATGTATTGGTTTTTGTTGGTGTCGTTATTGTTCTCGCTATTTAAGGTTATATAACTTGTACTTAGTTGATGGGCAAAGCTGTAAGTTGAAAAAATGCACAGCATTAAAGTGAGTATAAATAGATAAGGCGTTTTCATAGTGTGTCTCGTTGCATCGCTTTTGCTTGAGTAAGTAATTGCTCATCGGTGCTCATTTTAGCCTGTTGCCAATTAATATGAGCCCAGTAAAGTGCTTTTTCGCGATTTGGTTGTACATCAAGGTAATATTTAGCTAAGTCACTTGCATGAAAAGAATCTTTACGAAGCTCTCGTAGTGTAACTCTTTGCGCCATTGTATTTTGCCATTTTTTATCGCGTTTATTTAGTTTTTTTTCTGCGATTGAAAGTCTTAGCAAAATAGCATCCTCTAAATTACTTTTATCAGGAAGCAGTACGCTTAATGTATTTAATACTTGTTGTGGTTGATTTAGAGCAATTTGAATATCGGCCCATAAAACAATAAGGCTCACAGGGGCTTGAACTAAATCTACACTTTGTAAGTGAGACAACGCTTGTTTGTAGTTATTTAAACGGTAGCTCATTTCACTTAAAACATGGTTTGTAGCTAGGCTAGTTTGATTATTATTTATAATTTTTACTAATGCTTGGTAGCTGTCTAAAACGCTTTCATGTTGGCTTTGTACATCGAGTACACAGGTGCTAGCAGTAATAGTGCTTACTTGCCCAATTAAGGCTACGCAGTGTTTTTTTGCTTGTGCGAACTTACCTTGAGTCATAAATATATTGGCTAGCAATAAATGGCTATTACTATGTTTTGGCTCTTTAATCAAAACGTTGTTAGCAATATCAATAGCTTCGTCAAAAAGGTGCTCTTTTTGTAAAACGCGAGCATATAAGTAACCAATTTGAGATGAGGGTGTTTGTTTATATAGCTGGGCTAAACGGGTTTTAAGTAGCCCCTGTAAGCGCTCTGTTTGGCCGGCATATTGGCTGTTAGTGACTAATGTATTTATTTCGTCAACAGAGAGGGAAGCACTAAGCGTTGAATTACTGTTAGCAATAACTGCATCATCTTTTGGGGTAAAAGGCGCAGCGCTTAACGCAAGGGGTGTTAGGCATAAAGTAATAAATGCGACGGACTTAAAAATTGATAAATGCATTATAAATATCCTTTGAAAAAAGCCATCCATGGCCTGTCAGCTTAATTACTTGGTTAGTTACCGTTTGTTGAAATTAATCCATCAACATTGGTATCGGTGTTTGTAAACACCCGACCGTTAACAGTTAACGGCTCTGCATTTGGGGCTTGATTAAATGCATCGGTTGCAAATTGAGCAAAGTCGACTTGTAGTGCGTCAATTGTAATGTTCACTGTTGCAGTTACTTGCGAATTAACGCCATCACTTACACCAAACATAAAACTATCTGAACCTGTCACTTCTTTATTCGGTGTATAGGTAAAGTTACCATCGCTATTAACGGTAACAGTTCCGAGAGTTGGCTCACTTGTTAACGAGTAAGTCAGTGAATCGCCATCATTGTCGGTTGCGCTAAGCATATCGGTAATGCTTACTTCAGTTTGTGTAGTTAGTATTGCATCACTTGCTGTAGGCGCTGTGTTTACAACCGGTGTAGGTTGTTTTTTATCGTCATCGCTACTACATGCTCCCAATGTTAATGCACTGAGGAGAACACAAATATGGGTAGTTTTTAAATTACGCATTATTTTACTCCTTATTTAGAGCCAGTAAGTGGTGTTGCAAGGTATGGGAATGATGAATTCATCATTGTTGCATCAATAGGCGCGCCGTCTGTAAATGGGACTGTGCCTGTATTAGCATCCTCTGGTGCACAAAGTCCTAAATCAGTGTCTTCACCATTTACAGGAATAGGATGACATAAACGACCCATCACAACACGAAGTGCAATATCAACCACATCATCACCCGGGCGACGACCATTTGGAAAGCCGGCTAAATCATTACCCGCTACACCAAATGCAGATTGATCAGCTTGCGCTGTTGCTGCAATGCCTGTATTTAAACGTAGCATCTCTGAAGGTGTTACAGTTGCTTGCTGATTAACGCCTGCAAAACCTGTTAAAAATGCAGTGATTAAATCAGTACGCGGGAAGTTTGTGGGTGCCAGTGTTTCTAAGTTTGCGCCAAGGGTCGTATTAACAGCATCTTTAAACAAAATGTTTAATAACTCAGGTAGTGCTGGATGAGATACATAATCTAAAAATTGTGCATCATCTTTAGGGTGAGCAGTAGAGAATGTGTCTTTGTCTTTAATGCCAATTACAAGCTCGTTTACAAGCGGGCTACCCAAGCGTGAAACTTGTGTTAAAGCACCACCATTAACGGCGTTATTAGCAAATTTAGCATTAGGGTTTAATACGCGAGCTTGAGGTAGGCTTGCTGTTGTCCACGAACCTATTACGCCGTTACCTTCACCTACAACACAACTTTTAGGAATTTCGATAGCGATTGACGTTACGTTTTTATCTGCAAGGTCGTCGTTATCAGCTGATTGTGTTATACCACCTGGAAAACCACCGCCGTCACCAGCACCAGGGGCGCTATCACCCTCTACAGGTACATAGTTAACTAAATCAAATGTTTTACCTAGGTTAACTACAAATGGGTCTTTACGTTGTCCTACAAAAACTTGTGCCATGCTTTCACAGTTAGGAATTGAAACCTGATACACAAATTGGTCAGCGTAAGTTTGGTAATCGCTCATTGAACCAAATGTTTTATTGCCCACATAATCAAGTGGTTTAGAAAATGTACTTGAGTTTGATGCTGTGTTGTTTAATACCGTTGTTTCGCCAGTACGCTGCGCGCCGCGAATCATGCTCATTGTGTATGATTCACTAAAATTTGCAGCGCTGTCATCACCGGCAGATACACCGCCTACATTTTTAAGCGGTACAGACACGGTGCGTTGATTACCTTCAGGTCCAACAGTTAATTGCACACCTTGGTTATCATTAGGAAGCATGCTTTTAAAGTTAAACGCAAATGTAATATCTTCAACAGCATCGCCGTCGTTATCTATATGAATGCTGTAGGTGGCATCTGGGTCCATTGCAAAGTAATTAGGACCGCCGTAGGCGTCTTGCAGCGGGATATAGTTAGCAATTAATGTTACAAAATCATCACGACCTTGCTCGTAACTATTAAATACATAAAAATCGGTTGAATCTAAAGTCGGGAAACGGCTTATATTTGGCGCTTCTCTGTGGCTTGATGCTTCACTTGGTGCACTTACAAACGTACTACATATTACTACTGCGAGTATTGATGGAGTTAAAGCTTTCATGACTTTGTCCTTTAGTTTTGATTGAAGTCATAGCTAATAACGGGGCAGGATTTAAATTGGATGCAAAAAAGTTAAATTATTTTTATTTATTGTTAATAAAGTTTTGAAGAAGGTTGGCTGCTTTATGTAAGCAGCCAACTTTGGTCATAATAGTAGGGTTATAAAAGTACTAGCTCTGTGGTGTAAAGCACTTCAGTAGGAGAACCATTTTGTGAGCCGCCAATAGGTTCTAAGCTCACTGCTAGCAATGCAATATCACTTGCGTTAAAACGGTTATCTTTTAATAATATTTTACTGCCTTGCTTGGGAAGTAAACCCAATGAAATAGGTGCATCTTGACCTTTTAAAATCATCCACAACTCATAATCTTTATTAGTTTGGGCAACCAATTGGCTACTGGCTTTAATTGAGAGCCCTTGCTCGCTTACATCAATAAACCATAATGATTGTTTATCTTGATTTTGAACCAAAGCAATTTGTTGAGTGTGCATAACATTGGTACTAGGTTGAATAACCAAAAAGGCTAAAACAATACACGCAGCAGTTGCCACAAAAGACCATGTACGCCAAATTGAAGGCTTGGTATGTATGACTGTTTTACTTGTTTGTGGCCTGTTTTCAATACGCTGTAGTATATTGACCCATACATCGTCACGTGGTGTTTGCGGTGTAATAGCACTCGCTAAGTTGTTTAGGTTTTGCTCCCATATATTTGTTGCTTCACGTGCTTGATTTGAGTTAAGTAACAGACGCTGAAAACGCTTACGGGCAAGCCCTCTAAGTGTGCCAAGCACGTACTGCCCAGCAAGCGCGTCTAATAGTTCGGGTTTATTATAATTCATAATGTTAAACACCTTTGTAGCTGCATAAGACCACGCCTGATCCAGCTTTTAACTGTACCTAATGGCGTTTCTATATGATCAACTAGCTCGCTATGACTCAGCCCCTTATAATAAGCTAAGTGAATAGCTTGTTTTTGTTGCGGCTCAAGCTGTTCGATACAATTAACCAGTTTTGTTTCTTCATCGTAATTAACGTCAACACTTTCATTTTCATATTCGTCATCGCCTAATGACTGCTCTTTTCGTACTTTGTGATAGCGTAGTGAGTCAAGACTTCTATACCTAACTATACTTATCATCCAACTAATAACGGTGCCTTTAGAGGCGTTATATTCAGATGCGTTATGCCAAATTTTTATAAAAGCGTCTTGTAGTGCCTCTTCCGCGTAAGCTCTGTTAGTGAGCATATTTAAACTAATGGCAAAAAGTTTGCCGCTAGTTTGTTGATATAAACTTGAGAAAGCATTTTTGTCTCCTTGTGCTGTTGCGCACAAAAGAGGGAGTAAATCATCGTTATCCATAGGGGTCCTGTTTTTCTTATTATCATTGAGTAAACGGTTGAGAGTGTGATTTGGATGCAAAAAATTTAATTGATTTTTAGATTAGCTGTTTTATACGTTAGTACAAGCAATAACCGATCAGTGTTTGAAATTTAGACGTATAAGTATAATTTATTCACATGCTTGTAAAAAATGCACAAAGAGCAGATTGCACTTAAATTTATTTTATTATTAACATTATATATCAATGGCTTATGATTTTAATTTGAATTTAAAATGCCATTTATATGGCGTGATATTTGCAAAAGAGTACATAAAGCCGTTTAAATTAAAATTAGAAAATCGGAATCATTTACACAAAGGAGAGACTATGTGGGCTGCAATTGGTTATTCACTTTTAGCATTACTACTTATTTTTATTGGTTGGGAAGTAAACTCTGTTTACTTTGCTATTGTTTTTTATTGGACTGCACTGTCACTTTTATTAGTGAGTACCGCATATATTTTTAATACAGCAAAAATATTTAGAAAACGTGAAAATGGGGTGATCCCATTTTATATACGTTGGGCGTTTGTGCCATTTTTATTTGGTGTGCAAATTTATAATGCCTGGTCACGTAAGCGCGATAAAGTGCCGCCAATTCAAAAAATAAACGAAAACCTATTTTTAGCTTGCCGATTATTTCCCTCAGACATAGACACATTAAAAGATAACGGAATTACGGCAATTTTAGATGTTACGTGTGAATTTGATGGACTCGAGTGGAGTTCAACACAAGAGAATATAAATTACTTAAACATTCCGGTGCTCGATCATAGTATTCCTACCCATTCTCAGTTAAATCAGGCTATTAATTGGATACATCATCATATTAAAGAAAACCGTCGCGTAGTTGTACATTGTGCTTTAGGCCGTGGGCGCTCTGTTTTTGTAATGGCGGCTTATTTATTGAGTCAAAACAAAAATGCAGATGTACATGAAGTACTTGCACAAATAAAGGAAACCCGCGAAACCGCAAACTTAAATAAGCATCAGCTGCGTCATTTAGCTAAGCGTCATAAAAAAGGCGAATTACTGATTAAAAACAAAGCAGTTTTAATTGCAAATCCAGTATCTGGTACACGATTATGGCAAGAAAAAGAGCACTTAATTGTTGCGCGGTTATCGGCCTATTACGATTTAAAAGTACTTACTACTTCACAAGACGTAAACGGTATTGAGCTGGCTAAACAAGCGATTACGCAAAAACCAGACATGATAATAGCGTGTGGAGGCGATGGTACAGTGGCCGAAGTTGCAAGCGTACTTGTAAATACACAATGTAAGCTAGGTATTATACCAATGGGGACTGCAAACGCACTTGCGCATGTGTTGATGGGGATTAGCTCTAAATTTATTCCTGTTGAACAAGCTTGTGACTTAATTATAGATGGTCAAACAAGCACAATAGATACCGCTTATTGTAATAACGAATTAGTACTACTACTCGCGGGTATTGGTTTTGAGCAATCTATGATAGAAAAAGCAGATAGAGAGTCGAAAAATAAGTCGGGGCAACTTGCCTATTTAAATGGCTTTTTTGAAGCGTTTGGCGAGCAAAAATCACAGTTACTTAGTGTGAAACTCGATGATAATGAGCCGAAAGAAATATGTACAAATAGCTTTATTGTGGCTAATGCTGCGCCTTTTACAACGTTATTGGCTCAAGGTGGTGGGCAGCCAAATCATAGTGACGGGCTTCTTGATGTGAATTGGCTAACACCAAATAATGAAAATTCTACGACAATATTGAGTATTGCAGAACTGATGTTTAGCAGTTTAACGCAAACACATTTAGCTATAAATTCGCATCATACAAATGCTAAAAGAGTCGAGGTGACAGGCGAAGGAGAGCTTAAGTACGTACTTGACGGTGAAGTTAAAACTGCTCACAAACTCGTTATTACTATTGAGCCGGCCTCATTAAATGTGATTTGCAAAGAGCAATAAATCGCGCTAATTACAATCAAAAAAGGAGCTAAATTAGCTCCTTTTTTACATCATTTTTTAATTGATGGCCAAACAAACCCTGTTGTATCCGGCGCTTGAGAAGATGTTTCTCTCGGCGCACTTTTTGGTCTACGAATAGGTTTGTTATTTATAGTGTGAATATAAAGTGCTTCCACTTTATCGCGAGCCCAAGGCGTTTTACGCAAAAACTTTAAACTCGATTTAATGCTCGGTTGATCAGTAAAGCATTTGATTTTTACTTGCTCGCCAAGTGTTCTCCAGCCAAGTCGCTGTTCTAACTCAACAAGTATTTGTTCTAACGTTACCCCATGTAAAGGGTTTTTAGGTTGATTATCCATAGCCATACTACTTATTTAAACTGCGTGCATTGTAGCTCAAATCATCTTTTAGCGCTAATTCACAGTGATTGTTTTAGGAGCTGTTGGGTAAATAGCATTACCCTGTTTATCTATTTTAAGCCAAATGAGTTGGCTGTTACTGTGCTGGGGTGTTTTAGCACCGCACAAAAGTGTAAATGAGTGAATTTGTATTAATGCGCCTTCGCTATAGCGTTTGTTGTCGTACCAACAGTTTGATTCTTCATTTACAAACTGGTTTGCATCAATAATTGAATGGGTTTTAAGGGTTGTTGCTTCACTAAGTATTGAATACGATAAGCTGCTAAAACAAAAGCATAGAATTAAAAAGTTACGCATTAGAGGCCTTTAAATAGGGAGGGTTAAAAATAATACATTAAGCTAAAAAACGTGCTAGTGTAAAGTACACAAAGTGATTTTAATTATAAACTTAGTTACTCACAGAACAACTTGGATTCAAATAAAAAGGTGCACACAATGCAATTTAATCAAACAATGATCGAAGAATTCACACTATTAGCGAAGTTTCCTCGCGACAGTAAAATGCAGGGTATTAAATTACACTCAGACGCAGAGCCAAGCTTACTTAGTGCAGCGCAACGTTTATTTGAAAAAGGGATTATAGATAGCCCAGATGGCGGATATTTAACTGATCTGGGCTTAGATTTAATTGAGCACATTACGGTTATTCATAGTGCGCTACAAAGCTAGCTAACCTGAACTCTAGTTAGTTACTGAACTAGCTTAATTTGCATCGGGTTGATTTTGCGGTGCAGCATCATTAAATGCAGCTAATTTATTACAGTGTTCGTAAATAGCTGCAATTTTTGGATAAGCGCTCATATTTACGTTAAAACGAATTGCATTAAATACTTGCGGCACTAAACAAATGTCAGCAAGTGTTGGTTGATTACCAAAACAGTAGTCATCATTTTCGTTTAGCATCAGTTCTATTTTTTCAAAACCAACTTCTATCCAATGTCGATACCACTTATTTTTAGCCTCGTCATCAACACCTAATTCGTTCGATAAATACTTCAGCACGCGTAAATTATTAACAGGATGAATATCGCAGGCAATGGCAAAGCTTAAATTTCTTATTTGTGCTTTTTGCCACGCAGTTCCTGTAATTAATGGCGATTGCGGATAAGTTTCATCAAGCCATTCCAGTATTGCAAGCGATTGTGCTAAAACACCATTATCGGTTTTAAGTGCAGGTAGTAAGCCTTGCGGATTAGTCGCTAAGTATTCTTCCCCAAGCTGCTCCGATTTTAAAAGGTTAACAATAGCAAGTTCATGATCAATTGCTTTTAAGTTAAGCGCTATACGCACCCTATAGGCCGCTGATGAGCGAAAGTAGCTGTATAATTTCATAATTAATCCTGTGAACCTGTAAATTGTTTTTTAATAGTACGCCAGCAATCGGTGTAGTTTGGTTGGCGTTCCCTACCTTCTAATGCATATTTTGTCGGTGAAATTATATAGCGCGACTCAAACATAAAGGCCAATGTGTTTTCGTATTTTTGTGGTGTAAGCTCAGCGTTTGAGGCTTTTTCAAATACGTCGGCTTCAGGTCCATGTGGCGACATACAATTGTGTAAACTTGCACCACCAGGTACAAAACCATGCTCTTTTGCATCATACACACCCTCAATCAAGCCCATAAATTCACTCATAATATTGCGGTGATAATACGGCGGGCGGAATGTATTTTCGGCTACCATCCAACGTGGTGGAAATATCACAAAATCGACATTTGCCATACCCTCAGTAGCAGAAGGAGAGGTTAGCACAGTGAATATAGATGGGTCGGGATGATCAAAACTTACTGTATTCATCACATTAAAACGCGATAAGTCGTATTTATAGGGGGAGCTGTTACCCGTCCATGCAACCACATCAAAAGGAGAGTGCTTAATTTCACAGCTAAATAAATTACCGTTGAATTTAGATACAAGCTCAAAGTCACCTTCTTTATCTTCAAAGGCAGCAACGGGGTATTGAAAGTCTCTGTCGTTGGCGTAACCGTTTGCACCAACAGGTCCTCGCTCTGCAAGCTCTAACGCATGGCCATAATTTTCACAAATATAACCACGGGCTGTATCATCAATTAAATCAACAGCGAACTTAATTCCTCTGGGAATTACAGCAATTTCACCTGGTTTAATGCTTAACTTACCGCACTCGGTGTGAATTAATAACTCACCTTGCTGAGGGACAAACAACATTTCGCCATCGGCATTGCAAAAGTAACGTCCTTGCATTGACTGATTAGCGACATATACATGAATGCCAATACCAGATTGCCCATTAGCACTGCCATTAGCAGCCATAGTTACCAAGCCATCAATAAAATCAGTAGGATGTGAAGGCATATCAATAGGGTTCCAACGTAGCATTGTTGGTGGTGTTACGGCTTCAGTAATTGGGGCTGTTCTTATTAAGCCGTTATCAATTGCTTGGTAATTACCTTGCACTACAGACGGACGAAGGCGGTAAAACCAAGTGCGGCGATTTGAAGCGCGAGGAGCCGTAAATGCAGTCGAACTAAGTTGCTCGGTGTATAAATCGTATTTGACCTTTTGTGGGCTAAATTGTCCTATTGGCAATGCACCGGGTAGCGCTTGTGTTTCAAATTCATTACCAAAACCTGTCATATAACTTAATTGTGTCGCCATTACTGACTCCTGTGAGAGGGGGGTGGTTTAATATTATTTTTATTTCAGTTAAGATACTCTCAAGTGAGACTAATATCAAATGTGCAACTATGCATCTGCGTAAATATTAATGAACACCAAAGTAAACCTTACAAAGCTGGGATAACTAAAAATGAAAATTGATTTAGCAACGTTTTTACCTTATCAATTAACGAATGTAGCAACACGTGTAAGTAACGACTTTGCCGAGGTTTATCAAACTAAGTACGGTTTAAATATTCCCCAGTGGCGAATACTTGCTAATTTAGCGCAGTATGGCCAAAGCAACGCAAAGGATTTATGCACGCAAGCAAATATGGACAAGTCGACAGTGTCGCGCGCGGTAAAAGTTTTAATAGATAAAGGTTTAGTTAGAAGTGAGCTAAATGAGCAAGACAAACGCGCAGCATTACTTGTGCTGAGCCAAGTAGGGCAAAACTTATATGAAAATATAGCGCCCGATGCACTAAATTGGGAAAAACAGTTACTGAGCACTTTAACCAACGAAGAATACGAAGTGCTAGTGAGTATTTTTGAAAAGTTAAATAACAAATTAAAGGCATAAAAAAGCCCACCAAAGTGGGCTTTTAAAAGATGTTTTAGGTTACAGTTCTAAATTAGAAATCGTATTTGATACCTACTCGCATTTCCCAAAGAGAAGGGTTAACTTCTATACTTGTTCCTGCTGGATTGTTAAAGCTATTGTAAACATATTTACCATCAACAATATCAGCTGTTACGGCACTTTGAAGAGATGAACCGCTTTCTAACACACCCCAGTCATCATTTAACATATTACCAATATTGGCAATAGTAAAGTATGCAGCGCCTTTGTGGCCTTCTTTAAACCCTGCAAACTCTTGTTCTACTTTTAAGTCAAAAGTAACCCACCAATCACCATCAATACTATTTCGCTCTAGTATTTCACCGCGGCTCAGACCTTCACTACTAATCCAATCATTAAATGCTGTTAAATCAAAATCAGGTCCATAGCTAACAGTGCTATCGTCAACCGTTGGTACATATAATAATTGACGAGCATTATCATTATATCCAAAAGTGAAATTATTTTCATTTTCGAATGAGTAAGAATACGGCGATGTTTTCGATGCTTGGCCAAATAAGTTAAATTTAGTGTCATAACCGTCAAATAGCTCATAGCTATAAGCTAATGACATCGTGAAGCGATGTGGAATCTCATAATTTGATGTAGCAACACCTGGGTTTTCTGAGTCAGAAACAGCAATCCCATGGTAATTAGAGAATGCCACAGAGCTTGTCATTGGATGTACGTCTTTAGACTCTGTATAAGCATATGAAAGAGATAGATCAATTCCATTATCAAACGATTTACTCATACCAAATGATAATATATGAGAGTATGCATCGTCACCATCAACGTTTGTTAACAGGAAGTCTGAACCACCATTATAAATAAGGCGTCCATCAGGGGCCGTTCCAGTTTGTTCATATGCTAAATTTTGAACAATCGCTGAGTTTCTCTTATCAGTGTATAAATAATCTACGTTAAATACATAGTTATCTTCAGTGATATAGGTACCACCTAGTGAAAACTTCCACTCTGATGGAATTTCAAAATCAGGGTCAGTAACATTTACATCAGCATCTGCACCACCTAGCCCTACAGTATCATATAAACTTTGAGGAATATCGTAGCCAGGTTGACCATTGCCATTAAATGCTATCGTGTCAGCACCTAAGATTTGTAAATCGTCACCGCGAACTTGGACATTACGCACACCATCGTTCGAATAACTGTTAGAAATCCACACATTTGGATTACCACCTGAGTATAAGCCAATACCACCACGTAACTCTAATTGGTCATTATAAATCCAGTTAACACCTAAACGAGGTTGCAATAAATCAACACCATCAAGATTTTGACTATTTGAATAACCATAGCGGTCTTCAAAATTTTGGTTGAATGTTGGAGTATCATCACTCGTATACCAGTCATAACGAAGACCAACAGTAAACGTTACATCGTAGTCAACTAAATCAAATTTATCTTGAGCATATAAAGTATTTAAAGCATATTTAAACTCACCAGCAGCATCATCTGGATTTTGACTTGCCGCATTACCGTAATATATACGATCAGCTAAACCACTTTCAAAATCTGTTATAGAGTTGAAACGGTACTCACCTTGACTATGCTGTACAAATAAATTGAAAACATCTAGTTCCTCTCGTTCGTAGCCAAACGAGATTTCATGCTCTTCTAAGTAATAAGTACCGGCAAGTTTAAGCGATAAGTTATCGTAATTAAGTTTGTTTGATTGACGTGAATCATCCGGACCAAGGTAAACAGTTACATCACCTGTGTTGATTTGGAATTCACCAAAGCCTGATGCTGCATCTATAGAGTTTTGACGATTATCAAGCTTTGAGTATCCTACACGGATTTCAGTAGAAAAATTATCAGTCCAATCAGAGTAGAATGAAGTTACATAAGATTCTAACTTTGCACCACGTTCATAGAAATGGTTAGACAGAGCTAAACGCTCTGAACCAGTGTCTGATTGTGAAATTGCAAAGCCATCATTGTAATTGTATAAAAAGCTTGCTCGATGGGAATCATTAATATTCCAATCTAACTTCACTAAGATTTTTTCATCTTCAACAGGCATACTTGGGATTAAAGAACCTGGATCGTATGCATAGTTATCAATCGCTATTTGTGTTACTCGATCAATAGTCGCTTGATCTATACGACCATTTACAAAAGGTGAGTACTCAAAAATTTCTGCGCCTTCTAATTTTTCGTATGATGTAAATAGGAATAACTTATCTTCTATAAGAGGAAGACCTACATTAAAGCCATAACGTTTTTCTGAGTAATCGCCTAGATCCTGCTTATTACCTTTAATTGAATCTCCAGACAGTGAGTCATTAGTGTAATCATAGAAGAAACCACCAGTAAGTTCATTTGTACCAGATTTAGTTACTGCATTGATGTTACATGATGTAAAGCCACCGTACTGAACATCAAATGGAGCAAGCTCTACTGCAACTTGAGCGATAGAATCAAAAGAAAAAGGGATTCTTTCTGTAGGGTAACCACTTGAATTTAAACCAAAGTTATCGTTCATGCGAACGCCATCAAGGGTTAGGCTGTTAAATCGAGGGTTACCACCACCACAATTAATCGCGCCAGCATTTGTTTCGTCAATGTAAATTCGAGGGTCTGCTCGGATTATATCTTTTAAATCGCGATTGATGGCTGGTTTGTTTTCTAAATCACTTAATGAAAATGTTGACGCAGGGCCTGTACCACCAGATTGAGAACTAATAGGTGCACCTGTTACAACAATTTGCTCCATTTGTTCTGAACTCAAAGCAACAGTAACTGGATAGGTTTGACCTAGTGTTAAATAAATATTTTCAAGTTCAGTATCTTGAAATTTATCTGAGTCTACAATTATTTTGTATGGACCACCAACACGTAACCCTTTAGATGAAAAGCTACCAGCTTCATTCACTGTTGTCGTTTTAGTTGAACCTGATGGGACGTGTATAACTGTAATTTTAGTACCGACCGCAGGACTACCATTTGGCCCTGTAATTTGACCTTTTACAGATGATGACGTTTCGTTAGCCATTGCAGCGCCACTCACACCAACACATGCTGCTATAGCAAGTGAAAGAGCTGTTTTGCGTAATTGAGTTTTCATTTAATTTTCCCGTGTAGTTATTAATTAAATTTTTATATTTTTATTTTAAATTTTGCAAAATAAACAGTTTAAGTTCATTTTTCAAAATCCGTTACTAGTGTACCTTATTTATTCGTTACAAATAAAATACAACTGCAATATATTTTTAATAAATAGTAATATATTTGTCTATTTGAGTGCTTTTTTTGAGCAATAACTCTATTTCGGGATATATACTACGTGGGGTTTATGACAAAAATGTGAAATTGTAGCGTGGAATATAAAAACCCATTACAAATTTGCAATGGGTTTATTGTAACTTACAAATAACTTAACAAGTTATTGATGTAGAGTTTTTAAGGCTTAAAACTTGTAGCTAATACCAATTTTAGCCTGCCATGCAGAAGAACTAGTTACATACTGGCTATAGTTACGAACGTCAGCACCGTCGTGTCGAGGGTCAATTTTGTAACGACCATCAGCATCTAAACCTTCAAAGTCATATACGGCTTGGTCAGAAAAGCCTAAACGTTTTTCAACACCCCAATCGCTATTTAATAAGTTTGCAAAGTTATCAACCATGAAATAAATTTCACCGCTGTGACCTTCAGCAAAGCCAGGTATTTCTTGTTTGATACTTACATCCATAGTAGTTACCCAAGGTTGAGTGCCTGAGTTACGACCTAAAATTTCACCACGCTCTGATATACCAGCACGATTTAGAAGCGTTTCTAATTCATTCCAAGATAAACCAGACTCATCCCAGTTTACATTTGGATCATCAGCACCTGTAGGTATATAAGCTAAGTAAGCTGAGCTACTATCAAAGTCTTTAGTATCACCTAAGCCGCGCTCTTGGTACATACCCATAGTGTAGCTAAAAGGGCGGCCCGAACGACGTTCAAAAAATACGTTAAACTTAGTTGCGTAGCCACTAAAAAATTCAGTGTTATAAGCCAAATTAACTTTAAAGCTGTGCTCTACTTCGTAAGAACCACGGTCAGCAAAATCTTCATTGCGATTACGTGTAATGTTGTACTGATAATTACTTTGTGCACGTGAAGAAGAACCAGAAGATGCTTCAGTTACGTCTTGGTGTGCGTAGCTTGCTGAAACGTAAAGACCATTTTCGAACTCTTTTGCAAGACCCGTTGAGATAATAATTGAACGGCCATCGTCAGATGAGTTAGTCATTGCAATATCAAAGTTTTGATCAAGGTCACCGCTATAAATACTTTCGTTGATTACACGCTCACCATCGGCAGCTAAACCAACAGGTTGGATAGCCGTGTTATGCCATACAGCTTCGTTCTCTTTCTTATGGTAAGCAATTTCAGCTTGCCATTTAAATCCATCGCCAAGCAATTCTGAGTCAAACTCATACTCAAAACCAACTTGAGCACGAATACTTGAAGGTAATTTAAAGTCAGGGTCAATGTAGTTTGTGCTACCAGTACCTTGCACTAACGAATTTTTAATTGCGTCAGGCACTTGTGTAATATCAGCCTGGTTGTTTGCATAATAGTTGTTAACGAAGTTTTCTGTCGGTTCAACAATTGTAATACCATCATTTTGGAATGAGTTGTTATACCAAACATTTGGAATGCCACCTTGGAAGCGACCTATGCCACCGTTGATGGTTAATGCTTCAGTTGCATAATATTTAAAGCCTATACGTGGTAGGAAAATATCTAAGCCATCAAGATTTTCTTGGTTATTGAAGTCATCAACTCCATATAATGCGCTGTAAGCATTAACAAAATTTTCATTACGTGTTGGTTTATCATCTGATGATAAACGCTCATAGCGAATGCCTGCTGTTACTTCTAAATCGTCACCAACGTAAAACGTATCCTCAATGTAAAGCGCTAATTGGTTGCGCGTGGCATCATAAGCGGTGTCATTTGGATTGTTTGTAAATGCGTTACTGTAAGAAAAATCGTAAGTGCCGTCGTAGTTGCCAACTTCACGGTTTTCGAAGCCTTCAAAGTTATCAAACTCCCAAGAGCCTAATGAATTGGAAGCAAATAAGTTGTATAAGTTTAACGACTCATACTGCATACCAAAGTTAATCTCATGGTCATCCATTAAATAAGTTGCATCAAACGTGAGTGTTAAGTTTTCAGTTGATGCGCTATTTGCATGGCGGAATTCGTCGGTACCAAACTCGTAAGCAGGACCACGATAGTATTCTTCAACTTTAACGAAACCGATGTCAGAATTTGTTAAGCTTCTAGATGAAACATCTTTATAAGCTATACCAATTTCAGTTGAGAAGTTTTCATTCCAGTCTGAGTATAATTTAGTCGCAAAATTATTAAATTTAGTGGCGTAAGTGTAACGGCTTGACGCTAAGCTTACAGTGCTTCCGCCAGTACCAACATTTGTTTCGTCTTTGTCATCTTGCCATTGGTAAGTAAAATCTAGACGGTGGGCATCATTAATGTTCCAGCTTAATTTAACAAGTAATGACTCGTTTGTATCTTTAGGATCGCCACCTAAAGAGTCAGTTAATCCATATTCATTACTTAAAATGTTAAGAAAATTATTGTAATTATCTTCTGTTACGTCGTACTCGTTCGTTGCGCCTGAACCTTCAAAACCATAATCCAAATCAAGTTCACTTGTCCACTTGTTGTAGTTTACAAAATAAAACAAAGTGTCGTCGATCAACGGTCCGCCAACATTAAAACCATAACGTTTCTCAGTTTGGATTGGCTCAACTTTTTCAATAACATATGTACGATGACCATCTTCATCTAAAGCCGGTCGGCCATCAGTATAAACTTGAGAAATACTGTCTACATCGCCTGCAATATCAGGAGTTGATGTTTCATAAAAACCAGAAAACTTAAATTCGTTCGTACCTGATTTTGTTACCGCATTAATGGTACCGCCGCCAAAGTTACCTTTAGAAGCTGAAAATGGAGATACATCAACAGAAATTTGTTCAATAGCATCAAGTGCAACTGGAGGCTGTGAAGTTGGGTAACCACCGTAACTTAAGCCAAAATCATCGTTTTGGCCGATGCCATCAACAGTTAAACCATTTGATCGAGGGTTACTACCTGCAAACGTTAGCTCGCCATTACCGTTAATACTCGCAAGTGGGTTTAAACGCGCAATATCTTTAATATCGCGATTAAAGCTTGGCATATTTTCAATAGTGTCAGAGCCAAATGTACTGCTAGAGCCACCTGATTGTTGAACGATTTTATAACCAGACACTTCAATCTTTTCGATGTTTCGTGGAGCAAGCTGCGAGCTTAAACGGTAAGTTTCACCAAGGTTCAAGTAGATATTTTCAACAGTGGTATCGTTAAAGGTATCAGAATCGATGATAACCATGTAAGGACCACCTACACGTAAGCCGTTGGCTATGAAAGTACCACTTTCGTTTGTAGTTAGTTCGCTAATAGTTCCCGTTGGTTGGTGAACTACTTTAATTTTAACGTTTGCAGCACTGCCACCTGAAGGCGTCGTAATTTTACCACGCATTGCAGAAGAAGTATCAGCAGCCATTGCGCTTGTAGAAACACCTAGCGCTAAAATTATAGCACCAGTTAATTTCGAAAGACGAAGCTTAGTCATAATGTTGATTTCCCGTGTTATTAATGTCAAATTTATAGTTTTAAATATACTTATAAGAACCAAGCTAATGGGCCTTATTAAGCTTTGCAGTATTTAAATTATGTATTGCTTTTTAATCATATTTCTTTGATTTTACTTTTCTAGTATTACATTAATATGAAATACATCTAGTTAGTTTGCTTCTTTTCAAAAGCTAAAGCTGTTTCTAACTCTTTTGCAGAAGGGTCAAATAAGGCATTTAATAATCCTGCTAATCGAATACCCGCTTGCTGTAAGCGCGTTTTTATAATTGGAGTATTGTTATATATGTAGCTATAACCAATTTCGTTGTTGGTATATTTATAAATTTTTGTGGCTAAATTATGAGATTCTTCAACCCATGTCATAGGTGAGCTTTGTAAATACTGTGCAATTAACTCGCTGTTATTTGTATCAATAAATTGTGCGTACTCAGTGAACGACAAGTTTTCGTTTTCAACTAGCTTTGTATCCCAAAGGCTATGAAGATTTGTTTCTTCGTTAAAAAATGAAACCTTAATACGGTTACCACCTCTGTCTTCACCTCTACCTGCATGAAATGGTTGATGGCTATCACCTACTAAATGCACTAAAAAACGCAAACTGAACTGTTTAGCATCTAAGGTACTGTTGGTATCTGTAAGTGTTTGCATTGAGTAATGAATACCTTCAAGGATATTACTTACAGATTCTTTATTTTTAGTGTGATCGTGATTGAAGCTGAAAGATTTTCCTGGTGCTGCATTAATATAATGCCAACGAGATGATTTCTTTTGCCAAAACTCGCCAGGAGCAGAGCGCATTTCATCAGGCCACGTTGATATTTGAGCTAGTGACTCACCATCTAAATAAGGTTTAATTGCTGCTTTAGTTGTTTCGCTTATATGAGATTGTGCAATCTGCCCGACAATACGATGGCCATTTTGACCCCAAGCATGTGAGTCGGTGCTTGTGAATATAGCACTAACCAAAAGTGCAGAGGATATCGAGTACTTTAAACTGTTATGCATTAGAACTTCCTAAATGAATATTTCATGGCGTTGCTATAGGCTAATGCGGTCAATTGTCCTTACTTTTGGTGTCGATAGGAAGGACTCATTAAAATTCATAGTTTCTTATTCACATTACTTTTAAATCAATAGGTTATACTTGATAGGTAAAATTACTTGTTGTAATAAGTAAGTAAAATTGTTCAAATGCACTATATAATCTTTTTTTGAGTAGCATTGCTTTGAATTTTAAAAATATCATGTTGCACAAGATGTTAATTGTTATATTTTTGTTTCTATTATTGGTCGTTACATGGGTTTTCGGTCAAGTTAGTGTACACAACGATGATTTACATTTTCCAGTTATGATTGAAACCTCAACAGAATGTCAAACAACTGCAACAAGTAATAAAGACCAGCTAATTGTTTTCACGCAATCGAAAAAAATAGCCAAGTTATTAACAAAAAAGTTATGCTTTGATAACGTAGTGACTAAGCAATATGGCTCTGTAAAAGGGTATTGGGGATATAGAACGGCAGACAGCTTTGAGTTTGTTGGTAAAGGAATTGCTGACTTAATTTTGGCTAAAAATAATATTATGGCAGCCTTTAAAGCGGAGTCTACATATAACTACCAGCCCGTTGTTGGTTTTTCTGACTACACGGCTTTTTTTATATCTTCTAAAGAAAAACCACGGATCACCAAACAATACTTTTTAGATAAGCGCATAGGTTTACTTGATTATCCAACCAGCCGATCAGGGCATATTTTACCAAAGCAAACGTTTAAAGAGTTGGATATTAATTTAGCCAATTTAAAAATCACTTATGCTAGCTCTCATAACGAATTACGTGATTTACTCGCCGACGGAAAAGTAGATATTATTGCCTCTTTTTGGAAAGAGAGCGACGAAAAACGTTTTTCAAAAAACTATATTACGCCATTGAGTAATAATATTTCTGGAACAAGATGGTATTTAAAAATGCAGCAAAACAATACTGATTTGTTGTGTGCAGTTCAGGAAAACTTACTTGCTATGTCTAAAGATCAAAGGTTGCACTACTATCAAAATGTGCAGCCTTTTTGGAGCTGCGGTACTAGTTCAGTAAACTTAAAAGAGGAAGCTGATGATGAGTAAGTATAAGCAACTACTTGTTTTTATATGTTTATTTTTAATTTTATCGTCTGTTTTTTATATTTCTGTAACTCAAAAAAGCCAGCAAGTAGTCAAACAAAAAATAATTCAGATCGAGAGGCAAATAGCACTAGATTTACCCTTACTTGATTTATCAAATGAGCTGCTTAAACACTCAGGCAATAAAGACGCGGTTAATAGCTACATTAAAATCTTAAATAGCTACATCAATTCGGATGATCTTAGGGTTGTTACTATTGCACCCAAAAGCGAAATAGTAACACCAATTAAGCCCAACCAAATAATACGTAGTTTGAGTACAAACAGCGGGTTTGTATTAGTTGTACTTAGCGTTAAATACACTCATTTTACGTTGAGTCATATTATTTATTATTTAATGTTTTTTATTTTAAGTGTGTTGGTTAGCTTTTGGGTAAAGTTTGCGTTTATTAAACAAAGCAATAAGCAGTTTAATAATGCACAGCATCAATCAATTGCAGAGTCTACGCCGCTGATACTTATTGTTGACCTTAACGATAAAACATTATCAAGTAGTTGTAATTCAGAACAAAAAATGTGTTTAGCCAATAAGCCATTGTGCTTTTATTTAGCACTTGTAGAGTATTGTACAAATAATGATGATGTAACGCTTAGTCATAATAAAGATGTGCCAGAGGAGCTGCTAGAGCTTGCTAACAAGTATTTTTATAGGTTGATCGAACTCGGCCATACGGTTAGAAAAAGGCCTAATTTTAATAATAGTCTTGAAAAAACCTTAAGTGAAATACGTGCGGCATTAGATGAAATACTCAGCGAATATCCTGAAGAAAAAGAGTTATATTACCCACCTAAAGCATACGGGGAGGGTTCTCGCTCTCGTCTGCATAGTTATGGGCTGGCAAATATTAAAAAGGGCAGTATTGAAATAATAGGAAAGTAACAAGGTCACTTTCCTATTATTAGAGGCTATTTAGGAGTAAATTCAGCCGTTTTAAGAGGGCTGTTTTTTGATATAAAGTCTTGAAGTGCCTGGGCATCTGTTTCGTCTGTACTAATAAAGCCTTTTTTATTTGTAAGCGTAGGATAGCCATCGCCGCCTGATGCGTTATAGCTATTTAGACTCATACGGTACGTTTTATTTTTATTCAAAGGTTGTCCATTAATAACCACATTAACTAGCTGGCCATTTTTACGTTCAAACGATAGTTTATGATACTGCAAATAAGCACCTGCATCCGGTGGGAAGCTCGTTACTGTATTTAAATAGTCCCATAAATCACTGCCTTGCCAATCCATATAAGTAATACGATTTTTGAAAGGATGTACTTTTAAAATATCTTTATAGCTTACTTTACCTGCCTCTATTGAGCTGCGAATACCACCGCCACTTATTAATCCAAAGTCTGCATTTACTACATCCATTTGAGCTTGAATAATTACACGTGCAAGGTTTGTTTGTTGGTAACGAACTTTGTTTCTGTCACCTTCTAAGCGAGCATCTACTTCACCAATGGTACCTTCAATTTGTTTAGCGCCTTTAGCTTGGTATACCGCTAAATAGGATTCAAGTTTAGGGTCTGGTTTAATGTACTCGTTTGCCAATACTTCTTTAGTAGAGCCATCAGCTTGTACTTTATCTACATACAAATTAACAGGCATCAGTTTGTAGTCTAGTAACTTTAATTTTCCGTTTTCAAGCTTAAACTCGGCTTTACCAACATACTTACCCCATTCATGGGCTTGCATAATATAAGTACCGTTTTGTTGGTCTGGTTTACAGGCAAGACCTGGTTTAAAGCTATCGTCATTTACATTTGTATCGCTCATACATACAGGTTCTTGAGAGTGGCCGCCAATGATCATATCTAGCGTGTTTGCAGGAAGTGAGCGAGCAAGTGTTACATCACCGGGTGCGTTAATACCAAAGCTAGCATCAACATAATGACCCATATGAGTCAGGGCGATTGTAATGTCAGGGTTGTACTTAGTTTTTATTTCTTTCGCTAGTTTTGCTGTAACGTCAACAGGGTCTTTAAACTCTAAATGCCCAATATACTGAGGATTACCAATTTTAGCTGTATCGGTTGTTGTTAAACCAATAACAGCAATAGTTAATCCATTCTTTTTGAATATTTTGTAGCTATCAAACGCGTGTTCGCCTGACTCTTTTTCAAATATATTGGCTGATAGAAAAGGAAAATCCACCCATTTTTGCTGTTGCTTTAAAACATCAATAGGGTTGTCGAATTCGTGATTACCTAATGCCATTGCATCGTAACCAATCAAAGACATACCTTTAAAGTCAGGCTCTGCTTTTTGTAAATCTGACTCAGGAATGCCAGTATTAATATCACCACCAGAGAGAAGTAGTACTGCATGACCTTGCTTTTGAGCTTTATTGCGTAAAGAGTCAATTAACGTTTTGCGAGCGGCCATACCGTATTCGCCTTTTTCGTTTTGCCAAAAACGCCCGTGGTTATCGTTAGTGTGAAGTACAGTAAGATATTGAGTTGCAGGAGAGTTACTTACACTTGAGTCGGTTGTAGCCGATGTACACCCAAGTACGCTTAAAAAAACTGAAAATAAAATAATTATTCGCATAAAATACCTGTCTATTAAGGCCCACTTAATTTATTGAGTGGCTAGTTTAAACTAGTTTTATGCGAAAAAAACGTACTTATTTACATTTCATCTTAATTACGGCTTGTCGCAGCAGTTTCTCTGCGCTTTAACTCTTTACTCGCATATTCAGATTTTTCATGATTTGCTGCAATCATCCACGTTAAAAAGCTGGCGGGTAGCTTTGTGTAAGCTTCGCCTCTGTGTAAACCAAAGTCACAAATAGTGTGTTGTGTGTTTGACATTATTATTACCAGTGTTTTTTATTTTGTTTGATAGTAACAAAAGTACACACAGGGGAAAGATGATTTAGTTTTAGCTGTTTTGATTTATATAACTTAAAAGAATATAGCTAAAACAGCTAAAACAATGTAATTAAAATGTTATCGATGCGGTCTGATTTGTATCAATATGCAATTTGCTCTCGATTTATTCAGTGAGTAATAATAACCTGCCTGTATATTAACAAAACATTTGAATAATTATAACAACAGGAGTTAAATATGAAGAAGTTTTTCCTTGGTTCACTATTGGCAGCTGCTAGCTTTAGTAGCACTGCAACTATCGTTGAAATGAAAACTAGCCAAGGTATTATTGTGATTAATTTATTTGATCAAGACACGCCTAAAACAGTTGAAAACTTTTTAAGTTACGTTGATGATGAGTCTTATAATCAAACCGTGATACACCGTTCACTGAGTGACTTTGTTATTCAAGGTGGGGGTTTTACTTTTTCTGACGACTTTGATCCAATTACTACTAAGCCTGCCATTATTAATGAACCTGTATTTTCAAATGTTAAAGGTACTATTGCAATGGCGAAAGTAGATGGCGATCCTAATAGTGCCACAAGCCAATGGTTTTTTAATATTGTGGATAACAGTGTTGGCAGTGCTCAATTAGACACACAAAATGGGGGTTTTACTGTATTTGGACAAATAACAGAGGCAAGCCAAGCCACGCTAGATAATATTGCAGCGTTAGTTCATTGTGGTGAAACACCCGTTGTTGGTATTACTGCTGAACAATGTGCAAGCACTGATGTAACAATTAGCAGTGCTAATTTAGTGACTATTCAAAATGTGGCGATAATGGATGATGATCCTAATTCAGCCGCAGGTCTTACTGTTACTGAAAATACGCTAATTGATTCTGACACATCAACAGATTCTAGTAGCGGTTCTGGCGGCGGATTAATTTGGCTTTTAGGTGCTTTTTTACTTGCGGTTCCTCGTTTAAAACGTGCTAAATAATTAAAATTAACGGTAATGTGGATGGCGTAAACCAGCCGCCCACATTATTATTAAACCTTGCTGTTTAAAGTAATACTCGCCAAACCATCGCAAGCCAAATTGAAAACACACAAGCACAACCTAGTAAAAACACTTTAAAACGTGCTCGTACGTTATTTTCACCTAAATGAATAACACTATGCACAATACGTGTTGCTACAAATAAACAGGCCAGTATAGCCACAAGTGTACTGGCGCTATTTAGCTGTAGTGCAAGTAAACACACCGCGTAAAAAAGCACAGGTATTTCAAACTGATTTGAAAAGTTTCTATCTGCAACCCTAATAGTGTCGCCAGCCTTATCTAATTGCATTGTTTTAAAATCGCTTAAATCTAGTTGTTTGTTTTTAGCTGCTGCAAAGCGCCTTTTACCCATAATGAGCATGACAACCAGTGAAAGCGTAACTTGTGCAAACATGGCAAGTATGATGATTTTTTCCATTGTTTTTCCTTATTATTATTTAGAGTTTGTGTATCTTTTGATATTGAATGATTTTTAATCTCGAAGGTTGGCAGACTCGCAACTAATAGCCGATTATGAAGACATTTTTCACAATGTGTTACACAAAATAGCGTTATTTTGTAGAAAGTTATTAATTGAAAATGTTAGTTTAGCTTAACTATATTGCTTTGAATTGGCGCATGCTATTTTGCGCAATACTTTTTTAATGGAAAACAAAAATGAAAAAGATTATTGGTTTTAGTGCTATCGCACTTGCAGTTTTAAGTGGTTGTTCAAATACAGCTTCGGTTTCTGTGGCGCCTCCGGCCTCTTTATTATCAGACACGTTAGTTGTAAGCCCTAACGATAACCGCGAATATAAAACACTTAAATTAGCAAACGACATTGAAGTTATTTTAGTGTCTGATCCGAGCGCGGAAAAATCGGCAGCGGCACTAAGTGTAGGTGTAGGTTTACTACACGACCCGATGTCGCAACAGGGTATGGCGCATTATTTAGAACACATGCTGTTTTTAGGCACTGATCGTTACCCAGATACAAAAGGGTATTCTGATTTTATGACCAAAAATGGTGGCGCGCACAATGCATATACTTGGCTCGATATTACTAATTACATGTTTAAAATTAATAACGACGCGTTTGATGAAGGGCTAGACCGTTTTGCCGACTTTTTTAAAGCACCTAAATTATACCCTGAATACACAGACAAAGAAAAAAATGCAGTAAACGCAGAGTGGTCAATGCGTCGCGAAATGGACTTTTTTGGTCAATTTAAACTAGCGCGTAAAATGATGGGCGATCACCCAGCTAATCGCTTTTTAATTGGTAATCTAGAAACACTTGGTGATAAAGAAAACAGTTCGCTTCATAAAGAAACGGTTGATTTTTATAATAAATATTATTCTTCAAATGTCATGAAAGTAGCGCTTATTTCTAATTTATCTATTGCTGAAATGGAGCAAAAAGCACAAAAATACTTTGCTGATATAAAAAATAAAAACATAGAAAAACCAACAGTAACTGCAAAACTTGATTTTGATAACGCTGGCGGAAAACGCGTGTTTTATGCACCAAATGAAGATGTAAAACAGCTACAACTTGATTTCACCATTGCTAATAATAATAGCGAATTTGCGCTTAAACCAAACCGATTTGTAGCGTATTTACTAAGTAATGAAATGCCGGGCAGCCCAGCGCAACTACTTCGTGACAAAGGGTGGGTATCTCAGTTGTCAGCTTCAGCTGCACCAAATCAATATGGTAACTACGGGTCATTAAACGTAAACGCAGAGCTTACAGATGAAGGCATGAAAAATCGTGACGAAATAGTTGCGACTATTATGCAGTACATCGATTTAATTAAAAAAGAGGGCGTTGATAGCAAGTACTTCAACGAAATTCGTACATCACTAAATAACCAGTTTAAGTTTTTAGAAAAAGGTGATGAGTTTAATTATGTAAGTTCACTTACGCAAAGCATGCAAGACTATCCGTTAAATCACGCTATTAATGCACCTTACTATTATGCAAAATTTGACGCTGATGCTGTAAATAAAGTACTTGAGCAGTTAAATGCCGATACTCTTCGTATTTGGTATGTATCGCAACAAGAAGAGACTGACTCGCAACTACACTTTTACGACGGCAAATACCGCATTAGTGATATTAGCGATGATGAAATTGCCAGCTGGAAAAAACCAAGCGAATTTAAGTTAGCACTACCAACTGTAAACAATTTATTGCCTGAAAATTTTGCAATAAAAACTCAAGCATTTAAAGAGCAAAAACACCCTGAGCTTGCTTACGATAAAAATGGTGTAAAAGTATGGCGCCAAGCAAGTCAAAAATTTGCAGAGCAGCCAAAAGGGCTTGTTGAAGTTTATATAAATACTCAACCAGGTTTGAACGATATTAAAGCAGAAGTACTTTATTCTGTTTGGGCTGATTTATACAATATTCAACAAAGTCAGTTAAGTACCGAAGCAGCAATCGCTGGTATGAGTGTAAGCCTTGCGCCGAGTAATGGTCTTGTTTTATCTATGAGTGGTTTCACAGATAAACAAGATGTATTGCTTAAACAAGCTTTAACCGGATTAAAAGCCGATGAAACAGCACAAGCATTTAGCCAAGCAGTTGATCGCTTTAAACGTAATTTACTAAACCAACAAAAACAGTTTCCGTATGCACAAGCATTTGGCGAGTATTCAAAACTAACGCGTACAGGTGGTTTTGATACAGACGCGCTTATTAAAGCCGCTGACTCAGTGAGTGTTGCCGACTTAGCACAATTAAAAACAGCTACGTTTGCACAAAACGATTTACGCGTATTTAGTTACGGTAACTACAATCAGCAAGATATAGACGCGATTGCAGACGAATTAAGTGCAACATTACCAAGCAACCATAAACGCAGTGAATTTGCGCGAAGCAAAGCATGGTTGCCACAACCGGGCGAAACGCTGGTACTGCAAAAAGATATTGATGTAGCCGATGTAGCGGTGGTTGATATGACCGTTCACCCTGTTGCGGGTTACAAACAAAAAGCAGAAGCGGCTGTATTACAAAGCCACTTTAGAACAGTTGCGTTTGATAAAATGCGTACTGAGGAGCAACTTGCATACGCAGTAGGTGCATTAGCTCGCCCAATCGAGGATTACTCAGCAATTGGTTTGTATATTCAAACACCGGTTAAAGGTCCTAAAGAAATACAAGCTCGTTTTGATAAGTTTAAAAAAGAATACGCAGTTGAACTTGATAACATGAGCGAAGAGACTTTTGAGCAGCTTAAAAATTCAACCCTAGTATCGCTTAAAGAGCAGCCTAAAAACTTAAGTGACGAAATGAGCCCACTTATAAACGATTGGTACCGTGAAAATTTTACCTTTGATTCTAAGCAAAAGCTGATTGATGAAGTTGAAAAAGTAACGCTTGCAGATATAAAAGACTACTACAAGCAAACAATGCTTAATCCTAATGCGGCACGTTTAAATGTGCAATTACGTGGTACTAAGTTTATAGAAAGTGACTTTGCCGATTTACCAAATCAAACTAAAATCACAACGCTTGATGCCTATTACAATGGTATTAAACTACAAAAATAAGCTTTATTTATACAGCTAAAAATAAACCCCAATGTATTGCTACATTGGGGTTTATTTTTTATCTTACTAATAATACCAATTCGCTTAATTAAGTGATCTATTTTGAGGATGGAAAAACGTGTTGATAGCTAGGCAAAAAATTCGCTATTTAGTTGTTCTAAATGAAAATTTTTTAACGCAGGTAGCGACTCGTTTAGCCCCGCAAAATGATTAAGTATTATTGCGGATTGGTATAATATTTAAGCCATTATTAAAAAGCCTATAACAGCTAATGCCGCAGCAATTAGCGTGTAAGGCAATTGTGTAACGGCATGGCTCATTAAATTACAACCAGAGCCTTGCGCTGCGAGTACGGTTGAATCTGAGTAAAAACACGCTTGGCTACCAAAAGAAGAAGCCGATAATAGCGCACCAATGACCAGTGGTATGTTTGCATCAACCGCATTTGCCAGTGGCATAACAATCGGAATTGATACAGCAAAAATACCCCAGCTAGACCCTGTTGCAAACGCTAAAATAGCCATTGAAATAAATACCACGGCTGGTAAATATGCAGCAGTCATATAAGGGCTTAAGCTGCCAATAACAAACTGAGGTAAACCAATTAAGTCGCATACATCTTTAAATATAAACGCAGCTATAACAGTACCAATAGCGGGGATCATACTTTTAAAGCCATCAAGCATGCGCTCAATCATTTCACTTACGCTCATTAATTTTTGTAGCGCATAAAACGGGAGAGTGACCGCCATTGTTGCTAGTAAGCCTTTGTATACGTCTATTTCAAAGTAAACAGTAAATGCAACCAGTAAAATAATCGGCACCAAAAAGTTACGTAATTTACCTTTAGGATCAGCATCTTCAAAGTTTTCTTCAGCTGCTTTTACTGCATATTCATCCGCTGTTTGAACATTATTGTATTGAGCTGGGTCGACTTGAGCTTGCTCAATTTGCGCCATTTGTTCTGCTTTTTTCATTGGACCAATCGCAGGAATAATACCCAACACAACAAGTAAAACAACAAGCACTGCAAACCACGCGTAAAACATGTACGGAATAGCTTGAATATAAACAGCAATACCTTTGCCTTCTTCAGCAATACCGTTATCTACCAATAAGCCACCAAAAAATACCGCCCAGGTAGATAAAGGCACAAGCACACAAATTGGTGCGGCAGTAGAGTCAACAACATAGGCAAGCATTTCGCGGCTAACTTTAAATTTATCGGTAATGCGTTTCATGGTCTCACCCACAGTAAGCGCATTTAAGTAGTCATCAATAAAAATAACCACACCTAAACAAAAGGTCATAAACAAAGATGAACGCTTACCTTTAGTGTATTTAAGGGCTAACTTGCCAAAAGCCGATGCGCCACCTGTGCGCACTAATAGCGCGATTAAAGCGCCAAAGCCACCACATACAAGTATTAGCCAGCCAATGGTTTCGTCTGTCATCACTTTTAGCGATGTACTCGCAAAGTTAGTAAGTACCTGTGCAGGATCGGCTATAACTAAACCAACTAAAGCACCAATAAGTAAAGATAAAATAGGGCGGCGTAATACAACAGCCAATACAATCACCACTAACGGTGGTAGTAAACTCAACGCAGAAGGTTCAAGCATTTAAGTATTCACAAAATTAAAAGCATGTATAAAAATTACAATAGTATTAATTTTTAAACTGCTTATACAAAAACAAAGAAGATGATAAGTTTGTTGTAAAATCACCTTCCAAGTCACTGCTTTTGTACGCGAGGGAGGGACACATAAACAGTTATGTTAAATAGCGGCTTAAGTGAAACGCGTTGGCTTTGGCGCCAGACGGTGCAAGGAGTGCAAACCGCTATTGTTGTGCCTGTAAAAACATCGGCGCAAAAATAATCCGCTTTTTAATTTCAGTCAACAAAAAGTTACATGCAAAACAAAGTTTTTTAGAGGAACTTACATTGAACGCAGTATTTAAAACAAATCGACTGTTGTTGCGCCATGCAAATGAGCTTGATGCAGCTATTTTACTTAAGCTAGTTAATCAGGCGAGTTTCATAGAGCATATTGGTGATAAAGCAATCTATACCCTTGATGATGCCAAGTCGTACATCAATCAGTCATTTATTGCTTCTCATGTACGCCAAGGCTTTGGGCCTTACATTATTACTTTGCATAATGCTGTAGTGGTTGGCGTTGTTGGGTTTTATAAACGCGCCGCGTTACTGCAACCTGATTTAGGTTTTGCACTTGTAAGCGGTTTTGAAAAAAAGGGTTATGTTTTTGAAGCGGCCAGCGCACTTTTGCAACATAAGCATGAATTTGGAATTACAAAACTGTGTGCAATAACATCACCAGATAATAGGGCATCGCAGAATGTGTTGTTAAAATTGGGCTTTAAAATAAAGGGCAAGGCGGTTATCAATGATGATAAAACCGCCGTAATTATATTTTCACTTAATACTTAAAGTCTTGCTTGTTCTATTTGTTTTGCAACATTTAGGTTTATATTTAGCCATGTTGCTTCAAGCGTTGAAACTAAACCGTCGTATCCATCATCATCGATAGGCACTAGGTTTGAAAAATTATGAATACTTATAAGACGTCGGCCTGTTTCAGGGTGTGTGTAATATAAACGCCAAAGCCCTGAAATATCAGCGTTACCTTCCATATCGCCATTAAAGTGGTGAATTTCGTATTCAAGCTCATAAAACGTTTGCTGATCGAGTTCGGTAATGACCGGTAAGCCCTTTATTACCATCCAATTTGGCATAGCATTAAAAAGAGTTTGCTGGGCTGTTGCAGTTAGCATTACATCCGGCGATTCGCCCCACAGGTTGTAATTTGCGGCATGAATTTGGTTGCTATCTATTTTCATAGCAATACCTAAATTATTTAAAGCACCTCTAAGTACAACTGTTTGTATTCTTAATTGTGCGTCTGTGTCTGTCACATTTCGAGACGAGGCACCAATAGGCTGCTCAAACTGGTAATACTGTGTCGCAGTTTGTATTGATGAACTACAACCTGCCAATAGTAATAATAAACTTGCAGTTAAAAATAACGATTTCATTATTGCTTCCTTGGTTTTGGATCTACTGGTAATGATTTATCAAAAATTAGCATATTAGGTTGCTCGTTTAATCCGCGAGTTAGAGGCTGTAGGCCCTCGCTTAAACGTTTAAACTCTTTTAATGTTTGCTGTATTTGATGATGAAGTTCAGAACCTGCTTGGTAACTGGCCATGGTTTTATCAAATTGGCGCATAGTAACTTCAAATTGCTCCATACTTTTTGTCATCTTTTCGAAATTACGATTAAAGTCGCCTGGTAAGTTTTGTGTATCTTTATGGCTTAGTAGCTCTCGCATTTCATTAGCAAGCGCTCGGTAATCGGTAAATGTGGCTTGCATTTGTTCTAAGCTATCTTCAACTTTTAAGTTATTTACTTTATTAAGTACGTCAGATACCTGGTCTGCTAATACGGTTATGCCACTAGAAATACTCGGAAAAACATCATACTGCACAAGTTTACCTAGGTGCGCTTGCGGTGCATCTGGGTATATATCAAAATCAACGTACACTGCACCCGTTAATAAATTACCAGGCTTTAACGAGGCGCGCATACCACTTTCAATCCAGCCTTTTAAACTACCTTGCCAATACTCTTTAGCTGAGGCACTGTCGTGATACAAGCGTCCGTATTCTACTTTTATAAGTACTGGAACCGCCGTATTATGGTTTCTAAAGTGGGCAGGTTTACCGTCAATAATTACATTGGCAGGGGTTTCAACAACAGTACCTACACGCATACCTCTATATTCGACAGGAGCACCTGTGCGTAGTCCTCGAACTGATTGTTCAAATTCAATGAGGTAGTAATCAAAATCGTAAAAGCGCTCTTCTAGCGCTTCTTTATAGCTTTGGCTTAATGAAAAGCTATGCCCATCTTGTGCTATTTCACCCGGGGCCTGTTGCTCAGGTAAGCCAACCGAAATGCCGCCTTTTAAAAGTTTACTTAAAGAGCCCGTATTAATATTGATGCCATCGGCAGATAGGTCAATTTCAATCCCTGCGTTCACCCAAAAAATAGAGTTCATGGTGATGAGATTTTGATAAGGTTCTTTAATAAATACGCCGTACTTCATTGCTTGGTTTTCCCAATCAAAAGTGGCGGTTTCTATTTGACCTATTTTGTAATTTTTGAAAAATATACCAGTACTCACATCAAGCACTTCAGCGTTGTAACTCATTAATTTGAAACGGCCACCTTTCACATCTTTACCAATGAGGGCGGGTTCGTCTTGTAATTTAAAACGCTCTTTTAGCTCTTTACTTTCACCGGGTGAAAACTCTAAATATACACCAGATAATAGCGTGCTCATTCCGCTAATACCCGTTTCATCAATGCGTGGTTTTACGACCCAAATTTTGGCATCATCAGTTAATAAGTTATTGTAGTTTTTGTCTATTTGCGCACGGGCAATAACGCTGTCTTGGGTGTCTGATAGTCGAACATGATCAATTTGACCTATTTTTACACTGCGCACTTTTATTTCAGTCTTACCTGCAATAATGCCCTCAGCTTGTGGCATCTCGATAAAAATTGTAGGGCCTTTATTAGCTTGGTATTGGTATAACATCCACATGCCCACTAACAGCGCAATTGCCGGAATGATCCAGATAGCGGAAATTTTCGGTTCTTTTGTTATTTCGGCAGTTTCGGTCATGCTTTGTTCTCTGATTTTTTGTTTTTAGGGGAATCCCACAACAAGCGTGGGTCAAAGGCATGGGCAGCCATCATTTGGCATATTACCATAACTGTAAAAAATACAATGCCTAATCCTGGTGTTACTGACATTAAATTACCCAGTTGAACTAAGGCAACTAAAATAGCAACCACGAATACATCTATCATCGACCATTTTCCAATAAACTCAGTCAGTTGATAAATTCGGGTATAACTTTTTGTATGTCTATTGGCAGGCCTCGTTACCATAAAGCATAAAAAGCTCAATACAAAAGCTTTAGCAAGTGGCACCACAACGCTGGCTAAAAATATAATAGCGGCAATAGGGTAGGAGCCACTTTTCCAAAGTGTAATTACGCCACCAATTAAAGTTGAAGGGGATTCATCCCCAAGGCTAGTGGTGTGCATAATAGGCAACACATTAGCTGGAATATAACAAACAACAGAGGTAATTAGCCAAGCTGCTGCTTTTTGTACGCTGTAAGGATTTCTAACGTGCGTTTTTGTATGGCAACGCTGACAAATATTACCGGTACATAGTTGGTGGCACACATGGCAGGCTTTAATATTTTCATCTATTGCACGTTTAGCATGCTCTGCGCCTTCGAGTACTTTTACAGGCTTTATTTGAGCCCATAAGCGTGGGCGATTTAAGTGAACAAGCGCGGCTATGTATAAAATAACAAACCCCACATAAGCCCAAAAACTCGTGCCAAAGCTAATATCAGCCAGCGACATGATTTTAACCATACTAACAAGTACGCCAATTAAAAATATTTCCGACATAATCCAGGGCTCTAACGCAAGGGTGAACTTTAGTAGTCGCCTTGCTATGCCCTCTGGTAATGTTTTTAAAAGCCCAAGATGCAAAGGAATTAAAATAAGAAGTAAACCCATAGGCAGAGCAATAATGCTCAAATCAATAAATAAGCCAAGCAGTTCACTATCGTAATTAAATAAAATTCGAGCCGCGTCGGGCAGAGTAATAGTTTGAGTAATACCACTACTGCTAAAAGAAATAAAAGGGTAAAACATACTGCTCAGCAACATTAATAGTGCGCTAAAGCTTAGTGCAACTATACGACTATCGTGATTAACATCGGCTTCGCAAAGTTTATGGTGGCAATGCGGGCATATCGCCATTTGTTTTGCGATTATGCGAGGTATATCTATGATCAGATCGCAGCAGGGGCATACAGTTTGCAATTTAATACCAAGCAAGAAGAATATTTCTTCAATTTTGCTATATTTAATACATTAATACAACGCGTTCTGCCATCAAGCTGTTCGTTATATAAAGGAAGCGTGTGAAATATTATTTTTACTACATATTAATGTGGCTCTTTATTTGCTCGCAAAATGCTGTGGCTATTAATAAAGAGCGAGAGGTAATGATCGCTGCGAGCGCATCAATTCCACCCTATGTTTTTGTAAAAACGGACTCGGGTATACACCTAAATTTAATAAAAGCCGCGTTAAAGGCCAATGGTTTTGCTAATATTAATGTGCAATATATGTCGAACAAACGCGCTGAGCATCAATTACATAATAAAGGAGTAGATATACTTTTAAATTATGCTGGAGGAATTAGTGCGGGTATTTATCCAAGTAAAACGGTACTTAGTTATGAAAATGTGGCCATTACACTCAAGCGAAATAAATATAACATCGATAAAATAGAAGGCATGTTTAATAAAAACGTTCTTGCTTTTCAAAATGCAACGGCATATCTGCCTCCTATATTTAAAAGGAATGTTAAACACTTTAGCTCATATCAAGAGGTTATTAATCAAAAAGCGCAGGTAGATAAGCTGTTAAAAGGTTGGGTTGATGTAATTGTGTTAGATAAGCGTATTTTTTACTATTACTACAATCAACATAAATCCCCCGAAGCTGTGCAAATTTACACTTTATTTCCAAAAGCAGATCGACCTGCTTATTTTAATAACCTCGTTTTAGCTACTGAGTTTGATATTGGTTTGGCGCTCATCAAGCAAAATGGTACTTATAAAAGGATTGTTGATGAAGGCCAAACCCATTCATCAATCAAATAAAGCCACTGTTTGACGTGTAAGCGCTATTAGCTCACCCGACTGCGACCATATACAGCCATCCTCTAAACCGTAACCATCTTTTGAATGATGAGTGATTGCTTCAAAGCCAAGCCATTCTCCAGGTGTTAAGTTTGGCTCTTGCACAAATTCTAAATACCACGACATGCTACTTGCAGGAGCGGGTTGTTTAAACATTTGTAAAAGTGTTGGCGGCCATGCATCGGTCAATGCAATAACATGAGCCTCTGTAATTTGCTCTGGGGTGTGCTTAAAGCGCATCCAGCCACCTAAGTGAGAGGTTTCTGCACTACTAAATGGCATACCCCCTTGCTGTGGGCATAAATCAACATGCTGAAAAAATTCAGGCATCTGACCTTTTATAAAAGGTAATGTATGGCGCTCATCTACTGGCTTTAAACCCAAAGATTTTGAAACAGGCACATTAATACCCGACTCTCTACTTTTAGCAAAACACGCTTGTACAATTACGCACACTTGTTCATTTTGAATCGCTTTGGCGAGTACCTGTGTACTGCTTTTACCTTGGCGCAGTATTTCAATTGATAAAGAAAAAGGAGTATCGGCAAGTAATGGTCCTACAAAATTAGTACTGAGTGAAAGTAAGCGACGATCATCCGTTACCTTACCTCTGATTGCTTGATACAACAGTGCGGCTGAAAGCCCACCAAAAGCAGTTCTGCCTTGGCACCAGTTTTCTGGAAATTGCATTGTACTATTTAATTGTTCTGTATTTTCGGCTTGACCAATTTTTTCCGCTTGTTGAAGTAGTTGCTCAAAATGCATGAAGATGTCCTTTTGTAGTGCGATTTAATAAATTTATAACACAATCAAACTAGTCAGACCAGTAATTAAAAGCGTCCCTGGCGGTGTAAAAATCACCATTCCTTACAATTATTAGGGTTATTTTGTAAATAAATCACAAAAAATGAATTTTTTTTCATTTTTACAGTTGAAATAAGTTTGGAGCAACCCTATTTACTAGTCATCGAACGTTTAACGAATATTGAAGTTGGAGAGATTTCATGGGTAAAATTATTGGAATAGATTTAGGTACTACAAACTCTTGTGTTGCAGTACTTGATGGTGGCAAAGCACGTGTTATTGAAAACGCGGAAGGCGATCGCACAACCCCGTCTATTATTGCTTACACGCAAGACGGCGAAACATTAGTAGGTCAATCTGCTAAGCGTCAAGCGGTTACTAACCCGACAAACACATTATTTGCAATTAAGCGTTTAATTGGTCGTCGTTTTGAAGACGAAGAAGTACAACGCGATATCGGCATCATGCCGTTTAAAATTGTTAAAGCTGATAACGGCGATGCATGGGTAGAAGCGGGCGGCGAAAAACGCGCTGCACCACAAATTTCTGCTGAAGTACTGAAAAAAATGAAGAAAACAGCTGAAGACTTCTTAGGTGAAGAAGTAACTGAAGCCGTAATCACAGTACCTGCATACTTTAATGATTCACAACGTCAAGCTACGAAAGATGCTGGTCGTATTGCGGGTCTTGAAGTTAAACGTATTATCAATGAGCCAACGGCTGCGGCACTTGCTTACGGTATGGATAAAAACCGTGGCGAAAACGTAGTTGCAGTATATGACTTAGGTGGCGGTACTTTCGATTTATCAATCATTGAAATTGATGAAGTTGAAGGCGAGCACACTTTTGAAGTACTTGCTACAAACGGCGACACTCACTTAGGTGGTGAAGATTTCGATAACCGCGTAATCAACTACTTAGTAGCTGAATTTAAGAAAGATCAAGGCTTAGACCTTAAAAATGATCCGCTTGCAATGCAACGTGTTAAAGAAGCTGCTGAAAAAGCAAAAATTGAACTTTCATCTGCACAGTCTACAGAAGTAAACCTTCCGTATGTAACTGCTGATGCATCTGGTCCTAAGCACATGAACGTGAAACTAACACGTGCTAAGCTTGAGTCACTAGTTGAAGATTTAGTAACTAAAACAATTGAGCCACTTAAACGTGCACTTGCTGATGCTGATTTATCAGTAAGCGACATCAACGACATTATTCTTGTTGGTGGTCAAACACGTATGCCTTTAGTACAAAAAATCGTTGCAGAGTTCTTCGGTAAAGAGCCTCGTAAAGATGTTAACCCTGATGAAGCAGTAGCCGTAGGCGCAGCGATTCAAGGTGGTGTACTTGCTGGTGACGTTAAAGATGTACTATTACTAGACGTTTCTCCATTATCTCTAGGTATTGAGACAATGGGTTCAGTAATGACTGCATTGATTGAGAAAAACACGACGATTCCTACTAAGAAATCGCAAACTTTCTCAACAGCTGAAGATAATCAATCTGCTGTAACAATTCATGTACTTCAAGGTGAGCGTAAACGTTCAAGCGACAATAAATCTCTAGGTCAATTTAACCTAGAAGGTATTCGTCCAGCACAACGTGGTACACCACAAATCGAAGTAACATTTGATGTTGATGCCGATGGTATCTTACATGTATCTGCGAAAGATAAAGATACAGGTAAAGAGCAAAAGATTACGATTCAAGCATCTTCAGGCTTAAGCGATGACGAAATTGAAGCGATGGTTCGTGATGCAGAAGCACATGCTGAAGACGATAAAAAGTTTGAAGAACTTGTAGCTGCTCGTAACCAAGCTGACGCTTTAGTTCACGGTACACGTAAGCAAATTGAAGAAGCTGGCGATGCATTACCAAACGAAGACAAAGAAGCAATTGAAGCTGCTGTTGTAGATTTAGAAGCTGCAATTAAGAGCGACAATAAAGAAGAGATTGAAGCTAAAACTCAAGCTCTTGCTGAAAAGTCTCAAAAACTAATGGAAATTGCTCAAGCGAAAGCACAGCAAGGTTCAGCAGACGCTGGCGAACAACAGTCAACTAAGCAAGACGACGACGTTGTTGATGCAGAGTTCGAAGAAGTGAAAGACGACAAGTAATTGTTGCTACCGCTTCTCGCTAGCCAAAAACACTTAACTCAGTTAGGTGTTTAGGTTAGGATGAACAATTGAGGCGCGCGAGCAATAGCTTGTCGCGCCTTTTGCATGTATTCAAGGTTTAAAAATTCAATGATAAATCGATGCGATTTATCGGTTTATCCAGCAGCTTACGCTGTAAACAGAAAAGAGTAGTGTGATAGATATGTCAAAACGCGATTATTACGAAGTCCTCGGCGTAAGCAAAGATGCGAGTGAGCGAGACATAAAAAAAGCGTATAAACGCTTAGCGATGAAATATCATCCAGATCGTACCGCAGGCGATAAAGATCTCGAAATAAAATTTAAAGAAGTTAAAGAAGCGTACGAAATTTTAACCGACGATCAAAAACGTCAAATGTATGACCAACATGGTCACGCAGCCTTTGAACAAGGTGGTGGCGGTGGTCACGGTGGTTTTGGTGGCGGACATGGCGACTTTGGTGATGTATTTGGCGATGTATTTGGCGATATTTTTGGTGGCGGCGGTGGTCGACGTCAATCTCGTCAACAACGTGGATCTGATTTACGTTACAACATGGACTTAAGCTTAGAAGAAGCTGTTCGTGGTAAAGAAGTTGAAATTAAAGTACCTACATGGGTTGGTTGTGAGCCATGTGATGGCAGTGGTGCTAAAGCGGGTTCTAAGCCTAAAACATGTACTACATGTCATGGTGCTGGCCAGGTGCAAATGCGCCAAGGTTTCTTTGCTGTTCAGCAAACGTGTCCAACGTGTCAGGGACAAGGTCAAATTATTTCAGACCCTTGTAACAGTTGTCATGGACAAGGCCGCGTAGAAAAAACTAAAACGCTTTCAGTTAAAATTCCAGCTGGCGTTGATACAGGCGACCGTATTCGCTTAACGGGTGAAGGCGAAGCCGGAATGCATGGCGCGCCGTCGGGCGACTTGTACGTGCAAGTATCGGTTCGTGAACATGAAATATTTGTACGTGAAGCGAATAATTTATATTGTGAAGTACCAATTAGCTTTACTACAGCAGGCCTTGGTGGCGAAATTCAGGTGCCAACACTTGATGGTCGTGCAAAACTTAAAATACCGTCTGAAACTCAAACGGGCAAAATGTTCCGTATGCGTGGCAAAGGTGTTAAGTCTGTACGCAGTGGTGCCCAAGGCGATCTAATTTGTAAAGTGGTAATCGAAACGCCAGTTAATCTTAACGAGCGTCAACGTGAACTACTTCAAGAGTTAGATGAAAGCATGGGCACAGATAGCTCTAAAAACCGTCCTAAAGAGCAAGGCTTTTTTGACGGTGTTAAAAAGTTTTTTGATGATTTAACTAAATAAATTTAAATTATTATGAACCAAAAAACGACGCTTTTAGCGTCGTTTTTTTTGCTTTAAACTTAATTTTTGTTACTGTGAATAAAAAAGATGAAACAGCATGACACCAGCAATAGATCTACTTAAAAAGCAAAAAAAAACCTTTGAAGTCCTCAGTTATGAGCACGATAAGAATAATAGTCATTACGGGCTTGAAGCCGTTGAAAAGTTAAATTTAGACAGTGCACAAGTATTTAAAACCTTAGTACTTGAAACACATGAAGGGCAACTGATTGTTGCTGTAACGCCTGTATCTCAACAAGTTAATTTAAAACAGTTAGCTAAATTATGTGGGGCTAAAAAAGTAATTATGGCTGCCCCACAAAAAGTACAAGTTAGTACCGGTTATATTTTAGGAGGGGTGAGTCCGCTTGGACAAAAAAAACGTCTAGCTACGTTTATTCATAGCAGTGCTTCTCTCTTTGACACCATTTATGTGAGCGCCGGAAAAAGAGGCTTAGAAATAGCACTCTCGCCAACTGATTTAGCCTTATTGACCAATGCAAAATTTGGCGATTTATAAATTTTATTTTTTATAATTGCCTTCTATACAAAAAATTAATTTAAGTTGAGCCATTTGCTCAATCCCCTATTTATAACTACATTGGGAGTATCTTTATACCGTTAATATTTAATACCAAACGGTATTACACTTTTTGTATATGGCTGTTTGTATGAACTTTTTAGATGTAGATTATTTTGCGATACTAGTGGCTGCACTGTCTTCTTTTATGCTTGGTGGTATATGGTATTCAAAAGCTCTCTTTAAAAATGCATGGCTAGAAAGTATTGGCTTAACTGATCTGGATTTACAATCGGCTAACCCTAAGTTGATATTTGGTGGCAGTTTTTTTTTAGTTTTTATAGCGGCTTTAATGCTATCTCTTTTTTTAGGTAAGGATGCAAGCGTAGGTGAAAGTATAGGAGCCGGCTTTGTGATCGGCTTTTTTTGGATCAGTAGTTCATTTGGATTGAGTTATATATTTGAGCAACGCCCTCTAAAGCTTTTTTTAATTAACGGGGGGTACCATATTTTACAATTTTCGTTAATGGGGCTCATTTTAGGGATATGGCCGTAAGATTTAAATAATCAGCAAATCCAAATTTGATCCTTATCTACGAGTAGAGTAGTTTTATATAATCCCATTTATACAATTTGGTAAAGAAACTAATGAAAATATTAGTTGTTGATGATATGCCACTTATGCGACACGTATTAATTAATATGCTTAGAAAACTAGAGTATAGCAATATCGTTGAAGCAACTGATGGATTGCAAGCTTTGGTATTTCTGCGCAACCAGCATTTCGATTTGGTTATTACTGACCTTCATATGCCAAAAATGGATGGAGTTAGTTTACTTACTAACATTCGAAAAGATAAAGAACTCGCTGATATTCCCGTTTTAATGGTTACTTGTGAAGACAGTACAGATAAAGTTAAGCAAGTTATTGCAGCTAAGGTATCAGGGTTTATAGTCAAACCTTTTAATATGAATGTATTGTCATCTCAGTTAAACCGCTTCTTTTTTAAAGATTAGGATGTGTTTATTTTATAAAGGTTATATGTAATGGGCCTTTATAGATTAAGTCTGCCGTATCTAAATTCTAAGTCAGAGGTGGTAACCTTTACCCATCTAAACTGATATAATTGCTAATTACTCTTTATATAATACCGCAGGACGTAATGGCAAAACCCAACAAAAAAGGCCCTACTAAAACGGTTGATATTTTTTGCTCTGCTTGTAAAGCCTCTTTATTTAAATATCGAAAAGGGGGAAAAGGAGCATTAATTAAGTGCTTTAAAGAGCGTATTAGCCAAGACTTTACAACAGAGGCTTGTATTTGCCCTAACTGTAGCCGGCCATTTGCCCGAGAAGCGATTATTCGCGGTGCGCCGGCCTATAAAATAATTGGTGGCAAAGTAACCTTTAAATAAGGTATATGAAGTAATACTAAACCGCAATAATACTTAATTAAGCGAATAAGTATAAAGCCTTGTGCATGCGGACATATGGCCTTGTTAGAATTTACCATATTGATAGAATCGCCCGGTTTGCTGTTTCAATGAATGAAAAAATACCCTCCCCATGGATCGGGCCAGTTTATTGGGTTATTTAAAAATGGATAAAGGATAGTTTCGTGATAGCACTCTTATTTGACATCATAGGCATGACAGGTACTTTTTTAGTAGTTGGTTCATTTTTTTTACTGCAGCTAGGTAAAACATCTCCAGCTAGCTTAACGTATAATATGATGAATTTAACAGGGGCAATTTTACTGTTAATTAGCCTTTGTTATAACTTTAATTTAGCGAGCTTTGTAATCGAGATATTTTGGATTGCAGCGTCGTTAATTGGCTTATATAAATATGTTAAAAATAGATCAACATTAGCTACAAATTAATTGTTTTTTAATTTAATGCTAAACAGATCGCTGTAAACATAGTTGTTTACGGCGATTTTTGTTTTTAAACACTTTAAAACTGTTGTTAACAAAAAGTTTATATCTCTGCTAGAGATTAGCCGTTACACTAGCGCCCTAAAATTTTCTTGGCTATTTTTTGCGAGTTCTTCATGTTTTCTTTTTCTAAAAAAATCATTACTGTTTGTGTGTTACTCGTACTTATATTAGTTGTTACGTTTTGGCTTGGTCGTTCTCATGATGTTGAGCAAGCAACCTACCAGGCTGAGCGCCAAGTTACGCAATTAAATAACTATATTGATACTGAGCTTGCTCGTTTTTCTGCTATTCCCCAGTTACTTACCTATAACTCGTTAATGATAGACTTTGTAGATGCGCAGCCACAGCACTATAACGCTATTAATAACTACCTTGCTGATATTCAACAAGCTAGCGGTGCCTCAGATATTTTTGTTCTAAATACTCAAGGCGAAGTTATTGCCAGTAGTAATTGGCAAGCAGATTATACTTTTTTAGGTAGCAACTTTGCGTTTAGACCTTATTTCAAACGTGCATTTGCAGGCGAAAAAGTAGCGTACTTTGCATTAGGCATGCGCTCTAAAGAGCGTGGTATTTACTTTTCACAAGCAGTATATCGCGACAATAAAGCCATTGGTGTTGTTGTGTTAAAAGTGAATGTAAGTAAATTTGAGGATGACAGAGAGCTTCTAAATACTTCAAAGGGTAGTCACTTTTTTTTGCAGCTTGCAGATGAGGTAATTGCAATGTCAGATATGCAAACGTGGCGATTAAACAGCTTCACTGAACTTGATATAACTATGCGCAGAGATATTAAATCTCGTCGGGCTTATTTAGATCATCAGCCTTTGTATATTAAGCAGTTTCAATTTTCTAATGAAGGTATTAAACATTTAAAAATAGATAAAAAACTTTACGTAATGTCGCAAAGACCTTTACGATATTTTAATGCCACAATGAACGTACTCGTTGATATAACAAAAGTTAATTCAGCTCAACTGCCTCGCTTATTTTGGGTATTTATTATCTGTAGCTTAGTTATTATTATTAGTTATATTTTATTAACTCGGTTTGCGGGTTATAAAAAGCTGGTGTACTCCAGACATAGCCTTGAACTTGAAGTCCTTGAGCGCACTCAGGCTTTGGAAAAAGTACAAACGGCTTTAGTGCAGTCTGCAAAGCTTGCGACAATAGGACAGCTAAGTGCAGGAATCAACCACGAAATAAACCAGCCGCTCAGTGCTATTAATACTTATTTAGCTTCGGCAAAGCGTTTATTAGCTAAAGGAAATACTTCAGCACTTGGTGAAAGCTTAGTAGTGATTGAGGGATTAGTTAATCGAGTGCACCAAATTGTAGGTCAGTTAAAGCATTTTAGTAAACCTTCAAAAATGCAGCTCAGACCTTACCCTCTTGCAGGGCTTGTTAATAACGCATTAATGATTTCTAGCGCGCAGTTAAAGCAAGATAACGTACAAGTAGAGCCACCTCAGTTTGATGAAACAGTCGTTGTGTGGGTCGATTCGCTTAAATTTGAACAAGTACTCGTTAATTTAATTACTAATGCTAGCCAAGCTATGAATGGTGCAATTATTCGTAACTTAAGTTTTCAGCTGGAGTGTTTTGAAGAGCGAGTAAAACTGTCGATTTTAGATACTGGCTCTGGTATTGAGCAACATGCATTTGGTAATTTGTTTGAACCTTTTTATAGTACTAAATCAAGTAAAGGTTTAGGCCTTGGTTTATCTATATCAAAACAAATAATAGATTCGTTTAATGGTTGTTTGAGCGCGCACAATCGAGTTGAAGGCGGGGCTGAATTTATAATTAGCCTCTCTAACAGGCAGGAAAATAAAGATGATTGATAGCTCCCCATGTAATCACATAATAGTCATTGATGATGAAGCAATGATCAGAGACTCTTTAAAGCAATTGCTCACTCTCGAAGGATACACCGTTGAGTGCTTTAATGACGCAAGTACCGCTCTTAGCAAACTCAATAGGCGCTTTGCTGGAGTTGTGCTGAGCGATATAAATATGCCGAACATGGATGGCTTAACGCTTTTAGAGCAAATAACGGCTTTTGATAGTGAGCTCCCTGTAATATTTTTAACTGGTTACGCTGATGTATCGATAGCAGTTAAAGCGATGCAATTAGGTGCGTATGATTTATTCGAAAAACCAGTTAACGAACATCTTCTTGATTGCATAGCACGAGCGTGCGACAAACGAAGCCTTGTTATGGAGAACCGCGCATTAAAAGTGGCTGTACAGAAAACCTCAGCCCCAGGTGTACGCATACTAGGTGACACACCTAAAATGCAACACATGATGCACTTATTAAACACAATTATAGATACCCCAACCGATGTAATGATTGAAGGTGAAACTGGCACAGGTAAAGAACTTGTAGCGCGGTATCTACACGATCAGAGTAATCGCTCTAGCTGTAATTTTGTTGCTATTAATTGTGGCGCAGTACCAGAGCAGTTAATAGAAAGCGAATTGTTTGGTGCAGCAAGTGGTGCCTATACAGGGGCTACTCAAAGTCGAAAAGGTAAGTTTGAATATGCACAAGGTGGTACGGTCTTTTTAGATGAAATAGAAAGCACTCCAATGGCACTGCAAGTTAAGTTATTACGCGTATTAGAAGAGCGAAAAGTAACACCTGTAGGCGATAACAAAGCAATTGATTTAGACATCAGAATTGTTGCAGCTACAAAAGTAGACTTACTTGCGTTAGTTGAAAAGGGTGATTTTAGAGCTGATTTATACTACAGACTTAGTTTGGTTAACGTTAATATTCCGCCATTACGAGAGCGAAAAGCTGACATATTACTTTTGTTTAAACACTTTAGCTCTATTGCTGCAACTCGCTATCATAAGCCGCCGGCGGCAGTAAATTACGAAATACAACAGCGGTTAGTTGCCTATGACTGGCCTGGCAATGTGAGAGAGCTAAGAAATCAAGCAGAGCGAGCTGTATTACTTGGTGCTGAGCTTGCTTTTGCTGAAGTTAAAACACAACAATTAGGTGGCTTATCTCCCGATTTAAGCTTATCTGAAAAAGTCTCTTTTTATGAGCAGTCACTTATTGAGTACGCGCTTGAGCAAAACCACGGCAGTATTAAAAACACCATGGAAACACTGCAAATTGCCCGTAAAACACTTTACGATAAAATGAGTAAATACAATCTTAATAGAGATATGTTTACTGACTAAATGTGTGGGTTTGGTGACAAGACCCACTTTTTTATGTGCGGTAATTCACACCCTTTTATTTAAATTAAACGATTTATTTTAGTAAGCTATTGAAATAGATTGCTTTTATACACTTGGCAGTAAAGTTGCCTTATTAGCGCTACAACAAGTAGATTCTAATAATTAGGGCACACGATGACAAAAACTACACACACCTGTATTTTATTTCTATCCTATGGTTGCTTAGCTACATTTTCACACACATCTTTTGCTGCAGAGTACGCTGTATACGGTAAAGCCGAAGTACAAATTGCCAGTACTGATACGGGCATAATGCGTTATGTCGAAGAGGGTACTCAAATTGAAGCGCCATACTCGCGTATTGGTATTAAGGGCGATCATAAACTTAACGAATATTTAAGTGCAGTTTTTAAATATGAGGTACAAGTTAAAGGTTTTGAAGAAGATGATACGCAAGAGCCTTTTACTGCACGTAATACTTATTTAGGTTTAAAAGGTGCTTTTGGTGAAGTTGTTGTAGGTCGTAACGACACTCGTTTTAAATATTCTGAAGGTAAACTCGATAACTTTAACGAAACGCAGGCAGATATAGCGCAGGTTATTGCAGGTCAAGACCGCCTCGGTGACACAATAACTTACACCTCAAACTATTGGCATAATACGCAGTTTTCATTTACTTATGCGCCAAAAGATGACAATAAAGACGATAAAGCAGGTTTTGCTGCTACGCTTATTTATGGTGATCGTAATTTAAATAATACGCCATATTACTTATCGTTAAGCCATGTTGATTCACTTAATAATATTACTGCAAGCAGAATTGCCGGTGTTTATAAGTTCGAACAATTACAGTTAGGTGCGCTGTACCAGCATTCAGAATCAGTAGATGGCACAAAGTCGGGCAATGGTTACGTATTAAGTGCCAGTTATACACTTGATAAGTGGGTGCCAAAAATTCAGTTTGCAAAGGATGACTCAACACTTCGTCAAGCATCTGAGGCAACGCAATGGAGCACAGGCCTTGATTATGTATTTGATAAGCAAACTACAGCTTACCTTTTATATACCGATCTTAATTTAGAAGAACAAGACGACAGCAGTGTTGCGCTTGGCCTTAAATATAAATTTTAGGAAAAGTAATGACTCAACAAATTTTAAAAAACAATTCTCCTAAAAAACAGAGTATGCAATGGTTTTGGCTATTACTGGGCCCAAGCGTTATGTTGCTTACCTGTCTAGTAAGCCCACCTGAGGGTATGTCGGTTGCTGCATTTAAAACAGCAGGCTTAGCATTTTGGATGGCATCGTGGTGGGTAAGTGAAGTAGTGCCAATTCCAGCAACAGCTTTGCTCCCTTTGGTAATATCACCACTTGCTGATATAGAAGCCATAAAAAGTGTGGCTGCACCGTATGCACACCCGCTAATATTTTTATTTTTAGGCGGATTTTTAATCTCTATCGCTATGGAGCGATGGGGCTTACATAAACGTATAGCGCTTAGCACCATGTTATATGCGGGTAAAAAGCCAAGTTTACAAATTTTAGCAATGATGCTTGTAACTGCTTTTTTGTCGATGTGGATGTCTAATACCGCAACAGCCGTAATGATGCTACCTATTGCACTTTCAATTACCAATTTGGTTAAGCAATCAGACCCAAGTAATGAAGGGTTTGGCAAAGCATTGCTACTATCAATTGCTTATGGTGCAAGCATTGGTGGTATTGCTACTTTAATTGGTACACCGCCTAATGCATTAATGGCTGCATACCTATCTGACAGTTACCAAATTGAAATAGGCTTTGCTCAGTGGATGATTGTAGGCGTACCACTGTCTTTAAGTATGCTTATCATTAGTTGGGTTTGGCTTACCAAATTTGCGTATAAAGTAGATGCTAATGTTAAAAACGATCAAAAAATTGATACAAAAGCGGTGTTTTCAACGCAGCTAAAAAACCTAGGTATAATGCAACGTGCCGAAAAAGGCGTGTTATTTGTGTTTGTTTTAGCAGCACTGTGTTGGATATTTAGACCTATACTTGGCGACATAACAGGGCTTAAAATTTCTGATACGGGTATTGCGATTGCCGCCGCATTATTACTATTTGTTTTGCCTGCAAACAAAGGCAGTGACGAACGTATTCTTGATTGGGAAAGCGCAGCTAAAGTGCCGTGGGGCGTTTTATTATTATTTGGTGGCGGGCTTACACTTGCATCTCAAATTAAGTCATCAGGGCTTGCTGAATTTATTGCTCACCTAATTGAAGGCGCTAGTGCCATTCCACTTGTTATGAGTGTACTTGTTGTAGTGGCATTAATTACATTTTTAACTGAGATCACTAGCAATACAGCGACTGCAGCTGGCTTTCTTCCTTTGTTAGGACCCGTCGCAGAGTCTATAACAGGTTCGCCTTTGGTTTGGGTTATTCCTGCAGCTATAGCGTGTAGTTGTGCGTTTATGATGCCGGTAGCGACACCACCAAACGCTATTGTGTTTGGCTCAGGGCAAATACAAATGCGCGACATGATAAGAGCCGGCTTTGTGCTAAATATTGTCGCCATTGTATTAATTACGCTAGTGACAATGACTATCGCAGCGCAAGTATTTGGCTTTTAAAGCTATACTAAATTAGTTCCAACCAGTAGCTTTGTTTATATTTACAGTTTTAAACAAAGCTACTCTTTATACTTATTTATATTGCTCAAGAAGCTCTTTTTTAGATAATTAGTGTTATTGCTCGAAAAACAGAACAAGGTTATAGTCTGCGGTAACTTTAAAAATTGAGTAATCTATTTTGAGCACCGACACATCACAGGCAATGCCTTTAATTCCCCAATTTGATGAATTGCAAAAAAGCTTTCTCGAAACACCTTACTTGCCAATTGATAAACGTCTCGTTTTATTAAAAAAACTCCGTGTACGTATTGTTGAACTTGAGCAAGAGCTAGTGGATGCTGCTTCAAAAGACTTTGGTTACAGAACCGCTTTCGATACTCTACTTGGCGATATATTGCCTACGGTTCAAACACTCGCGCACATTATCAAAAAGCTACCAAAATGGGCAAAGCCAAGTAATCGCTCTGTAGGTTTAAGTTTGTGGCCTTCAAAAGTAAGTGTTAATTACCAACCTAAAGGTGTGGTTGGTATTATTGCACCGTGGAATTACCCCATTCAGTTAGCGTTAGTACCTGTGCTTACCGCCATAGCTGCTGGTAATAGAGTTATGCTCAAATTAAGCGAGTTTACACCTCACACAAACGTCGTTATCGAAAAAATATTTAAAGACGACATGCAAGCGCATTGCAAAATAATACAAGGCGGTAGCGACGTAGCCGCGCAGTTTTCATCACTGCCATTTGCTCATTTATTATTTACGGGGTCATCGGCCGTTGGTAAATTAGTAATGGCGTCAGCGAGTCGTAATTTAACACCAGTAACGCTCGAACTCGGTGGTAAATCGCCAGTTATTATTACGCAAAATGCCGATATTAAAAAAGCGGCGCAAGCTTTACTGTTTGGAAAAATGGCCAACGCAGGGCAAATATGCGTTGCTCCCGACTACGTATTTGTACCTAAAGAGCTTGAGCATCAGTTGGTTCAGCAATTATGCGAGCTTTATAAAAAGCACTTTAAAGACGGTGTTGAAGGTAAAAACTTAACTTCTATTATTAGCGATGCACACTATAAACGTTTAGCAACCTATTTAGAGCAAGCACAAGAGCTTGGCGCAAACATTATTAAGCCACTTGAGCAAAACCAGCAAGATGAGCAAAAACATCGTATGGGGCTGCACTTAGTGACTCAAGTTACTGACGAAATGCAGCTTATGCAAGATGAGTTATTTGGCCCAATACTACCAATAATGAGCTATGACAAGCTCGACAGCGCAATTGACTATATTAAAGCCCATCACCACCCGTTAGCGCTTTATATTTTAGGGCAAGATAAGCACGCTCAAGAATACATTATGAAGCAAACAATCAGTGGCACTGTAGCGATAAACGATACGTTAGTGCAAGTAACTGCTGACGATGCCCCTTTTGGTGGTGTAGGGCATTCAGGAATGGGGCATTATCATGGCATAGAAGGGTTTTTAACGTTTAGCCATGCTAAAAATACGTTAGTATCGGGCTCGTTTAATCCTCGTATTGTTATGCTGCTAAAACAAAGCAAACTTCTTATTAAGCTACTAAAGTGGCTTTACATAAAATAAGAGTATGTTGATTTTGTAAAGTTGAATAGATTTTGAACTTGCTAAATCAAGATATTAAAAAGGCTGAATTACGTTATGTAATTCAGCCTTTTTAAATTAGTTTCAAACTAAGGTCTTAAACTCTTAAACTTTAAAATAAGACTTTAAAATAAGCGACCTTCGCCAGCATAAGTACCCACTTGTATTTTTGCATAAATAGCATCGGCTTTTTCTTTAGCTTCTTCAATTTCTTTAGGCAGCATTTTACGCTCATCAAGTTTGCGGCTATGACTCGCTTGCATATTGCCGTTGTACTCAGCGATAGTATTCCAAATGTATGACTTTTCTAAATCTTTTGGCATACCTAGCCCTTCAAAATACATGAGGGCTAAATTGAATTGTGCTAAAGAGTAATTGTTTGCAGCTGCTTTTTCGTACCAGTTGCGTGCCGCTTCATAATCTCGTGTAACGCCCACGCCATTGGAATACATTACACCTAAATTAAACTGAGCCGCAGGCAGGTTTTTATTGGCTGCTTTTTCAAATAAGGTAACAGCCATTTGGTGATCAAGCTTTACGCCTTTACCTTCGTCGTATAAAACAGCTAACGCAAACATTGAATCCGGATGGTTCTTTTTAACGCCTTGTTGATAAAGCGCAGCTGCTTTGCGGTAATCGCGTGTTACACCGTATCCACCTTCGTATAATTTAGCTAGTTCGTAAATTCCTGGCGCAAAACCTTTATCGGCAAGGTATTGAAATTCTTTTAGGGCGACTGCAAATTCACCTTCGTTAGCTGCTCTTATGCCATCTTCTAATGTTGCATGAGCGAAAGGGCTGGCAAGTAAAACGCCAGCAAGAACGAGTGCTTTCAAATTAAACTGTGACATATTAATGTCTCCAATTAGTAATAGTTACGATAGGTTTTAGGGCCAGTATATCTTGCCGCGATTAAATAGCGTCTAAATAGAACAAGTTTTAATCCCGAAAGGTAAACAGACTTTAGTTAAATGCTAAATTATTAAATTTTTGCACTATTTGGGCATTTCAAACGTTTAATACTCAATGCATTTAAGTAGAGACTAAATCGGTTATTATAAATAGATGCAAAAAAGGGTGCCTACTGTTATGTTTTACGCCAGCTTTAGCGTAAACGCAAGGCGATACCTTATCAGATCGTGCGTATAAAATGTAAATAACAGCGCGGTGGACTTTTAAGGTAAGTAAACGAGTTTAAGAAGTGTAAGATACAGATTTTATAGAAAATTTAAAGAAATAAAAAAAGCCCGTTAGGGCTTTTTTGAGTCATATTAACCGTCACTAATATGAGCAATGTAGCAAGTAAATGTGATATTTGATGTTATTACTTGGGTCGAGTAAGTAATAACACGAAGCGGCACGCTCTTCTTTTAATGTGTCAGCATCCTTGCTGAATATTCTTCCGTAGGCACTGAGGTCGTTACACTGTGTTTGTGCGAACGATTATCAGTTAGATCTAAGTGCAAGTCAATACTTAAATGATAATTATTATCAAATGAGTTTTGAGCTTCGCTACAATATAAATAATAGAGAAAGTTATGCTTAATAATTTCAAAGCAAAAAAACTAAAACAGATATGCCTTGCTGTAAGTATGCTGTTTTTATGTAGTTGTTCGGCATCTTTTACTTACAATAATTTGAGTTGGCTTTCATCGTTTTGGGTTGACGATTATGTTGATTTAAATAAAAAGCAAAATACACAGCTAAAAAACATAATTACAACAACACAAAATTGGCACCGAACTACCCAGTTACCCGCCTACAGACAAGACATACGAAATATAAAAGTATTGTTTAACCAAACATTGGAGGCTAAACAATTAAAAACACAGGTTGTGCTTGCAAAACAACATTGGCAGAACCTACTTGGATACGCAAAGCTGCCTTTAGCTGAGCTTGGGGCAACCTTATCAAGTGAGCAAAGAGGTGAGCTTTTAAACAATATCCAAATAAAAATTAACGACGAACGCGAAGAGTTTAACGAACAAACCCCGCTTGAGCGAAAAAGTGAGCGTTTAGAAGAGCAATTTGAATACTACGAGCAGTGGATAGGCAAGCTTAATAAACAACAAAAAGCGCTGATTAAATCGACTAATGAGCAACATCAAGACTCAGCAGCGCTGTGGTTAGAGTACAAGCAAAACCGTTTGAATGCAGCCAAACAGGTATTTACAAATGCTGAAATTACAAAAAAAGAATTTATAAATCAGTTAAGTACGGTTATTGAAGAGCGCGAACTTTATATGAGCAACGCGCTATTGAAAAGCAATGAAGTAAACTCAAATTTATATATAAATTTACTCTACAAATTAAACCTAACTCTAAATGATAAACAACGCCAAAGTGTTAATGATCAATTTGATGAGTTAATTGAGACCTTAAACGATATAATAGAAAACTAAATTGTGCGTGAATTATTAAGTTTTAAATTAGCTGTTTAGGCTGGTTTGTTTTTAAACGCAAAAAATGCTTTTTAAAGGGCAATATATGGTTACAGATTTGAAAAGTATCTTAAACACTTGGTATCTCAATAGGGACAACCAAGAATGGGTTTTAGCTACTTTGTACAAAATTGAAGGCTCTAGCTACAGAAAACTAGGGGCTATGATGCTTATTTCGAGCCTAGGCGAGCGCTTGGGCATGCTTTCAGGAGGCTGTTTAGAAGCTGACATACAGCGCCACGCTAAACAAGTAATGAGTACTTTAACCAGTAAAACCATTAGTTATGATGCCACCGATGAAGACGATTTAACATTTCAACTTGGCATTGGTTGTGGGGGCATAGTACACATTTTACTGCAGCCCATTCACAAAGCTAATGACTATTTACAGTTAGAGCTTGTATCTAAAGCACTTAATGAGAATAAACCAGGGCGATACCTTCAACAAGTAAGCCCCATTTTGCCAGCCGGTAGTGGTGTATTTACGCAAAATGATGAGTTACATGGTTTATCAATGAACCGCAAAGCGCAATTGGTAGAATTACAAGGCGCTACGTGCTTGCAAACTTCTATTTATCCGCCGCCTCATTTATTAATAGTGGGTGGTGGGGCCGATGCAGTTCCGGTTTATACATTTGCCAAACAACTTGGTTGGAGTGTAACTGTATGGGATACACGTGCTGCCAATGCAAAAAGGCAATATTTTAAAAATGCTGATGCTATTTTGCGCATCACACCGAGTGAGTTAAAAGAATATTGCATAACTAATAAAGTAGATGCTGCTATTTTAATGGCTCACAGCGTTGATCTCGACGCGAATACGTTGGCTCAATTTAAAGATGTTCCTTTTAAATACATAGGGTTATTGGGTCCTAAGCACAGACGTGAACAAGTTTTAGAGCACGCAAATACGCGTGTTTCACAAATAAAGTCTCCTGTTTTTGGGCCTGTCGGTTTAAATTTAGGCGGCGACTCGCCAGAGAGTATTGCACTATCGCTGATCAGTGAAATACATGCAGTGCTGTGTGACAAAAACGCCCAATCGCTAAGCCATTGGGGGCAAGAGGCGTGCTAATTGCAAAAGTTGTTTTAGCCGCAGGTCAATCATCTCGCTTTAACGGCTGTAAATTAACGGCTGATATCGGGTTTGGCAAAACAATGATTGAGCATGCAGTAAATACACTTCAAGCACTTGATGACACGCCGGTGTATGTAGTTACCGGGGCATGGCATAAAGAAGTATCACAAGCACTGGCAGGTTATAAAAACATAGAGCTCATTGAGAACAAGCAATGGAGCCAAGGTTTAGGTAATTCAATCGCGATAGCTTCTCAAACAGTGTTTAAAAATAAGTCCTTTGATGGGGTTTTATTTATGCTCGCGGATCAGGTTGAGCTAAAAGTAGCGCACTTAAGTGAGCTAGTTACTGGTTTTACACGTAACCCATCGCGCTGGTGCGCAAACTATGGTGAGCGTTTAGGCGTACCCGCTATATTCCCAGCAGTTGATTTATCTCAGCTTACAAGCTTAACTTCAGATAGAGGTGCACAGCAATTACTGCGCTCCAGCAGTGAGGTCGTCAATACAATTAGTTTACATAGTGCGAGTTTAGACATAGATACTCAAAAGCAGCTAAGTAATTTTATAGCTAAAAATGAGTGAAAAAGTATTAGTAGGGCAAAATAAGTTTTAGCTGCGCTAACGCTTTAGTGCAGTGGTTATGGTATTTAGCTGTTAATGTAGCTGATGCGGTAACTATATGTGTTATGGATTAGTAGTTACAACAATCTTAACTGTTATAACCTGCGTTTAGATTAAATAATTTAAACACGGGTTATAAAGCTTAATCAAGGGGCAAGCTATGGTGACGTTTACAATTAATGGCAAGGTGGTTGAATCACACGCAAGTGAAGATACACCATTGTTATGGGTTATTCGTGATGAAATTGGATTAAAAGGTACGAAGTTTGGTTGCGGTATTGCAATGTGTGGTGCGTGTACGGTGCATTTAGATGGGCAAGCAACTCGCTCATGTGTTTTACCAATTGGCGCAATTGCAGGAAAAAACATTACCACAATTGAAGGGCTTAATAACGAACACCCACTTCAAAAAGCATGGGTTGAAGAGCAAGTACCACAGTGCGGTTACTGTCAGTCAGGGCAAATAATGCAAGCTGCTACATTACTAGCAGCTAACCCAAGTCCTTCAGATGAAGAAATAGTAAGCCATATGAATGGTAACTATTGTCGCTGTATGGCTTATAAACGTATTAAAACTGCTATTCAACGCGCTGCAGATGAGTCACAAAGTGTAGTAAATATATTTGATCCAAATGCACAAGACGCTTAACTGGAGCCGATAATGAAAAAATTATTTCAAAAAAATAGCGAAACCGTTAATTTAAATCGTCGCTCGTTTATGATTGGCACTGCTAGCGCAGGTTTAGTCATGGCGTTTGCCCCTGCGTTATTTTCGGGTTCGCTCAGTGCAAAAGAATCAATTGCGCAACAGGCTTTCTCACCCACTATTTGGTGGACTATGAGCACCGACGGCGCCGTAGAAGTAAGTATTGCAAAAGCTGAAATGGGTCAACATATTGGTACTGCTCTTGCGCGGATTGTGGCTGATGAGCTTGAATGTGATTGGGATAAAGTATCAATTACCTACGTAGATACCCATGAAAAATGGGGCTTTATGGTAACGGGTGGTTCGTGGTCTGTATTTCAAAGCTTTAAGCCATTATCTCAAGCTGGCGCTGCGGGTCGAATTGCATTAATAGAAGCCGGAGCTAAAATGCTCGGCGTGCCTGCAGACAAATGTCGTGCTGAAAAGGGCTATATTATTTCAGGCGAAAAATCGGTTAGTTACGCAGATATAGTTAAAAAAGGCGAGTTTAATCGTACATTTACCAGTGATGAAGTTGCAAACCTTCCACTAAAACCGGCTAATAAACGTCATTTAACAGGGCTTAAACAAGACTTTAAAGCGCTTGATATACCAGCCAAAACAAATGGTACAGCAGTATATGGGATAGATGTAGAAGTTGAAGGCATGCTGTACGCGCGTCCAGTTATTCCACCAACCCGTTATGGCAGTACAGTAACAAACGTTGACGATAGTGCAGCAAAAGCTATTAAAGGTTACAAAGGCTATGAAATTTTAAATGACCCTAGTAACACAGTGCAAGGCTGGGTTGTTGTATTAGCTGATAGTTACCCAAGTGCCATTAAAGCAGTAGATGCTTTGAAGGTGAGTTACAAAAAGGGTGAGTCAGCAAATATATCTGAAGCTGATATTCAAAAAGAAGGTAAGCGATTATGCGAGCAACGCGACTCGGGTACTTTATTTGTTGATCAAGGCGATATAAAGAAAACTCAAGCAGACGCCAGTGAGTCGTTAGAATCAATGTATACCACAGCGACAGCAAGTCATTATCAGCTAGAGCCATTAAATGCGGTTGCAGAATTTAAAGACGGAAATTGGATTATTCATACAGGTAACCAGTGGCAGTCACTTACGTTACCAGCGCTTGCTAAAGCACTCGATATAGAACAAAACAAAGTAATTATTCGTCCTTATTATTTAGGTGGTGGTTTTGGTCGTCGATTATTTGGTGACTGGACTGTACCTGCAGCTCTAACTGCAAAAGCAGTAGGTAAACCAGTAAAGCTGGTATTTACACGAGCAGACGATAGTTTATTCGATCAGTCTCGTTCTGCATCTGCTGCAAAAATGACGGCGTCGTTTGATAAAAACGGTACTTTTACTGGTTTAGAGCATGCATTTGCTGCAGGTTGGCCTACTAAAGCTATGGCACCAGGGTTTTTATCACCGGGTGTTGATGGCAAAGGTAAATTTGATGCATTTTCGGCATCGGGCGCTGATCATTGGTATAGCATGAGCAGTCATCGTGCACGCGCTATTAATAACGAAGTTGCACAAAGCACCTTTACTCCAGGTTGGTTGCGTTCAGTAGGGCCAGGTTGGATTGCTTGGAGCCTTGAGTCGTTTATTGATGAAATTGCCCATAAGCAAGGCAAAGATCCAGTTCAATTTAGAATTGAAATGTTAGACGGTAAAGGCAAGCAAGCGGGTAAAGCACCTGAGAGCGTTGGCGGAGCACTGCGCTTACGTAATGTGCTTAAAACGGTGTCTGACAAAGTAGCTTCTGTTAAATTAGCTAAAGATGAGGGCATTGGTTTTTCTGTAAGCTCAGGGCAAGAACGTACTATGCCAGCATGGCTTGCAACCGCAGCGCATGTTCATGTTAACCGTGATAGTGGTAAAATAACGCTTAAAAAGCTTTATGTTGTTGTAGATGCTGGCTTAATAGTTCACCCAGATGGCGCACTGGCGCAAATTGAAGGGTCGTTACTATGGGGCAGCAGCCTTGCATTGCATGAGTCAAATACGTATAAAGATGGGCAAGTATCAGCGACTAACTTTAATACTTATTTACCGCTAAGAATGCAAGATGTGCCAGATATTGACATTGAATTTTTACAAAGCGATGAGTTTCCAGTTGGTTTAGGCGAACCTGGCGTTATAGGGGTTGCTCCTGCTATTGGTAATGCTGTGTTTAATGCAGTAGGCGTGCGTTTACGTGACCTACCAATGAAGCCAAGCGAACTTAAAAAAGGCTTAGAAGCGTAAAAAAAAATAACTAAAGGGGTATGCTTTATGCTGCTCCTTTAAGTTATCAAATATATTTATGTAATTATTATTTATGTATCAATAAGTAGCGTTGTTTATACTAATTCGCTTAATTAAATGATTAAGTATTATTGCAAATTGGTATTAGGTTGTTATTACTTGTTGATATTAGTTAAGGTTTATTTATGCTAATCGACCCAACAGGGCGAGAGTTTAGTTACTTACGTTTGTCTATTACTGATGTATGTAATTTTAAGTGTGTTTATTGTTTACCAGATGGTTATCAGGGCGGGCCAGACCGTGGCTTTCTCACAATTGATGAAATTAGCAACACGCTTAAAGCGTTTGCACACCATGGTATCGAAAAAGTAAGGATCACTGGCGGAGAGCCAACCCTTCGTAAAGATTTTATAGATGTTGTTCGCGCGGCAAAAGATGTCGCGGGCATAAAAAAAATTGCAATGACTACCAATGGTTTTTCTCTTCATAAGAATATTCATGACTGGGTAGATGCAGGCTTAAACGCCATTAATGTAAGCATTGATAGTTTAGATTCGCGCATGTTTAACACCATTACTGGGCATGACAAATTTACCTCAGTAATGAAAGGTATTGATACTGCGCTTGAAACGGGTATTGATTCGGTAAAAATAAATAGCGTGTTGATGAAGCAATACAACGCAAAAGAGTTTGATACATTTTTAAATTGGGTTAAACACCGTCCCGTTACCATCCGCTTTATAGAATTGATGCAAACAAACGACAACAAAGCCTTTTTTGATGCTAACCATGTTTCTGGGCAAGTTTTAAAAACTCAGTTATTACAAACGGGTTGGCAGCAAGTTGCGCGTAGTGCATCAGCAGGTCCTGCTCAAGAGTTTGCTCATCCTGATTATCAAGGCAGAATTGGTTTGATCATGCCTTACAGCAACGACTTTTGTAGTACCTGTAACCGATTAAGGGTTACAGCAAAAGGGAATCTGCACTTGTGTTTGTTTTCTGAAGAGGGTATTTCGCTAAGAGAATATATGAACAACAGTTCAAACAGTGAATTAATGGCATTGTTATCTCGTTATATTAAAACCAAAAAGCCAACTCACCTTTTACACCAGGGTAATACAGGTATTACTACTAATTTATCCATGTTAGGTGGCTAGTTGTTAAAGCCACTTAGTGATATTAAAGTATCAAACGTGTTTCTAAAATACACTACATTATCCCTAAAATGTAAATAACTGGTTGTATCTACGTGGTTTTATATGAACAAAGCTTGTTAAATTGTATTTTCACGTTAAACTTACTTTTTATTTTTATTAAGTGATTAGAATGGATATAGCGGCCCTTAATAGCACTAAATCATTAAGAAAGGACGTCCTGAGAGGGATGTGTCTTTGTTTTGGTTTTTTATCGCTAGTATTTGCGAGTGTTAATTTGACCGTAAATAATTTTCCATTGCTAGGCTATATCGAAATCTGTTTTTCTATTTATTGTATATTTACTTATATTTCACTTAAACGCCGTCCACTACAGTTTTGGCAATCCTTAATAATGTGTGCACTGGTAACGTTAATTATTATTATAGGTACATCCTTAGCAACGCCTAGTAATGGTGTGTTTATATGGTCGTTTGCATTACCTATTTTGTACTACCTGTTACTAGGTAAACAATATGGTGTAATTTTCTCTGCAAATTTATTAGTTATCCAAGTGTTTATTTTAGGGAGTAAGTCTACTCATGCCCCCTTTGAAACTTTTAACTTATCCCTTAATTTAATCTGTGCTTATTTTAGTATTTGGGCGATTTCTCATGTTTTTGAAGGAAGCCGCTCGCATTTTTCAAAGCGCCTTAAAAATTTAGCGTTACTTGATCCATTAACGGGTGCAGGTAACCGCCTTTCAATGAACCACTACTTTGAAGTAGAACTAAAAGATAAGTCGCAGTTATATTTGTTTTTACTCGATTTAGACTTTTTTAAACAGGTAAATGATGAGCATGGCCATGGTGTCGGTGACCAAGTACTTATCGAAGTGGCCACTTTACTAAGAGTTGTGCTTGGTAGAGGGTATGTATTTAGAGTAGGCGGTGAAGAGTTTGCTTTATTTAGCTCTTTTGCAAATGAAGAGGCTGCACTTAATACCGCTGAACAAATAAGAGCACGTTTTGAAAATACCACATTTGACATTGACGGCCTTGCAATTAATGTTACAACCAGTATTGGTGTTGCAAAATTTAAAAGTACTAATTCATTGGAAAGCTTTGTAAACGAAGCAGATAAACAGTTATATAAAGCAAAACAATTTGGCCGCAATAAAGTGTATTGTAAGTTTAAAAAAGAACACGACGATGAGACGGTAGTTGCTTAAGCAGGGTTACTTAATACATTTGCTCAAAATTGGGGATCCCGCTTTCCCAAATCGGTTTATCTTTTCCTAAATGCTCGCGCACAGCATCAAAAAACAACCGGGTCCTCACTGGTAAATCTCGATGCGGATATACGGCATACATCGCACTAAACTCCATCAGTTTTACATCGGTCAATAAAGGCACTAGCTTACCTTGTATTATTTCATCACCAATAATAAATGCAGGGGCGACAAAGTAAGTTGTGCCCGATAATGTTTTCATTAACAATGACTCGGCATCATTAGCACGAAACACACTTTTTATTTTTTGCTCGCAGCGTTCACCCTTACTATCGTAGTAATCTATGGTTTCTACTCGAATAGAATTACTGGCATAGCTTGCTGCTGGTAATTGCGCTAACTCTTCGATTGTTTTTGGCATACCGTAAGTTTCAATAAACTGCGGTGCAGCTAAAATTAATAATCGGTTACGCGCTATTTTACGTGCAATAAGTGACGAATCTTTAGGCTCACCTACACGAAAAGCCAAATCAAATCCTTCAGAGACTATATCCACTAATCTATCGTCTAAACGCAGTTCAACCTCTACTTGAGGAAAGCGTTTTTGGAAATCATTGAGTACAGGTTGTAAATAACGACGACCAATAAGTGTTGATGAAGTGATTTTTAATACGCCACGCGGTTCTAAATGGTAGTTTTCAGCCATGCGCACGGTTTCGCCGAGCAGCTCTCTAAGCTCAGCGGCTTTTTTGATCATTTCGGCACCCGCCGCTGTGAGCGAAAATGAACGCGTGGTTCGGTTAAGTAACCTAACGCCTAACTCATCCTCTAAACGGCTAATTTGTTTAGATATAACAGAGCGATCTATGTTGCGGATTTCTGCAGCTTTTGCAAAAGAGCCTTGCTCAACCACTTCAAGTAACATTAAAAGTCGACTTGTTGTATCCATTATTACACCTTAACTAATCTATTGATGCCATTTTGGCATTAATGAATTTAAAAATCTATGGTTTTTACACACGGGTTTAATCCGTATTATGCGAGGCTAATCAACAATGGAGCGTCTTCATGAACAAACATCTAATTGCTGCTGCACTTACTGCGGCATCTTTAACACTTGCGGGTTGTGCTGATGAGAGCACAGCTCAATCAGCACCTGCACAGCAACTTCAACCAATTGATGTAGCACAGGTGCTTGTTAAGCCGGTACAAAGCTGGCACACATATACAACTCGTTTAGAGTCTCCACAAGAAGTTGCTTTAATGCCGCGTGTATCGGGAATCATCGATAGCATTGAATTTAAAGAAGGTGACGTGGTTAAAGAAGGCGATGTTTTATTTCAATTAGATGCTCGCCCATTTGCTGCTGTGGTTGCTAGCTTAAAAGCGCAAATCAACAGTGCAGAAGCTGCCTTAGAGCAAGCTAAAAGTGAAGACAAACGTGCGGTACGCTTATTAGACCGTAAGGCAATCTCAACTGAGCAAGCACAAGCGCGTACTTCAACACTACGCCAACGCGAAGCACAGCTTTCTGCACTTCAAGCACAACTTACTTCAGCAGAGCTTGATTTAGAGTTTACGTCAGTAGTATCACCAATTGATGGCATTATTTCTCGCGCAAATATTACTAAAGGTAATAACATACTTGCGGGTCAAAGCGTATTAACGTCAATTGTTTCAAACCAAGCTATGTACGCTTATTTTGATGTTGATGAACGCACATGGAATAGCTCTTTTAATGATGTTACTGCTGCGAGCCATCAAACTGTTGTAATGCAAAAAGTGGGTCAAAGCGATTTTGCATACAAAGGCTACATTAACTTTATTGATAACCAAATTAATTCATCAACGGGCACATTACGTGTACGTGCAGTATTTAATGAAGACAGCAACCAATTACGCGCAGGCTCGTTTGCACGTATTAAGCTTGCAGCCAACTCTATTAGCGACGCGATTATTATCCCAGAACGTGCAATTGGTACCGACTTAAAAAATCGTTTTGTATTAACGGTTGGCGAAAACAACGTACTTGAATACAAACTTATCACTACAGGTGAGCGTTACGGTGCCTTACGTGCGGTTACATCGGGCCTTAACGAAGGTGATGTTATTGCTGTAAATGGCCCAGCTCGCGTAGGCCCTGGTATGCCAATCTCTCCGCAAACAGTAACAATTGATACAAGTGGTGTGGCATTTACATTGTTAAATGACAACGCACAACTTGTGGCTAAGCAATAAGGTTTATTGATGAAATTCTCGCATTTCTTTATACAGCGTCCAATATTTGCGGCCATGCTGTCATTGGTTATTTTAATTGCTGGTGGTATATCACTATTCCAATTACCAGTTAGTGAATACCCAGAAGTAGTTCCTCCAACAGTTGTTGTTACCGCTAACTACCCGGGTGCTAACCCTACCGTTATTGCGCAAACAGTGGCAACACCGCTGGAGCAAGAAATTAACGGCACTGAAAACATGCTATATATGTTTTCGCAAGGTACCAGTGATGGCCGCATGACACTAACGGTAACTTTTGCGTTAGGTACCGATTTAGATCGTGCTCAAGTACAAGTACAAAACCGTGTAAACAGTGCGCTTCCGCGTTTGCCAGAAGAAGTACAACGTTTAGGTGTTGTGGCTGAAAAGTCATCACCAGATTTAACCATGGTAGTGCATTTATACTCACCTGAAAAAACGCACGACACAGCTTACTTATCTAACTATGCTGATTTAAACATTAAAGATGAAATTGCGCGCTTACCAGGCGTAGGTGATATTCGCATGTTTGGTGCTGGCAAATACTCAATGCGAGTATGGCTAAACCCAGATGCACTTGCTGCACGCGAATTAACAGCAACAGATGTAGTAACAGCACTTCGCTCGCAAAACCAGCAAGTTGCTGCTGGTAGCTTAGGTGCACAACCAATTTCAAACGACAGTCAATTTCAAATATTGTTAAACGTTAAAGGTCGTTTAAACAGTATTGAAGAATTTGAACAAGTTATTATTAAAGTAGGCGACGAAGGTCAGTTAACGCGTTTATCTGATATAGCCCGTGTTGATTTAGGCCAAGACACTTACGCACTGCGTGCAGAGCTTGATAACCAACCAGCTCTTGCAATGCCAATATTCCAACGCCCAGGTTCAAACGCTATTGAGCTTTCTGATCAAGTACGCGAAACAATGGCGCGCTTATCAAAAGATTTCCCTACTGGTGTTGAATACGACATTGTGTACGATCCTACAGTATTTGTGCGCGGCTCAATTGACGCGGTAATTGCAACGTTGCTTGAAGCAATTGTACTGGTAGTTATTGTTGTTATTGTATTTTTACAAACCTGGCGTGCATCTATCATTCCGCTAATTGCTGTGCCTATTTCACTTATTGGTACATTTGCCGTAATGCAGTGGTTAGGTGTCTCAATTAATACCTTGTCGTTGTTTGGTTTAGTATTGGCCATAGGTATTGTTGTAGATGATGCGATTGTAGTTGTTGAAAACGTAGAGCGTAATATTGAAAAAGGCTTATCGCCACTTGAAGCAACCCGCGTTGCAATGAGCGAAGTAACAGGCCCTATTATTGCCATTGCGCTAGTACTAAGTGCTGTATTTATTCCTACTGCGTTTATTACCGGTTTATCAGGTCAGTTTTATAAGCAATTTGCACTTACAATTACAATTTCGACGATTATCTCAGCGTTTAACTCATTAACGTTATCGCCTGCACTTGCTGCATTGTTATTAAAATCGCATGATGCAAAACCAGATGCATTTACGCGTTTACTTAATAAATTGTTTGGTCGTTGGTTGTTTAAACCATTTAACCGCGTATTTAATCGTGGTGCTAAAGGTTACGAAAAACTGGTACAAAAACTAATTCGTATGACTGTTGTTGTAATGGTGGCTTACATTGCACTTGTTGGCGGCACAATTAAGTTATTTGATACCGTACCAGGTGGCTTTATTCCACAGCAAGATAAACAGTATTTAGTGGCTATTGCGCAGTTACCTGACGCATCAAGCCTTGATCGTACTGAAGACGTACTTGCTCAAATGCAGCAAATTGCATTAGAAGTACCAGGCGTTGCACATACTGTTGCTTTCCCTGGCTTATCAGTGAACGGTTTTACAAATAGCCCTAACAGCGGCATTGTATTTACACCACTTGAAAGCTTTGACAAACGTACCGACCCAAGCCAATCAGCGATGGCGATAGCGGCGCAGTTGAATAAACGTTTTGCCGCCATTGATGAGGCATTTGTAGCGGTATTTCCACCGCCGCCAATTCAAGGTTTAGGCACTACCGGTGGTTTTAAACTGCAAATAGAAGACAGAGCTAATAAAGGGTTTGAAGCACTATTTAATAGTCTGCAAGCCGTAATTACTAAAGCGCAACAAGACCCAGCATTAATGGGCCTGTACTCAAGTTTCCGTATCCAAGTTCCACAAATGGATATTGATATTGACCGTGAGCAAGCGCTTATTCAAGGTATTCCACTTGATGAAGTATTTAATGCCCTGCAAATTTATTTAGGCTCTGTGTACGTAAATGACTTTAATATGTTTGGTCGTACGTACCAAGTAAATGCACAGGCCGATGCTGACTACCGCTTAGACCCTGATCAAATACTTAATTTAAAAGTACGTAACCGCTCAGGTAATATGGTGCCACTAGGCTCAGTATTAACAGTAACTCCAACAATTGGTCCTGACCGTGTTATGCATTACAACGGTTACCCAAGTGCAGAACTAAATGGCAGCCCAGCGCCAGGTTATAGCTCTGATCAAGCACAAGTTGCTATTGAAAAAGTACTCGCAGACACACTACCAACAGGTATTGAATATGAGTGGACTGAAGTAACGTACCAACAAGTACTTGCCGGTAACACCATGGTTTATGTATTCCCGTTAGTTGTATTACTTGTATTTATGGTACTTGCAGCGCAGTACGAAAGCTTACGTTTACCACTGGCAATTATATTAATTGTACCAATGACTATTTTCTCAGCCTTGTTAGGTGTGTGGTTTGTTGGCTCTGACAACAACATATTCACCCAAATAGCGTTAATAGTTCTGGTCGCGTTGGCCTCTAAAAATGCAATATTGATGGTTGAATTTGCAAAAGATAGACACGACTCAGGCTTATCGCACTTAGAGGCAATACTTGAGGCATGTCGTATGCGCTTGCGCCCAATATTAATGACCTCAATTGCATTTACAGCAGGTGTTGTACCGTTAGTACTTGCCACCGGTGCAGGCGCCGAAATGCGACACGCAATGGGTAACGCAGTATTCTCAGGGATGATAGGTGTAACCGTGTTTGGCCTATTGTTTACGCCGGTATTTTATATGTTAGTGACTAACAAAAAAGAGAAAGCGCAGGAGAATACTCATGACTAAATTAATGCAAAAAAGACTTAAAACAAGTCTAACTGTTAGTGCAGTATTAGTCGCTGCGTTTTTAGCCGGGTGTGCGAGTAAAATTGACACCATGAGTGAGCAAAAAGCCGTTAATGAATTTGTTGCTAAAGCTAATATTGCAAGTAACGTTAGCGTTGCTGATGAGACAAACTGGTGGAAAAAGCTTAATTCTGATCAACTAAATGAGCTTGTTACTGGTGCGCTTGCAAATAACTATAATTTGCAAACAAGCCAGCTAACACTTAAAAGCGCATTAGCGCGATTAGGAGAGCAAAAAGCCCAATACCTTCCGCAAGGTGGCGTAAATGTTGGCGCAGCTCGAAGCGATGCACCAAGCGTGTTTGACCGCCAATCAAGTGCAAATGTTGCACTTGATTGGCAGCTAGATTTATTTGGTCGCATAACAGCGTTGGTTGATGCAGCAAATGCATCAGCCATGAGCCAAGCAGAGCAAGTACGCTTATTACAAATTGAAGTTGTTTCGTCAGTTGTTAAAGGCTTTGTAAGTTATCAAGGGAATGTTGAAAAACAACACATTGTTACGCTTCAAATTGAAGCGCTTGAGCAAAGTATTGACGTTCTTCAAGCCCGTGTTGACGAAGGCGTCGCAAACGAGCTTGATTTAAACCGTACGATGGCGCAGCTTAGGCAGCAACAAGCACTAATGCCTGCCATTGAGTATGCAAAATACAGCGATTTATCTGCCCTTGCAGTACTAAGCGGTAAGTTAGCGCAAAATATTGCTATTGAAAACGAGCAAGGTGTGCTTGAACGTGACTTTAGCGTAGCACTAAAAAACGCTAATAATGCCATTGCCTTACGTCCAGATATTAGCCGTGCATTGTTTGATTTTAGCCAAGCAAATAGTTTAAGTGTTGCAGCTAGCAAAGCGTTATTACCAGATATTAGCTTATCTGCATTTGCAGGGGTTGTGAGTATAGATAGCACAGGCTTAAAAAATACCGACCAACAGTGGCAAGTAGCGCCGCAATTGCAATGGTCGTTATTAAGCTACCCAGCATTATTAGCACAGCGCGACGCGCAGCAGTTTTTAAGTGAAGCCGCTTACAGCGATTATCAACAAGTAGTATTAACTGCACTAAGTGAAAGTGAACTTTCACTGCAATTGTTGGTCAATCAAGCACAGCAAAAACGCTTTGCCGATGAGCGCTATGACTTTGCTAATAAAGCATTTTTACAAGCACAAGCAATGTACGAAGAAGGTCAAATTCCTTACCTTGAGTTGTTAGATGCGCGCCAGGATGTTTTAATAGCACAAGAAAATGCTGTTGAAACAACAATTTCTTCACTGCTTGCCAAAGTAAATGCTTACCAGTCATTTAATGGCCAATGGAGTTATGCGTTAAACGACACTAATAAGTAGAGTTATATTGATGCCAAATACTGAAAATTTACATGAATACATTATCCCGCAAACGATGCGCGCTATTGTACTGCCAGAACCAAATGAAGCAATTGACTTAGCGGATGCTGAGCTGCCTGTTCCTATTTGTGCAGATAACGAGCTGCTTGTAAAAGTAGAGTACGTTGGTTTAAATCCAGTTGATGGTCAATTTGCTAAAACAGGCTTTTGTAAATGGCAGTATCCACACATTTTAGGCTTAGATGCCGTAGGTGTTGTGGTTAAAGCTAATAAAGGCGTGTTTCCAAATGTTGGCCAGCGCGTTATGTGGCATGCCAACATTGGTGAGCAAGGTGCTTTGAGCGAATACACCAAGGTACCTAACTTTGCAGTGTCGGTTGTGCCAAGCGGTTTAAATCCGGCTATTGCTGCAACACTTCCATGTGCCGGTATGGCAGCACTTATTAGCTTAGATAAAATAGGCATTAGTGAAGGCGATACTATTTTTATTGAAGGCGGAGCCGGAGCGGTAGGGCAGTTTGCTATTCAATATGCAAAACAGCGCGGTGCAGATGTATTTACCACGGCATCAAAGCGTAATCATAAGTTGGTTAAGCAGTTAGGCGCTGATGTGGTTTTTGACTATAGCGATAAAAAGCTATGCGAAAAAATCCGCAGAGAACTTGGCCCACAAGGCTTTGATGCGGTTATTGATACGATAGGTGGTGAGTGTACTCAGCGTAATATTGAGTTAATGCGTTTTTGCGGACGTATTGCCTGCTTAAATCCGCTACCTTGTTTTGATCAAGACTTAATGTATCACCGAGCGCCTAATATTAGCGTAGTATCAATTGGTGGAGCATGGCTTGCTAATAGTTTATGTGCACAACAACGTTTGAGTTTTATGGGCAACCTGTTACTTGAAGGCGCTGTTAGTGGCGACATTAAACACCCAGAAATAACGCCCGTAGATTTTAGTGCTGACTCAGTATCGCAAGCGCTTAATAAACAACTTGCTGGTGGTTTTACCGGCAAGCAAGTTGTTAAAGTTACTAAGTGAAGCACTTATACAATTTGATTTAAATTTAGGTAGTTTTAGCTAGATTAATTGATAATGTAGCCTCTACAAATTGAATAAAAACGTAGCCTATTTGTGCTGCGTTTTTTTATGCCCATAAAAAAATAGATACAGCGCTAGCGCTTTTGCTGTTTTATTCATCATTTTAGCTAAAATACTTTTTTTCAGCGTACAACTGTAAGCCTTTGTGTTTCAACAGTTTACGTTCAGGTAAAGAAAATAAATTGAAAAAACTGTTAATTAATTGAATAGAGTAATTGATCTAAACGATTTTTTATGACGTAATGTAGTTATTATTTAGCTGGTCGGATGAGTTCAATCATGAGTTTACGTACAAAACTAAAAAAAGTATTACCAAGTATTTCTATCACAGAACAAGAAGCGCTAGACGCGGGTGATGTATGGCTTGAAGGTTCTATCTACCAAGGTAAACCTGATTTCAGTGCACTTCGCGACGTACCTGCTGCTACATTAAGCGCAGACGAGCAAGCATTCTTAGACGGTCCAGTAAAAGAACTGCTGGGCATGATTGACGATTCAGTGATTCAAAACGGCATTCATTTACCAAATGACATCTTAGAATTTTTGAAAAAAGAGCGTTTTTTCTCGCTTATCATTCCTAAGTCGTTTGGTGGTTTAGAGTTTAGCCCTTATGCAAACTCTACTATTGTTGGCACAATTGCGACTAAAAGCTCAGCAGTTGCGGTAACCGTAATGGTTCCTAACTCGTTAGGCCCGGGTGAGCTATTACTTCACTTTGGTACGCAAGAACAACAAGCACATTACCTACCACGCCTAGCAAATGGTACAGACATTCCATGTTTTGCATTAACAAGCCCAGAAGCGGGTTCTGATGCAGGTGGCATTCCAGACATTGGTACAGTTACTAAAGGCATGTATAAAGGCGAAGAAGTACTTGGCCTTGAGATCACATGGGACAAGCGCTACATAACGCTTGCACCTATTGCTACCGTACTTGGTTTAGCTTTTAAAGTAATGGACCCTGATGGTTTATTAGGTGGTAAAGAAAGCTTAGGTATTACCTGTGCACTTATTCCTAAAGAGCACCCAGGTGTAGAGCTTGGTAATCGCCACGACCCAATGGGTATTCGTTTTTACAACGGTACTACACGTGGTAACAAAGTATTTGTACCAATGGATTTTGTTATTGGTGGACAGAAAAATATCGGCCGTGGTTGGCAAATGCTGGTTAGCTGTTTAGGTGCTGGCCGTGGTATTTCATTACCTGCGCTAGGTGTTAGTACAGCACAAGTTGCATTTAAATCAGCATCTGAATACGCAGCAGTGCGTGAACAGTTTGGTTTAGCCATTGGCCAGTTTGAAGGTATTCAAGAAAAACTAGCTGACATTGCAGGTAAAACATACCTACAAGAAGCAATGCGCGTACTTACAACTGAAGGCTTAGGCATGGGCTTAAAACCATCAGTAGTAACTGCAATCGCTAAATACCACATGACAGAGCTTGGTCGCGACGTGCTTGATTCAGCAATGGATATTCAAGCGGGTAAAGCGATTCAAAATGGTCCACAAAATACATTAGCAAGTGGTTATGTTGCTCAGCCGATTGCCATTACGGTAGAAGGCGCGAACATTCTTACACGTAACCTAATGATATTTGGTCAAGGTGTTATGCGTTGTCACCCATATTTACAATCTATGGTTGAATCTATCCATAGTGAAGATAAAGGCGCAGATAAAGAATTTAACGGCATTTTACGTAAAACAATTGGTTACAGCACAGCAAACAGCTTCCGTGCTTTTCGCCTTGGTGTTTTACCATTTACAGCAAGTGCAAACTCTGAATTACCAGAAGTACGTGACTACGAAAAAGCAGTACATAAATTATCTGCAAAACTTGCAGTGTACGCAGACTTTTCGTTACTGGTACTTGGCGGTAAGTTAAAACAAGCAGAAATGCTATCGGCACGTTTAGGCGATGTAATGAGCTTCTTATATGCAGCTATGGCATCAATTAAATATTACGAGCAAAAAGTATCAAGTAGTGACCGTGAGCAAGCTGCACCGTATTTCCATTACGCGACTCGTTTTGCACTTCAAAGTGCTGAAGAAGCATTGCATAAGTTTTTAGATAACTTCCCTGCAAGTGGTACACGTAAGTTTATTCGTTTCATTACAATGAACTACTCAACTAAAATGCCAAAAATTAGCGACGATTTAATCCGCGAACTAGCTAAGCAAGCTCAGCTAGATACCGCATTTAAAGCGCAAATCACGCATTTAGTTAAACCAGTAGTGGGCGATGGCCATCATATTAATGAGCAAGCTTACAAAGCTAAAATGGCATCACTTGGCGAGCTGGCTAAAGTTAAAAAAGCACTACGTGCTAAAGTAATTAAACCAGGTATACGCTTTAACATCACGCTTGATAACGCACTAGCGGCAAACGTAATCACGCAAGCTGAACACGTTCAGTTAATTGATTACAACATCAAACGTGAAAAAGCGATTCGTGTAGATGAGTTCGATTTTGATATGAACCTACTAGACGATAACGCACAGCCGATTAACCCGCTTAAAAGTGTAGTTAATCAGTAAGTTAAAGTAATTAAATTCAATGATGCAAAGCGCCCGCAGTATCGGCGCTTTTATTCTTGAAAAGTATTAGTGTGGAGCCCCGCTTGTGTAAAAACAAGCGGGGCTTTTTTTATGTTTTTTAAAGTAGAAATAGATAGCGGTATTGATTTGTAAGCGAGTATGTATGTGTAGAGGATTAAAAAGAGACGCTTATAATCTTGAAAAAGGGCTAACAACCCCGTTAGCACCTTGTTGTAGTACATGGGTAGGATACCCGCTGAATTAAAACGTTGAACATTTTAGCGTTCTAAATAACTCATTAACTGCGTTAAAAACTTCTCATATAGATAAACTATATTACCAAGTTTTTGCCTTGTTACTGAGCTATTTATCTATCGCTAAAATTGCTCACTAATTCAATACAGCGGGTATTATTTGCGTAGTACGCACATCACTATGGCCTAGTTGTGTTTGTACTGTGCGGATATCAGCGCCGCTTTGCAGCAAGTGCGTAGCGAAAGAGTGACGCAAAGTATGTGGCGTAACGTGTTTGTTAATTTCAGCTTTTGCTGAAGATAGTTTAACTGACTTTCTTACCCCTGAATGATCTAAGTGGTGACGTCTTATTTCTCCTGTTTCAGGGTCCGTACTTAATTTATGTGATGGGAACAAAAACTGCCATTGTAAAGACTTATTAGCGCTTGGGTATTTTTTACTAAGTCGATGAGGCATCCATACACCGGCGTACGCATCATTTTTTAAATCTAACTGTAAATATTCATCAACTTGAATTATTTGATTTCTTAGCATTGGTATTAATTCTTCAGCAAGTGTCACAATACGATTTTTATTACCCTTACCGTTCCAAATGCGTATGTTTTTATAGTCGAAGTCAATATCTTGAACTCTTATTTTTACTGCTTCCATCAGCCGTAAACCACTTCCATATAGCAAGCTTGCTATCAAATAATGTCGTTTATTTATATTTCTAAAAAATAGCAATACCTCAGTTTGTGTAAGTACGACAGGAAGTTTCTGTTGGCGGTTACTTTTAACGAAATTTAAATCTAATGAGAGCTCATTCTTGATAATATGTTTATATAAAAAAGCAAGTGCATTTAAAGCGGTTGCTTGTGTTCTCGCTGCCACTTTTTTAGTGACTGTTAAGTGATTTAAAAATATTTCAACTTCATTATTGCCCATACTGGTAGGGTGCCGCTTATTATGAAAATGGATATAGGCAGTAATCCAAAATACATAAGTTTCAATAGATTTTTTAGCGTAGTGATGGCTATACATATAGTTGATAATACTATTAAGAAAAGGGGATTTAGTTTTCATTTTAAATCTCAATTAACTGTAATTATATACAGTATTGGCGTTTTTCCTCCTAAGTCAAGAAATGAGGACATTTTCCTCTTTTTTGCATTTTAATAAAAGAACAGCCTGACTTAAAGTTTAAAGCTGGCAATGTGTTACAGGATTTGTTATTAATATGTAAAATAATTAAGGGAACATGCAAGATGCACACAATTGAACTCGTTTAACGCCGCTTCATGCTCCGCATCTGTTTTTACCGGTAAGTGCGACATTTCCTCTGAAGACGTTGTTGAACTAAGCCGCTACGCGGAGATCCTATTCTGACCATTTGAGCCACACTTACCTTGGGGTTATCCCATATTTGGAGGTAAGTCATGAATACACTCATTGAACAAGTCAAAATTGAAATAGCCTACCGTGGTTATTCACAAAGTACCTGTAAAAGTTACTGCGAGCATTTACTTAAACTCAGCCATTATTTTAATAAACCACTCGATTTAATTACTGATGATGAGCTGAATATCTTTTTTAAAGATCCCGCCATTCGCAAGCTCTCCAGAGCGAGTCAAAAAATACAAATAAACAGCATTTGGTTTTTGTTTAAGAATATTTTACACCGCCCACTGAACTTAGACATAGCCTTGCCTAAAGCAAAACCTCGGGCACCTACTTATTTATCGCGTGATGATATTCGACGACTTATAGAAAGTTGCACGGATATGCGCTTAAAAACATTGATAGTGGTGTGTTATGGATGTGGTTTGCGTATTGGCGAACTGCTGCGCATCAAAGTGCAAGACATCGATGGACAGCGTAAAACCATTTTAATTGAACATGGTAAAGGAGATAAGTCACGCTATGTTGTTGTATCAGATAGCGTGCTAAATCAATTACGTTGCTATTGGAAAATGTATCACCCAACGGGCTGGATGTTTTATTCACGATGGTTAATGGATAAACCTATGTCACCCTCAAGCTTCAGAAAGGCATTGAAAAAACATGCACAAATGTGTGGTTTAAAGCACTGTAATCCACATGTATTACGCCATGCTTATGCAACACATCAACTTGAGTTAGGGATGCCGCTTCATCAACTTCAACATCAGCTTGGTCACAGTGACATTAGAACCACGCAAAGTTACTTACACTGGTTACCTGAATTAGGGCATGGTGGTATTGATTTACTCGCAAGTTGGGGAAACCAATGAGAGGCTTGCACCTCGCTGATATTTTAAATTCTGGCCTTGGGAATTATCGGCAGCACCACATAATGAGTTATCAGCAGTTACGAGTCTGCCAACACCTTCAATCATGCAGAACGGGTCAGCTCGGTTATCAAGCATGGCAATGTGATAACTGTAGTGAAGTACAACAAATTGGGTGTAGTTGTCGAGACCGTCATTGCCCACGTTGCCAAGGGATGGCTACGGCTAAATGGGTGCAAAGACAACAAGAGGATTTATTATCGTGTCGCTATTTCCACCTTGTTTTTACGCTCCCGCATGAGTTAAATATCATTGCGCACTACAACCCAAACGCGTTGTATCACTGTTTATTTAAAGCTGCATGGCAAACGCTGTGTAAATTTGCGAAACGAAAGAGGCATGGCCAGTTAGGCATGACAAGCGTACTGCATACGTGGGGGCAGAACTTAAGTCAGCATATTCACCTGCATTGCTTGATACCCGCAGGCGCGCTTGATAAAGCGCACTGGCATGAAATAAAAAAAGGCTATTTATACCCCGTTAAAGCATTATCAACAGTGTTTAGAGGGAAAATGCTCGCGGCGCTCAATGAATGCGATAGTTCATTCGCGAAGGTAAGCACACCAACCAAATGGTGCGTGTATAGCAAAGCCTGTTTAACGTACAGTGAAAAGCTAGTTAGTTACCTTGCTCGTTATACCCGAAAAGGCGTGATGTCAGAATCGCGATTAGTGTCAGCGACTGAAGAAACAGTGAGCTTTAAATACCGCGATTATGCAGATAACAACCGCGATAAAGTCATGACTCTGAGTTGTGATGAATTTTTACGGCGCTACTTACAACATGTATTGCCCAAAGGGTTTATGCGCATTCGTCACTATGGCTTTTTAGCTAATGCGTGTCGCAAGCGAAAGTTAGGGTTAATAAAGGCTCAAGTATCAGCAACCCCATGCAAAGCGGTGAAGCCGAAGGTAGAGCAAGAACGATTAATACCCCATTGGTCTTGCCAGTCATGCAAGACGGGTACCTTACGATTTATTGGTGTGATGAATTTAGATGAGGCGACAAATAAAATAGCGCGAACGAGTTAGCAGCCTTGCTTGCTGCATCAAATCAATAAGTTAACCTGCTTAATTGCTCAGGCTAATAGCGACTGTGCGAGCGAAAAATATCCTTGCTTAACGGTTAAACATTCGGTTTAATGAATAGATAATAAACGCTGAGCAATGCAGGGAAAGCTTAAATTATAATAGGTAAGCTTATTAAATTAGCTGATTTAGCTAGAGCCTCTAAAAAGCAAATTCCCATAGCATAAACAACACCAACTCTGACACACCGAGCAGGTAGCGCCTCAGTCCAACAAGCGATTATGCAACACAAACTGCGTGTCGCATAAATACTAAAGTGTTATATGCTCAAGGAAGAATTGTGATTAAATTTCTAGTTTCTTTTTTAGTTTTACTACCGTTATTTGCACAAGCGAATACAGATTTTTGTGAGGATCATACTCCTAGAACTACAGCAACTCATGGTGGTGAAAAGTATGGCCTTGTTGTTCCAGGCAGCAAAGTTAAAAAGGCTGGTTCATGGTCACCTAAAGAAATGGTTTCACCACCATTAGCAACTTATAAAGCCTACTCTTTAGTTCAGGATTGGGCTGTTAGTAATTTGCCAAAATTTGATGGTATCGAAATTAGAAGTGTAGAGTTAGTTAAATACCATTGTCTGGTTGGTTTTTCTAAAGAGGAGTATTGGTATTACATTGTCGAATACGATCCTCTTCTTGATGGCAACAAAATGTATGGTTCAAAAAATTTCGTTGCTGTTTTAATGTCGGGCGAGGTTATTGGTGTTGAGAGCATATAACAAGCTGTTCAAGCGGGACAAAAAACAGTTTGCTGTTTCGTTCCTCAACATTTTAGCAAACAATTTTTGCCCCTTAACAGGGCGTTATGTGTTTAGGATTATTCACAGTAAATTCAAGGATGGGGAGTCCAAAATGAGATTTAATAATAAGCTCAATCGCGCACAACTTGGTGCTTTAACTATATGTTTAGGTACTTCACTTGGTATGTCATTTCTAGTTGGGAGTTCATCACCTTTCATAGGGCTAATGCTTGGTACAATTACCATCGGTATTTATGTCATGATTCTTTCTGGAAAGTGGAGTGCAAAAAACACATAACAAGAAATTCAACAAGGACAAAAAACAGTTGGCTTTTTGTTCACTACGTTCACTTATTTTAGCCAACCATTTTTTGCCTGTTAATTAGGCGTTATGTGTAAACGGATATCGTCGAGTATATGGATATTTTCAAAGGTATAGATTTCAATGACTCGTTTGTTCTCGGTTGGAGTTCGAATGCAACTGAAATCACATTCAAAATTGAGGCTAGCATTTGGCCTGATTCACCTCATTATCTAAATCCAAAACCTGATGAATATACTTGCTACCGTATATGTGAAATTCAATTTGCGGATTTCACTTCATATTCAGGGCTTGCTGAAAAAAGTAGTGTTAAACCAAACAAAGATATAAATGGTTCATTTGATTATGGCAATATAGATTCGTTAATTAAAACAAATCAAGGCTTTAAGGTTGTTGGTGAGTTTGGTAACTTAGAAGTTATAAACGGCAAAGTTCAGTTAAAAATTTACACATAACAAGCGCTTCAAACGGAAAAAATACAGCTGGCTGTTTTCACTCCGTTCAACATTTTAGCCAGCTATACTTTTCCGCTTAAGCGGGCGTTATATGCCTAAGGGAACTATGCGTAGAATTCTACTTTTAGCACTTATTTCGATATGTTTATTTTGTAATTCCGCAAAAGCTATTGAGCTATGTGCTAACGAAATCGATATTGATAAACCTCTTTTAGATAAACCTCTTTTAGATAAATCACTTGCTAAAGTAGCCTTGTACGCTGACAAAATTTACGGTAAAAGTTGTTTGGTTTGCGCTGAGGTTTTAGAGCTCGATAAAGACAGAATTGAGCTTCATATAACAAGCCCAACAAATAAAGATGCAATTCTAAATACCTCTGCAACTATTGCCATAGCATTGCCAAGTGGTAAGATTCTAGAACAAAAGTTGTATCATAGTTGCAAAGTACGGACGGTGGTATCCGGCATATAACAAGTCATTAAAGCAGGACAAATAACAGTTGGCTTTTGCTCCTGCGTCACTTATTTTAGCCAACAATTATTTGCCTCTTAATGAGGCGTTATATTTCAAGGAAGAATCAATGAAGCCTGAGGATTACAATCCTAAAGCTAAAGAAGCATTTGGTAAATCACTTATCGATATAGGTGTAGCTATATTTAAAGGCATTATATTATTATTTACTGTTGTTCCACTTGCAGCAATATTACAAATTGCTATTAATGGCAATAAAAAATCTGTGTCATTATTTGATATGTCAAATAAACAAGACACCCATCCTAAATTTTGCATTTTTTAAAATTAAAGGCTAGCCTTTATTTAGTGCAAAAAACAAGCAGGGTGTCTTATGGCAATCGCAAGAAAGCGTCAAGTAAGTTTGGTTGATACAAAATACTATCACTGTATTTCACGTTGCGTGCGTCGTGCTTTTTTGTGTGGCGAAGACCGTTTTACAGGCAAGTCTTACGAGCATCGACGAGGCTGGGTTGAAGATAGGTTGCTCGTATTAGCAAAAATATTTTGTATTGATGTATGTGCTTATGCCGTCATGAGTAATCATACCCATTTAGTATTGTATGTTGATGATAAGAAAGCGAATAGTCTAAATGATAAAACGATTATTATTCGCTGGCATAAACTCTGTAAAGGCACATTGCTAACGCAAAAATATGTACAAGGTGAAAAGTTAAGTAAAGTTGAGCTCATCTTTTTCAACCAAACGGTTAAACAATACCGCGAACGCTTATCAAGTATCAGCTGGTTTATGCGGCTATTAAATGAAGACATTGCTCGCAGAGCAAATAAAGAAGATAACTGCACTGGACGGTTTTATTCGCTGCCATCCATGGCGCTCACCCTTCGGGCCGCCTAAGGCGTTCAAAGTTGTTCCATACAACTTTGTGGGGAGGGTAGATTCAAATCGCAAGCATTACTAGATGAAGCAGCCCTAGCGGCCTGCATGGCGTATGTCGACTTAAATCCCATTAGAGCTAAAATGGCTAACACTCCAGAGGATTCAGGCCATACCAGCATCAAACAGCGTTTAACGTATGTAAAGGATGGTAAACAACCAAAACAACTACAGCGCTTTGCAGGCATGCCACGTCAAATAATGCCAAAAGGGCTGCCGTTTGAGCTTAAATCGTACCTTGAACTTGTTGAATTAATAGGACGTTGTATACGAGAAAATAAGCGAGGGTATATTGAGAGTACACACTTGCCTTTGCTAGAAAGAGTGAATATATCTCCAGAAAACTGGTTAAAACTCACCACACAATTTACGCGTGTATTTCATGGCGCAGTGGGCAGGCCAGTCTCACAAGAAGGTTATTGTGAAAACTTAAACCGAAAGCGGCGAGCGAATATCAGTAACTGCGAAAAGCTACTGGCATAAAATTTAAACTACTCAGTAAAACTATTCAGTAAAAAATCACAACTGCACCATGCAGTCATTTTCATGCGTGCAATTTAGATTAAGAGCGCTAATGACTTATTTGATGGATGAAATGAAAATAACCTGTCGATAAAAGGTATGTTATTAACCTAAAAATTAAATTTAATGGCAACATTTTGTTTGTTCAATTGGAGTGGCTGTCTAGTTTATCGTAGTTCTAGTTTATCTGCTAGACGATAACGCATAGCCAATTAACCCGCTTAAAAGCGTAGTTAATCAATAAAATTAAATTCAATGATGCAAAGTGCCTGCAGTATCGGCGCTTTTATTCTTGAAAAGTATTAGTATGGAGCCCCGTTTGTGTAAAAACAAGCGGGGCTTTTTTATGTGTTTTTATAGGCAGGGATGATGACGGCTAATTTGATGGCCGTTTTTTTGTTCAATTATAGTGGTTGAATAGTTTGGTTTTGTCTTGTCTATATTATTAAAAATTTATTATATATATTTTAAATAAAACATTTTTTCTTCTCCTATACTAATAGCTCAACAAAACAAAGGAGAATACTATGAAAAAAAATATTGTGAGTAGCAATACAGAACAAGAGGATTTCAAACTAAATTCAGAAAACGAATTAGCAAAAACATTAGGGTCAATCTTAGAAAGGCTAACGGAAATTGAAACCACAAAAGCAGTTAGTGTTCAGCCGAACATAACTAGTGAAAAAATATATTACCCAGCTCCGAAAGAAGAAAAGGGATGTTGCTGCTTCGAGATTATCTTATACAGGGCTCGCGTTCTAGTTGCACAAGGTGGAGCTGGTTCAATAGAACCTTCCGACGGAGGAGGGCCATTAAATAGCAATATGGAATTAATCTTTGGGGCAACAGCAGATGGCTTTAGTGCTGCTTATCCAGGGGTTGCTTCATATGTATCGATGTCTGAAAATGGTGGATGGCTTGTCTTTAATCAAAAAATTGCTTTGGTAGAAGGAAATCAATCAATAGCAGTTTCTGCTTCAGCAAGGGAGATAGAAGCAACAATTCTAGAAAGTAAAGCGGGGAAAGGAGAGTTTGGTAACTCTGAAACAGCATACATGAACTTAACGTGTGATTGCCAGGTTATGCCTGTACAGCTCGAGGTGCAGCTAAGTGGTGGAAGCATCAATAAGAGAGGGCTCGTTTTAGTTGAGCTAACAGCAAAAAAAGTCTGTTGTCCTTGTTGTTAGTGAAAGTAATTTTATATTATAAGTAAATAATATGGACTGAACTTCGCCACTAGTGAAATTTTACTATTTATTGCGCATTTATTTAGTGGCGAATATTTTTATTTAAATGATAAATAAGACACCTATCCTAAATTTTGCACTCAAACACCCGTAATCCCTTCCAAAACGCTAATTAAAACAATATCAAACACTTCAATATTCTGCGTAAAAATACAGTAATCAATTGAACCAAAATAGGAACTCAGCTATGGTTTGCTTATCAATAAAAACAAATAAAAAACGAGTTAATCTACAGGCTCGTTATAAGCCTTTAGGATTACGATGAAGCTTTTCGACTTCTTAGCTCAAATGAGTGAAGAAAAATTTCCACTTCGTATAGATTACCGCGAACATATCGGATGCGTTGATGTTGAAGTAGAAGCATTTTCAGAACGCTGGGTTGTGTCCTTTGACGAAGATGGTTTCGTCGATTTTGTCATTTATAAAGATATTGATGCGCCAGACAATGAAAATGCTAATTTATTAGAGTCTTTATTTAATCGTCCTCAACAAGCTTGGATAAATGCAGCAAAAGACTTAGATGTCGAATTTATATCACCGTATGTGTTCACTGGTTCTGACGGTGAAAAATACCAAATTACAGGTTTGTTGTCTCAGTTTGGTGGCAAAAATGGTACTTTGATTTCATCTCGTAAAGATGATGATGAAGCTTGCTTTGAAGCAAGTAAATTGGATGGCTTTCAAAGCACAGGGCTCAATCCTACTTACTACGATAAGTATGATCGTGAAAATGTCATTGAAACTTTGCGAGATTGGGCGTGGAATTCTAAAGAACAAAAACCAGAATGGTACGGTGAATAGGCTTATAAAAAGACGTTCAAACGGATAATGCTCCTCACCCTTTTTAGTGGACACCTCCTCACCACTTTGAGGAGGCTAAAATGTCTAGATATACTCAACCTAGGAAGACATGGTTTTACCCAGTTAATTTCAAAATCAAAGTCTATTGGCATAGTGATTTTGGCCACTATTTACATGCAAACTTGTATAAAACAAAGCGGGGCTTTTTTAAACCTTAGTTTTATTAAAAACGTCCACTAATGTTAAACTACAAAAAACTTAATTACTTAATATAGCTATGGCATTTTACATTCCTTTATTAAAAGCTCACTTTGAGCACATTGAAATTGGCGATACGCTTACATCACTTTGGAGTGGATGTGGCAGTATTGTGCAGTGCCAGTTTGATGATAAGCCATGTGTTATTAAAGCGATTAAAATACCCAGTTATATACACCATCCTAAAATTAAACAAAGCGAATTTGCGCTTAAAAGAAAGCAGCATTCCTATAGTGTTGAATACACATTTTATAAGCTTTATAGCCAGCATTTACCAGTACATGCGCAAAGTATTGAATGTATAGGTGCAATTAATAAAGATGATGAATATGCGCTGGTGTTTAAGGATTTCACCAAACATGGGTTTGCTCAAGCAGGGCCACAACATGTTAAAGCTATATTAAAGTGGCTTGCACACTTTCATGCGTTTAACTTAAGTAAACCCGCTGAAGGGTTATGGCAGCAAGGCAACTACTGGCATTTAAGCACGCGCCCAGATGAGTTTAATAAACTAAAAGATAACCTTGATAAAAAGTCCGATATTAAAAATGCTGCACATAAAATAGATGAGCAACTACAAAGTTGTGCGTATAAAACGCTGATTCATGGCGATGCAAAAGTTGCTAACTTTGCAGCAAATGAGCGCGATGAAATACTCGGTTATGATTTTCAGTATATAGGTGCAGGTTGCGGGATAATTGATGTAATGTATTTTATGACCAGTTGCTTAAGTGATGCACAATTACACGAGTGCGCTGATGAGTACCTTGCGTATTATTTTGATAATTTAAAGGCTGCTATTACAACTTATCATCCTACAGCACCAGCAGGTAAAATAGCTGACAATTGGCTCGCTTTATGGCCTGCTGCATGGGCTGACTTTTATCGATTTTTAGCTGGCTGGAGCCCCGAGCACCAAAAAATAAATAGTTATATGCAACAGCAAGTAAACAGCTGGTTAGCGAGTAACATTTAATAAACAGGTTTTGCTAATCTCTTGCATAAATATCAAGCAAAACAATGCATTTTGGCACGATGTATGAAAATCTCTTTAAAACTACAGGTCAAATGACCTTTTTTAATATAAAATACTGCAAATTCTTGTATCAGTAGGTTTATATCATGGCAATTCACGTTATTTCTCACCCTCTTGTTCAACATAAACTAGGCCTAATGCGAGCGCATGGTATTAGTACTAAAAGCTTTCGTGAATTATGTTCTGAAGTTGGAACCTTATTAACTTACGAAGCAACTAAAAACCTACAGTTAGAAGATAACGAAATTACAGGCTGGGATGGCAATAAGTTAAAAGTAGAGCATATTAAAGGTAAAAAAATTACCGTAGTGCCTATTTTGCGTGCTGGTCTTGGCATGATGGATGGTGTTATGCAGTTATTACCAGCCGCTAAAGTAAGTGTGGTTGGTCTTGAACGTAACGAAGAAACACTAGAGCCAGTACCATATTTTGAAAAGCTAGTAGGTAATATTGATGAGCGCCTAAGCTTAGTTATTGACCCTATGCTTGCCACAGGTGGCTCAATGATTGCCACAATCGATATGCTTAAAAAAGCAGGCTGTAAAGAAATCAAAGTAATTGTATTAGTAGCTGCACCAGAAGGTGTGGAAAAAACACTTACAGCACATCCCGACGTAGAAATATTTACAGCCTCTGTAGATAGCCACTTAAACGAAAAGGGCTATATTATCCCTGGTTTAGGCGATGCGGGCGACAAAATATTCGGTACTGTTTAGGAGTCTTTAAGTGCAAAATAATGACACCTTTTCAATAAAAACTATTTTAACGGGCGCGCAAATGCTGTTTGTAGCATTTGGTGCGCTGGTATTAGTGCCGCTTTTAACGGGCTTGGATCCTAATGTTGCGCTTTTTACCGCAGGCATTGGTACCTTGCTGTTTCAGGTAGTGACTAAAGGCCAAGTGCCTATATTTTTAGCTTCATCGTTTGCCTTTATTGCACCTATTATTGCCGCTGTGCAAATGTGGGGCGTGCCAGCCACTATGGGCGGCTTAATGGTGGCGGGTTTTGCTTATATGCTTTTAAGTTTATTAGTGAAATTTAAAGGCGTTGCAACGCTTCATAAAATTTTACCGCCTGTGGTTGTGGGCCCAGTAATTATGGTTATTGGCCTTGCGCTTGCACCTGTTGCTGTAAATATGGCGATGGGTAAAAGTGGCGACGGCAGTATTCAAATTATAGATTACACCAGCGCTATTTATATTTCGTTGTTCTCGTTAGTGGTTACGCTTATTTTTGCAGTATGGGGAAAAGGCGTATTTAAGCTTATACCTATATTAGCAGGGGTTGTAGCGGGTTATTGTTTATCGCTTGGTATGGGCGTTGTGCAATTTGACGCGGTGACTAACGCACAGTGGTTTGCTGTACCAAACTTTACTTGGCCTGAGTTTAAATGGCAGGCTATTTTGTTTATGGTACCTGTAGCAATAGCACCTGCAATTGAGCATATTGGCGATATGATGGCTATTAGCCAAGTAACCAATAAAGACTTTTTGAAAAAGCCTGGGCTTCACCGTACTTTGTTTGGTGATGGCCTTGCGACTTCTGCGGCATCATTATTTGGCGGCCCGCCTAACACTACTTACTCAGAAGTAACGGGGGCAGTTATGCTTACCAAAAACTTCAATCCTAAAGTAATGATGTGGACAGCTGTTATTGCCATTATTTTAGCGTTTGTAGCTAAAATGGGATCTGGTTTGCAAACTATTCCTGTGCCAGTAATGGGCGGCATTATGATTCTACTTTTTGGCTCTATTGCTGTAGTGGGTTTAAATACACTGGTTAAATCGGGCGATGATTTAACAGCACCACGTAACTTAAGTATCGTTGCACTTATTTTGGTGTGCGGTATTGGTGGTATGCATATTGGTGGTAGCCAATTTAGTTTAGAGGGCGTAAGCCTCTGCGCTATTTTAGGAATAGTACTTAACTTAGTATTACCAAAAGCAGAACCTGAAAAAGTTTAATTTTGCACATTAGCTAAATAGATTGCACCATAATAGCGCATTTTTAATGCGCTATTTTTTTAACTTATTAATAAATATACAAAAATAATAATGGTCTAGTATCTGCATTTAACTTCCAGAACGCATTGTATGCAAAGGAGTTACTATGTCAGAGGCCAATATTGTGGATATAACCCCGTTTTTAGCAAAACACCAACTGCCTTTAAAGTATCAATATTTGAGTGAGCAGTATTTTGTTCCACTCGCGCATGACATCCTCGAATCTAAAAAAACAAATACTCCTATTTTTGTTGCCATAAATGGATGCCAAGGCTCAGGAAAAACAACACTCGCTGATTTTTTAGTTACCTGGTTTTCTAAAAACACACCACTTAACAGTGTTGCATTGTCTATTGATGACTTTTATTTAGCAAAACAAGCACGTAGTGAACTTGCCAAAGACGTACATCCTCTTTTTACTACTCGCGGAGTACCGGGTACTCACGATGTAGCGTTAATGAATAGCACAATAACTAACTTACTGGCAGGAGAGGTAAACGTACCGCTTCCACGTTTTAATAAACACGAAGACGACTGCGTGCCAGCAAGTGATTGGCTAACAAACGAAAAGCCAGTTGATATTGTTATTTTAGAAGGGTGGTGCGTGGGCAGTGAGCCACAACCGTTGTTTTCATTGAGTGAGCCGCTTAACGAGTTAGAGCAACAATTTGATAAAGAAGGCGTTTGGCGCCGCTGTGTAAACAGCTGTTTGGCAAACGAATATAAAGCCGTTTTTAACCTAATTGATTATACCGTTATGCTAAAAGCACCGAGTTTTAGTGATGTTTTTACATGGCGACAAGAGCAAGAACAAAAGTTAATAGCCAAAAAAGGTGAAGGCTCAGGCACCATGACTAACGAGCAATTGGTGTATTTTATTTCTCATTTTGAGCGCATTACGCGTGAGAACTTAAACACACTGAGCGCTAAAGCAAACGCTTTAATTGAACTTGATAGCAACCGCGATATTAGCGGTATGCACCTAACGAGTGATGACACACTTCAACCCATTATTTTTACAGATTTGGACGGTACATTACTCGATCACGCCGATTACAATACCAATAATATCAGTGAGTTATTACAGCAGCTGCAAAATGCACATATTCCTGTGGTGTTTAATACCAGTAAAACTTTTTGCGAAGTTATAGAGCTTAAAAACGATTTAAATATTCAACAACCTTTTATTGTTGAAAACGGTGCAGCGGTATTTATTCCAGAAGATTATTTTGAATTAAAGCCCATTGGTTGTAAAAAAGTAGGCGCTTATTGGTGCTACGCAATGGCAAAGCCGTTATCGAGTTTATTAAATGATTTAAATACTTTAAAGGCGGATTATAAAGCGCATTACAAATTGTTTAGTGATTTATCGAGTGAGCAAATATCAGAGCTTACTGGTCTTAGCGATGCACAAGCAAGGCGCGCACAAACTCGTGATTATTCAGACCCTCTTTATTGGTATGGCAACGACGAATTACTCACAGCCTTTGTAAGCGATGTTGAAGCACTCGGCTACGATATAAAAATTGGCGGACGCTTCATTCATATTGCCAAAAATACCGATAAAAGCGCTGCACAGCAGTGGTTAGTTAAACAGTTTACCAATCATTTCAGAAAGCCTCTCACGGTTATAGCTCTGGGTGATAGCGATAACGATAAGCAAATGTTAGAGCACGCAAATATCGCCATTATTATTGCCAATCCGGCGAGTAAAAAGCCGGTTAAATTGTCGCACAACAAAGCACGGTACTCTCAATCACCAGCACCGCTGGGGTGGATTGAAGAAATAACATCGTTGCCGTGTATTAGCAGTATTTTAAGTATTTCTGAGGAGCAAACATCTCATGGCTGATTTTTACCAAAATGGCATTATTACAACATTACATAATATTGCCGACAGACCAATAGAAGATCTAGAAAAAGAGCTACTTACTTTTAGCAAGCAGCGCCCAATGGGATTAATACTTCCTTCGTTATTTAGTGAACTCGAAGGCCCTGCACTGCAAAATATAGTTAGCGAATTACGCGAAGTACCGTATTTATCGCAAATTACCATAGGTTTAGATAGAGCCGACGAAGCACAGTACCGCCATGCACTTGGTTTTTTTAAAGAGCTAAACCAAAACCATAAAGTATTATGGAACGACGGCCCACGCTTACAAGCACTTGATAAAGAATTACAAGAGCTAGGCGTTGCACCGCGTGAGCTGGGTAAAGGCCGTAACGTGTGGTACTGCATGGGCTATAAATTAGCAACAGCGGAAGTGGAATCTATCGCGCTGCATGATTGCGATATTTTAACCTACGACAGAAGCTTACTTGCTCGCTTAATTTACCCCGTTGCGCATCCGCGTTTTAACTATGAATTTTGTAAAGGATTTTACCCGCGTACTGCTAATGGCAAAATTAATGGCCGTGTATCGCGCTTATTAGTAACGCCACTGCTTCGCTCGTTTAAAACAATTTTAGGCAATACCGACTACCTTGAATATATGGACTCATTTAGATACCCACTTGCAGGTGAGTTTTCGTTTAGACGCGATGTTTTAAACGATATTCGCATACCAAGTGATTGGGGCCTTGAAATAGGCGTACTGAGTGAAATGTATCGTAACTATTCACATAACCGCTTGTGCCAAGTAGATATTGCCGATAATTACGATCATAAGCACCAAGAACTTTCACTTGATGACCAAAGCGCAGGTTTGTCTAAAATGTCGATTGATATTACTAAGGCATTGTTTAGAAAGCTGGCAACACAAGGTGTTACTTTTACCAGCGAAACAATTCGTTCATTAAAAGCGACTTACTACCGTATCGGGCTAGATTTTATAGAAACGTATCATAACGACGCGCTAATGAACGGGTTAACGCTTGATGTACACCAAGAAGAAAAAGCAGTAGAAATGTTTGCACAAAATATTATGGAAGCAGGGCAACACTTTTTAGAAAACCCAATGGAAGCGCCATTTGTGCCAAGTTGGAACCGTGTTGTATCTGCAATGCCAGACGTACTTGAGCGCTTAAAAGAAGCCGTAGAGCTAGATAACGAAGAATATAGTTAACCTGCGTGCAGGTTAACTAGCCTATAAGTCTAAACAATAAATATTAGGGGCGCATGTGAGCACAGTTAGCGAATTATTTTTACAACGAGTAGAGCAACATCTTCATATTATTTATGAGGGTGTTGAGCTGCCTTTATCGGTTACTGAGCTTGCTCAGCAACTTATTAAAATTATATTAGGTAGCAATGCACTGCGCGACCCGACACCCCATACAAACCGATGGGATGAACAAGATATAGTATTGATTGCTTATGGCGACTCTATTATTAAACACGATGATAGCGAATTTGCCGTATCGAGCCCAATGGAGGCACCGCTTAAAACACTACACAGGTTTATAAAAGAGCAATGTGATATGCAGTTAAATGCGCTGCATATATTGCCATTTTACCCGTACAGCTCAGACGAAGGCTTTGCCGTAATGAACTACGTGCAAGTGAACGAGTCGTTAGGTGATTGGGGAGATATTCAAAATATCGCTAAAGATGTAAAGCTAATGGCGGATTTGGTTATTAACCATTGCTCAAGCAGAAGTGTATGGTTTGAGAACTTTTTAAATGATTTACACCCGGGTAAAGACTATTTCAAAACGGCCAGCTTAACGGATGATTTAAGCCAAGTTGTTCGCCCGCGAACCTCATCATTATTAAATACTGTAACTACGCCAAGCGGCGAAAAGCACGTGTGGTGTACCTTTAGTCACGATCAGGTTGATTTTGACTTTGGCAATCCTGATGTACTTAAAGAGTTTGTGGGAATAATTCGCCATTATTTAGACAATGGCGTACGTTTATTTAGACTCGATGCGGTTGCATTTTTGTGGAAACAGCTTAATACAAGTTGCATTAACTTGCCGCAAACACATGAAGCAGTAAGGCTAATGCGAACACTTATTGAGCACGCAGAGCCCAGCGTAGTTATAATTACCGAAACCAATATTCCAAACCAAGAAAACCTGTCTTATTTTGGTAATGCCAACGAAGCGCACAGTATTTATAACTTTGCACTGCCGCCTTTATTGCTTCATACATTACTTAGTGGCGATAGCACTGCAATTAAGCATTGGATGATGAGCATGCCACCTGCGCAAAATGGTACGGCATACTTTAATTTTATAGCCTCGCACGATGGAATAGGGCTCAGACCAATTGAAGGTTTATTGCAACCCAGTGAAGTGGCGTCACTTGTAAGTACCACTATGCAATTTGGTGGTTGTGTATCTATGCGAACCAGTAACGATGGAACGCATACACCGTACGAGCTAAATATTGCTTTATTTGATGCTCTCCAAGGGACGCACAATGGCCCAGATAAGTTTGGCCTGGAGCGGTTTATGTGTGCTCACGCAATTATGTTTGCGCTTGAAGGTATCCCAGGGCTTTATATTCATAGTTTGTTGGGTACAACTAACGATTACGAACGCTTTGAAAACTCTCAGCATAACCGTGCTATTAACCGCCATCGTTGGCAAGAGTCAAAGCTACTGGCGGCAATTGGTGAAAAGTATAGTCATCATCATAAAGTGTTTAACGGCATAAAAAGTTTATTGGCGGTACGCAAAAAGCAAAGTGCCTTCCACCCAAATGCTACACAGTTTACGCTGCATTTAGCGGGGGGATTATTTGGTTTTTGGCGACAAAGTATAGACAGACGCCAAAGCATATTTTGTGTTTATAACATTAGCGATAAACCACAAACGCTCACATTGGCCGACTTAAACTTAATTAACACCCAAAAGTGGTTTGATTTGGTGGCAGATAAAACGATTGAAGAAAGCCAATTAACGATAGAGCTAGAACCATACCAAAGCGTGTGGCTGAGTAATATTAAATAATACCTATTAAAAAGGCTCGCACTGCGAGCCTTTGTTTTAACTAATAAATTATTTTATTAATTATAAGCTGTAGCTTAAGTTAATGTAGCCAAAGCGGCCAATGTTGTCATAACTTGCACTTCCTGCCCCGGTACCACGTGTTCCGTAAGGAAGTTTACGGTTAAATACGTTATCAACACCTACTTTAACGCCTAAACCGCTATTAAAGTTGTAACCTACAGTCATATCAGTAATAAAGTATTTACCGTAAGACATTTGATTACTTGGGTTAGGGTTGCTATCAAGTTCAAAATTTGTGTATAGCTCTACTTCACTCAAAAAGCGTGTTTCAACTGTTGAGAAAAAGTTATCCATAACATAACTTACAGATAGGTTAGTTTGCCATTTAGCTTCACCTGCCGTGCCTGCGTATTCAATGTAGTTACTAGGGTCATCTTGGAACGGGTAGTCTTTACGTTCAATTAAGTAAGTACCAATTAAACGGGTTTTAAAGCTACCTTCAAGCGCGTCAAAGTCGTAACCTAGTTCAAAGTCTACCCCAGATGCTTTTTGCCCTGCAACATTTAGCACTGAGTTTTGAATAAGTGAAATTTGGCCGTTTGCATCGCGAGTTATTAAATTACAGTACTGGTTATTAATACCTGTTTTGCTATCTACACAGCGATCAAGAATGTCTTGCGCGTTAATTGTGTCAATTGCATCTTCAAGTTCAATTTCCCAGTAATCAATAGTAAGTAGTGCGTTTTCTAAAAACTCTGGTTGGTAAACAATACCTACAGTCGTACTTGTCGATTCTTCACCTTTTACATCACGGTTACCGCTTGTTAAACCATCTAATGAAGCAGAATCGTAATCTGAGTTGAAATCACTCGCTACACCCAATGCGGCACAATTTGCAGTGCGAGTTGCTCCGTTTGATAAATCACCTAGGTTGTCGGCGCGACACGGGTCGTCAACACTATAAAAAGTTTGGCTCGGTGCACCAAATACTTCACTAATATTAGGAGCTCGAAGCGCAGCAGATTGTGTTACACGCACACGTAGCTCATCGTTTACAGTCCAATCAAGGCCTAGTTTCCAGCTTGTGGCATCACCAATAGTGCTGTAATCAGCATGACGTACTGCTGTATCAAACACTAAGTCTTGAATAAGCGGTAAGTCAGTTAAAATTGGCATAGACACTTCAAAGAATACTTCGCGAACATTAAACGAGCCCTTATCTTCGCCCAGTGCGTTAAAGAACGTACCTTCTGCGTTATCAGGCTCTTTAGTTTCGCTTTCTTCTTTACGGTACTCAGCACCAAATGCAACACCCACATAACCCGCTGGTAACTCAAAAATAGCGCCGTTTGCAAGTGATCCAGAAATAACCGTTTGTTTAATAGTTGAAGTGCCAACAGATACCGTATTAATGTAATCAATGGCTTGTTGAGATGGCGCACCAAACCCCATAATATTTACAGGAACACAGCCATCAGCTTGGGCTGCTGCACTACGACAAACAACATTACCATTTTTATCTTCAACAGCATCAAGCGCATTAAAGTAATTAGCTAAAATCATGTTAGCGCCATTTTCGCGCTCTAGATCAGTTTGGCCGTATACTATTGAGGTATCTAATTCCCAATCATCAAATACAGTGCCTTTTAAGCCTGTTACAAAACGCGTTGTTTCACGGGTGTTGTTTTCTATACGACGGCCGAGGTCACTCATCATGCGGTTAACCATTATCGAGTCAACACCTTGGTCTTCCATGCGCGCTTTGATGCTTGGGTCTAGGTAAGGGTTATCAATTTTAATGCTGTTATCATCGTCGCGGTAGAAATATGCTGGTTGGCCAATGCTTTCGCCTTGGCTATTTACATATTTCGCATCAAAGTAAACGTTCAAGTCGTCGGTTACATCGTAGTTAACTTTGAAGTTTACGTTGTAACGTTCAAACTCAGGCTGAATTTCTTCAAACTGGCCTAAGTTAAAAAAGTCACAGTTAGCGCATGCTGTGCCATCAACGTTATCGCCTATATATAAATTGTGCGCACTGCCATCAGGGTTAAAGCTATTGGTAAATAAAGTATTTTCAAGTGCGTAAACACCTGCGTTATTAATAGCGTAAAGACCGGCGTTAGGCGTTAAAATGTCATCTGGAAAAGCACTGCTATCTTTATTGCTATCAGTTTGAGCTTGATTGCGTAAGCTTCTAAAAGAAGTACTTGTCCAAGGATGATCAAGCGCATTTAATGAATCTTGGCCTGAGTACTCAATAGCAAAAGCAGCATTACCACGGTCGTTGTTAAAGTTAGAACCGTATGAGAACGTTGCTTTTTCGTTGTTGTAGCTGCTTAAATCGGCAAAACCACGTGTAACGCTAAAGTCCATGCCTTCAATGTTGTCTTTTAATATAAAGTTAACAACACCTGTTACCGCATCAGCACCGTATACAGCAGATGCACCACCAGTAATTATCTCTACACGTTCAACCCATACACTTGGAATAGTGTTGGTATCTACAGATTGAGAACCTGCAGAGCTTGATACATGACGCTTACCATTTACAAGTACCAAAGTACGATCTGTACCCATGTTACGTAAATCAAGAATATTTAAACCCGCAGTACCAATAAAACGGCCAGAGTTAGCCATAGAATATGTATTGCCAAGTGCTGGTAAGTTATTTAGCGCTTCACCAATGTTTACCGCGCCAGTGTTCATTAGCTGCTCGCCACTGATAACTGTTACAGGGGCAGGTGCAATAGCACCTTCACGTAAAATACGTGAACCCGTCACTTCAACACGTTCAATTTTTGTTGCTTGCTCATCTTGTGCAAGCACAGAATTACTTGCTGTTGCAGCAGCAGTAATTAATGCACATTTAATGCTAGTAGAAAGTAAATTATGACGTTTCATTTGATTCCCAGAGAACATTTTATAGTAATTAAATACAATGTAGTTTTATCCAAATGCAGTTTGTATTTGGATAAAGCCCTATAACTTTTTTTATGAGGGCGGTGATTATTGCATGCTGATTATTTTATTAAAAGGAGCTAACTCACTGTAAAATAAGCAACTTGAATTAATCTGAAGGACGGTTGTTGTGGTTTTTGGTATTAATTACAAAGGCCCTTTAAATGATTTACTGTGGTGTTTTTACATTTAGTTTTTCTTATATGTTTTAGTTATTAACATTGGTTTTTATTTGTTAAATTTTAAGTTGTTTTTTAAGTCAATTTTTTGCAGTTTATAATTATTCATATATAAATTTTTATTTATATGAAGTTGCCAGCGAATGTTATATGTACTTATTTGTAAAGGTTATGTGTGTTATTACTCTTTTAAAGTGATTTTTATTAGGTGTTTTTTATTCAAAAAAATCGTTATTTGAATATTTTTCACTATTGCGGCTTTAAAATGATTGATTTGTAAACCCCCTTTACAGCTCAAAGTGCTCATAACAGCTCGTAAAGTTACTTTGCTACGTAAACTTGATACAATTTAGGTGTTTTTAATTAATAGGTTTGACCATGAAGTATTTAGTTATTATTTTTACCTTTGCGTTTAGTTCAATGTCTTTTGCGCAGCAAGAAGTCGATCTTGAAGTAAATATGAAAAACACGGGCCTTGCATATAAACAAGCGGTGCAGGCAACTCAACTTAGTGAATTTAATACTGCGATTGATGAATTTATAAAGCTGGTTAAAGTGAGTAAAACTGGTAAGTTTTACAAAAAACCTGAGCAGTCATTGCAGGGCCTTGATAAAGTGATTGCTCAAGCTGAACTTGCAAAAAAAGCAGCAAACGAGCAGGGGCTAAGTGCGGCAAAAGAACCACTGAAAAATATAGATAATTTACGTAAAAAATATCATGAGTTACACGAGCCTCCAGGGTTCTTTGAATTACTGTTCGGTTCATAAACCTAGACTATATGTATCTTTAGTAGCTACTTTTAAGCTAATTGCGTTAAAGGTATCTGCAGCAATAAATATAAGGAAACACAATGGAAATTTCAGTTTCAATGTTAGAAGGCCAAAAGCAAAGCGCTAAATTTGGCGACCTAGAAGTAATAAGCGATCAAAGCGTAAACGCTGGTGGTAATGCAGAGTATCCAGAACCGTTTGATTATTTTTTAGTAAGTATGGTTTTATGTGCAGGTTTTTATGCGCGTAAGTTTTGCGAGCAGCGTGATATTTCAACGCAAGGTATGACGCTTACTCAAAATAACGAAAATGTAGATGACAACGGTAAAAAGTTATTTTCAATTGAGATTAACCTACCAGACGGTTTTCCTGATAAATATAAAAAGGCGCTTATTGCAGCCGTTAACACCTGTACGGTAAAAAAAGTAATTCAGGCAGTGCCAGAGTTTTCAGTAGTGGTAAAATAATCCCCCCCTAAATTAGGTAGCTTAAGCAAGCTACCTAATTAATTATATGTTGAGCATCCCCGTTTAACTTATTTCTTTTTCATTCCTTGTACTGCTTTAAAGCGTGGGTTGTTTTTACAAATTACAAATACGCGGCCTTTGCGTTTTACAATTTGACACCCCGGACGTTGCTTTGCACTTTTAAGAGAGCTTAATACTTTCATACCTTTTCCTTTTTAACAGTCGATAAACTTTTAAAGCGACGATTAAACTGCGCAACGCGGCCATCGGTAGCGGTTGTTTTTTGCTTGCCTGTATAAAATGGGTGCGAGTCACTTGATACATCAATAGGTACGTATGGATATGTATTACCGTCTATTTCTACTGTGCGGCTCGTTTTTATGGTTGAGCCAATAATAAAGTAAGAATCGGCAGCGGTATCGTGAAAAGCAACCACGTGGTAATCAGGATGAATATTTGGTTTCATAATACGCCTAAATAAATGATATGTGATAGTATATCATTTTAATTTAACGTATTTATTCTCCCATTGCAAATTATTTAAATGTTCCCCAAAAAGGCCGTAATTGTTGGCTATTTGCGCAAATAAATCAAAAAATAAGCACTTGAATCAAAAATGCTGGCTATTGGCGTTTAGGCTGTTATAACTATATTTAAGAGTTAAAACGTTAACAAATACGGTTATAAAGTTATTACAGAGGTTATGTATGAGTGACGCAACACAACAACAAGAACAAATTGATCAAGGGGTGATGGAAACCCTAAGAGAGCGCGACCACAGTACCTTGGCGCAACAAGTAAATCCTTTAACCTGCAACCATAACGATATTGTAGAGTTACTTGCAAGGTATATGGCACTAAGCGAGCAAGAAGATGATGAGCTGTTTGATGATTGGTTTGATAACCTAACCAAAGAGCAACATACTGTTTTAAAAGTATTTGAAGTTTACCGTGGACAATATGAGCACCAAAATTAAAGTGTTTATTTTTGTATGTATGCCAAATCCAGTGGTTATTTAAATAAAACTAAATAGCCACTACTACTTTTTGTATTAAAGAGTAGCTACGTCAAACCAACCACTGATCCCACCTGTTTTCATCATAATTTTTTGCGGATTTAATCTTATCTTTATTTAGGTACGACTTACTGACATTCATAAGTATTTATTGCTATTTTAAGGTAATGTTCTAGTTTTAATAGGCAGACTGTTTATAGTTTAGATAAGTTTATCGGGTTATATACTCGAAAATATTCGCTCCCATCTCATAATTTATAAAACATTTAAAATTAACAGAGCTTTAATGATTAAACCTGAGATCCCAAGTAACGAAGCCGAGCGATTACACGCGCTTAGAGCATTAAAAATTCTAGATACGTCTCATGAAGAGCGCTTTGATCGTGTTACTCGTATTGCCAAGCGTATGTTTAATGTTTCTATTTCATTGGTTACTTTGATTGACGAAGACCGCCAGTGGTTTAAATCAAGGCAGGGGCTTGATGCGCCTGAGCTTCCTCGCGAAACCTCATTTTGTGGCCACACCATAAATCAAGACGAGTTATTAATAATCCCAGATACAGCTCAAGACGAAAGGTTTTTTGATAACCCCTTTGTTACAGGCGATCCTAAAGTACGCTTTTATGCAGGCTTTCCTTTAAAATTAAGGGAAGGAGTCATTATAGGCACTTTGTGCCTTGCCGATAATAAACCTAGACAACTCAATGATGAAGAAAAACAATTACTAAGAGATTTAGGCACGTTAGTCGAGCGAGAAATTCAATCAATTCAACTAGCCACAATTGATGAGTTAACAAGAATCTCTAATCGACGTGGCTTTTTAAACCTTGCCGAACATACGCTAAATGTATGTAGGCGAAACAAAGTATCAATGTCGTTTATATTGTTTGATCTCAATAAGTTTAAACAAATTAATGATATTTATGGACACCACGAAGGCGATTTTGTATTAAATAAATTTGCACAAATTATGCTTAGTTCATTTCGTGATTGTGAAGTCATAGGTCGACTTGGCGGAGATGAATTTGTTGCGATGTTAAGCGACTCAGACGAGACAAAAGCAGAGTTTGTTTTACAAAGGTTTGCGGATGCAATAGCGCATGCTAATAATACCTTAAACAAGCCATACAAAATTGATTACAGTGTAGGAGTAACACACTTTAAACACGATACAGGTAAATCGGTTGAGGATATGATTCAAGATGCTGATGTTGCAATGTATCAGCAAAAAAAGCAGCAATCACTTTAGTGAACTATTTAGTTTAATTGCTGCTTGAACTTCACTTAACTTCCTCATGCTAGTACGAATCTTATAATATGCCGTTATTCGCTATTGCAGTCATTTTTTGCCGCGGGTGATGCTAAAGACACATTTGGTTGCCAAACCCTGTTCCATATTTTATGAAGATTGTTTAAGTTTGGTCTTTGACTTATTTTTTCAAAGTTACCAATGCTCACTTCTGAATCATTTTTTTGACCCACTACAAAATTAAACACATAGTTGCACTCCATGCCCATACGTAAATCAGAAAGTACAATATTGCTTTGCTGTTGGCGCACCGAATAAAACCCTTTAGTAAACCACTGCAAGCGTTTTATAGCCCATTCATCGCTAATATTATTTAACAGTGAAGGCGTTGTTTGATAAGCCGTTAATGTAACATCGCTGGGTGCGTCAAATACTGATGCATAACCTTCGTAGTATTGTCCGTCAGACATCACAACAATACGCCACAGCAAAGTGGTTAGCGGAGCAGGCGTACTAACATACGCATTTACTGGTATTTGCCTGTTGTTGAGAGCCGTTTTTACTTTGTCATCAATATTTACTTTTAAAATTAAAGCGCAAAATAAATATAGACTACTTAAAACTAAGGCTGCTGCATTTATACGATAAGCCGTTGCTGCTTTTATTTTGGGTATTAGCGTACATATTACGCCAATTAATAAAGGAAGCGTGTAAGCGGGGTCAATAATAAACACACTAGAAACCGCAAAGGGGTACTCAGTAAAAGGCCAGAGTAGTTGTGTACCGTATACCGTTAGGCTGTCTAATAGGGCATGTGTAGATAAACTTAAAAATACTAGCCAAAACCAGCGCACTTTATAAATTTGCATTCCCGCGTGTACTTTTAATATTAGCCATACAATGAGCGGGCTAATTAATAAATGTATTAATAACGAATGGCTAAAGCCACGGTGATAAGTAAATGCTTCTACAGATCCGCCATATGGCAAAAATACATCTAAATCAGGGAGCGTGCCTAAAATTGCTCCCCATAAAACGGCTTTTCGACCTATTTTATTGCCTAACACCGCATAACCTACAGCACTGCCTAATGCTACCTGCGTTAAAGAATCCATTTTAATTAATACCTTTAATTACTACTTTTGTTATTTATACTTTTTGATTATTAAAAAGCGTCAAAAAATCGGTTAAAACATTTAATAAGCATATTAATATTAATATACAGAGCTTATAAACTAAGCCTAGGCCTTATAAAATCTAAAAACGCCACAATTCGCGATGATACAGCACTGTTTCGCCGCTGCTTGCGCTAAGCGAAAACGTAAATAAAATGAGTTTTACTAACGGCCAAGTTTACGAGCATGTAAGTTCGAATCTTATAAATCACCAATACGTATGGCTAAGTCTGTTTTATGCTCGAGTAAATTAATAGTACTGCCGTATGAGGTTATATCAAGCGTTATGTGAGGGTATTATTTAGCGAATTCACCAATTAAAGGCGTAAGTTGATGCAATACAAAAGGGTTTGCCGCATCTATTAGCTGCTTGCCATTTGGCGCTTTCATCTGTGCATAAAATATTTAGCCTTTCGCAGGCGTATTTTAAAAGTATAGCTTTCCTCGCATTTTAAATTAAGCAAAATAATACCCCGTGGCGACTTATAAGTCCTGTTCCCGTTTAAAATACGGATGGTCAATTTGTTACCATATTTGGAATGATAATTGCTTCTAATTATAAAAATAAAGTCGTCAATTTTTAGACACATGAGGCAAAAATGAATTTTGGAACTCTTTCTTCGCAGTTATACAATGACAATGGCTATTCAAGCCTAAGTAATTTAAATAAAAACACTGTAAAAACGGATGATCCTAGTAAAAGTCCAGAGGCTAAAGCAGACTCTTCTTTAAATAAAGACGCCGAAAAAACTACGAGCTCTACTGCAGCTACTGAAGACGCAAAGTCTATTATTAACAGCGAAACAGAAGATTCGAGTGACAATTCAGCAGTTCAAATGAATAAAGCGATCGAGTCAATTAAAGATTTACAGAGTAAAATAAGAGAAATGACCAATAGTTCTGATACGCCCACAGGGGAAGCGATAGAAGAGCTAAGCGAACTTAAAAAGCAACTCGATAGTGAGCTATCGTCGATACAATTAATAGTGCGAAAAAATGTATCTACTTTAATGGATTCAATGTTTTCATCATCTTCAGATAATAAAAGTTCAGGTTTGCTTTTTAATAACCAAGCATAATTTAACTTGCTTTTTAATATAGTTATAAGCTTAGTCGTGGCTTTATAAAATCTAAAAAAGCCACAATTCGAGACGATACCGCACTGTTTTTATAATACACGGCTTGTACAACCTCTCGGTTATTAGGAGAGCTAACTGCACTGGGTAACACTTCAACTAACTCACCTGTTTTTAGGTCATTGCCAATCATAAAGTGAGAAAGTAGCGCCACACCTTGGTTTGCAATACATAGTTGGCGCACTGTTTCGCCGCTGCTTGCGCTAAGCGAAAACGTAAATAAAGCGGGCTTTACTAACGGCCAAGTGTTTAATTTTGGGGAGTCACTAAAACCAATTAACTTATGATTTTGTAAGTCATCTATTTGTATAATTGCTGCGTTGTTTTTTATATATTCTGGGCTGGCTACAATACGTAACTGACTGCTGCCGAGTTTACGAGCATGTAAGTTTGAGTCTTTTAAATCACCAATGCGTATGGCTAAATCGGTTTTATGTTCAAGTAAATCAATAATGCTGTCGTGTGAGGTTATATCAAGCGTTATGTGAGGGTATTGCTTAGCAAATTCGCCAATTAAAGGCGTAAGTTGGTGCAATACAAAAGGGCTTGCAGCATCTATTCGCAGCTTGCCACTTGGCGCTTGTTTTAAAAGCTTTATGGCTTCTTCACCGGTATAAAGCGTATTTAATCCTTCGCGCGCATATTTTATAAAAGTATGGCCCTCTTCGGTAAGTTCTAATCGGCGTGTTGTTCTGTTTAGTAAAGTGCATTGCAGTGTATTTTCAAGGCGTGATACAGCTCGCGACACTTTAGCCACTTGTTGATCGAGCAAATTAGCTGCCCCCGAAAAGCTTCCGCAATCTACTACCGTTATAAACGTTTCTAAATCTTCAGTTTTTGAATGAACAGCCATAAGTATACCAACACCATCTTTGCATTATTAACAAAAGTATTTTGTCACTAATGCTATTTTTTGCAAACGATATTTTAGCCAAACTACATTCTTCAAATATTAATGAGGACATAACTATGCCATTGGCTTTGTGGGCGCTTACCTTAAGCGCATTTGCAATAGGAACAACTGAGTTTGTAATAGTGGGATTAGTACCCACCATTGCAAACGACTTAGGCGTAAGCCTACCTTCAGCAGGTTTGCTTGTAAGTTTATATGCGGTTGGCGTTGCCATTGGTGCGCCGGTGCTAACAGCTTTAACGGGTCGTTGGAATCGTAAAGTGGTCTTAATAAGCTTAATGGGCTTGTTTGTATTGGGTAACTTACTCGCTTGGCAAGCGCCAAGTTACGAAACATTAATACTTGCGCGCATTTTAACGGGGCTTGCCCATGGTGTGTTTTTTTCAATCGGATCGATGATTGCCACAAGTCTAGTAAGCAAAGACAAAGAAGCCAGTGCAATTGCAATTATGTTTACCGGGCTTACTGTAGCACTAGTAACTGGTGTGCCACTAGGTACATGGATTGGACAACACTTTGGTTGGCGTGCAACGTTTTTAGTTGTGTCGGTATTAGGTTTAATTGCATTAATCGGCAGCTCTATTTTAGTGCCAAAAAACTTAAAACAATCAATACCAGCCACGTTTAAAGAACAACTACAAGTAATTGTAAAACCGCGTTTATTACTCGTGTATTTAATGACGATATTGGGATACGGCGGCACGTTTACAGCGTTTACTTATTTAGCACCTATTTTAGAGCAACAAACAGGTTTTGCGCCTTCGGCTATTGCTTTAATAATGCTTGTTTACGGTGTATCGGTAGCGATAGGTAATATTTGGGGTGGAAAGTTGGCCGACAAACGCGGCCCAATTAGCGCACTGAGCATTATATTCAGCGCTTTGAGTATTATTTTACTGATATTTACTTTTACGATGGAATCAAAAATTGCCGCTGTACTTACTATTCTAGTCTGGGGCGCATTTGCTTTTGGCAATGTGCCAGGCTTGCAACTTTATGTAGTAAAGCAAGCACAAAAGCACACGCCAAATGCGGTAGATGTTGCATCAGGTTTGAACATAGCCGCATTTAATATTGGTATTGCACTTGGGTCAATTATTGGTGGTAGCGTAGTAGAGAACATGACCCTGCAAGATACAGCATGGATAGGCGCCGTTATCTCTGTTTTAGCACTTGGTTTTACACGCTACAGCGGTATGCTTGATAAACGTGAAATTCAGCAAGCATAAAGCCTTAGCTGTTAACCTTGAAACTAAAATTAATGACCTCATACTTGTTATGAGGTCATAGATTTTTAAGTGACAGTCGTAATAAGAAGTAAAAGGTGTATTTCGTAAAACTATAGGGCGTGTTGATCTTTGGTTGTTGAATTTGCAGTAGTAAGTTTGGTTTTTAGGCAAGGCAGAGCCTATGTAGTGTGGTTGTTCCCCATAAATAGGCGATAACGCAGCATAAAAACCAAACATACACTGCCCGTTGGGTTCTTTCTAGGAGCGATTAACTCTTTGTTGCTCGGTTTTTACTTAGCCCACTAGGTTACAAACCTCGAGCCGCGATTAAATCGCCCCTAGATTGAACAAATTTCAATCCACAAAGGACAACACGCCCTAGTGAAGTTTGTATTTTAAAACCGATTATTTTATAAGGATAAACCATGACAAAACGTGTAATAGAAATGCCAGAACTCGGTATGGGAACATTCCGCTTAGAGGGCGACACGGCCTATAACTCAGTAAAAATGGCGCTCGAAGTTGGGTTTCGCCATATTGACACCGCACAAATTTATGGCAACGAAGAGCAAGTAGGTCAAGCCATAAAAGATAGTAATATTCCGCGCAGTGAAATATTCTTAACTACCAAAGTGTGGAATAACAAATTAAATAAAAGCGACTTTATCCCAAGCGTTAAAAAGTCACTTGAAAAGCTACAAGTTGATTCGGTCGACTTACTGCTAATTCACTGGCCATCGCCTGCTAACGACGAGCCAATGAGTGAATACCTCACTGAATTACTAAAAGCGAAGCAGCTTGGTTTAACTAAGCACATTGGTGTATCAAACTTCACCATTGCAAACTTAAATGAAGCAATGCAAACGCTTGACTCGCGTGAAATATTTACCAATCAGGTTGAGGTGCACCCATATTTAACTAATACTAAATTACGCGCATTTTGTGCTCAGCACGACATTCATGTAACAGCGTACATGCCATTTGTAGTAGGCAAAGTACTTAAAGATCAAACCATTATCGACATTGCTAACAAGCACGATGCAAGTCCAGCACAAGTTGTTTTAGCATGGGTTAACGCAAGCGGTATGACGACAATTCCATCATCAACTAAGCGTAAAAACTTAGAAGATAACTTTAACGACCACGTTAAATTAGATGATGAAGACATAGCCCGCATTGATGGTCTTGATTGCGGCGACCGCCAAGCAACACCAGAGTTTGCGCCGCAGTGGGATCAGTAAACTTACCTCAAACGCAAAGTTAAACTAAATATTTTAAGGTGTAGATTATCTACACCTTAACTTTTAAAAGGAATACACATGTTAACGGTTATAGCGGCACTGTCGTGCAAAAATATTGATGCAGATGTAATGCTTACAGCACTTGAAAACTTACAAAAGTCATCGCGCCAAGAAGTAGGGTGCTTACGTTATGAACTATCGGTAAAAAGTGATGATGAACATACCGACTATGTAGTTAGTGAACAATGGGCGTCTGACGAGCACTTTGAAGCGCATAAAAACGAGCCACACTTTAAAGCGTTTGGTACGCAAGTTACTGGGCTTTTAACCAATAGTAGTATTGACGTATATAAATCAATTGGTTAAGCGGTTTTATACCACTTAGCTAAACTACATAACTAATTAAATACTCAAATAGGTGCTGTTAACTTACATCACCTTTTTATTAAGTCCCCAATCGCTTTAATCCTAACTTTCTCCAAAATATCAATTAAATCTCGACGTTATTTAAATCAACTGATTAGCTCAGTTATACCCTAAGTAGCACGTAAAATTACTCTGCATAATTTTCACGTACAAAACAGACTCTAATAAATAGCTTATTTAATTTATTGTTTACATTAAAGTTCTCTGGTGTAAATATAGAAACATGTAATATAAGCCGTTTTGGTTTGTTATAAAAAACAAAATGGTTTTGAATAATCTGTTAGTAACGCAAGGTAATTCATGGCAATTGTACATTTCGAATCTGTACCTTTTAGGGATATATACGGTGATAAAAATGGAGTTATCGATGGAGACTTTAATGAGCAATCTCTTAGTGAACACTTAATCGAATACTGGGTTAGCTACGTGGAATGTCACCATTGTCCAAGGGGAAATACTTGTAAATTTGCCATACCTCATCATAAATGGGAGTGGAAGAAATTAGAAATACAATGTGGTGTTAAATCTGAGTTTATAAAAAATTTCGTAGCACTTACATTTGATGAGTATCTCGAAGCCGAAAATCATGTCCAAGAGAGGTTGTTATCAGCTACATTTTATCTTTCAGAATACGCCATGATATCAGAGCAGCAAATCGGTTGGACTATAGATGATGAGTGGCTTAAAAATTTAGGTACATATGGTAAAGCTTTTCTCGGCAATATAGTTCACTTGAGAGAAAAGCTGACATATGCGGCACAAGATTTATCTTATATACCAAACCTATATAGTCGTAAGCCAATACTCTTGGTTGAAGGACAGTCAGAAAAAGCTTTTATAGATAAATTGCGAGAATCACACAATAGCTGGTTTACAGATCTTCGTACTGAAGTTTATGGTGGAAATGGTAACGCACATCCTAGGCGGATTCAGATGCGTCTAGATAAGTATGTAGAGGATGGTTACACCTGCTATATGCAAGGTGACAAAGATGGAAATGAAAAGGGAAGTTTTGAAAGGCTCATAAAACATAATACAGTCGAAGAGAAAAATACTTTTCTTTTCGACTTCGATTTTGAGTCAGCGATTCCAAGAAAGTTATTATTTTTAGCTCTACAGAATCTTGATTTGCTCTTAGATGTGGATATAAAAGCTTTTCTAATGCAGATTGATCATGAATCTTCAATTTGCACCCAAATTAAATCTGTCTTTGATGTCAATTTAGAACCTTATAAAGTGCAACTTGCAGATGAAATAGGCTGGATTTTTAATAATAGTGAATTTCATTGGTACCAAGATGAGGATGGTTTTATGGAGGAAACTGAACTGGGACGTTTTTTGGATTTTGTTATAAAAATGAAATAGCATTACTAATAATGCATTTAAATGAAATGAAAATATTTTATAAGCTCTTTCTTTACGCCGTATTACAACCTAAATGCTAGTCATTATTAATGTAGCGTTAGGTTATTTTTATAATATGGAGATTACGGTGCCAAAGTTATTATCTTTATTTTTTTTGTTCATTTCTTTTAATCTCTTGGCTGATTTTATACATCCGATGGACTTTGATAATTCTAAAGCTCAGCAAAATAGAGTTATTGAGATTATCAAAACTCGTGTTAAATATGATTATTGTGACAGTGGGTTAGATATGTGCCAACCAATGATGCTGAGAATGATGGAAAGTGAAAACTTAAAAGCCTTTAAAAATGCATCTCAAGTAAATAATAGAGAAATAATGGATCGTGTAATTAAAGATTATTGTAGTAGTGGTCTTGATATGTGTAGCTATACAAATATTTTTATGATGTATCAAGAAAATCTTAAAGCGAGTAAAGAATCACTAAGTTGGTAAATTATCCATACATAATCTACAAGGACTAAAAGTAAAGCTCTTAGCATTTTACTCCGTCGCACTTAGACTCACATTTTAGCCACCTATTTTGGAGTGTTAATCATTTCATCAGAGCTAAAACATAAGTTTTTTAATCATTAGTTGGTAAATTGCTAGCTGAAAAATCACAGCTAATAAAGCTTTAATAGCCTTTAGCTGTATCAATTTATATGGAAATAATAATGAAAAAATTAATCGCAATAATAGCGTTGTTAGGCTTTGTCTCATTTGCACAAGCTAATGATAGTTTTGTAGTGAATGCCAAGTTTTATGATGATAAAAACTTAATTGGTTCACCCACTTTAGTTGTAAATTCAAATGAAGAGGCGTCAGTTTCAGTTGATAATTCGTATAGTTTTGCTCTTACAGTAACGCCAATTGATGATTCTACTGTTAGTTTAGCAACTGACCTGAAGCTAGGTGGAAAACATATGGCTCCCTCTTTAGTTGTTGAACTAGGCAAAGAAGCAAGTATTAATCTTGATGGTAAAGAGCTTTCAGTTTTAGTAAGCAAATCAATCAGCTAACAAGTTAAAAATTAGGAATATAATTAATGAAAAACTCAAGAAATGAAATAGTAAAATATGGAGTCTCTTTTGGTACAGCCCTAGCAATTGCTATTTCATGGAGTGCTAACGAGTCTGTGTTATGGGCAATTTTGCATGGTTTTTTATCTTGGTTTTATGTTATTTGGCATGTAATTACGCGATAAGTGTTTTCGCGTGTGCACTGATTGATTATGTAGACCGCGGTCAATGTTAATAGTCGAGTAATTACCATTTAAAACGATTAAGTTAAAAATATAAAAGGAATAATTAATAATGAAAGGTGCGGGTGGAAGCTCTGGTGGTATTGGGCATTTTTTTATTGGTTTGATTATGATGTGCGGTGGCTTTTATATGCTGCTAAACGCAATTTCGGTGACCTCTAATTTTGGACTAAGTTCTCGCATTTATAGTGTTAATGCTTTAGGTGGCTTTGGCGTTACAGGCGGCATGGTTATGATCCCGTTTATTTTTGGTGTGGGTCTGATTTTTTATAATTCTAAAAATATTTTAGGCTGGGTGCTATCTCTAGGTTCGTTAACCGCACTAATATTTGGCGTTATATCGAGTGTTCAATTTAGTATGCGAACTATGACGTCGTTTGATTTGATTGTTATTATAATTTTAGCGTTTGGCGGCTTAGGGCTATTTTTACGATCGCTTAAATCTATTGATACTTAAATAATTACCGCGCTTTGTTTTAAATATAATTTTAATTATAGGCATTTAACATTATGTTCTAATGCCTAAATTAATAATGTAATCCTTCCTATTTACTGCTTAACCAGTAATGTATTTTAAAGAGATTTATGTGAACAACTCAATACAGCTAAAACTAATTGCTACTCACTTATTAGCACAAAGAGAAGAAAACCCAGCACGTTCAAACTTTCCTAAAGAGTTAGTACTAGACTCGACTGACGATGCGATAGAAGTACAAAAGTTGATGATTTATTTAAATGATCAAACTGTATATGGCTGGAAGTGTATGCTGCCTTTAGATGATGGCTCAATTATATTAGCGCCTCTTTTACATGCACCTATAAAACAAGCTGAAAATTGCCCACTGTATACAACAAACAATAAAGCGCTGATAGAACCAGAAATTGCATTTATTTTACAAAGCGATTTACCAAGTAATAAAACCTATACAAATGAAGACGTAGATACTGCATTTGCCAGCGCCCATTTAGCACTTGAGCTTATTCAAAAAAGGTTTGATGAAGACACTCCAAGCACTCACATTGAAAAACTGGCCGATGGTTTATCTAATCAAGGTGTGTATTTAGGCCCACAAATAGATAAAGCCAAAGCGTATAAGGCAAGTACTGTAAATATTAACGTTAAGCAAACTGAGCTGGAGTTAAACCTGGCAGGTGTGCATCCTGCAGAACTTGCGCAGCTTCCACTTTATTGGGCGGTTAATTACTTATCAGCAAAGGGAATTAACTTAAAAGCAGGGCAAGTTTTTATAACAGGCTCTTATTGTGGTGTTGTTGAGCTTAATACTGATCAGTTAACCACGTTTAGTTACGAAGACTTAGGGTCTGTTAGCACTACGTTTTTATCAAAGTAAATTTAAACGTCACTTAATAGATAAATCGTATTTTAAAATAAGCGCATCTATGTAACGGGTGCGCAAAGTGTGTTGTTTTTCATGATCGGCGCCATGCCCTAATGCTTTGTTTAAAAGCTTCATGGCGGGGTGCAGTAGCGCTCTTTCTTCTTGGTTTAAGCTCGCTTTACTGCGCAGTTCTGTAATGTCGTCAACTAATAGCCTGCCAATGTCTACCGAGACTATTTCGTCTATTAATCCATTTTGAGTAAGTACGCCGTACTTACTGCATAAAAACTGTTGCCAAATTTGCTGCAAGTGCTCGTCTATTTCGCAGCCAAATAGCTCTTCGCTAAACGTAAATCCTTGCTGAGCGAGTTTAGTTAGGCTTGCAGTATATTGCTGTGCAAAATAATTAAAAGCATGGCTTGATGATTCTATTTTTTGTTTTAAAAGACCTTGCCCCCAATTAACACAGCCGCGCGGATAATAGTCGTCATATTCTTCGCATTCATACAAACCTGAATATGAGCTGCAGCTAAGTTGACTTTTAATACAGTAACTTGGCTTGGGGAAAACACTTCGCTCTTGCCAAGCTAAAAGTGTATCTGCATCTATATTTAATGCTTGGCACAGTTCATCGGTGTTATAAAAATGAGTTGCTAAGTAGTCAGATAAACGCATAAAGCCTCTGGTATCGTTAAAAATAGAATACTGTTTATATATACAGTTATTCATTTTGTATTACCAAACTTAATAACACAAGATATTTTATAATTAAATGTGGGTTTACACCTCCAAAAGTACCGGTAATTATGTTACAAATAGCGCAAGTTTTATAAATAATGATTTTTTATGCGCACCCTAGACCAAATTAAACAAGCAAGCCTTATTACAGCTATTAAAACGCCATACTTAGCAAACGGTGAAATAGACCTAGCAAAGTACGATGAACTCGTAGAAATACAAATTGCATCAGGCGTTGACGGCATTGTAGTTGGTGGCACAACAGGCGAAGGCCAGTTAATGAACTGGGAAGAGCATTTAATGCTTATAGCGCACAGTGCAAACAAGTATGGTGACAAACTGGTTATTGTCGGGAATACCGGTAGTAACAACACCCGTGAAGCGATTAAAGCAACTAAATATGGCTTTGCCAGCGGTATGGATGCAGCACTGCAAATTAATCCATATTACGGACGTACGTCTATTGCGGGTGTTAAAGAGCACTTTAAGCGCGTACTTGATATTGGGCCTGCCTTTATTTACAACGTAGCAGGGCGAACAGGTCAAGACCTAACACCTGATATTATTGAGCCACTCGCTAAACATGAATATTTTATTGGTGTAAAAGAGTGTGGCGGTAATGAACGTATTGCCCATTATGAACAACAAGGTATTGCATGTTGGTCGGGTAACGATGACGAAAGTCACGATGCGCGCCACACACATAAAGCGCACGGTGTTATCTCGGTTACTTCTAACCTTATTCCTGGGTTATTTCGTCAATTAATGGATACGCCAAGTAACGAGCTAAATGCATCGTTACAACCATTAATGAACTGGTTGTTCTGTGAACCAAACCCTATTGCTATTAATACCGCGTTGATGATGACAGGTGCAGTAAACCCCGTATTTAGATTACCGTATTTACCGCTTAGGGATGAACAACAAGCTCAAGGCGAAGTGTTAATTAATGAGTTAAATAACAACGATGTTGTTGGCGGCACAGCTAAGTGCATTAAGCAAGGTGATATAGCACTACTTTCTTAGTAATTAGGTGGCAGCTTTAATCTGTTTATTAAAATCAAAGTCACTCTAAGGTGACTTTTAATATTTAAGCGATAGCTGAAAGTAGCATTTTACTCAGTTTTGCTTCTTCTTCAGCTACTTGTTCAAGTTTTTTTGCGATATCATCTAAGCTAATATCACCGCGCTTTTTACAATACTTTACGGCATCCATTGCAAATTCTCGCCATAAATCACCCACTGAGGTAGCGTGCACTGCACATTGGTTGAGTGCAGGTATTTTACATATATCGGCTGCCTGCTCTAAAAAGCTGGCGTACATAAATCTAAAACCAGCCCCACCGGTGCCTATTTCCTCTTGCATACGCACAATATGAGCTAAATAAAGACGCGTATATTTAGGTGTCTTTTTATCAAGCAATCGTATTTGTTTTGCCATGTGACGAATGCCTTTAAGACCAAAATACGGCAATATTAACCCATTCATCATTTTTGCTGTTTTTTTGATTGCGGGCTTAATCACTTCATTGAGCTCAATTTTCGATGGTGTACTGCGAATAACATACATTAATCCTTTTGCCGCGAGTGCACCTTTTGCAAAGCGCGCATTTTTTAAATCCTCTGCAGGGCACGTTACTGGATGCTCAAAAACAGGGTCGCTAATAAGATATTCGCCAAGAGAGTTTTTCCCATAAACAATTAGATTATGTGCATTAAAGTGAAAGCGCATATCTTCAGGGAAATAAGGCAGCCAATATACAGAGCTTTGTAAACCAACTAAATTGCCCTTAGCTAACTCGTCATCGAGTGCTTGCATACCATCTTGCGCATTCGAAAACTTGCGAGCTTCTAATTCAATATTTAATTTTTTACATACCTTTTTAATGATTGTTTTTGGAGGCATGCGATAAGCAATTAATGGCATCCCACTAATTTTTACAAAAGGTAAGTAAGCAAAAGTAAGGGCTGAAGCAAGACCAAAAGCCATTGGCTCGCTCATATTAATGCCTTTACTTTGTAAAAGTGTGGCAACTACACCCGTTTCACAATGTGAAGATTGTAGGTGGTTAATAGGTAAAATAATGTCAGGCATGAAAGGTTCGTTATAGTGAGGGCAGTGAGAGTAAAGCGTCACGACTAATTTTTAGTGTATCGCAATAGCGGTTAATTTTTTTATCAGATAACGTTAAAAAAATAGCGGGACGCAAATGACGATTAATTTGCCATTGAAAAAAACCACTCGCGGCAGCAAGGGTTGAAACATCAAAGCGTCTTGCGAGCATATGATAACCAAGCGGAGAAATTAGCCCCGAATGAGCATCTGATAGAGCTTGGCTTGTTTGTTCATTTAAATCGTCTACCGCTAATTGGGTTGCAAAATTTTCTACTTCCCAGCCAGATGATTTAACACCGTGATAATGTCCGCTGTCGTCTACCGCGTAAAGTAACTTGTTTTGGCCCTGATAGCTTTTGCTATTATCTTGAGGTACTTCATCTTTTTTCATAATGGACTCTAAACTATTGGCTTACGACACTTAATTGCATAAATGCACTTGAGAAACGACCGCTCTCGGGTACATAACACAGTAATTTTTGACCATTAATTAATTTGCCTGATTTAAAAAGCTCATCAAGCATAATGAAAATAGATGCAGACCCTGTGTTGCCTTTTTCTGTTAAGTTAGTAAACCATTTGTCGTAAGGGATTTGAAAGTCGATATTATTTAATCCTTCAAATAAACGTTCGCGAAAGTAACCTGACGAATAATGCGGCAAAAAGAAATCATAATCACTGGCTTTTATGGCGCGTTTTTTTATTATTTTACTAAGTGCATCTTCAACCGTAAATTTAACGATGTTTTCATTAAGTAGTTTTACATCTTGCTTAACAGAAAGTATTGATTGTTGTTCACGTTCTTTTGAATCAAAACGGGTCCAACTTTTTAATACGCCATCTATTTTTTCTGCCCCTGCATACATACACGCTTCAAGTTTATCTGCATAAGAAACAATATCAATCCAATCAATACGAAGTGATAAACCTGTAGGGTTAGCTTGATTACTTAATAATGCTGCGCCAGCACCGTCAGATAACATCCAACGAAGGAAGTCTTTTTCAAAAGCAATTTCAGGTTTCTGGTTGAGCATATCAACTTTATAATCGCTTTCGGCGGCAAAGTTTCTTGAGTGCATTACATTGGATGCAAGCTCACTGGCAACGACTGCACTGTGCTTACTCTCACCAGCCTTAACATTTAAGTAAGCATATTTAAGAGCCGTCATTCCGCACAAACAGATACCTGCAGTTGAGATAACTTCAAGGCTTGGGTTTTTAAGCTCTCCATGGACCATTACACCGTGATTAGGCATGATCTGATCAGCCATAGAGGTACTTGCCACCAAAGAGTCTAGTTGCTCTAGTTGGGTACCTTCTTTAGTAAATAATCCTTTTACAGCTTCAGCCGCTAACGATGCATTTGTGTAATTATATTCGCCAGTTTGTGGATCAATAGCGTAATGACGATTTTTTATTTGATTGCTGCGTAAAATAACAGGTTTAGCGCGCGAGCGTTGCCCTCCAACTTCACCTAATACAACTTCCATTTCTTTATTATTAACAGGGCTATTTGGTAAAACAGCATGTAAGTTATTTATGTATACGGCATTTTCCATAACGTAAAACTACTCTCCAGAAGGCTCAGCAAAATAGGCTTTTTGCTTTGCAATTTTTTTTCTTGTTAAAGGGGCAATTAATTTTTTTATTATTGCTGTAATTGGCACCACAGTAATAATTAAGGTGAGCAAAAATAGCACATAGATTATAAGCCCACAACTTCGACGCTTTGAGTGCATAGGACCCAAAGCTGTTAGGATTTTACTCCAAATCTTAAAGCTATGTTGACCAACACGTTCACTGGCAATAAATCTCTCATTTACTTTAACTGCTCCTAATCCTTTTAACACAGAATGTTGAAGTTGTTGCGTATTGGGTAAATTGTTAATTGATTTTTTTATTGCGATACCAAAGCGACTAGCATCAATAATTTCTTTTTCGGCGATACCTGCTGCAGGCACCCACGAAACAGGTTTTTTCTTTCCTGTGAACATCCAAAGTGGTGTTGCTAAAAAGCTAAAGCCAGTACCGCATTCATCACTAAGCACCACATTATCGATTAGGTTAGCATTGACATTTTTAAGTAGCTGTTTCATTTTTTCTTGTGCGCTTAACCACATGCCACGACAACCAATAACGGTAATAACGGGTTTATTATTTAGTAGTTTACCTGCTTGTGGCGATTGCATAAATGATGAAATAGGGAGCGATGGAGATAAAAACCATACTTGATACGTTAAAATAATTAAGTCGTAATCGCTATGATCGGGCTCAACAACTTCCATTGGTTGCGGCGTCATTTTTACGCATTCAGGAAAAATATGAAAAAAGGTTAAAAAAGGCCAAGGGAATGGGTATTCTTTTTCAGGTTTTAAATTAAGGTAATCTACCGTAATTTCATCATCATTTTGCAGAGGTTTTACAATTGAATCTGCAATTTTGGTGAGTTGACCTGTTTGAGAATAATGAATAACGAGTACTTTGTGCATCCTTTTACCTTTTATAACTTCCTAATAGTCGGCTATTATACCCAATATAAAAACTCAAACCATACTAAATTGGATGATTACTTGATGTATAAAATAGTTATTTTTGTTTCTACTATACTATTTAGCTGTAAATTATTTGCTGTAGGGCAAGGTTACTCTCTTGATATTTCGTTCGCTAAGTTTAGGGGAGTGGGAGGTCAATTACACTTTCAAGTGCTTGATTGCAATAATACAGCCCTAGCATGGGATGATTTACCAGAGATTCGAGTACAAAATTTTACAGTAACGAGTGATGAGCATAAAGTAACGCTGAATGAGTTACCTGAAGGTCGTTATTGTTTGCGTTTTTTTCAAGATCTAAATGGAAATGGTCTACTTGATGTATCGTCGAGTTCGATTCCTAAAGAACCAGTTGGGTTTTCGAACAACCCTAATTTAATGATGGGGCTACCATCACCCGAAAATAGCGTGTTTGAACTTACAAGTAGTAAATCTATTAAAGTAAACGTTAATTACAAAAAACGCCGTTAAATTACGGCGTTATTTATAAATACGTTATTTAAGGTGTTTAATAATTGCAGCTAAATCAACATCACCTGCTTTGTAATACGGGCCATTTCCATCAATATCATCAGGGCAATGCTTTCTAACTGCACGAATAGGACTGTTTTCTTCAGCGTCTTCAATTAGTGTTTTATAACGTCCGGTTGCATCGGTTGCTAAACCTTTGCATACCCACGCTAAAGTATCGAATTTGTGTTGTTCGCTTGTTTTGTAATTTTGAGCAAAATACTCAGCAAGGGTGTCGCCTATTTTCTTAGAGGGTAGGCCTTTAGATGTGTACTGTTGGGCGAGCAATTTAATTTCAGTTAAATTTTCACTTGCTATATCAAACAGGACTTTATCGTCACCTTTAAGCGAGGGAATATCCGACTTAGGAGCATTTTTTTGTAAGTTTGATAAATCTACAGATCCAATTACAAATTGCTCAGTACTATCAGAAGGTAAACGCTTTAATGATTTTTTTGCATATTTACGGATTTTTTTATGTGCATTGCTATTAACTATAGTAGAGAGTAAATCTCGGTAACGCGCGTTTCCTGTCTCACCTAAAGCGCGACATGCCCACGCCATTGTATCTAATTGGTAATCAGCCGCAGCTAAGTAGTTTTTGGCTAAGTATTGGGCTAAAACATCTAGCACCTCAGGGTTGCTGTTATTGCTGGATACAATAGACTGAGCAGCTTGTTTTACTTGATTAATATCGCCTGAAATTAACCGGTCATAATTGAGCTGCTCACTTGTTGTTAGTGCAAATGCAGAGCTTGATAATGCAGCTAAACCTAAGCCCATTAATAATGATTTTAATGAAAACATAACGATTCCTTGTATAAGAGGGAGTAAAAAGAGTAATACTATATTGTTAATTTTTTAAATATAGCACTCTGTATTTGAAAGTTAATTAGTATAATAAACTTGTTAACTATCATAGTCATCACTTTGCTACACAACAAGATATATTATTTATTTGTTTTTAAATCAAACTGTTTTGTCGTTAATTTTAAAATATTGCAGTAAATTTTGCAGTCATAATTAAAGCTTGTTACTCTAGCGCGGTTTTGAGTCACTTTGTGTTGTTTTTATGTTATATAGCCATTTGTTTACGCCTTATCAGTTAGGTTCCACTACACTAAATAATCGTGTGGTGATGGGCTCTATGCACACAAATTTAGAAGAGTTACCTCAAGGTTTTGAGCGTTTAGCCGCTTTTTATGGTGAACGTGCCCGCGCAGGTGTTGGTTTGATTATTACCGGTGGTATCTCTCCAAATCAAGAAGGGATATTAGCGCCTAACCGAAGTGTTTTAGATTCTATAGAGGGAGTTGAGCAACACACGTTAATTACAAAGGCTGTTAAAAAACACGATACAAAAATTTGCATGCAAATATTGCATGCAGGGCGCTACGGTTACCATTCTAAGCAAGTTGCCCCATCAGCTATTCAAGCGTCTATAAGCCCTTATACTCCAGCAGAATTAACCCATCAACAAATAGAAAAACAAATAGATGATTTTGTGCAATGCGCCAAGCTCGCTAAAAAAGCAGGGTACGATGGTGTCGAAATTATGGGCTCTGAAGGGTATTTAATAAATCAATTTATTGTTAAAGCGACAAACCATAGAGATGATCAATGGGGCGGATGTTATAAAAACCGTATTCGCTTTGCAGTTAGTATTGTAAAACAAGTTCGCGCTGCTTTAGGGCGTGACTTTATAGTTATATTTCGCTTATCTTTGCTTGATTTAGTTGAAGACGGCAGTACTTTTGATGAAGTATTGCAGTTGGCGCATGAGCTAGAACTTGCAGGTGTTGATATGCTTAATTCTGGCATTGGTTGGCACGAGTCGCGCATTCCAACTATAGCAACGAGTGTTCCAAGAGCATTTTTTTCATCCTTAAGTCAACGGCTAAAAACAGCAGTAACGGTGCCTGTTATTACGAGCAACAGAATTAATACTCCAGAAGTTGCAGAACAATTACTTGCAGGTAAACATGCTGATTTTATTTCTATGGCACGCCCTTTTTTAGCCGACAGTCAGTTTGTCGCAAAAGCGAAAGCGGGTAATTCTGACCAAATTAATACTTGCATTGGCTGTAATCAGGCTTGTTTAGATAATATCTTTATTAACTTGCCAGCCACATGTATTGTTAATCCTCGAGCTTGTAATGAAACGCTAATGCCTGTTAATAAAGCTAATAAGGTAAAACAAGTTGCTATAGTCGGTGGTGGCGCTGCAGGAATGGCTTGTGCTATTTATGCCGCAGAACGTGGCCATCAAGTTACTTTATTTGAAAGTGCATTAGAGCTGGGTGGGCAACTATTACTTGCCGCCAATGTACCCGGAAAAGAAGAATTTAGAGAAACGTTACGTTATTTTAAAAGCCGTTTAAAAAATCTAAATGTTACAATTAACTTAAATATAGAAGCTAATATAGCGGCTTTAGCTCGTTTTGATCACTGCGTTATTGCTACGGGTGTCACAGGTTTAACCCCGGAAATAGAAGGTATTAAATTACCAAACGTAATTAGTTATGAGTCAGTGCTTAGCGCTAAAGTAAAGCTTGGCGAAAAAGTTGCAATAATTGGTGCTGGTGGAATCGGTTTTGATGTCGCCGCTTACATAGTTGCAATGAAAAATCGATGTTTGAATATGACCCCCTCAAACGCACGTTTTAGTGAGCAATGGGGTATTGACTTGAGCGTCGGCAATGCTGGTGGTATAAAAGAAAAACCTGCCAAATCAACAATATCAAATGAAGTGTATTTGCTGCAACGTAAACTGCGAAAGCATGGTGCAGATTTAGGGAAAACGACTGGTTGGATACACCGAGAGCATTTAAAACAGCAGGGAGTAAAAATGCTTGCTGCTGTGAATTATCAAAAAATAGATGAAGAAGGTTTGCATTTAAATATACGTAACCGTGAACGAGTATTAAGTGTGGACCATGTTGTAATTTGTAGTGGTCAGCAGTCGGTACTGCCAGAGTATCATCATCAACTAAACAGTTTAATGCCAGTTAGCTATATAGGTGGTGCGTTAAACTCTGAAAAATTAGACTTACAAAGAGCGATTGGCGATGCTTTTTCTGTTGCGCAAAGTTTATAGCTGGTTACGCAGTTCACTATTAATATAATTAAAAATATAAAGGAATAATTAATGTTACAGGGAAAGGTATGACGCAGTTAATGCCTATTATGTTGGCGCTAAAACAAGTGAGCTTTGGTTATAAAGCAAATATGCCATTGAGTGTTGACAATATATCATTCAATCTTGTTCAAGGTAGCTGTACCGCTATTTTAGGTCCTAATGGAGCTGGAAAATCAACATTAATTTCATTAATGAGTGGTCTATTGACTGCTCAAACAGGTCATATTAGTTACCCTTTTTATTCACAGTACACGACCAAAAAAGCTATCGCGCAAAAAGTTGCTTTGGTACCGCAAGATTTTGCCTTTTATCATGAACTTAGTGTGCACGATAATTTAGCTTTTTTTGTGTCCATAAGTGAAAAAAATCGCAGTTTACATTCAAACCATATTAAATCGGCTATACGAGCATGCGGGCTTGATGATGTTACTAATAAAATGGCGGGTTCTTTATCAGGTGGATATAAGCGTCGCTTAAATATTGCAATTGCCTTGAGTAAACAGCCAGACATTATATTTTTAGATGAGCCAACGGTAGGCATAGATCCACTATCGCGTGATGCAATAATTAATTTATTATTGGATTTAAAACAACAAGGTAAAACCTTGGTTTATACCTCTCATTTATTACACGAAGTTGAATTGCTATGCGATGAAGTCGTATTTTTAAATAATGGTAAAGTCGTAGCAAATGAACTTTTAAATATTCAAAAACCGTCTTTAAACTTCACTACTGTTAAGCCTTTATCCCCTACTCAAATAACTCTTTTTACACAGCCGATAACCATTTTAGAAAATGGCGGACATCAATTAAAAGTGAGTAATAGCGAGCAGCTAGCATCAGCTTTTATAGTGCTTGCTAATTTAAGTCATGATATTAAAACACTGACATTTTCAAATAGTCATATAGAGCAACTGTATCGAGACTTATTTTCGGAGTCATCATGTTAATCCATACGGTAAAAAAAGAAGCCAGATTAATTATAAATGACTTACACAGCTTAGCTGTATTATTACTAATGCCTATTGTATTTATGGTTATTATGACGATGGCAAGCAGTCAGTCGCAAAAAAATATACAAGCTAATCTAACTCTCAGTGTAATTGGGCAAGAGAATAGTGCGCATAGCAATGTTTTAATCGCACTTTTAATTGCACAGGGTTTTACTATAGATAAAAATAATTCCGATAACAGATTAACAATAGAAGCCGGTGTAGATAAACAAATTTTAATGCGCCAAGGTAATAGCCAGTTACGGTTAGATATAAGTGACGAACTCGCGCCGCAAACGCGATTACTAATGACTGAAAAATTGAAAGCGAGCTTATCTCAATTAAAACTCTATTTGTATATGCTTGATACAGGTGATTTATCTCAGGATTTATCGTTAGATGAGCAAGTTAATCAAGTTGTTGAATCATCAGATGTAAGTTATTTATTAGAAAAGCCGCTAGCTAAAGCGTTACACAACCCTGCGTTGAACAGCATTCCTGCTTGGTGGGTATTTGGTATCTATTTTATTGTTTTGCCTATTTCGCTCACTTTTATTAATGAGCGTAATAATGGCACTTTGGTTAGATTAAAAACGTATCCAATCAGTATGGCTCGCTATTTTTATAACAAAGCGTGTGCTTATGTCATTGTAAGTATTATACAAGGTTGTTTACTTGCGATTATTGGTTGTATTGTAATTCCCTATTTTTTGAATGTACCTTTGCTACCGCTGCATGGTTTATTGCTTAGTATATTTACATTTATAACCGTTAGTTTTACTGCGATTGCCTTTGCTTTATTATTAGCAAGTATGGTGTCGAGTTATGAGCAAGCTATTGTTGTAGGTGGTGGAGTAAATATAATTTTAGCTGCGTTAAGTGGCTTTATGGTGCCGCTTGAAATTATGCCGGATAATTTAGCCGCGCTGGCAAATGGGTCGCCAATGTTTTGGTCAGCTCAACTATTACGACAACTGATGAGTGAATCAGTTGATCACACTTTTTGGCAATATACAGCATCGCTTTGGGGTTTTTCATTGCTATGCTTTGTTGCTGCACTATGTATATTTAATAAAAAAATGAGGAATTTGACATGGAATTAGCCGAATTAAAACTACAGTTAAAACAATTGATTATTACTGAATGTGATAAAGAAGATGATTTTGAGCCCGCTGATATTATTGACTCAGAGCTATTGTTTGGAAGTAAATCACGCATCAACTTAGACTCGTTAGATGCTTTACAACTCTCATTAGTATTAAAACAAAACTTTGGCATTAAAGTCGAAGGCTCTAAAGAAACGCGTAAACATTTACAGTCTATAGATACAATTGCCGACTTCATTATTCAAGAGCGTGCTAAGTAATGAATAAACGGGATGTATATTTAAATGCCAGCGAAGTGCTATCGGCACCATTAAGTAATAAAACAAGTAGTGTTGTAAGCACTATTGAAGATGAGAGTGTGGCATTTAAATCATTCCGAGAAGAAATAAATTGTAGCGATTTTACGAGTATTTTAAGTTATTTTGATGCTGTGCTATATCCTCTTTTTAAAAAGTTGAATTTATCAGCTAGTGACTTAGCAAAAACTAATTTGTTTTTAGGATCGACTTCTTTAGATATCAGTGCTGTGAAAGTTGGGGATGAAGATAAGCTATGGCTATCTAAAACAGATAAAATTAGCCAAGCATTAGCAAAACGATACGGTTTAAATGAATTGGAATTTACTTTTAGCACAGCATGTACAGCAAGTGCTAATGCATGTTTGTATGCTTCGCGTTTAATAAGTACCGGAAAAATTGAACATGCATTGGTTATAGGTTGCGAATTTTATAACCCCCTAACAGTTGAAGGCTTTAAGTCGTTAGATTTAATTAGTAAAACAGAATTAATTGCATTTGCTAAAGGTCGTTCGGGCTTAATCTTAGGGGAGGGAGTTGCAGCTCTTTATTTATCATCGACGCCTACCGCGCAGTGTAGTCTCAAAATGCTGGGTGGTGCATCGTCATGCGACACTTATAGTTTAACAATGACTCAGGAAGATGGCAGTCATATTGCACAAGTTATTAATGATTGTTTACTACAGGCAAATATTCAAAGTACTGATATAGACCTAATTAAAGTACATGGTACTGCCACGCTTGGTAATGATGAAGCAGAGTGCAATGCTTTAACTACATTATTTAATACATCAGAAATAACTCAGAGTCCTCCTCCTATTATTGCTTTTAAACCTTTTACAGGACATACATTAGGCGCATGTGGTGTAATTGAAATTGCACTATTTGCTGATTGTTTAAGTAAAGAATCGTACATACCACCTGAGTATATAACTCAAAATAACGATTTGATGTGGCCCTTTTATAAAGGAAATGACTTTTCACAAGTGAACACTGTATTATTTAATTACTTTGGTTTTGGCGGTAATAATGCGGCTTTAGTTTTTCAGTGTTATAGGGGGACTGAATGAAAGAAGTAGGCAGTAGCTATTTAAGTTTTGAAAAAAAGCTAGATGTAAAAAGCTTAAGGCAACTCGTAAAACAAGAAACCGGTTTACAGGTTCGTAGGATGGATTCTTTTACACTAATTGCATTACTTGCTGTATACCGTGCTAAAGGTGATATTGAACTAAGTGCAAAGAGTGGCTTGTATAGCTGCGCGGATTACTTTTCGAGTGATTCAATGCAATCGATGTTAATTGATGTACACCAAAACAACCCTATAAAGCCATTAAATTTTGTAGCAAGTGTTGGTAATGCAGCAAACTATTATATAGCTAATACGTATTCGATTGATGGTCCAAACATTTTTATAGGTAGTAGTAAGCAAGCAATAGAAAAAAATAAGCTGCTAGCTGAAACCGATATGAGTTTAGGTTTGATTGAACACGCTATTTTACTGGTTTGGCAAGAAGATGAAAACCAGCGAGAATGTTGGGCGAAAATAATCCAAGATGATGGTTTTTTCGGCGAACGTGGTGTTATATGAGAGTTTTCCTTGAATCAAAACAAGTGCGACTGTAGAATCTAGCCTCTTTTTGTCACCACTGCTGTAATAGGGATTATTACATTGAAATTTATTATCAAAAAATGCATCGCTTGGGGCGACGGAAAAATAAATCACCAAGATTGGCAATCATACTCTAACGGTATGATAGTGAACCCACAAACGTTAACTCTTCCTGAATTAAAACAGATACCTGCGATGCAGCGAAGACGTTTAAGTGCATTTGCTAAATTGACACTTCACTGTGCTTTAGAGGCAAGTGAAGCATTTCAGCATAACATTCCTAGTGTATTTTCTTCTCGCCATGGCGACCTACACAAAACGACTAAATTAATTGCATCTGTTGCAGCTAAAGAAACGCTTTCTCCAACTAACTTTGCGTTATCAGTACATAATGCTGTGGGTGGTTTGTTTAGTATTTATGCTGGAAATAAAGCACCACTTTGCGCTATGTCCGCAGGTGAAGATAGTTTTTTTATGGGATTAGTAGATGCTGTAGCAAAGCTAAAAACTCGTGGCTATGAGCGTATTTTATATGTATATAGTGACCAAGCTGTACCTGAACATTACCAACCTTATGTACAACAAAAACCTGACAATATAGCAGTAGGGTTGCTTATTGAACCGTGTGAAAGTAGTAACGGTTTTGAGTTAAAATGCACTGGTCATCATCAAGTAAAAGAAAGTGAAGCAGCTGAGTTACAAGCTCTCGATTTTTTAAAGTTTTATTTTTCACAAAATAATAAGTTAGAAATAAACTCAAAAAGATATCAATGGCAGCTATCGCGCTAATGAAGACTCAATTGATAAAAGCATACCGTATTATTGCAACAGGCAGTGCCTTTGCATTGTTTAGTGCTGGTGGTTTGGCATTGTCTGTTATTATTTTTTCAATTCAACGACTTATTTATCGTGATATAAATAAACGAAATCAAGCTGCACGAACTGCAGTGCATTATTCATTTAAATTTTTTGTTGGTTATATGCGCTTAGTTGGCATATTACGCTTAGACGTAGATAAGCTCGATGCAATAAAACAAGCAAAAGGGCAGTTAATAATAGCTAATCACCCATCTTTAATTGATGTTGTTGTGCTTATTTCTATTGTGCGCCATGCAGACTGTGTTGTTAAAGCTGATCTATGGAAAAACCCTTTTCTAAAAGGTGTAGTTAAAGCCACTGGTTATATCAATAATGATGCTGAGCCAGATTACTTTTTAGGGCAATGCAAAAAAAGCTTTGCCAGTGGAAACAACCTTATAGTGTTCCCTGAAGGAACTCGAAGTATACCAGGTAAACCTTGGCATTTTAAACGAGGGGCAGGCAACATTGCGCTTCGAACTCAAGTCGATATTTTACCAATATTAATTGATGTAAACCCAATAACATTAACCAAAGGACAAAAGTGGTATCAGGTAACTGATCGCCGTTTTACCTTTAAGATGCGTGTTTTACCACCTTATTTGATTGCGCCTTATATACAAGACGATCAGATAACTAATTCGGTACGCAAACTAACACGCGATTTACAAGCTTATCTTAACGAGGAAAAATTAAAATATGAGTGATTTAAGCACTGAAGTTAAACAACTAATTATCGAAACTTTAGATTTAGAAGACATTGAAGCCGCAGATATTAACGATGAAGAAGCACTCTTTGTTGATGGTTTAGGCTTAGATTCAATTGATGCACTTGAATTAGGCGTCGCAATTAAGAAAGCATACGATGTAAAAATTGATGGAAATACCGATGACAGTAAAAAGCATTTTTACTCGGTTAAAACTTTATGTGATTTTATAGCTGCAACAAGGGCATAACATACTGCGTTTATAAAGCGATACAGTATTTGGATATATATATGAATAATGAAAACATGAAAAGCGGCGAGCAAATTTTTGTGATGCTTAGCGATATTTTACAGGAATATTTTGAGATAGAGCCTGAGGACATTACTCGCACAGCAAGTTTATATGAAGATTTAGATCTTGATAGCATTGATGCCGTAGATTTGGTTGTAAAATTACGCGAACAAACAGGTAAAAAAATCGAACCTGATGACTTTAAACAAGTTCGTACCGTACAAGATGTAATTGACGCAATTGAAAAGCTAATGGTTGTTGAGGCTTAATGAAAAAGGCGTTGTTAGCTGGCTTATTATTAACTTACCCTTTTGCGGTATATTTTGGCTTACAGTACAGTGAACCGGTAATTATTGGTGGTGTGTTTGTTGCCGTTTTATTGCTAAGACATTGGTTGGTTAAAGACAGCAAAGCAACAATTCCTCATTTAAAAATTATGACTGCATGCGGGTGTGGGTTATTACTTTTTGCTACTTTTGCAAATTCAGCATTAGCGTTAAAGTTTTACCCTGTTGTTATTAGCTGCTGCTTTTTAGCTGTGTTTGCTTATTCACTATATAGACCCCCAAGTGTAATTGAAATTATTGCAGGCAAATTTGAAACCCTAGATGAACATGGAAAGCGTTACACACGATCAGTAACTAAAGTGTGGTGTGTGTTTTTTATATTGAATGGTTTTATTGCGACTGTAACCGTATTTCACCCAAATCCAAAAGTATGGCTTACCTATAATGGCTTGATTTCGTATCTGCTGATGGGGTTATTAATGATCATAGAATTGATTGTAAGAAAATGGCAAAAGGCAAAAAATAAATCGAATGAAGTGGCCAAATAATAATAACTATTTTTATGGTGAGAACCATGACTTTACAACTTGGCGTGAGCAGGTTAACGAGCACGCTAAAAAGTTTTCTAAGCAACCTGAAATTACGTGGTTGCTTTTTGATGCTGATAGCTACCAGTTTAGCGTATTGTTTTTTGCTTTATTAGTGGCAAAAAAGTCAATTGTTTTGCCCCAAAATGGACAACCTGCTCAGCTCACGCAATGCTTAAGCCATGCCGATGCATTTTGTGGTGATGCTAGCTTATCATCTGCTGACATCACATTTACGCCAGATTTAAGAAGTAGCACTACAGCTGCGCTTGATATTGACGAGCTTACAAATATTCGTTTTTTTACATCGGGTTCGAGTGGACAACCTAAAGCGGTAGATAAAACGTTTAAGCAATTAGTTTTAGAACTTGATGTACTTGAAGATCAATTTGGCGGGCAAATTGTAAATACGACTTTGGTTGCTACTGTGTCGCATCAACACATTTATGGATTGTTATTTAAAGTACTTTGGCCTCTATACTCTGGTCGAAATGTTTGTTTTAGTAGCTTTGAATATCCAGAGCATTTACTTTCGTTTATTGAAAATACAGTTAAAAGTGACATTACCTTAATTAGTAGCCCAGCTTACTATCATCGATTGGTTCAAGATAACGTATTAGTATCTGTTAAAGATAAATTACGCTGCTGTTTTTCATCTGGTGGACCACTACAATCAGTTGCTGCTAATTTACTAAGCGAGCAATTTGGTTATTCACCGGTTGAAGTACTTGGAAGTACTGAAACTGGCGGAATAGCTTGGCGTCAACAAAGTGAGTCTATAATCTGGCAAGCGTTTACGCCTATAAAAATAAAAACAGATGACTTACAAAGACTTATTATCTCATCGCCTTATGTTGATCAGCGTCAGTGGTATCAAACAGATGATAGAGCGCAATTAACCAACAGTAATCAGTTTTCGTTATTAGGTCGAGCAGATCGCATTGTTAAAATTGAAGAAAAACGTTGTTCATTAGATGAGATAACACAGAAGATAAATCAATACATTTTGGTTAACGAATGCTATGTATTACTTCTTGAAAGTGAGCAGCAAAACAAACGAAGTGAAATTGCCGCAGTATTAGTGCTAACCCAAGAGGGTGAAGCTGTATTAGCAGAGCACGGTAAATTTAAGTTTTCACAGGCTCTTAAGAGTCATTTAAAAGCATTTTTTGAACCTTTAGTGGTACCACGTAAGTTTCGTTATTTGTCGGCATTGCCTTATAACACGCAAGGTAAACTCGAAAAAATGCAATTGGAGAAAATGTTTGACTGATTTTGTATATAAACCTATTTGTGAAGTAATAGAACAAAGCCCTGAACATGTGCTTTTGCGTTTGAAAATACCAGAAAACTTATTTTATTTTCAAGGTCACTTTTCGCTAGCACCAATTTTACCCGGTGTAGCTCAACTTGATTGGGTGATGCATTATTTGACTAAATATTTGAATGTAGATTGCCAAAAAGCAATTTCAGTTGATGCGTTAAAATTTCAGATTATAGTTAAACCAAATTACGAAGTAGATTTATTATTAAAAAAAATTAAAAATACTAAATTTAGCTTTAGTTACAGCTCAGAGCATGGGCAGCATGCATCAGGCAAAGTAGTGCTAAATGATGAATAAGAGTGCTTTATAATGTCGAGTAAATATGGATTTGTTATCCCAAATTACAATCACGATTTAGTGATTCACGATACGATATCTGCTTTAGTTGATTTTAATCTACCTATTATATTGGTTGATGATGGAAGCAACGAACAAACGCAAAATGTGCTTGAAGAAATAGATGCAGAGTTTGCTTTGGTTACATTGGTACGCCGCATTGAAAATGGTGGCAAAGGAGCCGCTGTACAAACGGGTCTTGTTCATGCTCATCAAGCAGGCTGGAGTCATGCAATTCAAATTGATGCTGATGGTCAACACGACTTAAACGATGTAGACCAACTTGTGACTCGCTCTAAGCTTTACCCTAAAGCATTAGTGAGTGGGCAACCTATCTACGATGAGTCAATATCAAAAGGACGTTATTATGGACGTTTTATAACTCATTTTTGGGTTTATATAGAAACGTTATCGTTTGCATTAAAGGACACTATGTGTGGTTTTCGTGTATATCCGTTAGATGCTTATATAACGCTTATAAATAGTACTCGTTTGGGTAATAAAATGGATTTTGATATAGAGGTAATGGTAAAGCTTTATTGGCAAGGCACGCCTGTTGAATTTATCAAAACTAAAGTTCATTACCCAGAGAATGGAGTATCACACTTTAATGTATGGGAAGATAACGTGTTAATTTCAAAAATGCATACGAGACTCTTTTTTGGCATGTTGTGGCGTTTACCACGTTTAATTATAAACAAATTTAAATAGAGGGATTTATTGCGTGTCAGAGCAAAAAAAAGCACCGCATAACGACGTTGATAAACCATTTCATTGGTCACAATTAAAAGAACGCGGCTCTATGCTTGGTATCGAAGTATTGGTATTTATATACAAGGTATTTGGTAAGTGGCTGTTTAAAATAGTTTTAACACCAGTTATGTTTTATTTTTACGTTACAGGTCGTTTATCTCGTCAAGCTATTTGGCACTATTTAGATAATCTTAATGTCAGTATGGGTGAGGATAAACGCACTGGTTGGGCGCGTTTTAAACAAGGTTTTAAGTTGTACTTCTCGTTTGGTATGGCAATTTTAGATAAATTTGATGCTTGGCTTGGTAAAGTAAATATTAAAGATTTAGAAATTGCTACACCAGAAGGTTATCAGCAATTACTAGAGGCTAAAGGCGCTGTTATTTTTAGTGCTCATTTAGGTAATATGGAAATTTGTCGTGCTATTTTTAGCATGGGAGATAACAAACGACCGCTTAACGTGATTACTTATAATGAGCATACACCTTCATTTAATAATTTTTTGAAGAAGGTTAACCAAGATGCAGCCATTAATTTTATTCATATCAATAACTTTGGTCCAGATGATACAATTAAATTAAAGCAAAAATTAGACGACGGTGAAGCCGTAATTATATTTGCTGACCGTACATCGGTTAATAACCCAAATAGTGTACATCATGTGCCGTTTTTAGGAGAAGATGCTCCGTTTGCTGTAGGTCCATTTGCTCTTGCAAACATTATGGAATGCCCTGTATTTTTAATGTTTTGTATTAATGAGCAAGGACGTTATAAAACGTACATTGAAAAATTTGCAGACCCTATCAAGGTTAAACGTAAAGAGCGTCAAGCGTATTTTCAGTCAATGGCTACTAAGTTCGCTCAACGACTCGAGTTTTATTGTAAAAAAGCGCCGTATCAATGGTACAATTTTTTTAATTTTTGGCCAAAAGCCACAGACAAAGATTCAAAGCCTAGCTAAATATCTGGAGAAGTAGTAAATGGAAAGTAATACATCAAGTCACCTATTATTTGGTGCAGGCCGTTTAACAATTGAAGACATTATCAGTGTTGTAAAAGATAAGCGCGGAGTTGCGCTTTCTGGTGATAGTCACTTTGCAAAAAAAATTGATTCTGCCGTCGCTTTTTTAGATAAGCTATTAGCTGAAGAAGGTCATATATACGGTGTAACAACCGGTTACGGTGATTCATGCACCGTTGAAATTCCTTTATCACTCGTTAATGAGCTGCCAATACACCTAACGCGTTTTCATGGTTGTGGCTTGGGTGATTTTTTTACGCCAGAGCAAGGTAAGCTTATTTTAGCAAGTCGTTTGGCGTCTTTGTCACAAGGTTATTCCGGTGTAAGTTGGGATTTACTTAAATTATTAGTTGAGATGATCAACCGCGATATTATTCCTGTTATTCCACAAGAAGGATCAGTAGGCGCAAGTGGTGATTTAACACCTCTATCGTATGTTGCTGGTAGCTTAATTGGTGAACGTGATACGTACTATAAAGATCAGGTCGTTAATTCATTAGAGGCATTTTCGGCTGAGGGTTTAAAAGCAATTACGTTACGCCCTAAAGAGGGGCTAGCTATTATGAATGGCACCGCCGTTATGACGGCGCTAGCATGTCAAGCATTCGACCGCTCTGAGTACGCAAGTCGTTTAATGACGCGTATAACTGCACTTGCAAGTATTGCGCTTAAAGGTAATAGCAATCACTTCGATGATATTTTATTTAGTGTTAAGCCGCATGTTGGTCAGCAAAATGTTGCTAAACGCATTCAGCATGACTTAAACCATGTTGAGCATCCTCGTAATTCAGACCGCTTACAAGATCGCTATTCTATTCGATGTGCTCCGCACGTTATAGGTGTGCTTGAAGATAGCCTACCATGGTTAAGAAATATGATTGAAAATGAACTTAACAGTGCTAACGATAATCCTATTATTGATGGTATTGGCGAGCATGTTTTACACGGAGGTCATTTTTATGGCGGTCATATTGCAATGGCTATGGACTCGATGAAAAACTGTGTGGCAAATTTAGCTGATTTAGCAGATCGACAAATTGCGACGATGGTTGATGTTAAGATGAATAATGGTTTGCCATCCAATTTAAGTGCGGCTTCAAGTGAACGTCACTTTATTAACCATGGTTTTAAAGCTATTCAGATTGGTTGTTCTGCATGGACTGCTGAAGCACTTAAATTAACGATGCCAGCCAGCGTGTTTTCACGCTCAACAGAGTGTCACAACCAAGATAAAGTTAGTATGGGGACCATTGCTGCACGTGACTGTTTACGTATTTTACAACTAACAGAACAGGTACTCGCGGCAACTTTATTGGCTGCTGTGCAAGGTGTTCGAATTCGTATTTTGAATAATGAAATTGATGCTTCTGCATTAAACCCTGAAATTACTGCAATGATTGATGATGTAGCAAGTTTCTTTGATTTATTAGAAGAAGATCGCCCAACAGATATGATATTACGTCAAACGATTGAGTATATTCAAACTCAACGTTGGGCACTTTATCAAAATAGCTAAAGGTAAATAATGAAAAAATCCAAAGCAATTGTTAGTGCCTCCATAGATATGGTGGTCCCATTTTATGATTTAGACCCAATGCGAATTGTGTGGCATGGTAACTATGTAAAATACATAGAAGACGCCCGTTGCGCATTGCTAGATAAAATTGGTTATAACTATAATGCGATGGAAGAGTCAGGCTTTATGTGGCCGATTGTTGATATGCGATTAAAGTATGTTGCATCGGCTGTATTTGGATCTCGTATACGTATTCACGCCTCTTTGGTTGAATTTGAGATGCGGATTAAAATTGATTACCGTATTGAATGCCTTGATACGGATAAGGTTCTGACTAAAGCTTATACGATACAAGTTGCGATGGACTTACATACTCAAGATCTCCAATTTGAATCGCCAAGTATATTTACTGATAAAGTGATGGTTTATGTTGAATAAACTGGCTTTAGTATTTTTATTTTTTTTTAGTACGCATGCTGCAGCTAATGACTTTAGTCGCTTTAAAGTATTGCAGGGTAAAGGACAGTTTAGCCAAGCTAAGCATTTTACATTTTTAAAGCGGGCGATTAAATCGCAAGGTGAATTTGTTATTTATGATCAACATGTTTACTGGCACACCATATCACCGGTTAGCAGTGAAATGCTGTTACTGCCTAGTGGGATTTATCGTCGCTTAGAGTCATCAAAAGCGTATGAAACGCTTACTCAAGATAAGCAAATAAACAATTTACTTGCAAAGCTCCTTAGTGGGCAAATTAATGAAAGTGATTGGAACATAACCGCTTTAGACAATGAACGTTGTTATAACTTAATACCAAAACTTAAAGACGTTGCTGCATTATTTACCAATGTTAACTTGTGTGCACTTGATGAAAGTCAACGCAGTATAGTATTAACAGACCAGCAAAATAATAAAACAGAGATAATGATGGTATTTACCAGCAAGGAGCTGACTCAAAATGACATGGATGTCGTTAAACTCACGCACTAAGTTACTCCTTTGGGGATTACAATTACTTATTTTACTCGCTGGTTTAAGTTATTTATGGCTATTTAAGCCTTTTGCTATTGTGGCAGATATTAACCAGATATTTACGGTGGAACAAAGTGAGGATGTGCGATTAGTGAGTGATAAAGTTGAGCAGCAACAGTTGCGTCAACACGTCATGCTTGTTGGTCATAAAAAGCGTAGCAACGCGATAAAGTACGCAGAGCAAGCTGCATTTGCGCTAAGGGATATTAATGGTATTGAAGTTAATATTCATTTTGGTGCACTTCCAGAACTGCAATCTGTAGTTAAGGATTACCTACCTTATAAATATGCATTTCTGAGTGAAAAGTATAAACAGCTATTACAAAACAAAAATTCAGATGCTGTATTTAATTATCAATTTAGTTTATTAAATGAAATGGGGTCGCCATGGGTGGCAGCAACATTATCTTCTGATCCTAATTTGGGTTTAGCTGATTTTTTTAATCAACAATACGCCCCCTCAATGAAGCTTAAAAACTACCAAGGTTATCTTATTGCTCAAGATGAGATAAAAAACGATCGTTCTGACGGTACAATTTACTATGTGCTTATTAATTTTGTTAGTTCTGATACTGGCTTAGATTTAAATATAGCCAAAGACATAGCTGCAAAAGTTAACGATATAAAAAGACAAAATGACGAAAAAAAATCCGGTGTACATTATCTTGTTACCGGAGCCGCATTTTTTACCGCGGACGCAAGTATGACGGCTCAGAACGAGATGACTGTATTTGGCAGTATTTCCATTATTGCTACTTTATTGTTGATTATGGTTGTTTATAGAAGCACGTTAAGTATTTTTTGTACGTTATTTGTCATCTCTATAAGTATGCTTTACGGTTACAGTGCATTGCGTTTATTTTTTACTGAAGTAAATATATTAACGTTGGTATTTGCAGTTACATTAATTGGTATTGCTGCTGATTATAGTTTTCATGCATTGAGCGAATTACGCTTTAGTAAAGTTGACAGGTTTAACCCCTTACTCAGTATTCGTTCGTCACTTTTATTGGGTTTTATTACGACAACAGTCGGTTATTTAATTTTAGTATTTACACCTTTAGTACTATTTAAGCAAATTGCCGTATTTACTATGGCTGGTTTATTGGGGGCTTTGCTTACGGTATTACTTGTTTACCCAAGTATTGCTGGTTTTATTGTAAAAAAACCAAGCGTAATTCCTCACTTTGTTACTCAACTTAATAATTGGCAAAAAGCACTCCTCAAAAAACGCTTAAACTATTGGTGGCAGGCTGGTTTTTTAGTTATAGCGATAGTAGCTTTAAGTGTGGTTAATAATGTTGATGATCCGCGTACGTTTTATAAAAGCTCAGCTAGCTTAGTGACTCAACAACAGAAAATTTCAGAAATATTAAATGCACAATGGGACAGCCCATATATTTTAGTGGCGGGGGATTCTTCTCAGCAAACATTGGAACGCTCTGAACAATTAGCTGAAGACTTAAGCCAACTAAAGAAAAATAATGCCTTTTCCAGATATTCAAGTATCAGCCAGTGGTTGCCTTCAATTGCTATGCAGAAAAAGTCGCAAGCGTTAATGTTGCAAGCCGAGAATGACGGTTTATTCAATCAATTAAAAACATTATTAGAATTACCTTACATGCGAAATAATCCAGAATTAACTCAGTTAGATTTTCCAACATGGCAAAAAAGCCAAATAGCCCACTTATTTACAGATCAATGGGTCGAAATTAATAGTCGTTACTACAGCATTATTAAGTTGCAAGGTATTAACGATCCAAAGATTCTCGAAAGGACCTTAAATAACTACAAAGATGTTTTTTTTGTTGATAAAGTATTAGCTGTAAGTGAACAGGTAGGTTTGTTTAGAAATCACTTGGTTTTAATTTATATTTTTGCACTTGGTGCCGCAATGCTTGTTTTTTGGCTACGGTACGGATTGCTTAATGCGTTTATTGCGGTAAGCCGACCTGCAATTGCTATGGTAATAGCACTTGTTATTAGTGCATGGTTTTTTGACAGCTTAAGTGTGTTTAATTATGTAGCGGGCATACTCATTTTGGCATTGGGTTTAGACTACTGCGTATTTTATGCTGAGCATGGTCTTTGTGAAAAAATAACATTAACCACGCTCATCTCAGCTTTAAGTTCTTTATTTGTATTTGCAATTTTAATTGTTAGCTCAACACCCGCGGTGAGCCAATTTGGTTTCACTGTATTTATAGGTGTTGTTATGGTGTTCATTATGGCCCCGCGCCTTACTCTTGTATCGAAAAGGAATATTTAATGATATCAACTGATTTTGATGTAACTATAATCGGTGCTGGTCCGTCAGGAACAGTTGCTGCGTGTTTATTAATGCAGCATGGTTTAAGTGTATGTTTAGTAGAGCGAGATGAGTTTCCTCGTTTTTCTATTGGTGAGAGTTTATTACCACAATCAATGGATTATTTACGCCAAGCAAATATGCTAGACACATTAATAGAAAATGCTGAAAAACTGGGTTTCCAATTTAAAAATGGCGCTGCATTTTACCGAAGTGGTCATCACACCAACTTTAATTTTGAAGAAAAGTTTAGTGAAGGCCCTGGTACAACTTATCAAGTTAAACGCGCTGAGTTTGATAATTTATTAGCTCAAGAAGCGATTAATCAAGGAGCTGAAATTCGTTTTGGGAACCGTGTTACAAACTTCACAACTAACGAAAATGGTACGTGCATTGACATTACTAATTTAAAAACGGAGCAAAAAAGTAAAATAACAGCCCGTTTCACTTTAGATGGAAGTGGATTTGGTCGAGTTCTTCCTCGTTTATTAGATTTAGAAGAAGCGAGTGAGTTATCACCTCGTAAAGCCGTATTTACACATTTTAAAGATAATATAGATTGTCCTAAATTTGATCGTAATAAAATACTTATTACAGTTCACCCAGATATTCCTGACGTGTGGTATTGGCTTATCCCATTTAGTGACAGTACGGTGAGCGTAGGCGTTGTGGGTGAAACCGCACAGATAGAAAATTCAGATATGAGCCTTGAGCAAATATTACTTAAGTTTATTAATGAAGATGATAACTTATCATCATTGTTAGCTGATGCTGAAATAATTGCTCCTGTTCGCACTATTGGCGGTTACTCAGCAAATGTAAAACAGTTACATGGTGATAAATTTGCGTTATTGGGCAATGCAGGTGAATTTTTAGATCCCGTATTTTCTTCTGGGGTTACAATTGCACTTCGTTCTGCGGTACAGGCATCTGAACTTGTGGTTAAACAATTACAAGGTGAGACTGTTGATTGGAAAAATGAATATGAAATACCACTGCGTGAAGGGATCACTGTATTCAAATACTTTGTGAACTCTTGGTATGATACGAGTTTACAATCAGTTATCTTTTTTGCAGATGGTCAGCCTGATGTAAAAGCAATGGTTTGCTCCATTTTAGCGGGTTATGCATGGGATAAAAAAAATCCGTTCGTTAAAAACACTAAACGAGGTCTTAATATTTTAGAAAAAATATGTGACTCTGAAATGGCTGATAATGATGCTGCTGTTGTATAAGTATGTTGTTTAATAAAAGTATTAAAGCGGCATTTATTATCATTTTTATTGTGTTTTTAAATGCTTGCCAGATTACTCATAAACCAAAAGTTGATACTGCATTGTTTGAGTTAATGCCAATACCTAATGAAATGGTTGGCAAAGGCTGGCTTGAGAAGTTTCAATTTTCAGGTGTTGTTGAGCAGTCAATGCTAGTGTCTACTGAATTTTCTGAGAAAATGATCAAAGTTGCAGCATTGAGTTTTGAAGGTGTTCCACTATCTCAGTTGCAGTTTAATACCCTCACGGAGCAGTTAACAACGACTAATTCGTTAGGAGTTGACCTTGACGGAAAAAAAATTATTTATGATATGCAAAGTGCATTTTGGCCATTAGCACTACTTAAACAACATATGTGTAAAAACTGCCAAATAACACAAGCTGCTATTGCAGGGCAACTAACACGTCGTTTTTATCGAGGCGATACATTAATTCGTGAAGTTATATATAATGCATCACAGACTCAACTTGTTGAGAACGAACAGAATTATCGCTTAACTATAGAAAGATTAGAAGAATATTAATATGCAACAACCGCTATTTATTAGCCATTACGCCATGATAAATGCACTAGGGTGTGATAATCAAAGTATAAAACGTAACTTACTTGCAGGTAGTCAAGAGGGTATTGTTATCAACAATACTTTATTTGACGAAGGTCCTATTTATGTTGGCGCTGTGGATGCAGAGTTACCCGAGTTAACTGACCGACCTCTTGAGTTTCAAACTCGAAATAATCAATTGGCAGCACATGCACTTGAGCAATTAAGAGAGCCCGTTACTGAGCTTAAAAAACAATATGGTGCACAGCGAATTGCAGTTATTGTTGGTACAAGTACATCAGGTATTGCTCAAGGTGAACAAGCAATGAAAACTCAACAGCGGGATGGTCTTTTTCCGAATGAGTATCATTACCAGCAACAAGAGATGGACAACCTAGCGCAATTTATTCAAAGTGAGCTGGGTTTAGAAGGCGTTGCTTTTACATTATCTACAGCATGTTCATCAAGCTCTAAAGCATTTGCGACAGCGCAAGAAATGATAGCTTGTGAATTAGCCGATGCTGCAATTGTAGGTGGTGTAGATAGCCTGTGTGGGATGACGGTAAATGGTTTTCATGCCTTAGCATCAACATCTGCAGGTATATCAAACCCATCAAGCAAAAATCGTGATGGAATAAACATAGGTGAAGCCGCTGCTTTATGTATTGTACAAAAGCAGGGAAAAGTTAAATTATTAGGCGTTGGTGAATCCAGTGATGCGCATCATATGTCGGCACCTCATCCACAAGGTGAAGGAGCTGCAATGGCAATGCAAAGTGCGTTAGCTGCCGCCAATATTAATATAAATGAAGTCGACTATGTAAATTTGCATGGTACTGCAACGCCTAAAAATGATGAAATGGAAGCCATTGCTGTAATGAATGTTTTTGGCATTAAAACACCATGTAGCTCATCTAAAGGTATGATTGGCCATACATTAGGTGCCGCTGGCGCGACTGAAGTAGGTTTATGTTGGTTATTACTAGGGGGCAATGATTATGCTCCTCATGTATGGGATGGTGAACAAGATACCAATTTACCCAAAATAAACCTTGTTTCAGTTGGTGCTAAACACCCTTCTACAATAACTACCTGTTTATCAAACTCATTTGCATTTGGCGGTAATAACGTCAGTGTATTAATCGGACTATAAGCTATGAATCACCCTCATCACCCAATCGAAAGTGTATTACCTCACACTGCACCAATGATTTTAATCGATAGCCTAGAAAGTTATGACGAAATTAGAGGATGCTGCCTTGTTACAATTACTCCTCAAAGTAATTTTTATGACCCTGAGTTAAAGCAGGTACCAAGCCATGTTGGAATTGAATATATGGCACAAACTATTGCTGCTTATGCTAACGCAAACCAAGTAGATAGTGGTGCTAAAGTAGAAGTTGGATTTTTAGTAAGCAGCCGTAAGTATAAAATGCATTGCACTGGTTTTTCTCTCAATAGCACTTTAACCATTGAAGTTGAAAAATTATATAGTGAAGAAAGTGGTTTAAGTGCATTTGAGTGCAAAATTAAAGAAGGCGACGCGCTATTAGTGGATGCCAAAATTAATGTATTTCAACCAGAAAACCCTAGCCAATTTTTAGCGGAGCAAATTTAATGTCAAGACGTGTACTAGTAACCGGTTCGAGTAAAGGTATTGGTAAAGCCATTGCTTTAAAGCTTGCTAAAGATGGCTTTGATATTAGTTTGCATTGTCGCTCAGGAATAGAAGCGGCACAACAGGTTAAATCTGAAATTATTGCTCTAGGTGTCAATGTTGATATTTTGCAATTTGATGTTGCAGATAGAGAATCAGCTAAAACAATTTTAGATGGTTATGTAGAGCAACATGGTGCATTTTATGGCGTGGTATGCAATGCCGGGATTACAGCTGACACTGCATTTCCTGCAATGACAGATGAAGAGTGGGATAGCGTAATACACACAAACCTAGATGGCTTTTATAATGTGTTGCATCCTTTAGTTATGCCAATGGTAAGTAATCGTAAAGGTGGGCGTATTGTCGCTATGTCATCGGTCTCTGGCGTTGCTGGTAACCGTGGGCAAGTTAATTATAGCGCATCAAAGGCAGGTATTATTGGAGCTTCGAAAGCTCTTGCTGTCGAGCTTGCAAAGCGAAAAATAACAGTGAATTGTGTGGCACCTGGTCTTATTGATACTGGTATGACTGATGATTTACCAATAGCCGAAATGAAAAAAATGATTCCCGCTAACCGTATGGGAAATGTAGATGAAGTGGCTGCAACAGTCGCTTTTTTAATGTCTGATGGCGCAAGTTATATTACCCGTCAGGTAATTCAAGTTAATGGTGGAATGGCGTAATGAAACGTGTAGTAGTAACGGGAATGGCGTCTATCACTGCGCTAGGTGATGATTGGAATGTATTCAAAGCGGCTTTAATAAAAGGTGAAAATGCAGTAAAACGTATGCCTAGCTGGGATTATATTGATGGCTTAAATACCAATTTAGCAGCCCCCGTTGAAGGTTTTAGTCGCCCAGCAAACTATACGCGAAAGATGGTTCGTTCTATGGGACGTGTTTCTCTTATGTCTACAGTTGCAACTGAGCGAGCCTTAGAGCAAGCACAATTGTTGGATCACCCAGCTTTAACTGATGGTTCTACCGGTGTGTCATACGGCTCATCAATAGGTTCAACAGAGCCTTTAGTCTCTTTTGGTCGCATGATGGAAAGTGGTTCTATGAATGGCGTAACCGCGACGAGTTATATTCAAATGATGGCTCATACTGCACCGGTTAACGTTGGCGTATTTTTTGGTTTAAAAGGTCGTGTGATCACAACAAGTTCAGCGTGTACTTCGGGTTCACAAGGAATTGGTTATGCATACGAAGCGATAAAATTCGGTCGCCAAAAATTGATGGTCGCAGGTGGTGCTGAAGAACTATGTGTTACAGAAGCAGCTGTTTTTGATACTTTGTATGCAACGAGTACAAAAAATGAAACGCCTAAAAATACACCAAGACCGTTTGACAAAAACCGTGATGGCTTAGTTATCGGTGAGGGCGCAGGTACACTCATTTTAGAAGAGTATGAACACGCTAAAGCACGTGGTGCAACCATATTAGCTGAAGTTGTTGGTTTTGGTTGTAACTCTGATGGGCAACATGTAACACAACCAACTTCTGAAACAATGCAAGTTGCAATCGAAATGGCACTACAAGATGCTAATATCTCAGCGGATCAAATTGGTTATATTAATGCACATGGTACATCAACCGATAGAGGTGACATTGCAGAATCTCATGCAACATTTAATGCATTAGGTGCTAAGCCTATTAGTTCACTAAAAAGTTATCTAGGGCACACTCTTGGTGCGTGTGGTGCAATAGAAGCATGGGCAAGTATAAACATGATGAATGATGACTGGTTTGCACCCACTATTAATTTAACAACAATAGACAGTGAATGTGCACCTCTTGATTACATTACTGAGAAAGGTCGAGAGATCCATACAAATTTTGTAATGAGTAACAACTTTGCTTTTGGTGGTATTAATACATCTCTTATTTTTAAACGGTTTCAAGGTGAGTAAAGTTAAGTGGTTATACTTATTATTAATTTTATTTAGTACGTTTTCGTTTAGTGCATCAAAGCTTGAAGTAGGTGGCGGTATCTTTATGGCTGACATCCCACATTACCTAGGTTCTGATCAAAGTGAACAGTATGCACTCCCCGTACCTTATATCCGTTATCAAAGTGATGATTTAGATATCGACCGCAATAGCTTTACAGGCTACTTGTGGCAGCATGGGAACCTGCATTTAGACATTTCTGCCGGTGTAAGTATTGCTATTGACAGTAAAGATAACACTGCACGAGAAGGCTTAGATGACTTAGATTGGGGGTTTGAGCTGGGGCCATCATTAAATTATTATTTAATAGGAACCCCACAAACAAAACGCCACCTATATTTTGGGCTTTTTACTCGAAAAGCTATGGCTACCGATTTTGGGTCTATCACTAATGTAGGTTGGCATTATGGACCTAGTGTTTATTTCGAGTCGCCACTTTTAATAACGAATGACTATGAGTTAAGCACCAGTATTAGAGCAAATGCTAATTTTGCTGACGATCGGTATTTAAATTATTATTATGGTATTTCATTACTTGATAGTAGTGCTGAACGAGCTGAGTTTAATAACCGTTCCGGATATTCAGGATCAGATTTATCCATTGGGATAAATCTTGATACTAAAAAATATTGGTTAGGTGGTTTTGTAAAATATGATTACCTAGCAAATACAAAGCAGCAACAGAGTCCTTTAGTTAAGCAAAACAGTAATGTATCGCTTGGCTTTGGAGTTGCATGGAAATTTTATACACGAGAAGGAAGATAAAATGAAAACGATTATAAGTACGTTGCTTATTGCCACAGTATTAATGACATCGGCTGCTCAAGCCCGTGATGATATTAGTAAATACCCAATTCAAAAATTGCTAGAAACAACTAAAGCAAAAAATGCATTATTGGATATACCACTTTACTTTGCTGATCAAAGCTATTCAAAAGAAAGCAGCAAATACGGTGAAGTAATCACTAATAAAAAAACCAATGCATTTGGTAAGTCTGATACTGAGGCATGTGAGTGGGTAATGTTAAGTGCACTTAAAGCATTACAAGAGCGTGCTGTAAAAGAAGGCATGAATGCAGTTGTTAATATTCAGTCATATTACAAAAAACGTGAGTTTGTCAGTAGTACTGAATTTGAATGTGGTGCAGGTACTATTATGGCTGGTGTTGCATTAAAAGGCACTTTAGTTAAGTTATAACTAACTGTTAGCACTTTTTTGCTGTATAATTTGCGACCCTTGATAATGTGGCCGTAGGTTATACAGCATGAATTTTAAATCTTTTAGTTTCGCTCCTGAAATCATCCAGGCGTTGGACGAACTTAACTATCACACTCTTACGCCCATTCAGCGCGCAGCAATTCCTGCTGTTCGTAAAGGTAAAGACGTTTTAGCCAGTGCACAAACTGGTACCGGCAAAACTGCCGCGTTTGCTTTACCTATCATCCAAAAATTGGTTGAGTCTGAACTCAGCACAACGAATGCACCTCATGCATTAGTACTTGCTCCAACGCGTGAACTTGCAGAACAAATTGCAAATAATTTTAGAGATTTTGCAAAGCATACATCACTTAAAGTCGTTAGCTTATTTGGTGGTGTTAGCACTGCCGGCCAAGCAAATGCTTTAAAAGAAGGTGTAGATATTGTTGTTGCAACGCCAGGTCGTTTATTTGATCATATTCGTTTAGGTAACTTAAGCCTTGCAAGTGTTAAGCACCTTGTTCTTGATGAAGCTGACCGTATGCTTGATATGGGCTTTATTGAAGATATGCAAAACGTGATTAAAAGCTGTGCAGAAGAGCGCCAGATTTTACTTTTCTCTGCTACATTCCCTGCAGCAATTAAACAATTTGCATCTAAAGTATTGAAACAAGCTGAAATAGTGCGTGTTGATCAAACTAACAGTACAGCAAGCACCGTTGAGCATGTTGTTTACCCTGTTGAAGAGCGTCGTAAGCAAGAGCTACTTTCTGAATTGATTGGTAAGAAAAACTGGCAACAAGTGCTTGTCTTCGTAAACATGAAAGAAACAGCTGATGAGCTTGTTAAAGAGCTTAACCTTGATGGTATCCCGGCAGGCGTTTGCCACGGTGATAAATCTCAAGGTAACCGTCGTCGTGCTTTACGTGAATTTAAAGAAGGCAAGGTACGCGTATTAGTGGCTACAGAAGTCGCTGCTCGTGGTATTGATATTGATGGCTTACCTCGTGTAATTAATATTGATTTACCTTGGCTTGCAGAAGATTACGTTCACCGTATTGGCCGCACAGGTCGTGCTGGTCGCCAAGGTCAAGCAATCTCATTTGTTAGCCGCGAAGAAGAAAACACTTTGTTTGAAATTGAAACGCTAATCGGCCAGAAAATCAAACGTGTATATTTAGAAGGTTATGAAGTAAGTAACCGTGAAGTACTAATTGATAAAATTGGTAAAAAACCAGCGCATTTACGCCGTACACGTTCTAACAAGTTATCAGGACAAGCAACCGGTGAAGCGAGAGCAGTAAATCGCTCACGTATTTCAAGCGTTCGTAAAAGCTTAAAAGGCGAAAAACTGTCACTTAAAAAGTCATAGTTAACGCCGTTTAGTTTAAAAAACCTGAGTTTACTCAGGTTTTTTTGTGCCTGGTGATAACACCTCATCAATAATATTTGCGTATAAATAAGCTGCTTGCTCGTCCTCTTTATTTGCTATTATGGACAAACCAACCGGTAAACCACTTACTTTTCCGACCGGTAGGGTTATGTGCGTTGTGCCAGCAATAGCAGATAACGAACTACTACTGCCATTAAAATTATCACCATTAACTAAGTCTGTTTTCCAGGCCGGTGATACTGTAGGCGCTATAACAATATCAAGCTTGTTGTTTTTATATACATTAACAATGGCTGTCGTTGCTAAAGTGCGATAGCGTTCTTTAGTCTCCTGATATTTTTGTTTGTTAGTTAAATCAATAGCCTGCGATTGAACTAGGATATCTTGCTCAAAGTGGGGCATTTCTGTTTTTTTATTTTTAATATTAAAATTAATAAGTGCTTTTAGGCTTTTAACAGCCACTTGTGTTGGAGTGTTTGCGAGGTAATGATTAATTTCGGCTTTGAAGTCGTAAAGTAAAATATAGTATTCATCAGCAAATAGCGTATCTAAGTTATCAGTAATATCTACATTAATAACAGTGTGTCCAGCCTGTTGTAATGCTTGTAACTGCTTGGCATAAAGGCGCTGCGTTTCAACTGTAAATTTGTCGCTAGGCAGTGCACCAATAATAAGTGACGATTTTGATTTTATATTACCTGTTTTTAATTCAAACCCTGTAGTTGTCGCATCAAGGGAGTCTTCACCTTGCAAAACTGATAAAACCAGCAGCGCATCTTTAAGTGAATGCGCCATCGGCCCTACAGAATCTTGGCTACTTGAAAGAGGCACAACGCCTGAGCGTGATACTTGGCCCATACTCGGTTTTATTGCATACACTCCATTTACTGAGGCAGGGCACGTAATTGAACCGTCTGTTTCAGTCCCTAATGCTATAGGCGCAAAGTTAAGTGCTACCGCAACAGCAGAACCTGCGCTAGAACCACATGGGTTACGTGTTACATCGTGCGCATTATGTGTTTGTCCGCCTACGGCACTCCAGCCTGAAGATGAATAGGATGAACGAAAATTTGCCCACTCACTTAAATTAGCTTTACCTAAAATTATAGCGCCCGCATTACGTAGTTGTTTAACAACAAAAGCATCATTATCAGTAACGTTATTTTTAAGTGCTAAAGAGCCAGCCGTTGTGGGAAGTGTGCCTTTAGTTTCTATATTATCTTTAAGAAGTACAGGTATTCCATGTAATGGCCCAGCCCAAGTTCCTTTGACGGCAAGTTCATCTAACGTTTTAGCTTGAGCAATAGCTGTAGGCTCTAAACTAATAACCGCATTATAGTGTGGATTAAGTTTATTAATTCGGTCTATATAATTTTGGGTGAGTTGCTGTGCATTAATAGAATTATTTTTATATGCACTGTGAATTTCATCGATGGTTTTTAGCTCTTGTGCTTTAGCGTTAAAAATTGCTAATACACTAAGCAACGAAAAGGTAAATGTTTTGATCATTGTTGAGGTGCTTGAGGTGTTATTATTTTCTATACATTTAGCACAAAAAAGCCTCACAAAGTGAGGCTTTTCGATAAACGGCTTAAAAAAGAGGTTTAAGCGTTTTCTAACATAGAAAGTGCGA